>NZ_CADCSU010000077.1 GCF_902804475.1 Flavobacterium bizetiae
TGATTGTACAGGTTTATTTCACTGCTGTCCTGAATGCACAAAACAGATTTATCTTCAACGCAGCTTACACAATTAAGAGACATGTTCTTTATAATATCAACTTCACTAACATTATCATTTTGCAAAAATCGGTAAATAGCTTTGGCTTCAGCGTCACTTTCTGCTAATTGTCTTATCGAATAAATACTATTAGCAAATAAGCGATTGAGAATAGAATTACCTCTATTCAACAATCGCTTGTCTTTTAAATTTTCAAAATATCTAGTCTGCACTTTTTATCAAATATAACTAAAAATATATTTGTGTCCAGACGGTAGGCTTTTACGGGCTGTTTTTTTATGGGATGTCGTTAAGGATTGCGCGTAAGGTAGCCCGCGGATGATACGGATTCGCTTCGCGAAAACGCGGATTTTCGCAGATTTTTATAATAAACTTTAAAAAAACTTTGCGTCTTTGCGTCTTTGCGAGATTAAAAAGCTCAGCAACTTAGCACCTCAAAAAACTCAGTCTTCTTTCTCGTAATAAATAATGAAATACACCATGATCAAATTCAGACATAAAGACACGCTATTGGTGATGATTATCGGTAAATCATTTTTTAAAATACCATAAATAATCCACACCAAAATCCCGAAAGTCAGGATACCAAAGGTTTTAAGTGATATTTGTTTCACCTTTTTCGTTTTCCAAACTTTCACAATCTGCGGAATCACTGATATCGTAACACAGGTTCCGGCAAAAAGTCCGATAATATCAATGAAGTTCATTTTTTTTAAGTTTCTAAGTTACTAAGGGGCTGAGTTGCTAAGTTTTTTTAATTTCAGAATTCTATAAGAGGAGAAAAGTTGTCCTTTTAAGTGCATAAATCTATTCAAGAATAAGCTTAGTAACTTAGATCCTAAAAATCTTAGCAACTTATTATCTCAGAACCTTAGCACCTTAAAAAAAATCACCCTCCAATCATTTCACCGCCATTAATATGAATAAATTGCCCTGAAATATAACTGCTGTCTTCGCAGGCCAGGAACACATAAGCAGGAGCAACTTCTGAGGGCTGACCGGCTCTTTCCATCGGATTATCTTTTCCAAAATCGGATAATTTATCAAAAGTCGCTACAATTAAAGGAGTCCAGATTGGGCCTGGAGCAACACCATTTACCCTTATTTTTCTCTTGGCCAACATGGTAGATAATGATCTGGTAAAGCTCACAATGGCACCTTTTGTACTGGCGTAATCGGCAAGATGTTCGCTACCGCGATACGCCGTAACAGAACTTGTATTGATAATCGTATCGCCTTCTTGTAAAAAAGGCAACGCTGCTTTTGTAATATAGAAATAAGGATAAATATTGGTTTCGAATGTTTTATGAAGTTGCGTGGCGGTTATATCTTCCAGTTCGGTTTGCGGAAATTGTATCGCGGCATTATTTACCACAATATTTATTTTTTTAAAGTAAGTATGGCATTTTTTTATGGCGTTTTTACAAAATTTCTCATCCTTTAAATCTCCGCTAATCAGTAGGCATTCACGACCTTCTTTTTCAATTAATGCTTTTGTGTCTTTGGCATCTTTATCTTCTTTTAGGTAAACAATGGCAATGTTGGCACCTTCTCTCGCAAAATGCACGGCAACACTTCGGCCAATGCCGCTATCGCCACCGGTTATAAATGCAACTTTACCTAAAAGTTTTCCGCTTCCAACATAGTTTTCTCTCATAATTTCTGGTTCCGGATACATGAGATGTTCGTTGCCGGGAAGGTTCTGTTTTTGTTCGGGAAATGTCTTAGTCTTTTTCATAACATTTAATTTTAATCATTTAATCTGATACTAAAATAGTTATTGAATGCCATTTGTATTAACCGAATGAAATTTAAGATTATCGCTATAAAAATCAGTTATAGAATTTCAAAGCTCAACATGGGAATTATGTAACGAATTAAATTTTCAATAAAAGACTGGTCTCCTTTTTTTTTATAAATTTGAAGGTTTGACTGACGTTATCTAAAAGTAGGATCAGCTATTTTTAAGGACGTTTTTCGAAATTATTTCAAACCAAAAACAAATTTTTAATTCATAGAACTTTACTCCCCCAATACAGTATGGTATTAATCGTAGACGATATAAAGGCCAATATTATTGCCTTAAAGAAAACATTAGAACTACATGATATTGATGTGGATACTGCCGAGTCTGGCGAAGAAGCCCTGAAGAAAATTTTAAAAACAGACTATTGTCTCATCATCATGGATGTTCAGATGCCCGGACTTGACGGATTTGAAGTCGTAAAAATTCTCTCGGGCAATAAAAGAACTAAAGACATTCCCGTTATTTTTCTATCGGCATTAAATATCGAAAAGAAATACATCTTTAAAGGATATGAAACCGGTGCCGTAGAATACATTACAAAGCCCGTAGACAGTGATTTGCTAATGCTAAAAGTCAAGACTTTCCTGAAGCTTTACGAGCAGCAAAGAGAACTAAAAGGCATTAAAGAATTACTTTCTAAAGAAATAATAATAAGAAAAGAAGCTCAGGATAATCTCGAAATTAAAATCGCAGAAAGAACCAAAGAACTGGTTTTGAAAAACGAAGAATTAGAGATGAAAAATCACGAACTACAACAATTTTCCTGGGTAGTTTCGCACGATTTAAATGAACCCATCAGAAAGATCCAGATCTTTATCAAAATCATCAAGGAACTTTATCTCGCCGATGATGCAAAAGCAGTTGATTATGTAAATCGTACGATAAAATCGGCTGAAAGAATGCAAACTTTAATTACCGATTTATTAGCTTATTCAAGATTATCATCTCAGGTAAAACCCGAAGTAACAGATCTTAATGTAGTTTTGCAGGAAGTTTTATCTGATTTTGATTATTTGATCGAAAGAAAAAATGCTACTATCAAATCGAATGAACTTCCTACGATAGATAGTATTCCGAGTCAGTTGCGACAGGTTTTTCAGAATTTGATCGGGAATGCTTTAAAATTCTCCGGAAACTCTCAACATCCGTTAATCGAAATTACTTCAGAATTAATTTCAAACAAATCATTTGAAAGTCCAACTTCCCCGGAAGGGAAATTTTGCAGAATTACAGTAAAAGACAACGGAATTGGTTTTGATGAAATTTATCTCGACAGGATATTTATTATTTTTCAAAGCTTAAATGATCGTCAATCATATGAAGGAACCGGAATTGGATTGGCCATCGCTAAAAAAATCATCGAAAAACATAACGGATTAATTACCGCAAAAAGTCAGGTAGGCAAGGGTGCAAGCTTTATTATTATCCTGCCTTTAAAATACGAATAAATAAAAAAATATTGATTAGGTTCAAGTTTAAACCTGAAACAAAGAAAACCAAAGAAACCAAAAACAAAAAATAAGAAACAAAAACATGAAGAGTAATTTTAAAAGAAATTTATTAATAAGTTCGATGGTATCGTTACTGGTCTTAATGATCAGTTCGACGGCTTCATTTCTTAGTATAAAAAGCTTGTTAGACAGTAATTCGTGGGTCAATCATACTCAGGAAGTTATTTATAACCTGAACGAAGGTTCGGCTATTATTACCGAGGCACAAACCAGTATGCGTGGTTATTTGATTACGGGCGATGAGCAATTTGTAGACCGATACAATGACGCCGAGGCAAAATCTAAGGTTTTCTTCGATAAAGTAACCGAACTCACGGTTGATAATCCGTCGCAGCAAATGCAGTTAAAAGAGTTAAAAGTACAACGCGAAAATTTTTTTAAGTATCTGAACAATCAAATTGTAAAGAAACGTCTCGGAAAAAACTCGGCTACATTTGACCTTACCGAAGGTCGTAACATGATGAACGATTTGCGAGCGCAAATAAGAACGGTCGAAAATACAGAACAAAATCTTTTAAAAGTTCGAAACGAAAACTCAGAACGTTACGGTACTTATAGTATTGTCCTGATTATTGTGGCATTTATCATCGCTTTTGTTATTTCGATTGTGTTCTTAATCAGAATCCTGAAAGATTTCAACGAACGTGCTTTACTTCAAAACGAATTAGAGAAAAAAGACAAAGAAACGGCTGAAAGAATTGTAGCAATTAGTGCAATTGCGAGTAATATTTCGAGCGGAAATTATGATATTAGGGTTGATGATACGCAGTCTGATGCTTTGGGTAGTGTAGGAGAATCGCTGAACAATATGGGAGTTTCGCTTAAAACCTCTTTCGATTTATTGTCTCAAAAAGAATGGCTTCAAACCGGTATTGCGAATCTTAATAATGTGATGTTGGGCGATAAAACGCTTCAAAAATTATCAAAAGATGTGATCGAATTTGTGTGCCAATATACCAATAGCAGCGCGGGAGTTTTATATGTTTTAGAAGATAATGAACTTTTTGTTACGGGAGGATACAGTTATATTCCCGGCAAAAATCGCGAACGCATTCGAAAAGGAGAAGGTTTAATTGGTCAGTCGATTGTTTCAGGAAAAATCCTCGAATTAAAAACATTATCTCCGGATGATATTCAGATTAATTATGCTTTAGGGCAGATAAAACCAACGCATATTGTAGCAGTCCCGTTGTTAGATAACAAAATCGAAGGTGCAATTGAGCTTGCAAGTATCTACGGATTTTCGGATTTGCATTTAGAGTTTTTGAAAAGTATTTCGAACAATATTGGTATTGCGATTAAATCGACTCAAAACAGAAAAAGAGTGATGGAATTGCTGGAAGAGACCAAATCTCAGTCTGAAGAACTTCAGGTGCAACATAGTGAACTAGAGGCTATTAATGCTGAATTAGAAGCGCAAACAGAGAAACTTCAGGCATCAGAAGAAGAATTAAGAGTACAGCAGGAAGAATTAGAGCAAACGAACGAAGAATTGTCTGAAAGAAGTGTTTTACTGGAAGAAAAAAACAACGAAATCCAGAAAAAATCGGAAGCTTTAGAACTTACAACGCGTTATAAATCAGAGTTTTTGGCAAATATGTCGCACGAATTAAGAACGCCTTTGAACTCGATTTTACTTTTAAGCCGTTTGTTATCTGAAAATAATAACAAAAGCATGGTGGCCGAGGAAATTGAATTTGCAAAAGTGATTCAGAGTTCCGGAAATAGTTTGTTAGGTTTAATTGATGAAATCTTGGATTTATCTAAAATTGAAGCCGGAAAAATGGAACTTGAATTCCTGGATGTTTCTACCAAAGAAATCACAGATAATTTATGGAATCTGTTTAATCTGGTGGCGAAAGAAAAAAAGATAGAATTTGAAATTATTGCCAAAGACGCACCGGTTGTTATTAAAACCGATAAAATGCGTTTAGAGCAAATTCTTAAAAATCTAATTTCGAATGCGATTAAGTTTACTGAAAAAGGAAAAGTAACGTTAGAAATTAAAATTAGTACTGACGACGATAAGATTATTTGTTTTATTGTAAAAGATACCGGAATCGGAATTCCGTTAGAAAAACAACCTTTAATTTTTGAAGCTTTCCAACAAGCCGATGGTTCTACAAAACGTAAATACGGAGGAACCGGTTTAGGATTATCAATAAGCCGCGAATTGGCCAAACTGCTTCGTGGAGAAATTATATTGCATAGTAAAGAAAATGAAGGAAGTTCGTTTACTTTATGTCTACCTGTTTTTGGATCTGCAATTCATAAAATTAATGTAGAAAGAATTCCGCCAACAGAATTTACAGAAGTAGAAGAGGAAAAAGCACCGCCAAAGAAAAAGTACATCAGCGAAGTAATTCCTGCTGAAATTGAAGACGACAGAGATTCAGTTTTACCGGGAGATAAAGTAATTCTGATTGTAGAAGACGATATTAATTTTGCAAAATCACTTTTAACCTTTACCAGAAAAAAAGGATATAAAGGAGTTGTTTCTGTACGTGGTGATTATGCTTTAAACTTTGCCTTGATTTACAATCCGGTTGGGGTTTTATTAGATATAGAATTGCCAATAAAAAGTGGTTGGGAAGTTTTAGAAGAACTAAAAAATCATTCAGCAACCAAACACATTCCGGTTCATATTATGTCATCGCACAAATTAAAACAGGAAAGTTTATTAAAAGGAGCCGTAGATTTCTTAGACAAACCGGTGGCTTTCGAGAAAATTCCGGATGTGTTTTTACGAATCGAGCATATCATTAATAAAGAAGCTCAAAAAGTTTTAATTATAGAAGATAATCCAAAACACGCTAAAGCGCTGGCTTATTTCTTAGAAACGTATAATATTAATTCTGAGATAAAAAGCGAAGTTTCTCAGGGATTAGAAGCTTTAAACAAAACTGAGGTCGATTGTGTGATTCTTGATATGGGAATTCCGGACAAACACGCGTATCAAATTTTAGATGGCGTAAAGAAATCTCCGGGATTAGAGAATCTTCCGGTAATTGTTTTTACAGGAAAAAGTTTATCGATGAAAGAAGAAGTGAAAATTAAAAAATACGCCGATTCGATTATTGTAAAAACAGCACATTCGTACCAAAGAATGCTTGACGAAGTATCATTATTTCTGCATTTGGTAGAAGATAAAAAAGATCCAAAAGATAAAAAAGAAAGCCATAAAAAGCTAAATTTACTAAATAATATCCTGCACGAGAAAAAGGTATTAATTGTAGATGACGATGTTCGTAATATTTATTCGTTAACGAAAGCTTTGGAAGTTTTTAAAATGAATGTAATTACCGCTTTTGATGGTAAAGAAGCTATCAAAATTTTAAGCGAACATCCTGATACAGATGTGGTTTTACTGGATATGATGATGCCGAATATGGATGGTTACGAAACAGCCGAAAAAATACGTTCAAATCCTAAATTTCTGAATCTTCCGGTGATTGCCGTAACAGCAAAAGCAATGACAGGCGACAGAGAAAAATGCATCAAAGCAGGAGCATCAGATTATATTACCAAACCGGTAGATATCGATCAGTTACTTTCGTTATTGAGAGTATGGTTGTACGATAAGATTTAGAAAATAGAAAATAGAAAATAGAGAATAGAGAATAGAGAATAGAATAAAGAGAAAAGAAGTTTTGCCACAGATTAAAAAGATTCTCCCAGATTATTTTTATAAAGAAATCCTTTTTAATCCTTTAATCTGTGGCAAAACTAATCTGTGGTAAAACTAATCTGTGGCAAAACAAAAGAATTCACAGCAAAAAAATAAAAAAAACAAACCAAATAAAAAGTAGACGAAATGAGTAAAAAAAGACTCTTGATTATTGATGATGATTCTAGAAATATTTTTGCTCTGGAACACACTTTACGTGCAAAATCATTCGATTGTTTGTCTTGTTTAAGTGCCGAAGAAGCTTTGAAATTATTAGAAACAGATGAAGTTATTGATGCGGTTCTGATCGATATGATGATGCCTGAAATGGATGGTTATGATGCGATTCCGCTTATAAAAAAGATTCCGTCAAGAGAGTCGCTTTTTGTTGTAGCAGTAACAGCTCAGGCGATGACAGGCGATAGAGAAAAATGTTTAGAGGCCGGGGCAGATGCTTATATTTCGAAACCGGTAGATGTAGATAAATTACTGCTTATTTTAGGTAAAATTTGATGGGATTATGATTGAGGATATTGAGTTAGAAACACTAATTAATGATGTTTATGAATATTATGGTTTTGACTTTAGCAGTTACTCGCGCGCTTCTTTAAAAAGACGTGTAAACAGGGTAATTCATCTTGATGGATTTACACATTTTCATGAATTTCTTTCCAGGGTTCGTTATGATCCTGAATATTATAAAAGAATGGTCGACGAAATCACGGTAAATGTTACCGAGATGTTTCGCGATCCCGCTTTTTATGCCGTTGTCAGAAAAGAAATATTACCGTTATTAGGTACAAAACCTTTTATCAGATTATGGCATGCAGGCTGTTCTACAGGCGAAGAAGTCTATTCGATGGCCATTATGCTAAAAGAAGCCGGTTTGCTGCACAAATCCCTGATTTATGCCACAGACATTAATGCATCAGTTTTAGAAACGGCCAAAAAAGGAATTTTCCCTTTACGAATGATGAAAGAATACTCAGAAAACTATCGTGATGCCGGAGGACAAGAAGACTTTTCGAGTTACTATATTGCAAATTATGGTATTGCCAAATTTAATGAAGAACTGGCCGAAAAAATGGTTTTCTCGCAGCATAATTTAGTTTCAGATACTTCATTTAATGAGTTTGACATGATCTTATGCCGTAATGTTTTAATTTATTTTGATAACGATCTTCAAAAAAGAGTCATTAATTTATTTGATGAAAGTCTTTCTGTGTTGGGTTTTCTGGCGCTGGGAACCAAAGAAACCATAAAATATTCGATTTCGATGAATAAATACAAGCAGTTGGATAAAGAGAAAATATGGAGGAAGATAAAGTAATATCAAATTGCAAAGTGGTAATAATAGGAGGATCTGCAGGAAGCTTGAATGCTTTAATGCAAATTCTGCCTGATTTATCGCAATTAAATGGTTTTGCCATTGTAATCGTTTTGCACAGAAAAAGTACAGACGATCAGACTTTAGAAGAATTAATAGCTTTAAAATCGAGTATTTCGGTAAAGCCGGTTGAAGACAAAGTACCACTTGTAGCGGGTTCTATTTATATTGCACCTTCAAATTATCATTTATTATTTGAAAGAAACGATACACTTTCTCTGGATATATCCGAAAAAATAAATTACAGCCGTCCCAGTATAGATGTTTCGTTTGAATCGGCATCAGAAATCTATGGAGAAGCTTTAGTTGGAATATTACTTTCAGGTTCTAATACAGACGGAACCATTGGTTTAAAAGCCATTAAAGCCGCCGGAGGAAAAATCGCGGTACAAAATCCAACCGTAGCCGAAATGCCTTTTATGCCTAATAACGCGATCCTGTATACTGATCCCGATTTTGTTTTAGACAATCAGGAAATACTACAATTATTGGGTGCTATAAATACTAAATAATACGAATCAGGATTTGGTTGACTGGCACTAAATGTTGGTAAAAATTCGGTTTATAATAGGCTGGCGTGCCGTAGGTACGCAACAAACCGATTAATAAGGCGTACTTAGATCTGATTATCTACCGATATTTAATGCCTTACGGCACGAATTGCAGATTTTTTATAACCTATTTTTCAGGTTTAGGCGCTTCATCTTCCGGAAGGACAACCTTATTTAATTCAGCCTCTTTTTCAGCCCTTCTTTGAGCTGCTTTTCCTTTTCCAATAGGTATTCCAGCCGTGAGATACAAAGATCTGTTGTATACATTGGGTCCGTCGCCTTTCATTACAGGAACCAGTCCGTAATAATATTGAACCGTTACGTTTAGTCCGTTTCCAATATTCATATGATAACCCGCGCCAAAACATACTCCCGCATCAATAACACGAATCTGATCGCGAATATTCTTTTTATAAATCACATCATCTTTATCGTATTCCTGTTTAAATTCATCAAAAGCTTTGGCCAGTAAACCAAACTGAGGCCCGGTTTTAAGATAAATTCTATTTTTAAATTGATATTTAATTAAAATAGGCACATTAAAATACCTGATTTCGCGATTCACGCTTCCTCCTGCAAAAGTATTGTCGAGATTTTCGTCGTTGAGAGCATACACAGGCAAACCATGCGCTCCCATTGGCGATTTTACAATAACTCCCGTATTGATCATCCAGGCCGGATTTTTATGAGACCGAATATCAAAATAAAAACCAAGATTAAAACCCGGTTCAGTTCCTGAAGTATTCAGATCAGAAATAGTAGAGAAATTTGCTCCGCCTTCAAGACCAAATTCTAAAAAAGGAGAATTTAGTTTGTCTCCAAAAATTAAGGAAATTAAAACCTGCGAGCGCGCCGGAGCCATGCAAAATAATGCGATAAGAAGTAATAAACCTTTTTTCATTATAATAAGGATTAAAGTCCAAAACGATATTGCAGCCCAGCTAAATATTGAGTACGCGTGCCTAAAAATCCGGCTTCGACTCTAAACATAATATGTTTGTTGTATTGAAATTGAGATCCAACAATAAAGTTCCACATATCCTTAGGCGCTTTGTGCAGAGAATATTGTACAGTCGATGATCCTGCTGTGCTCAAAGCTCCGTCCAGCGTCGTTAAAAAATTTCCAGCTGATTCCAATGCCCTGTCTGCTGTATTGTGTTTGGCTACATTCGCAGGATTTTTTTGCTCTGCCGGAGTTAAACCATTCCACCAGGTATCTACTTTGTTTTGGTTTTCAGAAACTTTTGTCAATCCGTCATCAACTTTTTGCTGCGCGTTATCCAAATTCAAAACATCAGATAAATTGATGTTTCCCTTAGTATTTCCTTCAATATGAACTCTGAAACCACCCACCCAAACCGCAATATTGCGTTCCGCTTTATGAAGTTTAAAGGTTTTTCCCAATCTTGGTCCAAAAATATAAGAGAAAGCAGGTTTATCTAAAGCACTAACATCACTCCACGACATATTCATATCAAGCGCCAGCCAGCCGCCGCCAATACCAATAGTTGGAGTTAAACCTAATCCAAATGTAGTGGCGCTAAAATTAGCTTTCGTGCTAAAATTGGCAATTTCCGACCAATTATTATTGGCATCAGGAATCCAGATTCCCGCATTTATCTTGGTTGTAGGATTCGATTTTCCAAAAATCCCATAGACATTTAAAAACGGAAGTAACCAAATATCAGGTCTTATGGTAATAGCACCAACTTCTACAGAAGATTTATCAAAACGAACAATTTCGTCTAAATCGTGCATTGGCCCATTGTTGAATCCAACTTGAAGATCTTTGATTGTAATTTCAGAATCCTGCCAGAAATAGTTAATAGAAAGTCCGGCTGAGTAAGGTAAATTATATCCTTTTTGGGCTACTTTTTCTCCCCAAATAGGTAGGGCGTAGGGGTATTTTACGACTGCGAGGCTGTCTTTTAGTTCTTGATTTTTTTCTCCTACGATTTTATCGGTGTAGACTTGTCCAAAAATTTGCATGCTAAAAAATAATAAAATGGCTGATAGTAGTGTATTATATTTCATTGAATTCGGTTTTAAATTGTTAATTAATAAAACTGCGTAAAATAAATATGTACTAATGATTGTAAGGGGTGGAATATGCGTATTTTTCTGTTCTTCAGGCAGATAGAGTTGTCGGCTTTTAGATAAAAAACTGGAAGTGTATGTTAATTATTGTTAAAGTTAACTAAATTTTCGTACCAACAATCAAAATTTTTTAAGAAAATAGAATTTTATTCAAATGCATTTCAACTGAATTTGTGAAAAAATTATCCTTTTTCATTCGCATCATTTTCAATTATTTAAATTTTAGAATAGAAATAAATACTATTTTTGTATCGTGAAATGGATAACAATCATATTGTCGATTTATTTAATGGCGCTTTCTAATATGCCTTGTGCAGATATGGAAGTAAATAGTGCTGCTCATAAAACAGCCCAGTTTTCATCAGAAGACAACCATACTCACGATAAAGACAATGATTTATGTTCTCCGTTTTGCGCTTGTAATTGTTGTGGAGCGCAGGTTTTAAGCTATCAGACTACTGTAAATTTTGACTTTCCTGTTGCATATTCCATCATTTCAATTGCGTTACCTAATTATACCTCAGTTGCTGCTTCCACTTTCTACGGAAGTATATGGCAACCCCCTCAAATAGTATAATGATGCCCATTCCTAAGGCTATCTTATAGATACAAATGCTAAAAAGTTACACACGAATTTCAATTCTGGATTAGATTATTAAATTAATTCCACGAAGTAATCCGTACTAATTGGTGAAATCTGTGTTTACTATTTGTATTAAGATCCGGACAATCAATTATTTTTTCTTTTATCGAAAGTTCCTATAGTACTTTCATAGAATAAAATCTAATAAGTCTGAAGATTACTTAGAATTTGGGTTAGAGAGTTGTAGATTTTTCTACAAAAATAATAGGCAAACTTTGCCTCATTTCTCACGTCATTATACCCTTAAAATGTTAGATAAAATTATACAGTTTAGTATAAAGAATAAGTTCGTTATACTACTATTTACCCTAGTTTTAATAGCTTGGGGAAGCTATTCGCTCAAGCATTTACCACTTGATGCTTTGCCTGATATTACCAATAATCAGGTACAAATTATTACAACGGCACCTACTTTGGCAAGTCAGGAAGTCGAGCAGTTAATCACATATCCGCTCGAGCAAGCCGTAAAAACAGTTCCGGATATTATAGAATTGCGCAGTATTTCCCGTTTCGGATTATCGGTGGTAACCGTTGTTTTCGAGGACGATGTCGATATTTACTGGGCCAGAGAACAAATATTTCAGCGCTTAAAACAAGCCGAAGAAAACATTCCGGATTATGCAGGATCTCCTGAATTGGCGCCAATTACAACAGGTTTAGGAGAAATTTACCAATATGATGTTTATGCCAAAAAAGGCTATGAAAACAAATACGATGCGGTAAAATTAAGAACCATTCAGGATTGGATCATTATTCCGCAATTGCAAGGCGTTAAAGGCGTTGCAGATGTAAGTACCTGGGGTGGAAAACTAAAACAATACGAAATCGCTGTAAACCCAAATACGCTTAATAGTTTGGGCGTTACGATTACCGAAATCTTCGATGCTTTAGAAAAAAACAACCAAAATACAGGAGGCGCATATATCGAAAAAGATCAATTGGCCTACTTTATTCGTGGTGTCGGAATGGCAAAAGGAACGAAAGACCTGGGAAATGTAGTGGTAAAAAACCGAAATGGTTCTCCCGTTTTGGTGCGCGATGTTGCCGAAGTTCGTGAAGGTGTTGCCCTGCGTTACGGAGCATCTACCAAAGACGGAAAAGGTGAAATTGTTTCCGGTATGGTTTTAATGCTAAAAGGCGAAAACTCCAGCGCAGTTGTAGACCGAATCAAAGAAAGAATGGTTCAGATTAATAAAAGTTTACCCGAAGGCGTTGTCGCCGAAGCTTTTATTGATAGAGGAAAACTAGTCGATAACGCGATCGGAACGGTTACGAAGAACTTATTAGAAGGCGCTTTAATCGTAATTTTTGTATTGATTTTATTCCTCGGAAATCTTCGCGCGGGATTAATCGTTGCCTCGGTGATTCCGTTAGCCATGCTTTTTGCTATTATATTAATGAAAGCCTTTGGCGTAAGCGGAAACTTAATGAGTTTAGGCGCGATCGATTTTGGAATCATTGTCGACGGAGCTGTGATTATCGTAGAAGCCACAATGCATCACTTACAGCAATTGAAACGGAAAAAAGAATTATCGCAAAGCGAAATGGATGCTGAAGTTTACAATTCTGCTTCGAAAATCAGGAATAGTGCGGCTTTTGGTGAAATTATCATTTTGATTGTTTACTTGCCAATTCTCGCTTTGATTGGTACCGAAGGAAAAATGTTCAAGCCTATGGCAATGACGGTTGGTTTTGCCGTGGCAGGAGCGTTTATCCTTTCGCTGACTTATGTGCCTATGATGAGTGCTTTATTCTTATCTAAAAACACAGAACACAAAGAAAACTTCAGCGACAGAATGATGGCCTGGTTAGAGTCAATTTATACGCCTTTATTACAAAAGGCACTGCAATTTAAAAAGGTCGTTCTTGGGATATCACTTGGATTATTTGCGCTCGGATTAATCGTTTTTAATAGTATGGGAGGAGAATTTATTCCTACTATCGAAGAAGGAGATTTGGCCATAAATGCGACTATTATGACTGGAAGTTCGCTTACGCAGATGGTAGAAACGACGACGAAATACGAGCAGATATTAAAAGCTAAATTTCCTGAGATAAAAACCATCGTAACCAAAATAGGAAGCGGAGAAATCCCGACAGATCCTATGCCTATTGAAAGTGGCGATTTGATTATTGTACTTAAAGATAAAAAAGAATGGGGACGAAAATATCGTAATTGGGAAGAATTGGCCAATGCCATGAAAGAAGAAATGGAAGTCATTCCGGGAGCCAATATTGAGATTTCGCAACCGATACAAATGCGTTTCAATGAGTTAATGACTGGAAGCCGAAGCGATATTGCCATCAAAATTTTTGGTGATGATCTTGAAATTCTGGATGCCAAAGCCACCGAGTTAATTTCGAAAATTAAAGGCATCGAAGGAATTGGAGATTTAAAAGCCGATAAAGTAACCGGATTGCCTCAAATTACCATTAAATACGATTATAATAAAATTGCTCTATACGGATTGAATATTTCAGATATCAATCAGATTATACGTTCGTCGTTTGCCGGAGAAAGTGCCGGAAAAATCTACGACGAAAGCAAGAGATTTGATGTTGTGGTGAGAATGAATCAGGACAATCGTGCTGATATTACTGATGTTAGTAATTTGTTTATTCCGCTACCAAATGGTCAGCAAGTACCGCTTTCGCAAGTTGCTACAGTCGATTATGAGCAAGGTCCGGTACAAGTAACGCGTGAAGATGGAAAACGCAGAATCACTGTTGGACTTAACGTTCGCGGACGAGATATAAAAAGTGTTGTAGAAGAAATTCAGCAAAAACTAGATAAAGACTTGAAGCTTCCGGCGGGATATTATGTAACCTATGGTGGTCAGTTCGAGAATTTAATCGAAGCGACAAAACGACTTTCGATCGCATTGCCAATTGCTTTAGGATTAATATTAGTCTTGCTTTATTTCACTTTTAAAAGCTTTAAACAAGCGGGATTAATTTTTACCGCAATTCCGTTATCGGCAATTGGTGGTGTTTTTGCGCTCTGGTTACGCGGAATGCCGTTTAGTATTTCGGCAGGAATTGGTTTTATTGCTTTATTCGGAATCGCGGTTCTTAACGGAATCGTATTAATATCGTATTTCAATCAACTAAAAACTGAAGGAATTCTGGATCCGTTGCAAAGAGTTTTAATCGGAACCAAAACCAGATTACGTCCGGTTTTAATGACCGCAGCTGTAGCTTCTTTAGGATTTTTGCCAATGGCATTATCAACAAGCGGAGGAGCAGAGGTTCAGAAACCTTTAGCAACGGTAGTAATTGGCGGTTTGTTTTCGGCAACATTATTAACGTTGATTGTATTACCGATTTTGTATTTGTTGTTAGAGAAGAGATTTAACCGCAAAGAGCGCGAAGATTTACGCGAAGAACGCAATGAAGATTAAAGATGAAAAGATTTTGTTTCACGCAGATCGCTTCGCCTGTTCGCTATCGATCGGGTCAGAAGATTAAAGCAGATTTAAATTAAAATAGTATAAAAAATTATCTGCGGATATCAGCTTAAATCTTTTAAAAATCTGCGTGAAATAAAAATGTAGAAGAACAAATTAAATAAGAAAAAATGAACTCAACATATAATATAAATAGAAAAACTTTTGCGAAATCGGCAAAACTCCTTTGCTCCCGATGGCTATCGGGATTGCGGTTAAGCTCGTTTCTATTGGCAAGTACAGCAACATTTGCACAGCAACCTATCAGCCTTGAAAAAGCAATAGAACTTGCCAAATCAAACAACATCGATTTAAAAATTGCCGATAAAGAAATAGAACGACAAACGGTTCTAAAAAAGACCGCATTTCAGCCGGAACCGCTTCAGGTGCAATATCAGGGCGGACAATTCAATAGCGCTGATTTTGATCATAATGTTTCGGTTCAGCAGTTTTTTCCAATGGGAAATATCACCAAAGCCAATCGTCAATTGCAGGAAGAATTGGTGAAACTGGCAGAGAAACGAAAAGCGTTATCTTCTTATGACCTTGAAAAAGCTGTTACCTTATCGTATTATCAATATTTATATGGCGTTTCGATTCAAAAATTGAATTCGGAACTCAATGATATTTATACCAAATTCCTAAAGAATGCGGAACTGCGTTTTAAAACCGGAGAAAGCGGAAATATCGAAGTTATTAGCGCTAAAGCGAAAGTAAAAGAGATCGAAACGCAAAAAGCACAATTAGAATATGATTTGGTGATTTACCAAAAGCAATTACAATTCTTTATTCAAACCGATGAAAATATCGTTCCGGATGATAAAACGTCTTTGCAATATACGGTTCTTAATGAAGAAGGAAATTCGAAAGCAGAAAGTTTAATGACTGATTATTATCAGCAGCAGATTTCGGTTTCTCAAAAAGAAGCCAATACGTTTAAAGCAATGCGAACGCCTAAAGTAGGATTGGGTTATTTTGCCCAAACAATCGATACGAGATCATTGTATCAGGGATTCACGGCCGGATTGCAGATTCCGTTGTTTGGCGGCGTAAATACTGCCAGGGCTAGGGCTTCGGCTATTAGTATTTCGCAATCCCAATTGGCTTTAGATAAAAATAAATTAACGCTGAATTTGCAAAGACAGGAGTTGCAAAACAATTATGCCAAGCAGCAAAAAGCATTAGATTATTTCCAAAAAGAAGGATTGCAATATGCCGATCAGATTATTACGACAGCGCAAAAAAGTTATGCCAATGGCGACATGAGTTATTGGGCGTACATCAGTTTTTTAAATCAGGCAATTGATATTAAAAAACAATACACAGAGGCAACTCATAACTTCAATCAAAGTGCTATCGAGTTTCAATTTCCAACCATCAAAAACAATTAAAAATGAAAAATATAGTTAAAAACTTAAGCGCAAAGAACGCAATAGATTTTTCGCAAAGTTCGCAAAGTTTAATTTCCTTGCGTGCCTTGCGCTTTTTCCTTGCGTGCCTTGCGGTTATATCCTTTGCATCTTGCAATGAAAAGAAAACCGAAGAGCCACAAGAAGAAGAAAAATCACAAACAGAAGTAGCTCTAAACGAATCTCAATACAAAACAGTCGGGATCGAAACGGGATTTGTTGAAGATAGAAACTTAAATAAAGTCATAAAAGCAAATGGTTATACTACAGTTCCGCCACAAAATTCTGCTGAAGTTTCGACTCTGATAGGAGGAACGGTAAAAGACATTTTTGTTTTGGAAGGTACTTATGTGAATAAAGGAAAAGTTTTGGCTACGATTCAGAATCTGGAAGTAATTGAAATGCAGGAAGATTATCATTCGGCTACAGCCAATATCGAATATTTGCAATTAGAGTACAATCGTCAGAAAACGTTAAGTGATGAAAATGTAAATCCGAGGAAAGTTTTTCAGGAAGTAAAATCAAAACTGGCGGCAGAAAGAGCCAGAGCACAAGCCGCAAAAAACAAATTAGATGCATTGCACGTGAGTACAAAAGGCAGCACTTCGTTAGTGCCAATTGTAGCGCCAATTAGTGGTTATGTGGGGAATATAAAAATTGCCAAAGGAGCATTCGCACAAAGCGGAGTAACATTGTTTGAAGTGGTTGATAATACGCAAATGCATTTAGATTTAAATGTGTATGAAAAAGATTTGGGTTCTATCTCGATCGGGCAAGTAATTGATTTTGTACTGACAAATCAGTCGAATAAATCCATAAAAGGAAAAATATTCGGCATCAATAAATCATTTTCTAACGAAAGTAAAACGGTTGCCGTTCATGCTAAAATCGAATCGGATGATGCAAAAGGATTGATTCCGGGAATGTATGTTTCGGCCAATATCAACATTACCAATGCAACCGTGCCAGCATTACCAAAAGATGCCGTGGTTCGAAATGCCGATAAGTATTTTGTATTTATTCAGGAGGATGAACACGAAGAACATGAGAAACACGATGAAAAGAAGGGAGAAACGGAAACTCCTCATGAAAAAGAAATTCACTTTAAAGCCATTGAAGTGATTCCCGGAACAACCGATTTAGGTTTTACAGAAATAAAGTTTGTCAATGAAATTCCTGCGAATGCAAAAATCGTTACAAAAGGCGCTTTTTATTTGCTTTCGGCAATGAAAGGCGGGGGAGAGCATGGGCATTAATTTTTTTTGAAGGTGCTGAGTGACTAAGATACTAAGGTGCTAAGGTTTTTTTAGCTGGTGTAGAATTTGCTCGCAAAGTCGGAGCCGCAAAGTTTTTCTTGTATTATGTTTTTAAGTTTTATGAGAGAAAATCAAAAGAAAATCAAAAGAAAATCAAAAGAAACTTAAAAAACTTTGCGGCTCTGCGACTTTGCGAGATTAAATAAAACGCTGCCTATAGACAATTCGCTCAAAATCCGTAATTTTAGACAAAGTTTAAACTTGAAACAATAAAGTAAAAACCTGAAACTTTCCATCTATGGAACATATACATACAGAAGAAAAAATAATAAAAAAGAAACCAAAACAATCTACCTGCTGTTGTTCACATGACGAACCCGTTCATTCTGAAAATGACGGACATGATCACGGAGACGGACATGATCATGAACATAACGCCGAGAGAAGTTTGTTTAAAATGTTTTTACCAGCCATAATATCCTTTGTTTTATTGCTTATTGGTATTGGTCTTGACAATTATTTTCCGCAAACCTGGTTTACAGGTTATGTTAGAATTGCCTGGTACATCGTGGCTTATTTGCCAGTTGGACTTCCGGTTTTAAGAGAAGCATACGAAAGCATTATGAAAGGCGATGTTTTCTCAGAATTTTTTCTGATGTGTATCGCTACAATCGGAGCTTTTGCGATTGGCGAATATCCTGAAGGTGTTGCCGTAATGTTGTTTTATACCATTGGTGAAAACTTTCAGGGATTAGCAGTAAGCCGTGCAAAATCGAATATTAAAAGTCTGCTGGATCAACGTCCTGATGAGGTGAATATTATAGAAAATAATGTTGCAACAAAAGTCAAAGCGGCTGATGTTGCCATAGGATCGATTATTCAGCTTAAAGCGGGAGAAAAATTAGGTTTAGATGGCGAATTATTGTCTGATACCGCTTCGTTTAATACAGCTGCTTTAACAGGCGAAAGCAAACCTGATACCAAGGTAAAAGGAGAAACGGTTCTTGCCGGAATGATCAACGGAAACACGATTGCTTTGGTAAAAGTGACTACGGCGTACAAAGACAGTAAGCTTTCTAAGATTCTGGAAATGGTACAAAATGCCACGACCAAAAAAGCCCCGGCCGAATTATTTATTAGAAAATTTGCTAAAATCTACACGCCAATTGTAGTATATCTGGCAATTGCGATTTGTTTGTTGCCATGGTTTTTTGTCGATCAGTATGTTTTTAGTGATTGGTTGTATCGAGCTTTGGTTTTCTTGGTAATTTCATGTCCTTGTGCTCTCGTTATTAGTATTCCGTTAGGATATTTTGGCGGAATTGGCGCTGCAAGTAAAAACGGAATCCTGTTTAAAGGAAGTAATTTTCTGGATAGTATTTCGACGATTCAGAATGTGGTGATGGATAAAACCGGAACCATGACTGAGGGTGTTTTTAAAGTTCAGGAAGTCATTATTTCTGATGATTTTGATAAAGACGAAATTCTGAAATTCGTTAATGTTCTCGAAAGTCAAAGTACGCATCCGGTTGCCACAGCGATTCATAATCATGTTGGTAAAATTGATGCTTCGATCGAATTGAAAAATGTAGAAGAAATTTCAGGACATGGTTTAAAAGCCGAGATCAACGGAAAAGAATTGCATGTTGGGAATTTCAAATTAATGGATAAATTCAATATTAAGTACGATCTTGATCCTAATTCGGTGGTGTATACTACGATTGCCATTGCGTACGATAAAAAGTTTGCCGGATATTTAACAATTGCCGACGAAATAAAAGCCGATGCTCAGGAAGCCGTTAGCAAACTAAAAGCATTGGGGGTTAAAGTAACGATGTTGAGTGGTGATAAAGCCAATGTCGTGCAATTTGTAGCGGATAAATTAGGGATTACAAATGCTTTTGGAGATTTACTTCCTGAAGGCAAAGTCGATAAGCTAAACGAGATTAAAGCTAAAAATGAAACCGTAGCTTTTGTGGGCGATGGTGTAAATGATGCTCCGGTTATCGCGTTAAGTACCGTAGGAATCGCTATGGGAGGTTTAGGAAGCGACGCTACGATCGAAACTGCCGATGTGGTGATTCAGGATGACAAACCAAGTAAAATTGCAATGGCGATCAATATTGGGAAACAAACAAAAAAAATCGTGTGGCAAAATATTACATTGGCTTTCGTCGTAAAAGCTTTTGTATTGATCCTTGGCGCAGGCGGACTTGCCACAATGTGGGAAGCTGTTTTTGCAGATGTTGGAGTGGCATTACTGGCGATATTAAACGCTGTGAGAATTCAGAAGATGAAGTTTTAATTCAGCATTACATTAAATATAAAAATTCCAATTCATTTGTTTGAATTGGGATTTTCTATTTTGATAATTACTTCTTCAAATGTTTTTGCTCCTGAATTTCTCCATTACCAAAAGACCAATTCTCCAAACCATTATTTTCTAATAAAACGATGATCACATTATTGATTAAAATTTCGGTTGAAGCGGCAATTCTGGTCGCAATTTGATGGTATAATTTTTTCTTTTGTTCTAATGTTCTTCCTTGTCCAGCGGTAATCTGAACATAAATAATTTCATCAGAATGGGAAATATCAAGGTAACTTTCAGGATATTTTATCTGATGCGGTTCTAATTCTTCAATTACATGAAAATAATCGGCTGCGGGGATATTAAATTCGGCTATTAAAGATTGATGAATCGATTCTGAAATAGTATTTTTTGTTTCTAATGAAAGCTTTTTAGGCAAACTGATTCTAACGAATGGCATTTTTGATATTTTAAGTTTTTATAAAAGTAAGGAATATTTATAATATGAAAAGAGGAAGTATTACTGAAATTTTAATTCAATTAAAGCTCCGTTATTCTCAATTCTAACTTCGGTTTTATTACTTTCAGAAGGGGTTTGGGTTGGATACCAGTTTCTATTTGGTTGCACCATAATCAGTAAACCTTCATCATCTCCAACAGCGGCAAATAGTTCACTATTGTCATTTTTAGAAAAGAATTCTAAGCTGTGTTTTGCTATTAATTCTTTTCCTACTTCGAGTGGATTTTCATTTACAATACCAATTTCACTAATGTTTAAAATAGCCTTAGAACTGAATTTTTTAGATTGAGCATTGTTTAGATCATGTCGGGCAATAAACTCTAATAAATTACCATTATTATCATAGAAATAAACGGCATGAGCGTTCCAGTTTTCGAAATTAGTAATCACGTTTTGATCTTTAATTAAGATTAAACCGACTTTATTTTTGCACCATTCAATTGCTTCGTCAAGTTTGTTTTCAGGTATATTAAAAGCAAAATGATAAATAGACTTAAACTGAGGATTTTCGACGAATTTTAAAACTGAATTTCCAGCCTGAATGCTAACGGAATCGGAGTCTTTTTCTATAATGGGTAATTTTAATATATCTTGATAAAATGCAGTGGTTTGCTCGATATTGTTGGTCTGAATTTGTATGTGTGCTAATTTCATGGTGGTATTTTTTATAAAGAAGAAAAAGTTTCCTTTCGTTTCAAACAAATTTAAGAAATGATCGAAGGATTACGATCAGCAGGCTATTTTATACTTCGATGAAAGAATAGTAAATTATGATGGAAATTTCTCTTATCATAATAGGTCTTTAAATAAAGAAAAGCCCATTTCATAAAGAAACAGGCTTTTAGGATTTGAAAAATTTGGGGCAGTTTACAAATCGTTTAATGTAATTATTTTGGCATTTCCGGCACCATAATTCTTCGTGTTGGCGTGCTTAAAGTTTCTATAAAAGCCAAAAGATCAATGATTTCTTCTTTGCTTAAATCTAATTTTCTAAGCATCGGATCTGATTTTGGAATTAAAGTATCTCTCGCAGTTCCTAAATATTTTTTCTGAACCGGAGATGGATTTCCTAAATTATACAATTCGACAACATCTAATAAAGACGGAAAATGTCCGTGATGCATCCAGGGCTTTGTGTTGGCGACTTCACGTAATGTTGGCGTTCTGAATTTGCCAATATCTTCTTTGTTTTTGGTGACATTATAACGTCCGAAATCTTCATTTTTTGTTCCGAATAAAGTTTGTCCGTCATTATGAAACTGATTGTCGCTAAAATAAGGCGTATTATGGCAATTGATGCATTGTGCTTTGGTTCTGAACAAGTGCAGACCTTTTACTTGCGCATCAGTATACGCATCGGATTTTCCGCTAATAAAGTTATCAAATTTACTTTTTGGGCTATTGATTGATCTTTCGAAAGTGGCAATGGCATATTGTATTCTTTGCAATGATACTTTTTTATCTCCAAAAGCAGCTTCAAACAACGGTTTATACCCTTTTATTTTAGCAATTTTATCAACGGCAATGGTCAGTTTTTCGTTCATTTCGAGAGGATCTCCAATAGGAAATTGTGCCTGATTTTCAAGACTTGAAGCGCGGCCATCCCAAAATAAAGATGTGGCATACGCCGAATTTAAAATCGTCATCGAATTTCGTTTTCCCGTTTGGCGATCATGACCAAAAGAACGCGTTAAATTATCTGTCCACCCCAACTCAGGATTATGACAGGAAGCGCACGCAATTTGACCGCTATTAGATAATCTCGGATCAAAAAATAAGATCTTACCCAGACTTTCTTTTTCCTTCGAATATGGATTGTAAGCCGGATAAGGAACCGCGGGAAGCACACCAATATCCTGAAATTTAGATTTATCGACATTTTCGTGTAATGCTGCTGCTGGCCATTTTGTTACATCTCCACCGGAATATAGTTTTCGCAATTCCTGAATATCGATATAATCCGGCTGTTCAACGCTTTTGTAAGCCGTTAAACTCAGAAGAAATAGAATAGGGAAGATTAGTTTTTTCAATTCTTTTGTTTTTGTTTTGATTTGATTTGTTTCAGGTTTTCAGTTTTCAGTCGCAGTCGCAGTCTCAGTTTTCAGTCTCTATTTCGTTTTCAGAAAACTTTGTCAAAGTTTTTAAACTTTGACAAAGTTACTGCGACTGCGACTGCGACTAAATACTAAAGCGCAACCTCCTTAGGGCAATCGATACTTAAAGCTGCGGGTTTTGGATATGTTTTGTTATTGTACATTCTGTATTGTGTCGAAACAGTTCCTCCAAATAATGCGTCGTTTGTAAGTTTTAGTTCGAAAGAAATTTCAAATAAACCTGCACTGATTTCTTTATAAGTACCTTCTCCGGCGATTTCAATATTATGACTGTTTTTATTGGTTCCTGCAATGGTAATATATTGCGGAATCACCAATACTTTTCCTTGCGTTTTACTGTTTCCGTTCTCCGGAAAAAATTCTAAAGCTGAGGTAATATTGAATCCAGGAGAGCTTGCTGCAGCTACTGCTTCATTACTAAACCATCTTTTTAAATTAAAGGAATTAGTTGTTGAAGTGCCTGTTACAACATTAAATCCAATTTTAAAAGCATCGTGGTAAACATCATCATTTGGGTTGGCGGTTCCTTTATCGCTATACAAAATAGCATTTTCATTATCTTTTGTTACTACAACAGGAAACGTAAAGGCATTATAAGCCTGCCACGCACAAGTACCGCTTTTATCAAACCAGGTTTCGCCATAAGTCAGGTAAAACTGGCTGGATAAATCGTAAAATTTAGATGCCGGATTTGCATTAACATCTCGGGGTGATCGTGTAGGTTTTATGATTTGCAAAACGGTATTTCCGGTTGCAACATAATTAGGTGTATTGGTTAACGTTAGCTTAGTTTCATAACGTACATCCGGATTTTGAATATCTTCTAAAAGAGTTAAATGATAGTTGATGGAGCTTCTGTTATCTCCAAAATCATCATGCGTTAACGAGTAATCAAAACCATCAAGAAATTTAAAAATAGAGGCATTTTCAATTTCAGACGGAATAAATCCGTTAGGGAAGTTGACTTTAAAATCGATTTTTTCGCCCACTTCTCCTTTAATCAAATATTGACCCACAGGAAATGTATACGCTGTAGTTATTTCGCCCAGGGTTATGGTAAAAGTATCGTTTGGAGCGTAAGTATTTATATTTCCGATATGAATAGCGGGATCTGATGCGCTTTCTAATTTTAATGTAATAGTTTGCTGGTTAGTCCATCTTTTATCAAAAGAAACAAAAACAGTATCAGTAAGCTTATTTCCTTCAAAAAGCAATTCACTCTTTGGTGATACACTAAAACTATTTGAATCTCCGGAAGTAGTCGCACTAAAATTAACCTTAACCTGAGATTTTAAAGCTGCGGTCGTTAAAGAAACCGGAACTTTCAAAACCTTAACCGATTTGTTTTCAAAAGTATTAGTGGGAAGTGTTATTGTATTTACTGTTGGATATTCAATAGGAACATTATTACCGTTCACTACAAAATTAAACCTTACAAAAGGATCAACAGGACCAGAATCTAATCTATAATCATCCTTTGAACAAGATGCAAATGCAAGAACGAGACTTAATACGAATATAATTTTAATACGATTCATTTTGCTTTAGATTTGAGTTAAGGTTAATGTTACTTCGTGGAATTGGGAGTATAAATTTTGGTGAAGGGTAGGTGAGGCTACAACTAAGGGCGATACAGCCATCATTTCTCGAAACATCTTTTTTATTTCTTGCGATATCAAAAAATAAGTGTCCTTCAAAGCAAAGTTCCTTTCTTCTTTCTAAAAACACAGCTTCTTTAAGATCTTCATTTCCTTTTAAAACCGCCGCATTTGCTCTTGTTCTAATGGTATTGATGTCTTGTGTTGCCTGAGAACTATTGTTGAGTTCGATTGCTGCTTCGGCACGAATTAAATATTGTTCGCTTAAGCGGAAAGCCACATATCCCGGATTTCCCTGAAATTTATCGGTAAAATAGTAATTTAGGATTTCCTTTTGCAGATTGACTGAAGTAGGCAATGGATGATTTTTGAATAACTGTTTGCGGATATCTGTAGATTCGTAAAGATCAAAGAGATCTTTAGATGCAGTGTATTTTCCGTATTGAGAATCTGATGTATATCCAAAAAATGCTGCTAATGAGCCGCTTATTGCTCCTTCGGCATCTTTGGGAATTGAAAACTCCAGTAAAACCTCAGAAACCGGAGCATCTGGTTTTTGCCATTGTGCCAGGTAATCGGCAGAACTCATTAAAACCACACCCGAATTTTTAATAATATCATCTGCGGTATCATAGGCATTTTTCCAGTCTTTTTTGGCTAAATAAACTCTTGCCAATAAGGCTTTTGCATTATTTTTATTAAAATAAGAATAAGCAGGACCGTTTGAAAGAACGGTATTAGCATATAAATTCAGGGCATCTTTAATATCATTTATAATAAAGGTATAAGTAGCTGCCACAGTTTCTCTGGCAGGATATTGCAGGCCATTTGTAATGGATGTATTGTTATAGATAATTCCTAAATGAGAAGCATCTGCTGTAAAACCATAATTCTGACTGTAAATTTCACTTAACAAAAAGTGGGTGTAAGCTCTTGCGGTTAAGGCTTCTGCTTTGATCTGATTTTTTTCAGTTTCCGAAGCATCTGTTAAGGCATCTGTAAATTCTAAAATTAAATTTGCCTGATTGATAATATTATAGCTAGTACTGTAAAAGGCTGCCAAATTTGATTTGTCTGCCAGATCATCAAAAGAATATAGGTTGACCACATTTCCCGGAGTCGTTACTTGTCCTACTGTTGTATTTGTAGATATACCAGGTGCAAATTTTAAATTACCGCCCTGTAAATCAGCATAAGTAGTAAAAGCTTCGGTTCTTACATTGGCTTCAATAGATCGGTACATACCATTCATTGCCTGAAGAACGCCTTGTTTGGTTCCTAATTGTTCATTTATAGAGGTTTGTGTTCCCGGTTCCTGTTCCAGAAAATCACTGCAGCTTTGCAATAGAAAAATCACTGCTAAAATCACTGCAAATTTTAAGGGGCTGCTATTTTTTAAATATTTCATTTTTTTAAAATTTAGTATTAATACCCATCGAAATCGTTCTGGCTTGCGGGTAGGTATAATTAAATTCTCTAATGCCATTCATTCCGGCCGGACTTTTCTCTTTGTACCAGTACAGCACATTGGAAACATCGGCAAAAACAGTCAGAGTATCAAGAAATGTATTCGTTAGAGGAACATTATAACTTAAATTAATATTGCTGATTTTGATATATGTAGCATCATAAACATACTTGCTTAAGTTGGGCAGTAACGTATTGTTTCCCGGTGCAGGTTGTGTTGCAATGTCGCTGGGATTTCTCCAATAATCAAATGCGTTTGCTGACATATTTCTATTTGATGTAGTGGAGTATTTTGCAATAATGTCGTTTGAAACTAATTTATCTCCGCCCCATTGATAAGCTCCGGTGATCGATAAAGTGATGCTGTTATTGAATGAAAATCTATTACTAAAACCACCAAAAGCTTTTGGTTGTGTATTACCAATTGGCACCCAGTCTGCATTTGTAAAAAGGCGATTGTAAGTAGCCGAATCATAAATTTGTCCGTTCTTTTTAACAAGATCACGACCTGTTGCAGGATCAATTCCAACCCAGTTTATACCCCAAATTGTCGAAGTACTGTAACCAATTTTTTGGGCAAGAGCAAGATTGGCCAGCGAATAATCACTTCCTAAACCAATAAGATCTGTAACTTTATTTTCGACTGTAGAAATATTAAATGAAGTACTCCATTTGAATTTCCCTTTTTGAAACCATTTAATTCGGGTCGTAAATTCAAAACCTTTATTGTACATACTTGCAGCATTTAGTTCTAAAGTACTATAACCGTTTTCTGATGGAATATCTCTCGAAACAATCAAATCTGATAAATCATCATAATAGTATTCTAATGATAATTCTACCGTATTAAAAACATTAAAATCTACTCCCGTATTGAATTTTTTATTTTTTTCCCAGCTTAAATTTCCATTTGGTGCGGCGCCTGGTGTAGCATAATCTTCGCCATTGTAACCGTTTTGCGCGTAATTGTACAAACCTTTTGAACGGTATGATCCAATTCTTGAATTACCGGTTGAACCATAACTAACCTTTAATTTCAATAAATCAATCCACGAACTGGACTGCAGAAAATCTTCGTTGTTGATGATCCATGCTAAACCTGCTCCACTGTTTAAAGCCACGTCTGAGTCGTTACCAAAAACAGAGCTTTGGTCGCGTCTTAAATTAGCTAAAAAGAAATATTTCTTTTTATAATTGTAGTTGATCTGAGAGAAAAAAGAAACTCTCGAGCCATTGCTGATTTCACTATTGTAAGTTTGCCCGCTTAAGGATTCATCTTTTTTGGTCGTAGGATCATCATCACGTCTGGCATCTGAAACGGCATTGATAACATTCGAATTCACAAAACCAGATCCGGCAGCATAATGAAATTTACCTTTTTCTTCGGCAATCTCAAATCCCAAAACACCATCTATACCGTGATTTTTATTTATTTCTTTATTAAAAAGCATTTGTCCCTGCCAGTTCCATTTGGTAGAATTTCTTTGGTTAATTGCCCTTCTTCCCCAAGTATTATAAGCAATACCTCCTAATGAAAAATTACCATTTAAACGTCCGCTTTCATTTTCTCCCGAAAAATAACGATCCTGTTCTTTATCCTTATAATCAATACCAAAAAGGGTAGAGAATTTAATATATTTATTAAGTTCGTAAGCTAAATTTAAACTTCCTAAAAGGCCGTAAGTATCGGTTTCGTTTTTATTTTGGGCAATCGCCGCCAGAGGATTTCCTCCGGTTGTGCCTATAAGTCCCGTTGAGGTATAAGAACCATCTGCATTATAAGGCGCAAGAGTAGGAATATGAGCATGCGAATAATATATGTTTGGAGCAATACTTTGAATGTAACTCGGATTCAACGATAAATTTACATCAAGTTTATTGTTTCTGTAGCCTAAATTAATCCCTCCATTTAACTGTTTTGTCGTATTGCCTAATTGTGGTTCATCAATATTTAAATACGAGATATTGGTTCGATATGAAAATTTTGAAGTTCCGCCCGAAACATTAAAATTATACTTATTATAAATTCCTGAATTGTTCAGTAAATCAAACCAGTCTGTGTTAACGCCATTATATGGAATTGGACTATAGTTGGTTGATGTATTTTTTAAATACGTATTTCGCATTTCGTTGTATTGCTCGCCATTTAAATATTTAATCTGATTAACGGCAGAAGAAATCCCAAGCTGATTGGAGAAACCAAATTTTGCTTTTCCGGTTTTTCCTCTTTTAGTTGTAATCAAAATAACGCCATTAGCACCATCGGCACCATAAATACCAACTGCTGCAGCATCTTTTAATACCGTAAAAGTTTCAATGTTTTCGGGAGCAATTTGTGCCAGCGGATTCATTAAATTTTCAGATAATGCAGTCTGTCCATTAAAAAAAGGACTTGATATATAACTCTCCTCACTCATAATAACCCCATCGACAATAATAAGCGGTTGTGTTGAAGTTCCTACAATCGTACTCCCAAGCGGTTTTAAAGTTCCCTGACCACGAATATTGATTTTTACAGGCCCGCCAACACCAGAAGTATTTTCGATTAAAACCCCTGCAACTTGTCCTTCAAGCATTTTATCGACACTTTCAGAAGCCTGATATACCGGAATATCTTTTGCTGTTAAAGTTGAGATACTCCCCACAATCTCTTCTTTTAATTTTGTAGTACCATAAGAAGAAGTAATTACAACGGGATTTAACTCATCTGTAACTTCTTTCAAATAAAAAACAAATTGCTTTTTGTTATCTGCTTTTTGAGATTCTGTTTCCATTCCTAAAAAGCCAACTTCAAGCACCATATCACTGATATTATTTCCTTTTAACTGGTAAACAAACTTTCCGTTAAAATCAGTAATAGCGCCCATTCCGGTTCCTTTTATACGAATGGTCGCACCGGGAAGAGGCTGTTTGTCTGTGGCATTATAAACCGTTCCGCTAATGAATCTCTCTTTTTCATCAGAAGGTAAAGCAGAATTTGGAGCAGGAGCGGAGTTCGTTAATAAAACCTGTTTTTTCTGGATGTAAAACGAAATGTTTTTACCGGCAAATAATTGCGTTAAAGTAGTTTCTAAAGTCGCATTCTGAACATTAAGATCGGCCAGTTGATCGGCATCGATTTTTCGGGCATTATAAATAATTCTAAAATCGGTTTGTTCTTCAATGGCTTTGATAATTAAACTAATAGGTTTGTTTTTTAGCTGTAATGTGATGCTTTTATTCTGAGAAAAACCTTTAAAACCGGATATGAATAGGGCTAGGAAAAATAGAATTTTCCTTAAATCGTGTATCGAAAAAGTCATGTTTATTTAGTTATGGAAGGTTGGTAATGGTTATTGTATTTCCTTTAATAGAATAAGTAAAAGGTGTGTCACGTTTTAGAAGTTCTAAAATGTTTTCGACACTAGATTCGCTAATTTTTATGGTACCGGTAAAATTCTGTCTGGCCAAAACAGTATTTTCATTGATAATTTCGACGTCGTAGGTACGCTGAATTATTTTAGCGATGGTAGAAAATGGGGTATCTTTAAAAGCAAGTTCACCTTTTGTCCAGGCTGTATAAAAGCTTGGGTGAACTTGTTTTGTTATAATTTTTTTGGAGTTTTTATTCCAGGTTGCCATTTGATTGGGTTGAAGCAACACGGCATTCAGTTTGTTTTCGACTTCATACATCTGAATACTTCCTTCGACCAAAGTACCATTAACGCTTGGGTTTTCAGGATAAGCACTTACGTTGAACTTTGTTCCCAGAACCTCAATATCAACCTCATTCGCGTTTACAATAAAAGGATGTTGTTTGTCTTTGGCAACTTCAAAAAAAGCTTCACCGGTTAGGTAAACATTTCTTTTTCCGTTAATGCCAAATTGCTCCGGATATTTTAAAGTTGTTCCTGAGTTTAAACTCACTACCGTTCCGTCAGAAAGTGTAAGTTTAAAATTTTTCCCGTAAGGAACTTTTAAAGTATTATAAACTACTTCCTGATCCTGAACTTTACCAAAGTACACAATATGGTTGGGTAATTTCTTGGCAATCAAATCGCCTTTGTCATTTACAATTTTAGTCTGATTGTCTTTCGTAATATATTCTGAACGGCCATCGGCTAATTCTAAAACAATTTCTTTTGATGAGTTTGTTTTTTGAGTAAAGTCGAAAGCTAATTTTCCTAAACCAAATAAAACAAGAAATACAGCCGCATATTTCAAATACTGAATTGCTTTCTTTTTAGGCTGAAGTTTAATTACCGGAGCAGATGCTGTCGAAAGATCTTCAGAAAGTGCCGTTAATGCCCAAGTTTTTTTAAGCGTTATAAATTGCTTTTTGTTTTCTTCAGAAGCATCAATCCAATCAAAAAGCATTTGAACTTCTTGTTCTGAAGCTTCATTAGAAAGGTATTTATAAATTAGTTCCGATGTCATATTTAAGTTTTTAAACTTCCCGTTTTAGTAAGTACACTTCAGAAATAAAATACCCTACCTTTTATTTTTAATTATTACAAATAAGGATAAAAATTAAGAACAAATAATCTGATAATTTGGTTTTTAAAATCTTCAAGGCCTTTGTCATATGGGCTTCGACAGCTTTTAGAGTCACTTGCATTTCTTCGGCGATTTCTGCATTTTTTTTATTTTCAAAGCGTTTTTTTATAAAAACTTCTCTGGTTTTAGGTGGAAGTTCACTTATAGATTCCTGAATTAAGCGTTCTAATTCCGTTAATTCTAAAGTATCAAACTGAACCGAATTTAAGATTTCGATATCCAGTTCTCTTTCCTTCTGATTTAAAACGTCACTTTTGAATTTATCCTTTACCTTATTGTGTCGAATCATGTTCAGGCATTTCGATTTGGCGTAGGTATATAAAAAAGATTGTATACCATTTATAGATTCAACACTTTCCTTATTTTGCCATAAGTGCACAAAAGCTTCCTGCGCCAGATTTTCAGCTTCATCTTTATCATAAATAAACTGAACACTAAAAGCCGTGATTCTGCGGAAATATTTATCGTAAAAATAAGTAAAGGCAGTTTCGTCTCCTTCTTTGAAAGATTCAAAAAGATTCAATTCGAAACTGTTATTGTTGTTCATCAAACGAAATTTACTTGTAGAGACAATCGGGTAAATGTATTAAACTACCGCAATTTGTCAAGAAAGCGGCAAATATAAAAGTTTATTTATATTAATTCTAAATAAAATTCAAATAAAGATCGTTTCAAAAAATATTATTCAGAATAAGTGTAAAAAACGCGTTTATCATATAACTTATAAGTAAGTTTAGTTTATTAAACCATATAAGTTATAT
>NZ_CADCSU010000078.1 GCF_902804475.1 Flavobacterium bizetiae
ATATAACATATATGGTTTGAATATCAGAATAAAGTTGAACGCGATAACTACTATTTTTAACTCAAATGAACTTATATAACTTATATGGTTTTGTCATTTCTTATCTTTGTATTTTAAACTTAAAACATCATTTTGAAAACTCTATCATATAAAAATACCAAGATCTCGTATACTGATTCAGGTGACGGAACTACAATTGTATTGCTTCACGGCTTTTTAGAAAACAAAAAAATGTGGAAAGATTATGTTACGTTCTTCTCTGATAAATACCGCGTTATCACGATTGATTTATTAGGTCACGGCGAATCTGATTCTTTGGGATATGTTCATTCTATGGAGGAAAATGCCAATGTAGTTCAGGAAGTTTTACAACATTTAAAAATTGAAAAAGCGACAGTTCTTGGGCATTCTATGGGTGGTTATGTTGGTTTGGCTTTCGCCGAATTATTCCCAAAGAACATCAATAAACTGGTTTTATTAAATTCGACATCAAAAGCTGATAGTCACGAGAAAAAAATAAATCGAAATCGCGCCATCAAAGCGGTAAAACAAAATTATGTAAACTTTGTAAGTCTTGCGATTGGTAATTTGTTCAGTGAAAACAACAGAACAAGATTGGCTGATGAAATAGAAAAAGCAAAAGTTCAGGCACTAAAAACACCTTTGCAAGGAATTGTTGCTTCGCTGGAAGGAATGAAAGTCAGGAAAGACAGAGAATCACTTTTAAAACAAAATCTATTTCCCACTTTATTGATTTTAGGTAAAAAAGATCCTGTTTTAAACTACGAAGAAAATAGTACTCAAATCGAAAATACAAACACAAAACTGGTTTCTTTTGAAGACGGACATATGAGCCAGATTGAAAATAAAGAAGAACTGAAAACTGTTTTATTGGATTTTTTCGAATAATTGTAATCAACTTTATAAAACCAAAAAAGGCTGCTCAAAAATTTTGAACAGCCTTTTTCTCATTATTGGGGGCAAACTTATAATTTTGATATAATGTCTTTTTTAAATTTAGCCAAAGTTGCTCTTGTTAATCCAAGATTCGCTTTTGTTGAATCAACTGCTAAATAAATAAAATATTTTCCATCTTCAGAAACATCTATAATATGTATTTGATCTGTAAGTGTTATTAAGATATCATTGATTTTTTGATCTAATCCTAAAGCTTTAATAGCATTTAACTTTGCTTTTACAACTTCTAAATTATAAGCAGATGCTAATTCCGGGTCAAAATTTGGATTCAAAGAAAGAGAACAGTAAGACATTCCTGTTTCAACCTCGGTTACTGAAACAGCAATAAATCCGTTAATATTTTCTTTTAAATCGTTTTGGAAATTCTGTAAAAAATCTGACATGTTTTAATTGTATTTAAATTAATTATTGAAAACGGTATCCATCTTGCGAAGCAAAAGTCCCATCTTACTTATATCTTTAGAAAGCAGCGCAACACAGTTATCGTATTCGTCTTTGTTGGCTACCACAATACCTTCTTTGTTCTTAATCATGACTTGTTTAAGATCCCCGTTATTTACATCTTCAGACATTTCTAAACACATCTTTAATATCATTCCAATCATTGCCGCGACGTTGCCGTCATACTCTAAATTAACCGATTCGAGTAAGATACCATCTATGTTAAAAGTTAATCCGGATTCGGCTCCTGTTTCTTGTACGAGTGTGTTTAAATCAATCATATTCTTATTTATTTCATTTTTTAAGAAGTTCAAAGATATTTTAATAAACAGAATTGTCCGATAAACACTTGTTAAAAAAAAGGCACACCTAACCATTTGAACTACTTTTAATTATACCATAGTGTTTCTTAAATTTTAAAATAAACTTTTCAAAAAACGTTAACAAAAAAAGAATATTTGTCTGGAAAAGCAACATTATAATTCAGATATCTTAAATGTTATTCCAACGCTTGTAACAAACGAGATTTACTCGAAGTTTTTCATAGATTTGCAAAAAAAATTATGGAAACAAAAACTGTTGACGAACTACGTTTTGACTTAAATGTAAAATTGATGAAATTTAGAAGATTTCGTTTTGAAAACGGAAGCATAAATAATCCTGATTTGCAGGAACGCGCAAAAAAAGGATTCTTTAAAAAGATTTTTAGCTAAAAGCCCCCTACAAAAGCTCCAAATCTACCAAATAACCTTTCTCAACCAATTCTGCATTATTCCTGATGTAATGCGTTTTACCATCTTTAATCAAAACAACCTGAGTCGAAATTTTGATTACATTTTTATAATTGTGATCGGTAATCACAATTCCCTTTTTTTCTGAATTTTTTTTAATCAATTCATTGACTACATCTACCATTATTGGCGACAATCCGTTATAAGGTTCATCGAGTAAAACAAACTTTGAAGAGTTAAAAAGGACTATTTTTATTTCGAGATATCGCAGTTCTCCACCAGACAAGTGACCTATTCTTTTACCCAAAATAGCCTGAATAAACTCATCTTCGCAGAAAAATTTTATTTTTTGTTTATCGATCGATAATAGAATTGCCTTTTTTACAGACAAATGATTTGGAATAAATTGTTCCTGCGACAAATAACTAATATCGTTGAATACATTATTTTCGTTATTTTTTGAAACCGAATCGATACGGATACATTTGTTTGGAGCCGATAGTAACCCGATTATTATTTTTAATAAAGTTGATTTTCCGGAACCATTTCTTCCTAACAAACCAATAATCTGCGAGGTTTCGCATTTTAAATAAACATCTGATAGAATTACTCTGTCATTGTATTTCTTTTGAATTCCGTCGACTTCTAAAATATGTTTTTTCAAAATATTTTCTTTATTAAAAAGACAATCAAGCCCATTAAAATTGTAGTACCAAAAGTCATCAGATAACTCATAATTAAAAGCCAGATTTTTGAAATTCCGTTATTCGAATAAAACAAATAATCATTTCTTCTATACAATTCCTTAAAACCAATGCTCATCAAAAAACCGAAACTCAGAAACATTATAAAAAAATAATCAAACCCGCCCAATACAACAGCAATAGCACAAACAGTTAAGTTGATCACTAAAGTGGTTTTAAAAAATTCGAATATATTACTTAGCTTTCTGATACTTTATAAGATTTTTTCCTCAAAAGGAATATTAACATTAAAGATCTCCGTAAGCAAAATCACGATTTCTTCTATATAATTCTTCAAAATCTCGTTTGAAACTACCATATCCAACTCCTTTTCTTCTTTAAACCCAAAAGGAAGAAATCCTGATTTTAGATTTTTAAAAGAAATAATTCCTACTTCGATAGGCAAACCAGCAGCTTCATTTTCGAACATAAACGCATAAGCCAAAACCTGAATGATTTTATCGTTTTTAAGCTCTTGTGTTAATCCGTTCCAGGACTTCAATACAACATTCGTTTTTTCGACTTTACCGGTCTTATAATCGATGATTCTGATTTTACCGTTACGCAACTCAATTCTATCGACATTTCCTTTTATTAAAACCGGAAATGGCAATTTAGGATGGTTTAATTGGCGTTCGTATGTTTTTTCTAAAGCTATGATTTTTATTGCGTCTCCGTTTTTGACAGCTTCTAATTCCATTTTCAGAAAATTAGAAACGTTTCGTTTCGCCACTTCAAAAGCCAAAAGATTACGCCCTTTTTTAATCTCGCCTTCTTTATAAACTACTTTAAATTGTCTGAGAACTTCATCATCCAGTAATTTAAAACAATTTTCGATATCTCCTTCCGAAATAAATTTCTCCACAAAAGGATCATACAATGCTTTTAATGTTTCGTGAATTATCGTTCCTAATGTATTCAGCGCGATATTTTCCTCTACCTCTTCTACTTCACGAATACGAAGTATTTTTTGAAAATAAAATTCAATCGGATTTCGAATATAACTCGTCAATGCCGAAGGTGAAAAACCAGCCGTTGCTATTTCCTTTAAACGTTCCATCACCGCATCAGATTTATCTACGATCATTGGCTGATATGCTGATGTTGGCAAAACAGGATTATAAATATCAAATGTTAGATTGTGTTTCGATTGCTTTTCGACTTCTAATTGTGTTATAAAACGGCTTCGTTCTCCGGCATCTAAACCATCATTTTCCGTATTATAAATTAGATAGATATTTTTGGCTCTTTGCAGTAAGTGATAAAAGTGATAGGTATAAATAGCATCTTTTTCTTTAAAAGTTGGCAACCCTAATTCTCTTTTAACATCATAAGGAATAAATGAATTCTGAGATTTTCCGGCAGGAAACTTTCCTTCATTCATAGAAGTTACAATCACGGTATCAAAATCCAAAACACGACTTTCCAATACTCCCATGATTTGCAAACCACGCAAAGGCTCACCTTCAAACGATACTTCGGCTACATCAATAATTTGTTTATAAATAGCATGCAAAGTATCTATATTGTCGATATGATGATGTTGAGAATAATAATTAATCAATTTATTAATGACTTTAAAAACCGCAAACACAAACGCTTTTGCAATCTTTTCCTCTTCATTATCATTACTAAAATTTTCTTTGATTAAAAGTAAAAGTGCCGATACATTCTCCAGAACTGCAATTGATCCATTTTCCCATTTCTGAAACAACAATTTAAACAATTGCGACGGATAGGAGTTAAGTTCAATAATTCGGCTATGGGTAATAAAAGTATAATTATTCTCTTTGATTATTCTAACCAAATTGCCTGAGTTTGCATAAGGCTCCACCAAAGGATGGGTTAAAATATCAAGCACATCTTTATAATAAAAAACATAACTATCACCTTTTCTGGAAAGTGCATTGGTATGCATTTTAAATAATTTTGCAATCAATATTTGCGACGGATTATTTTTTCCTGAATATCCCATTGTAATATTCAAACTTCCAACAGACGAAGGCAATGAATATAAAACCGGCATTAATAAATTTTCCTCACCAAGTACAATAGCAACTTTATCCAATGAAGTTTCAGGGTTTTCATTGATTATATTTTCTACAATACTCCCTGCTAATTTTGCCTGCCCAATTGTTTTAGGAGTTCCTATTACCTGAATATTCTTAGATTGAGAAAAATCATCTACAATCCATTCAAAGATATTTGATTTATAATGTTTCCAGTTTTCTTTAAAGCGACGCACAAAAAGTCCTGCATCGTGATACGGATCATTAAGAAAGGTTTGATCTACATCCCAATAAATTTTAGCCTGATCTAATGCTAATAGATGTTGTACAATTTTTTCTTCGGCAGCATTTAAAGCATTAAAACCGGCGAAAATATAATTTCTGTTTGAAATTGTATTCGAAAAGTGATTTAGATTATTTACAGCTTCTCTATAAATCAAACCCTGATACCCGATTGATTTATTCAGTAAGTGATTGTATAATGAATCATAGTATAAAGGCAAAAGTTTCCAGAAATCAATATAATTTTCCAGAAGCTTGGTTTTATTTTCAACCTCAATTCCCCATTTTTTGATGTCTTCGATATCATTCAAATAGGATAAAACATGAGCTGGATCTAATAAGTAGCGATCGATTTCATTAAAATCCTGCAAAAGTGTTTTCGCCCAATTAGCAAATAGTTCAAATGATTGCTGATGTTGTTTTTCTGTTACAGAAAGATAAACTTCATAAAACTCGAACAAAAGCTCGATCGAATCTATAGATCGAATAGATGCTACATCTTGTACAAAGTCTTCGATACTAATAATTTCCGGAGAAAGAATAGTTTTGCTAGTTTCATTTTTCAAAGCTTCAATCAAAAAAACCTTAGCCCTTTTGTTTGGCAAAACAATAGTAGTTTCAGTAAGTTTATCCGAATAATCCTGAATTATAACGGCTGCAATTTTTCCGAGAAAAGAAGTATTTATCATTTGATAAAAATAAAAAAAGCCATTCAATTAAGAATGGCTTTTAGTATTTATTTAGAAAGTAAATTAGATTTTACCTTGGTATTTAGAACCAATGTGTCTAATTTCTGTTCTTCTGTTTTGTGCTTTACCTGCAGCAGTTTTGTTACTTGCAACTGGTTGAGAAGATCCAAATCCTTTAGCAACTAAGTTTTCTGGATTAACACCTCTTTCGATTAATGCATTCATAACAGCGTTTGCTCTATCTTGAGAAAGTTTGTCATTGATTTTTGCAGAACCTGTACTATCTGTGTGTCCTTCAATAGAGAATTTCGCGTTTGGATAGTTTTTAAGGATTTCTTTAATAGCATCTAATCTAGCTGGAGTTTCTTTGTCACCAGTTTTGAAAGTAGCTTTTCCTGAGTTAAAGTATACCGCTCTAGCTTGAACTTTAAGATCTTCTAAAGCTTCAGTAGTTACTTCAGGACAACCTCTGTTAGAAGCAGGACCGTAAACTGTAGGACAATCATCATCTTTATCAGCAACACCATCTTTGTCAGCGTCTAAGAAAGGACAACCACCATTTTCTTTAGGACCAGCAACTGTAGGACATTTGTCATCTTTGTCTGGAACACCATCTCCGTCAGTATCAGGACATCCGTTGAATTGTTTCAATCCTGGAGTATCTGGACAAGCATCATCTTTATCAGCGATTCCGTCTCCGTCTCTATCAGGACATCCGTTTAATGCAGCTAAACCAAATTCAGTTGGACAAGCATCACTAGCGTCAACGATTCCATCTCCGTCAGTATCAGGACATCCGTTGAATTGTTTTAAACCAGCAACATCTGGACAAGCATCATCTTTATCGTAGATTCCGTCTCCGTCAGTATCTTTACCTCCGAATTTGAAAACTAGACCAGCAGTATGTTGAAAGTGAGATGGAGCATCTGGAGTTCCAGAAGCATCTTGTCTATCACCACTAACTGACCATTTGTATCTTGTAGCAAGCTCAAGACCAATAGCATCTGTAAACCAGAAAGTTAATCCAGCACCTGGATTAACAGTTCCATAACTGCTATCGCCAAAGAAAGTATAACCTCCACCAACAGATAACGAAGGATCGATTACTTTAGATTTAATTAATTCCTGGAAGCTATATTTAATAGTAGCATCAATTCCGTAGTACATTAAATCACCAGGATTACTTACAACATTACCTCTATTATCGTGAGCAGGATTGCTTGGATCGAAAGTAACATATTTATCAATTTTGTTTACAGATCCTTGTAAACCAACAGAGAAACCACTACCTACATATCTAGACACACCAATGTAAGATAAAGAAGGAAGAATATTCCAGTTGTCTTTTACAGCGAAAGGCTGAGAAAAGTGTTGATCAAAGAAACCACTCCCTGCACCAGAACTGGTTCTAGTGTCAACGGCATTAACTCCAAAAGAGATAGCCCATGGATTGTTACTGTCTTGTGCGTGAGAACTTAAACCCATCACCATCATCACAGCAACTAAAAGTTTGTTAAGATGTTTCATACTTAATTTTTTTTAATTACAATTTAGTTAATTACAAGCAAAAGTAACACCAAATTTTTTAAATACAAAATGAAATGTTAAAAAAAACCTACAAAAATTTCCGTATGTGGAAATTATATAACTTTTAACATTTTTCCGACAACTATAAAGGCCTCTATCGCCCTATCTAAGTGGTCTTTGCTATGTGCAGCAGATAATTGAACCCTAATTCTGGCTTTTTCCTTTGGCACAACAGGAAAGAAGAATCCTATTACATAAATCCCCTGTTTCAAAAGCTCATTGGCCATTGTTTGGGATAATTTCGCATCATATAGCATCACAGGAACGATTGCAGAATCTCCATCAATGATATCAAAACCAGCTTTTTTCATTCCGTCTTTAAAATAGCTTGTATTCCACTCCAATTTATCACGCAAAGAAGTATCTTTTTTTAGTAATTCAAAAACCTTTATAGAAGCTCCAACAATAGCTGGTGCCAATGAATTTGAAAATAAATATGGACGTGAACGCTGACGTAACAATTCTATTATTTCTTTTTTGGCAGTTGTATAACCTCCCATTGCTCCTCCAAGTGCTTTACCAAGAGTTCCGGTGATGATATCAACTCTACCCATAACACCTTTTGCTTCAAGCGTACCTTTACCGGTAGCTCCTATAAATCCTGCAGCATGACACTCATCAACCATTACCATTGCATCGTATTTATCTGCCAGATCGCAAATTTTATCTAAAGGCGCCACAAGACCATCCATAGAGAAAACTCCATCAGTAACAATTAATTTAAAACGAGCTCCGGCTTCATTAGCTTTAATAAGTTGCTGTTCTAAATCTTCCATGTTGCTATTTTCGTAACGGTATCGTGCTGCTTTACACAAACGAACTCCGTCAATAATAGAAGCATGATTTAAACTATCAGAAATAATCGCGTCGTTTTCTCCTAATAAAGGCTCAAAAACCCCACCATTTGCATCAAAAGCAGCGGCATAAAGAATTGTATCTTCTGTACCATAAAAATCAGCAATTTTTTGCTCTAATGTTTTATGAATATCCTGTGTTCCGCAAATAAAACGAACTGACGACATTCCGAAACCGTGAGTATCCATAGCATCTTTTGCAGCTTGCACTACTTCAGGATGTGATGAAAGTCCTAAATAGTTGTTGGCACAAAAATTCAAAACTTTTTCTCCTGTCGAAATTGTAATTTCTGCATCCTGAGCAGAAGTAATAATTCGTTCTTTTTTAAAAATTCCGTTTTCTTCAATAGTTTGCAACTCACTTTGCAAATGTTCTTTTATTTTACCGTACATTTTTATTTATTTAAAACGTTAAAAATTAACAACTTAAACCTGTTAAGACCTAAATATCTCTTTAACATCTGATTAATTTCTTCACAAATTTACTACATCGATTTCTGTTCCTATATACACCAAAGCCTTTTTTAACACTTTGTATCCTAAATCTTCAATAGCATCCTGATATTCCTGAATTTGTTGCGTGTATTTTGAGTTTATCGCTCCGGTTTTATAATCTAAAAGATAAGCTTCTTTATTTGGAGTCAAAACAATTCTGTCCGGCTTTAATATCCTTCCCTCTTTCTGAACGATTGTTTGCTCATTCAAAATACTATAATTACCATCAAAACAAACACTTAATTCAGGATGATTTACAATTTCGCGAAGCGATTTCAAAACCATATCTACCTGATCAATTGTAATCAGACCATTTTCGAGCGCTTTTGTAATAGCTAAATCAACGTCTGATTTATCTTTAATAAAAGCTAAAATCTCATGAACAATATTTCCGTAAGCAATTGCTTCTTGTTGATGTGTCCCCCACATTAAGGATTCTCGCTGGGCTATTTTGATGTTTTTAGGATTCAGGACATCTAAAACGACTGGAATTGTTTTTACCAAATCTATTAATTCTGTCGCTTTCGAAAGTTTGGCTTTATTTCCAAATTCGTATTCTAATTTTTCCGGATCATAAACTCCTTTATTTATTAGATATTTAATAAAAAAAGATGCCATATTACTCGGAAATTCACCATCTTTTCTTTCTTTTAAAGATTGCGAAATTACATATAATTGTTCTTCGGCACGAGTTAACGCTACGTACAAAACATTGATATTATCTAGTAATTCTTCTTGTTTTTTTAAATTAAAAACAGCCGATGCACTTTCACCAAAACCTTCAACCGCGCTGCTATTATCAATTAATGCTTTTGGAATATCTAATCCGGAATCATCCGTATCCAGCCATAATTTATCTTTTGGCTTTCGATTATAATCTTCTTCCGCAAAAGGCATAATCACCACAGGAAATTCCAAACCTTTCGATTTATGAATAGTCATAATTCTCACCGCATTGATTCCTTCGGGAGAAGGAATACTAAATCTTCCTGCATTTTTATCCCAATAACTAAGAAAATCTGCAATTCCGGCCTGATTTCTTATATCACGTTCTAAAACGATATCCAGAAAAAATTGCACGTACGCATTTCCTTCCGAAAAAGGTACAAATTTCGAAATGATAATTTCTACCGCTTCATAAAGTGATTTTTTTCGAATATTTTCAAAAGACAAAGCAACATCAAAAGTTAAAAGCCATTTTTCGAAATCAACTTCTAACTTATGAGCCATTCCCTGAGCAATGAAATCATGAACTGGCATTTGAAGTTCCTTGTTCGAAGCTAAAAAATGCAGAAAATTAGCTTTTGACTCAAGATCAGCACTATTGTTTAAATATTTCAATAAATGAACAATGAGACGAACTTCAGTAGCATTCTGAATCATTAAAGTTTCTGAAGACAAAAGCGGAATATTTTGCTCTGTCAGATAATTAGCAATTGCAATTCCCTGATCCCTTTTTCGAGTCAGAATAACAATATCATTATATTCAAAACCTTCACGAACTACTTTCTGAATTGTATTTAATGTGGCCAAAACATATAAATCTGATTTTTCGACTACATCTTCATCATCTGCAAAATCTGATTTTTCAATTATTGGAAGAAAAGAAATATTGACATAACCACCTTTTTTTGAATTTGAGTTTTGAAAACTATGATTTTCATATAAGTTTTTATAATCTTCATTTGAAAATTCAGTAGAAATCAGTTTAAAAAAGGCATTATTAAAATCAATTACTTCGCTATAACTTCTATAATTTGTATCTAAATGTTTTATTACTTTTTCAGGATTATTAAAAGGATTTAAACCTTTACTTAATTCTATAAATTGTTCTGCTTTACCACCTCTCCAACGATAAATCGATTGTTTAGGATCTCCCACGATCATCAACGTTCCTTTATTTCCTAAATCATCTAAACCTGAAAGTGAATTATCAATTAGCGGAATCAGATTTTGCCATTGCATCTCTGAAGTATCCTGAAACTCATCAATAAAAAAATGACGGTAACGTTCACCAATACGCTCATAAATAAAGGGCGCTGGCTGATTTTGAATTTCACGATGAATGATCGCATTAAACTCAGAAATAGATAGAATATTTTGTTCTGACTGGATTTTCGCCAACTCATTACTCACCGTATTTAAAAGAGAAAGCGGTGTTATATTTTTTAGAAAGGCTTTATAGAAATCTCTTTTTTCGAAATTTTTATAAATCTTCTCCAGAATCTGAAGCAACTCCGGAATAATATTTTCTATTAAAGCTTTGTCTTTGGCGGTTTTATTAATCGCGATATCATCAAATTCATGAAACGTTTTATTTCGCGGATTGAATTTTCCGTCCCGAATACTTTCTAAATGGTTCGGAAAAGTTCCTCGAGAAAAAGATTTCAGATCAATTCCATTTTTATCGATCAAAGCAAGTGCTTCTGTAGCAAAACCTTCATTTTGAGATTCCAGCTCTTTGCAAAGCGCCAGCATTTTCTTTTTTATGACTACAAACTCTTCAATAGACTTATCCTGAAAATGAGAAATTTCATTTCTATTATTCTCATTCAAAACCAATCTTCCTGTATCTAAAATTTCACGAGAGATATCCCAACTTTTATCATCGTCGGTTTTTTCCATCGTAAAATCGATCAGCAATTTAGTTAGCGTTTCGTCTTGCCCAGCTTGAGCAATAATAGCATCGACAGCTTCTGTCAATAAATTTTCAGTATCCAAAGTAACCTCAAAAGTCATTGGCAAATTAAGATCATGCGCAAAAGCACGAATCACTTTATGCGTAAACTTATCGATTGTAGAAATATCAAAGGCAGCATAATTATGAATAAGATGCTTGATGATATTTTGCGATTTTGTTTTGATTTTAATTATTGAAAGCTCCGTATCCCGAGACAAATCTTCCATTAAATCTGATGCTTTCGCAGAAGGCTCATCTTTTGTAAACTCAGACAAACTTCCCACAATACGGCTTTTCATTTCATGAACCGCTTTGTTGGTAAAAGTTATGGCAAGAATATTTCGATAAGCATCATTTTTAGGAGAAGAAAGAATAATTTTAAGATATTCTTTCACCAAAGTATAGGTCTTTCCTGAACCTGCAGAGGCATCATAAAGGGAAAAGGACGGACTTTGCATAACTTTAGTTTTATAATGTAAAAATAGCACAATTAATATTAAACCCCAATAATGTAAGATTTTCGAATTCTAAAAAACAAAAATTCCAAATTCCAATGCTTGATGCTTTTTATCGCATAGAATATTGGAATTCGGAATTTTACTCGTTTGAAATTCTTGAAATATTATGCAGTTTTAGGGAATGCTCTTTTATTAAAAAACAATAAAATCCCAACACCTGTAGAAATTGCCATATCGGCAACATTAAAAATAGCATTAAAGAAAGAAACTTCTTCGCCTCCCCAAACCGGGAACCAGGCTGGCAAAGTACCTCTCCAAAGAGGAAAATAAAACATATCTACTACCAAACCATGAAACCATGTTCCGTAAGGTTCCGGCGAGAATAATGTTGCAAGATTACCATGACTGTCGTCAAAAATAATTCCATAAAAAATAGAATCTATGATATTTCCGGCAGCACCTGCAAAAATTAATGCAATTGCCACAATCAAATAATTAGAATGACGTCTCTTGATCGAATCCGACAACCAATACGCAATTCCGAAAACGGCAAAAATTCTAAAAACAGTCAAAATTAATTTTCCGTATTGCCCTGGTATTTTTGTTCCCCAGGCCATTCCTTCATTTTCTATAAAATGAATTCTAAACCAATCAAAAACCATAACTTCTTCACCTAAAACAAAGTTTGTTTTTACGTATATTTTTGAAAGCTGATCTACAATTAAAACTAAGAATATAAGGAAATACGCTTTTGGTAATGACATTTTATTAAATTTTGATGGGCAAAAATAACAATTTAATCAAAAAAAACGCTCACAAAGGAGCGTTAATTCTTTTCCAGCACAAAGATTGATGTATGCCAGATTATTTTTTCTTGTTATAGAGGGTTTATTTTTTAGTATTTGGCTGGGCGGGAGCCTTTGGTGTCTTAGGTGTATCGGCAAAAAATTCAGAAATAGATTTAAGAAGGCCTTTCCCTTCTTTTCCGGCAGTTGCTTTTTTAGCTTCGGCCTTTTTTACATCAGCTTTAAATTTAATTCGAATTTTCTCAAATTCTTTCATTCTGTGCTCAACGTCAGAGTTTACATCTTTGAATTTCAATACTTTAGCCATTGTGTAAGTTTTTTATGTTAAATAAATAAAATATTAATGATTTGGTATTACAATGATACATAATTTAATTTATATTTGTTAGTAAAAATTAACACTTGTTTAGATCGAAAAGCAAAAATCCTCACCAATAGACATCAAAATGAATTAATTTTAACAATTCCCCTAAATCTTACAAATATGACTGAAATAACTTCTACTCTCAACGACTTCTTAGTTACTACAAAATCTTCTGCTGCATTAATAATAAACGGAAAGGGAAAATTAATCACATCATTACATATAGATTACGCTGATAGTGTTGCCGCAATGAGCGCTGCAATCTTATCAATGAGCGAAAAATTCTTAATTGATTTAGACAAAGGCGCGCTAAAACAACTTTTCTTAAAAACTTCTGAAGGTGTTGTTATTGGAAACAAAATAAGCGGCACAAATTTTATACTTGCATTTTCGAAAGATGGAAGTAATCTTGGTTTACTAATGCGTTCAACTGATGAAGTAGCCACAGAATTAAGTAAAAATTCCCTATTAAAATAAATAAATCTATTAACCCAAAAACAACCCTAAACTATGAGTAATGACTTTTTAAACGTTTTTTTAACTGAAATGAAAACTAACGTAAACGGCTTTATTGCAGTAGCTGTAACAGAAATTGAATCAGGATTAAGCTTTGGAAACCTAACAATTGATCCGGCATTTGATCCTGAACTTGCAGCGGCTTATAACCTTGAAGTTGTAAAAGCAAAATTAAGCGCAGTAAAAGCTTTAAATTTAAACCAGGACATCGAAGATATTTTGATTACACTTTCGAATCAAATTCACATTATCGATATTTCTCCAAACAAAAAGTTCATGATCTATCTTGCTGCAGATTCAAGCAAAGCAAATTTAGGAATGACCAGAGCTATTTTAAGAAAACACAAATTAGAGTTAGAGAAAAACTTAGCTTAGTTTTTAGTTTTATTTTTTAATTAGAACTATCCTCAATCAAGATAGTTCTAATTAAAAAAAACTTTTCGTTGCCCCAAATCGAACACTTTTTCCTTCTTACAAAAAATTGACTTATAATTTTAGCTCTTCTTTTCTAATTATAATCAAATTCTTTCAAAAGATTTAGAACCACTCTAAACAGATTACCACAAAACATTAAACAAAAAAAACGCCCCTAAAAGGAGCGCTTATTTCATTTGATATTTATTATCGTTGCAAGTTCTTCGCTTCGATACTCATTGTTGCATGAGGAACGATTTTAAGCCTTTCTTTGCCAATTAATTTACCTGTTACTTTACAAATACCGTAAGTTTTATTTTCTACACGGAATAATGCGTTTTTTAGGTCGCGTATAAACTTTTCCTGTCTGATAGCTAACTGTGAGTTTGCTTCTTTAGACATTGTTTCGCTTCCTTCTTCAAATGCTTTAAAAGTTGGAGAAGTATCATCTGTTCCGTTATTCAAATCATTCATGTAAGCACTTTTTATTAAATCCAGATCGGCTTGTGCTTTTTGTATTTTATTTTGGATTATTTCTTTGAACTCCGCTAAATCAGCGTCAGAGTATCTTGTAATTTCATCTATCATTTTATATTTATTTTGAAATTAATATCATTGTTTTTATATCATCAAATTCAATTTCTGTGCCGTTTTCTAAACTATCCACAAAAACCAATTCATCTGTTAATGTCTCAGACTTAATATAGTCTATATTTTTTAGAATTGCTTCTTCTAAAATACCGTTTCGTTTTATTTGAACTTTAATTTTATCGGTAACTTCAAATCCGGAATCTTTACGGATATTTTGAATTCTGTTTACTAACTCTCTTGCGATACCTTCGTTTTTTAATTCTTCAGAGATTGTAATATCAAGCGCAACTGTTATTCCGTTTGAATTAGCAACCAACCAACCTTCGATATCCTGAGATGTTATTTCGACATCTTCTAATGATAAAGTTACATTATTTCCAGCAATAACAATATCTAATGTCCCTTTCTTGTCTAACTGATTGATCTGATCTGCAGAAAAAGATTGTATCTCTTTGGAAATCAATCCCATATATTTACCAAAACGTGGTCCTAACGCTTTAAAATTAGGCTTAATTTGTTTTACCAGGATATCTGAATCGTCATCTAAAAGCAGGATTTCTTTAACGTTTACCTCCGCTTTTACAAGCTCTGAAATAGCCAGGATTTCAGCTCTTTGATTTTCGTCAAGTACCGGAATCATTACCTTTTGCAAAGGTTGACGCACTTTTATCATTTCCTTTTTACGAAGCGATAAAACCAAAGATGAGATGGTTTGCGCCTTCTGCATTTTGCTTTCTAACGTTTTATTAACAAAGTTTTCGACAAATTCCGGGAATTTAGCCAAGTGAACACTGCTATATTGCTCAGATCCTGTTGAACTTGTTAAATCTCGGTACAATTTATCCATGAAAAAAGGAGCGATTGGAGCGCTTAATTTACTGATCGTTAACAGACAAGTATAAAGCGTTTGGTAAGCTGCAATTTTATCATGAGCATATTCACCTTTCCAGAAACGACGACGACATAAACGAACGTACCAATTACTTAAGTTTTCCTGAACGAAATCAGAAATAGCTCTCGCCGCTTTTGTTGGTTCGTAATCTTCGTAGCATTCGTCAACAAATTTTATTAAAGAATGTAATTCAGACATAATCCATTGATCGATTTCCGGTCTTTCGTTTAACGGAATTTCAGCTTCTTCATGTTTAAATCCATCGATATTCGCATATAACGAGAAGAATGAATAGGTGTTATATAAAGTTCCGAAGAATTTACGACGAACCTCAGCAATTCCTTCAAGATCAAATTTTAAGTTATCCCAAGGATTTGCATTCATAATCATGTACCAACGTGTGGCATCAGGACCATATTCTTCGATAGTTTTAAAAGGATCTATAGTGTTCCCTTTACTTTTAGACATTTTGATTCCTTCTTTATCTAAAACCAAACCATTCGAAACTACGTTTTTATAGGCTATTTTATCAAAAACCAAAGTTCCAATAGCGTGCAGGGTATAAAACCATCCACGAGTCTGATCGACACCTTCGGCGATAAAGTTCGCAGGAAAATCTTTATTCTCGTCTATTTTATCTTTATTCTCAAAAGGATAATGCCATTGCGCATAAGGCATCGCTCCTGAATCGAACCAAACATCAATTAAATCGCTTTCGCGTTTCATTGGCTGTCCTGAAGCCGAAACTAACGTAATCTGATCCACCACATTTTTGTGTAAATCGATTAAATCATAATTTGATTCAGCCATATTCCCGATTTCAAAACCTTTGAACGGATTTTCTTTTTGAAAACCTGCTTCGATAGATTTTTCGATCGCATTGTACAATTCTTCTACAGAACCAATAAGAACTTCTTCTTTTTTGTCTTCAGTTCTCCAAATTGGCAACGGAATACCCCAATATCTAGAACGAGATAAGTTCCAGTCGTTGGCATTTTTCAACCAATTTCCAAAACGTCCTTCACCAGTAGACTTAGGCTTCCAATTGATAGTTTCGTTCAGGTCGAACATTCTATCTTTTACATCGGTTACTTTAATGAACCAAGAGTCTAGCGGATAATATAATAACGGCTCATCAGTTCTCCAACTGTGTGGATAACTATGTACGTATTTTTCAACCTTAAAGGCTTTATTTTCTTCTTTTAATCGAATAGCGATCTCAACATCTACAGAACGTTCTGGAGCTTGTCCCGCATCGTAATATTCGTTTTTCACGTATTTACCAGCCAATTCACCTAAGTGTGAAGTGAATTTTCCTTGTAGATCTACTAAAGGAACTGCTGTTCCGCTTTCGTCAAGAACCAACATTGGCGGTACTTCCGGTTTTGCTTCTTTTGCTACTTTAGCATCATCAGCACCAAAAGTTGGAGCGGTATGTACAACTCCTGTTCCATCCTCTGTAGTAACGAAATCTCCGGCGATAACTCTAAATGCATTTTCAGCATTTTGATATGGTAATACGTAAGGCAATAATTGTTCGTAACGAATTTCTACTAAATCAGCACCTTTTGCTTCTACTAAGATTTTGTACGGAAGTTTTTTATCTCCTTCTTTTACATTATCAAAATCAGCATCATCTTCACTTGCAAAAAATCCTTTTCCGAATTGTTTTCCAACTAAATTCTTAGCTAGAACAACATTAATTGGCTCGAAAGTATATTGATTGAATGTTTTTACTAAAACATAATCGATTTTTGGTCCAACTGTCAAAGCTGTATTTGATGGCAATGTCCAAGGAGTTGTCGTCCATGCCAAGATGTGAATATCACCAAAACCTTGTAAAAAGCTTGGTAGCGTTTCCGGCAACGTTTTGAATTGTGCTACAATCGTAGTATCTGTAACATCTCTGTAAGCTCCAGGCTGGTTTACCTCGTGAGAAGATAATCCTGTTCCTGCTTTTGGAGAATAAGGCTGAATTGTATATCCTTTGTACAACAAACCTTTATCATAGATTTGTTTCAAAAGCCACCAAACAGACTCCATATATTTTGGTTTGTAAGTAACATACGGATCTTCCATATCTACCCAATATCCCATTTTTTCGGTCAAATCATTCCATACGTCAGTATAACGCATTACGGTTTTTTTACACGCTTCGTTATATTCTTCGATAGAAATTGTTTTACCAATATCTTCTTTTGTAATTCCAAGTTCTTTCTCAGTACCTAATTCTACAGGTAAACCGTGAGTATCCCAACCGGCTTTTCTTTTTACCTGAAAACCTTTTTGAGTTTTATATCTGCAAAAAATATCTTTAATCGCACGTGCCATCACGTGGTGAATTCCCGGTAAACCATTTGCTGAAGGCGGACCTTCAAAAAATACGAAAGGCTCTGCTCCTTCGCGAGTAGTTACACTCTTTTCAAATATATTTTCTTTCTTCCAAAAATCAAGTACTTCTGACGCTACTGTTGGCAAGTCAAGTCCTTTGTATTCAGTAAATTTTGTGCTCATTTTATCCTTTTCTTAAACGAGGTGCGAAAGTAAGGAATTTTGGATTATTGACCGCCACTTTCTTGAAATTTCACAAACTTTTGTTGAGATTATAGATACAAAAACAAAAGAATTGATTAGTTTCCGGTTCTGAACTCAAAAAATCGAGTCGAAAAAACCAGAAACCAATCAATTCTAATACTACTTCTTTAATAAAGTAAAAGACTATTTAAATCCTCCGAAATAAACTTCTTTCATAAAAATTCTATTACCAAATACAGGATTTATTTCTACTTTTTCACGGATTTCCTGATAAAGGGTTTCTCCATTAAAATCTTCGATTTCGTAATTAATCTTATGCGGAATTTTTCCGGAATTTAATGTCGCAACAGGTCGATAATCTCCAAAAAGTTTTCTTTCGAAAAAGCTTTTATTTCCGTTATCAAATTCTGTTTTCTCCGTCGAAACTATATTATAATTTTCTTTATCAATAAAAACATGATAATCTGTTTTAGGAATTGTTCTGTTACCTGAACTCAACGTTTTTTCAAAATAATTTAAATGATAACACAATCTGCCTTCATACATTTCATCTGGCAAAAGCTCAAAATTATTCCATAAATCAAGCTTTAAATCGGTTAGAAAATTGATTAAGTCGACATTTTTAGACAAATTGCTATAATCGTACGAAGTGAGTTTTGCCCATTTTGCATTTACACCACTTTCGCGATCGTCATGACTCCAAGCTTCGGCTCCGTTCACAATTTCATAATAGCTTTCCGGCATTTTCTTTCTAAGAAGATAATTGGTATTTGTTGCCCATTTTTCTTCTGTTTGAGGTATCTTATTCCCTTCTATAGAAAGTTTAGAAAACAAATGTGTTTTTTCGACTTTCTTCAAAGCCTGACTTCCTCCTAAGTTATCTATTACTTTAGCAAGCAAATTTGCATTAAGCTGATAAGGTATAGAATCAAGCATATTGTATCGTTGCATTTTTGATTTTTCTAAATGCGCTTCACGATTCGATTTCTCTACTTCCCATTCAGCATCTTGAAGTTGTATTTTTTCAAAAAAAGCCAATCTCTTTTCTTCTTTTTCTTCGGCAATTTTAAGTCCCAGCTTTTTAAGCTCAGCAAAACGATTGGTATGGCTTCTTATTTTTTTCTCAACAAAATTCCCTCTATTTACCCTATCTATAATTGATGATCCTCGAGAATCCAGTTTATCGTTTTCGATAAGCAAATTAGCATATAGCAATGCTTTTTCTTTATTTTCGAGCAGTAAATATGTTTCGGCTAAATTATTTGTAACAATAAATCGGATATATTCGTTAGCAGGCGAAAGCGGATATTTAACCAACAAACTTTCCAGATATTGCAAATGCGGCGCCAGCAACTTCTCATCTAACCCTTTTTCTAGAGTTACTTTCTCCATCTGAGCAGTAATTTCTTTTTCAAAAGCCAACATTTGATTGTATTCTGAATGTCCTTTTGAGGTTACGAATTCAAACCTTTCTTTTGATTCGCCCGTTGAATATCCAAATTTATAATTTAAAAAGTCCTGGATTCTGATAGCTGTTTTGAAAATAACATTATCAAACCCAAGTCCCACATCGCTGTAATCTGAATCTTTTACTGCTGCTCTTACTTTCTTATCCTGATCTGAAGCTGCAAGTTTCATCGCTCCTAAACTATTCCCTACAGTTATTGAATAGGATTCTGAACCTCCAAAATCCTTAGTCAGTATTATTTTATCACCATACTTAACATCTAGTTTTACATTCGTGATGTAATTAGAATGTGTACCATAAGTCCATTTATTTTCTTTCTTATTAAAAGTACTATCTACTTGCGTATCTGTATACCTGGGCAAGGCAAAAGTCAAGTAAATTTTAAGCTTCCCGTTTTCCGGATCTTTTATATATCCTTTAATCTCAAAAAAGTGCTTTTTTAAATTCGATTCTTCTTCCTGCAAAGATTTATCCATTTGATAAAAAGTGGTCTGTGTCAGCACGTTGTCGAGAATAGGAAATTCTGAATATTGAATAACCGGAATATAAAATTTCTTTTTCTTCGAACTTATTTTTTCTTGTGCCTGAATTGAACCAATTACAAGCAAAGCAATTAAGAGTAATGTTTTTTTCATAGGCAAAAAAAAAGCCACCAGAAATAAATTCTGATGGCTTTGGGTTTTTAATTTGAATAGATTTATCAGACACATAAAAAATATTTTGTGTCGCAGGATCTACTTCATAAACTGGTTTATTGTTGTTGAAAATGATTTTATCAACCTCAACTCCATCAACTTTACTCACTTTTACAAGAATTTTTTCTCCAGAATCTGCTTTTGCAAAAATATAAGAGAAGTCTCTGTTTTGTTTCATTGCATTAAAACGAGAGTTAAATTTAGCTGCTACAATACCAAGAGCTACTGACCCTGCTGCATAAGCTTTTGCCTGATCCTTATTTGTCTGATCTCCTTTTGCAACTGCGGTTCTCATGTTACCGTCAGAATCACGATATGTCATAGTGATATCAGCACCTTTTACTGAACTTACTGCAGAACCAACTCCTAAACCAATACTTCCAGCAATTGCAGCACTTTTTAGAAGACGTCTTGTTCCTTCTCCAGGCTGTGAATAAGTAAGGTGATATTTAACTGTACCATCCATGTTAACTCCCATTACTTCAAGCGGTCCTGAAAGCACAACTCCCCAAGGAAATAATTCGATACTGTTCAATTCTTTCTCTTTTTTGATATTTACTTTAGCAAATGGCTCTGGCTTGTCGCTAATGCTTGGATCAAATTTGTACAATTTCTCGTCATTATATACTAAGTAAGAGTTTGTAGCTTCGTCGTAAGTTGGTAAAACCGGACGATCTTTTTCAAACTTAATATTACGTTTCCAAAGTTTAACTCCTGTTTTGTAATCAACCATGTTTCCATAAGTTCCTGTAAGGTACATTACTTTTTCACCCACTTTTCCTAAATAGTAAATTGGATCTTCTTTATCATCAGAAATTTCAATGAATTTTTTCCAAACCTTTTCTCCGTCTTTGTTAATAAGCATCATTTCATTTTCTGCAACATATAAGAAATCCTGATCGATTGGAATTACTCTTTTCAAACCATCTCCACGAGCATCTTTTTTCCAGATTTTTTCTCCTGTATTTAGGTCAAAAAAGTTAAAACCACTATAATGAGCAATTAATAATTTTGTTCCCCAATCTTCTAAGTAAACAACACGTTTTGTTTTAATAGATTCTTTCCAGATACTTTTTCCGTTTTCTGTATTCAAAACATTCAAATATTCTTTAGCTGCAAATAAACCTTTACTGTTTACAACTACAATATTTTTATCATTTTGAGTTAAAAAGAATCTTGAATAATCTTCTTCAGCTTTCCAGTTTAATTTTCCTGAATTTCTGTCGAATGAATATAGTTTTCCGTACAATAAATAATAAATTACTGATCCGTGTACCGTAGCTTTATTTGTATTTGAAGATTCTTTTAATGAGAAACTGAATAATGATTTTGCTTTATCTACAGTAGTATTCCATTTTAATTCTCCTGTTTTCATGTCTAATAAAGCAATTGCCATATCACCGTCTTTTTTCAGCGTAAGCAAATACTCATCTGTTTCAGGAATAAAATCTGACTGCATTACCCAGAAAGATTCTTTTGAAGAATTGTAAACTACTTTACCACTATCTGTATTGATGATAATATATTTACTATTGATGTAAGCCTCTACATAAGGGCTTCCAGGAACGCTTGATAAATCACTTTTTTCTTTAAAAAGTTTTCCAAAATCAGGATCAGTCAGGATATCACCTGCCGAAGTTGATCCAAAATCATCTTTTGTTAATGTCCAAACAATTTTTTTAGTCTCAGGATCTAAACCTTTTACAGTTCCTCCTTCTTTAAAAACAACAATTCCTGTTATTTCATTTTGAACCATGTCTTTTACACTGTTCTCTGTGGTAATAATTTCGTCGTATTTTCTTTGAGCAGTTGCCGAAAAAGCAACTAAACAAACCAAAATAATCGAAAAAGTAATTTTCTTCATAATAGCTTTTTTTCGTTAAAAAAAATTAATAATTATACTGGGGTTTTTGGTAATGAATTCACTTATTAAAATAATAATTAAGATAATTTTAATAAAAATTCACTGCGCAAATATATAAAAATAGCATTCAGTTTAAGAAAAAATTTCTTTCAGAATATCAAGTGATTTTGGCTTTTTAAAACCGTCTAAATGGAAGCTGTAATAATCGATCAGAATCTTCAATAAAACCTGTCTTTCAATGACATGAAAAACTTTTTGAGTATTATCAAACTTTAGATCAATTAGTTTTTTAAAGAGGTTGGTTTCATGTTCTGTAAGAGCGCTCATACCATGAAAAGGAGTAAACACACCATCGTTCATTTCGAAGTAGGGCAAATCGATATCTGACACATCAGGATAAAAACCTAAATACTTTGTAATTTCTAAAAGTAAAATCAAGTGAAAATTAGAAATTTCGTCATGATGATCGAGCCAAGTTAAGGCGGTTTCTAAAAACAAAAAAAGCGATTCGTTTTTTTCTTCTTCCTGAATAGAATAATGCAGCATCTCAGACAAAAACATGACCATAGTGCTTTTTATGATATCTGTATGAATGCTCTGAAAAGGAACTGCGCTTTTTATTTCTTTAAAATTTTCTAAAGTCCCTTTGTTTTTATGCACCGCTTCGATCTCAAGAATCGACAAAGGCTGAAAGTAAGCAATCTTTTGACTGGCTTTTCGACTCGAAAAAGCATCGCGCACAAAATAAGACTTCAGGCCGTTTGAAAGCGTAAAGCATTTTACGATCAGACTTTTTTCCTGAAATTTTAATGATGAGATTACTATGGCTTTGGTTTTGACCAGCAAAATTAGATTGTTAGATTGTTAGACTTCTTAGATTTTAGATTTTAGAAAACTGAGACTGAGACTAAGACTAAAAAACTACCTTATTATCATTACTTTTTTAACTTTAGTTTCTCCGCCATCTTGTGCCGAGATAAAAATCATATATACTCCGGAAGCAACTTTATAGCGTCCGAAAGCGGTGGTATCCCATTCTATCGTTCCTCCTGTCGAAGTGGTTTCGTATACTAAATTACCTTCGATGTCGGTGATTTTTATATTGGCTTTATCAATTAATCCTGCCACTTTTACTGTTCCTGAATAATTAGGACGAACGGGATTAGGATATACATATGCATTATTTAAATCTTCATTTGCCTCGGTTGCGATTCCTTTAAAGGAAACCATACCTTTATCTGTCGCAAAAAAGACCTCACCGGTTGCGCTATTAATTTTAATATCATTAATTACATTACTTGGCAAAGGCGAATTATTAATGGTAAAATGATATTTAGTTTCCTGACCGTTTGGCGATACCATAAAAACTCCAGAATCTCCGGTTCCAATCCATTTATCATTAGCACCATCTACAACAATCACATTTATAAATTGCTCATATAATAATTCCTGCGCCAGATTATCATCCATAATAATAATTGGGTTTGCTTTTAACTGACTTTCGGTTTGAAAACTCCCAACATTCGACAAAACCCTTAATCCTTTTATGGTACCAATCCATAACTGGTTTTTAGTATCAACCGCAATAGACCGAACATCGCCGGTTGGCAAGTTTCCGACATCTACACCAAAATTCATTTTTTTGAATGTATTGGTACTTTCGTTAAAACCAATTACGCCTTCTCTATTCGTGGCTATCCACTTTGTATTATTTTTATCAATAACAATATTAGCATAACTGGCAAGTTCAGCATTGTCAAGAATGGTTGCTGTAGAATAACTTTGCCATTGTCCGTTGGTTTTTAAAACCTTTAATCCATTTTTAATCCTGCTATTGGTAATCCAAAGGTTTCCTGATTTATCAAAAGCGGTTCCGTTAATACGAACATCGATATAATTAGGCCCTTCGGTTGTAATACTTTCTAAACCGCTATTTTTTTCATTATATAAAAATGTAGGCACATCCTGCTCAATCTTTAATAAACCTGAGAAAAATGAACTAGCATAAACTTGTTTATCATTGTTGGGATTTACAATAATACGAGTCATTGATTTCGCACCAAGAATATCTTCATAAGGCAAATTAACCCATCCCGCACTATCATATTTACTAATGCCGTAACTGTCTAACGGGTAAGGATTATAAGATGATGTATAATCTCCGTAAACTGTCCAAAGTACATTTGGCGCTACATCGAGCGAGAAAATATTATTTCTTACCGGTCCGGGCGGCGTATTGCTCTCGAAAGTTGAAGCATTTGATAATGTCGACGAAAACAATCCTTTTTCTTTTGTTCCGATGCATAGCAAATCGCCAATAGCTGTAGCACAAGTAAAACTTAATGTATTGTCTAAAACCTGAGTATTGGCAATCTGACGGTTTAAAACCATTTGATTGGTATAAACAAAAACGGTATTGGGCGTTGTAACAAATAATTTATGATTTACAGCGCGCATATCTTTAGAAGGTTGCGGAAGCTGCAAAAATCCAATAAATGTATTCGAATTATAACGATGAATATATCCGCCGGAATTTATAGCGATAAGTGTTGTATCTAAAGTTTCTACACTTGCCCAATCTCCTGAATTCACCACACTCCACTGATTAAAATCGATCAGGTTGGCATTGGTACTACTTGCTTTTCTGATTCCGTTTGAAGTCGCTGCATAAATAAATCCGTCGAAATAAGCCGTTTGTCTTATACTGATTTCGGCACCATTGTCACCAATAAAATAAGTATCTCCAAACTGTGATGTCGTTAAGTTAAATTGTACAATTCCAAAATCACACGAAACATAAACTAAACCGTTATGCTCCATAAAATGATTTATTTTTTTAAGGTTTGCTGGTAATTGTTTATTGATAATATCGACGACTTTTAAAATGCTGCCATCTTTTTCATTGATCACAATCATCAAACCGTTTTCGTAACCAATTATAGTTTTTTTGAATCCTTCGCTATGATACAGTGCTGAAATTGTCTGACCTGATAGTCCATCAACGGTGGTAGTTGTTTTGATGGTGTTTGTAGTCGCGTTTTTAGAAAACAATGCATTTTCTGAAGCTGCAAAAACCGCTGTTGGAGCTTCTGAAATATCTTTTATTTCATTAAATGAAAAATAACTCTGCCATGACAATTTATTCTGAGCGAAACTAAATTGAAACAACAGCAAAAACAAAACATACAGAAAACTTCTCTTCATTACTTACGATATTCGGATAGACAAATATACTACAAACGAAAGTATTTGATTTTTGTTCTTTAGAAATAAAAAATGCCTCCAATCATCTTTTAAAAAGACAAATGAAGGCATCTTAACATTGTAATTAAAACTTATACTACACCCTGAGCAAGCATAGCATCGGCTACTTTTACAAATCCTGCAATGTTCGCTCCTTTTACGTAGTTCACATAGCCATCTTCTCCGGCACCGTATTTTTTACATTGGTTATGAATTCCAACCATGATATCTTTCAATCTCAAATCAACTTCTTCACTCGTCCAGTTTAAACGAATAGAGTTTTGCGTCATTTCTAATCCAGATGCAGCAACTCCACCAGCATTTGCAGCTTTACCAGGAGCAAAAAGCACTTTATTATCTAAAAATAATTTAATAGCTTCTAACGTCGAAGGCATATTTGCAGCTTCGGTAACACATAAAACACCATTATCAATTAATTTTTGAGCATCTTCTCCGTTTAACTCATTTTGAGTAGCACATGGAATAGCAATATCAACTTTTACTTCCCAAGGGCTTTTTCCTTTATGGAAAACAGCATTTGGATATTTCTTAGTATAAAGTTCAGCTCTGTTATCTCCGGTTGCTCTCATTTCAACCATATGTTCGATTTTTTCACCAGAGATTCCTTCTTCATCATAAATATATCCATCAGGTCCTGAAATAGTAACTACTTTACCACCTAATTCGTTTATTTTTAATGCAACTCCCCAAGCAACATTTCCAAATCCTGAAATTGCAACTCTCTTACCTTTTAAATCATGACCTATTGTACGAAGCATTTGGTCTGTAAAATAAACCACTCCGTAACCAGTAGCTTCTGGTCTGATTAATGAACCACCGTAAGCAAGTCCTTTTCCGGTTAAAACTCCGGTAAATTCATTTCTGATTCTTTTGTATTGACCAAATAAATATCCAATTTCTCTGGCTCCAACACCAATATCTCCTGCAGGAACGTCAAGATCCGGACCAATATGACGACATAATTCGGTCATAAATGATTGGCAGAAACGCATAATTTCTCCATCCGATTTTCCTTCAGGATCAAAATCAGATCCTCCTTTTCCACCACCCATTGGCAATGTTGTCAAACTGTTTTTAAATACTTGTTCGAAAGCAAGGAATTTTAAAACAGATAAATTTACTGTATGGTGAAATCTGATTCCACCTTTGTAAGGTCCGATTGCAGAGTTCATCTGAATTCTGAATCCTCTGTTTACAATTATTTCTCCTTTATCGTCAACCCACGGAACTCTAAATATTATAGATCTTTCCGGTTCAGCGATTCTTAGAAGTAAATTTTTTCCATCGTATTTTTTTCTTTCTGCGATAAACGGAATTACCGTTTCTGCAAATTCTCTAACCGCCTGAAGAAATTCTGGCTCGTTTGGATTTTTAGACTCAACAAGAGCCATAAATTCATTTATTTTTTGTTCCATTTTTAAATAAATTATTCAATAAATAGTTTATAAATTTCAAGTCAATAATATTAAAAAACACGTTTCAAGAAAACGTTTTCGTAATGACGCGCAAAGATAAGGCAAAACAATCATGGTTTGTTAATATTTTTCGTTTTTGAAGCAAAATTGTGTTATTTCTAAACAATCCGAAAAATAAGATTTTACACTATTGATTTTGCGCGAAATCATCACACTTAAAGTTAGTTATTTAAGCTTTTTGTTACTAAATTTTTAATACAACTATTTATATATTTTGTTTAGACAAGGTTTTTTATATATTTGCCATGATTTGAAAGCCCAAAAACATGCTCAAACCTATAATAATCACGCTATTCGCCTTATTCGGAATACCTACAATTGCAAATGCACAATCGAGCCTAGCTCAAGAAGTAGGAATAATATTCGGACCTTCCTCTTTCCAATCTGATTTTGGTCAAAGAAATAATTTTGACACAAATATTGGAAATACAGGTTTTGGAATTGGGATTGTTCACTTCATAAATTTTTCTGCCAATAACAACAGAGAAAGTTTTTTTACAGAACATTTTAAAGTAAGATCTGAACTTTCTTTTAACCAAACCAAACTGGAACATTTTGGAGAATGGGTTGATAACGAAAAAAAGAAAAATCTTGTACGCCATCTTAGAGCAATGCACGGCACTTCTACGTTAGTAAATCTTGGAGCTCAATTAGAATTTTCTCCTTTTATGAAAATTCACGATTTCGAAAATACAATTGGTAGCTTTAGCCCGTATATAAGTTTAGGTTTTCAGGTGAGTTATTACAAAACCAAAGTCGAGTCAAGATTAGGTGCATTAGGACTTCCTCTCACAACGTATCCTAAATACTTAACTCCTTCTGATGGTCGCCAATTTGGTTTTTCTAACGAAAATGGATTAGTTTTATCCGGAACAGCAGGTGTTGGTGTACATTATAAACTAACGACAATGAGCGATTTAATGTTTGAGGTTCGTTATCAGGGGTACGCCTCTGACTGGGTTGATGGTTTAAATCCTAATAAAGATCTTTATAAAGAAAATAAATCAAACGATTCGCAAGTTTGGTTCAATGCAGGATACATTTATTACTTAGAATTTTAAAGAAATCCTTAAAAATATAAAATCCCAAATTCCATAATCATTACGATTGGAATTTGGGATTTATTTTATTTTAGAATTTTATTCTGTTATGCTAAAGCTTGCTCGATATCTGCAATTAAATCTTCAGCATCTTCGATACCAACACTCAATCGAACTAAATCGTCGGTAATACCAACTTCAGCTCTTTTATCTGCCGGAATAGAAGCATGCGTCATTAAAGCCGGGTGATTGGCCAATGACTCAACTCCACCTAAAGATTCTGCCAGAGTAAAAACTTTTAGCTTTTCTAAAAACGCAATAGAATCTTCTTTTTTACCTGATTTAAAAGTAAACGAAACCATTCCGCCAAAAGCTTTCATTTGCTTTTTAGCAATTTCATGAAACGGATGGCTTTTTAAACCCGGATAATAAACTGTATCAATTTTAGGATGATTTCTTAAAAATTCAACCACTTTTTCTCCGTTTTCGCAATGTCTCTGCACTCTTAACGAAAGTGTTTTGATTCCTCTTAAAACCAAAAAACTATCCATTGGCCCCAGTGTTCCTCCGGTTGCAAATTGTTGAAAGTGTAATTGCTCTCCTAAAGCTTCATCTTTTACGATCAAAGCTCCTGCAATAACATCAGAATGTCCGCCTAAATATTTTGTAGCCGAGTGCATTACAATATCAACTCCTAAATCAAGAGGTTTTTGTAAATATGGCGTTGCAAAAGTATTATCTACAGCAAATAAAATATTGTGTGCTTTGGTAATTTTTGCTACTTCTGCAATATCAGCCAATTTCATTAACGGATTTGTTGGTGTCTCAACCCAAATCAGTTTTGTATTTTCGTTGATTAACGATTTCAATTTTTCGATATCAGTCATATCAACAAAGTGAAACTTAATTCCTGAATCTTTATAAATTCTAGAGAACATTCTATACGTTCCTCCATACAAATCATCCATTGCAATGATTTCGTCACCTGCTTTAAACGATCTTAAAACACAATCTGTCGCTGCTAAACCAGATGAAAAAGCCAATCCGCGAGTACCATTTTCTATACTTGCCAAAGCATTTTCTAAAGCCGTACGAGTTGGGTTCGACGCTCTGCTATACTCGTAATCCGCTAAAGGTTTTCCCGGACTTGTTTGTATAAATGTTGAAGTTTGATACACCGGCGGCATAACAGCTCCTGTACTTGGATCATGATGCTGACCACCATGTATTACTTTAGTATTGAATTTCATATAGTTACAAATTTTAAATGCTTAAACGTGGTACAAATTTACCGTTAAATTTATTTTAATCCTGACACAACTTCTTACCTTTGTATATAATTAACACTTTTTGATATGAAACATTACATTTTTATAGTCTTTTTGGCTTTAGCTCTCACTAGTTGCAACAAAGAACTTTCATTTGAAAATGAGACATTTGAAAAAGAATCTACTATTCCTTGCAAAAAAGATTGTCCAAAAATTACGATCGACGTTCCAATTGCCAAAAATATTCCTATTGTAGCAGACAGCATTAATAAAAAAGTTTTTTCGGTTATAAAAGAAATTGTTTATTTTGAAGAAGATCCTTCAAAAGCGAATGATTACAAATCTTTAGTTACTTCCTTTATTACTTCTTTTGAAGAAATGCACAAAAAATTTCCTACCGAAACTTTTGGCTGGGAAGGAAAAATAAAAGGCAACGTCGAGTTTGAATCTGATCAGATTATTAATATAAAAATTGACCATTATACTTTTACCGGAGGCGCACATGGTTATCAGGGAGTTCGCTCTTTATTGTTTCATCCTCAAACCGGAAAAACCATTTTTACCGATGAAATCTTTAAAAACGAAAAAGAGTTTAAGGCTTTCGCCGAAAAAGAATTCAGAGCTAAATACAAAATCCCTGAAAAACTGAATATTAACGCAACAGGTTTAATGTTCGAAAATGATAAATTTCAGCTGCCTCAAAATGTCTTTTATACCAAAGAAGGTTTGCTTTTATATTACAACTCTTATGAAGCCGCTTCGTATGCCGATGGACCAAAAGAGCTTTTGTTTCCGTATGAAAAAGTGAGTCAGTATTTGAAATATCAATAGGCGTTTTAAATATTTTTACTAAAATTGATTATTTTAAAAAATAATCTTTTTCGTACATTTTAGTATATTTGGTTTTTATTCTAAATTTACTTTTATGTTAACCTTTAACCATTCAGGATTATTAGTTCCTGATAATAAAATCAATTCAACAATTCAAGAGTTAGAAAATGAGTTTGTACTAAAAATCCCTTCTATAAAAAGAAAGGAAATTTTTGAAGCTTATGTTAAATATAATGAAGATTTCAAAAAAGTATGTAATTTAGACAAATTACATCAATGGATTAACGGATCTTATGTAACCAAAAAGAACAATCCAGGAGATATTGATTTAGTTACGTTTTTAGATCACAACATTGTTTCGCAATTAGGCTCAGATTTAGACAACTTTAAATATCCCAATTCAGAAATCATTTACGGTGTTGACGCTTATATTATTGAGGTTTATCCTGAAAATCATAATAATAATTTTAGATATATAAGTGATAAAGCGTACTGGCTGGATCGATTTACAAAAACAAGAAGAATTAGAGGAAATAGGTTATCAAAAGGCTTTTTGGAAATAAATTTTTAATTCACAATCAATGAAAGATAATAAGTTATATCATATTCTAGACCTTATAGAAGAAATCGATAAGGTTGATAAGATGCTTGCCTTACATAAAGACTCAGATTCTGATTTAATGTCAAGCCAATATAAAAATCAAAAATTAAAACTAAGTAATTATTTAGTAAAAGAACTTTTGACGAATAGCGATAACAGAACAGAAGTTATGTATATCATTAAACTTTTTATAGAGAAATTCTACAATGACGAAATGAGACATTTACAATTTGAGGAAAATGATAACTTAAAAAAGATTGAAGACGTATTTATTGAAAATTACGCTTAGTAAATCTCCAACTGAAGCTGAAAACTTTGCGTTATACGCACAGCTGTGCATCTCTACAAAAACCTTTGTCGCTTTGTTACTTTGAACCTTTGTACCTTACTTGGATCCTTCCTGAAAATCGTACTTCATTTTTCGAAGAACTCGTAACGCTTCTTTAAACGATAAATAGATATTTCCAAAAGGTTTTAAAAGCAATTTAGCATCGATAAGTTTTTGTTTTGCCTCATCAAAACCATTCAAATAACAAATCATAAAAGTCGAAGGAAGATTTTCAAGATCTTTTAATTCGCGATCTGATAAAGCGATTCCTTTTTGTAATTTTTGAAGCAACGCCATATTTGCATTATAAATATGGTATAACATTTTGCGATTAAACTCAGGCGGCTGAAACAACATTTCGCGGTCGATTTTGTAATATCCATTATCAAAAAAATGAATCGTTTGCTGCTCTAACGGATAATAGCTTGTTTTATCATTTAATCCTAGTGGAACATATTCGGTTATGGTAAAACTATCGTCATCAAAAACAATTGTAACCACATCCTGAGCCGAGTAAAAAAGCTTAATTTGCTCGTTGATCAATTCGATATCTACGCGGGATAAAAATGTTTTATCACGTGATTTATGAGGAACTCCTGCCCAGCAAATCACAAATAATTCTTTAAAAACATGATATTTAGGCGACATGTCTTTGTGCCTGAAATTCATAAAATCAATTACTCCGTCAAGCGTATATTGAATACTGTTTCGGGAACTATTTTCGATTCCAATAACGGTTTCAGTATTCTGGTAATTCTTTTCGATTTCACCTTCAACCGGAACCGAATTACTACCACGTCTAATAAAAACACTATTGGCTGGAGTGGTATGAATTCCTTTTTTGAAATAAGATACTTTACTTTTGGGTTTAATGGTCACCAATCCTACCACTTTATCTTTTGGAAGATTCGGAAACGGTACATTTTCATATTGAATTTTAGGAGGATTTTCCAGAAAGGCATTCACCAAATTCTGAATTCGGCTATCATCAAAGAAATCATCCCCAACAATTTCATTATCATGATCTTCGACGCCCACCACGATATAAGAATTATTGGTTGGATTTGAATTTGATAATGCGCAAATATGTTTCAGAAACTTTCCTTTTCCTTCGCGCGAATGCAAATTCAATTGCCTTTTTTTATCATAAAAACTGCTCTCGTCGTTATGAGCAAGTAGATTTTTTATTAAAAGGCGCTTATTAATCATTTTTTTAGACTTCTTAGATTGTTAGAATTTTAGACTTCTTCGACTATCGAACTTTTGAATCTTTAACTTCTTAGATTAATTGGATTACATAAACTTCAAATCTAAGAAGTCTAAGTTAGTCTAAAAATCTAAGTTAGTCCCTTTTGACTATCGTAGATGATGCCTGAGCGGTACTCATCACCACTAAATCGGCAATGTTTACATGATACGGTCTTGAAACCACAAAATGAATAATATCAGCGATATCTTCTGCCTGCAACGGATCGAAACCTTTGTAAACATTAGAAGCTCTTTCTACATCACCTTTAAAACGCACTTCGCTAAACTCAGTCGCGACCATTCCGGGGTGAATTGCTCCTACTCTAATACTAAACGGATTCAGATCAATTCGCATTCCTGCTGTAATGGCATCTACGGCATGTTTTGTTCCGCAATATACATTTCCGTTAGGATAAACTTCTTTTGCTGCTGTTGAACCAATATTAATAATATGACCTGAATTCTTAGCGGTCATTTTAGGAATCACAGCTTTCGAAACATATAAAAGTCCTTTTACATTGATATCGATCATAGCATCCCAATCATCTAAATCTCCGGTTTGAATGGGATCTAAACCATGTGCATTTCCAGCATTGTTGATCAACACATCAATATCCGAAAATTCAGCCGGTAAAGAATTGATGCTTTCCAGCACATCTTTTTTATCCCTAACATCAAATGACAAAGAATGTACTTCTGTAAAAGCCGAAAGTTCTTTTTCAAGCTCAGCTAAACGATCTTTACGTCTTCCGCAAAGCACCACTTTATAGTTATTTTTAGCCATGATTTGAGCGGTTGCTTTACCAATTCCGCTTGTGGCTCCAGTAATTAAAACTGTTTTTTTCATTCTTTATTTATTTTTTAAAAAATATTTGCCACAGATTAAATGGATTAAAATGATTTTATAACCTATTGGAATCTTTTTGATCTGCGGCAAAAAAATATTTTTTTCAATTATTCCTGATCCAATTGTTCAAATTCAACTTCATGTTTAGAGCAATCCAGGTTTCATCATCCATTTCCCGAACAAATTTTTTATCCGGATTAATAACAAAACCAATCTTTTCGTAGCATTTGATGGCGCTTATATTAAAATCAAAAACATTAAGCTCAACATTTCTCTGCTTGCTATTTTCAAGAATAAATTCCAGAAGCAAAGTCACTATTTGTTTCCCGATTCCTTTTCCGCGAAGCGTTTCATCCATAATCAGAATTCTTCCCAGATTAGCAAAACTGTCTTTAAAACAAATTTCACAATGTCCGATAGTCGAATCATTAGAAACATTTACCACTCTAAAGGCAATTCTGTTTTCATCCGAAAGTGATTTTTCAATCTGTTTTTCGGTCAAAGGAAAGGTAAATTCCGGTCCTGCAAATTGCATCAATTCACGAGCATCTTTTATACTATCAATCAATTGCGGATAAAACGCTGTATCGAATTTTTCTAATCGTATCATTCTATACTGAAAGGTTTAAGCAACTTCTTCGCCTCTGCTTTCTGTCCAGATTGCAAACCAGTCTTCTTTGTCCATTTCTAATTCAACAGCTTTCATCAACGCTTGAATTCTGGCAATATTTACAGTTCCCGCAATTGGAATAACTGCTGAAGGATGTTTTAAAATCCAGGCCAATAAAAGTGTATCCGAACCAAAACCATATTTCTGCACTAAATCTGCCAATAATTTTTTCAAACGACGTGTTTTTTTAGTGTCTTCTCTAAAAACAGTTCCAAGAGGATTCCATGACAATGGGCGAATTCCGTGTGTTTGCATATAATCAAAACTTCCGTCAACCATTGGTTCAAAATTCGTTGCAGAAAATTGTACCTGATTATAGCTTATTTCTGTTTTCTGACGGATTAATTCAGTTTGAGAACTTGTAAAATTCGAAAGTCCAAAATCAATAATTTTTCCTTCTGCTTTTAATTTCTCTACCGCTTCTGCAATTTCGTCTGCCTGCATTAACGGGCTTGGTCTGTGCAATAAAAAAACATCAACATAATCTGTTTTTAGTTTTTTTAATGATTCTTCAACTGACCAAACAATATAATCCTTGGAGTAATCATAATGTTTGATTTTGTTTGGGCGGCTTTCGGCGATCATCTGAATTCCGCATTTGGTAATTAATTGTAATTTCTCTCTCGAGATTTTGCTGTTGTGAAATGCTTTTCCAAAATCAGCTTCTGTGGTATAAGATCCGTAAATGTCTGCGTGATCAAAAGTTGTAATTTTGTTTTCGATACATAGTTGTATCAGGTTTTCCATTTCTTTAGTTGTAAGGTTTTTATCCCAAACTCCCCAATTCATAGTGCCCGAAATTATAGGCGATAATGCTGTTTTACTCATGGTTTCATTGCGTTATTTTTGGTAATAAATATGCTTTTCTGAAGCATAATCATCAAAGTTCTTAAAAATATAAAAATAGATTCACAATTAGTCCTTAAAATTAGGTCATTGGTCGAAGTTTTAACCATTCTTTAACATCTTACTTCTCAAAAAATATTCAATTTGCACTCTCAAAAGCTACGCATAGAAATCACCGTTTTAAAAAGGTTTTAAAAATATTTATATGGAAGAAAATACAACGACTTTAGACATTAGAGCGATAAATGAAAAAATTGAAAGAGAAAGTGCTTTTATAGACCTTCTTACAATGGAAATGAACAAAGTTATTGTGGGCCAGAAACATATGGTCGAGCGTTTACTAATTGGACTTCTGGGACAAGGGCATATTTTGCTTGAAGGTGTTCCGGGATTGGCAAAAACTTTAGCCATCAATACTTTGTCGCAAGCAGTACAAGGTTCGTTCAGTCGTATTCAGTTTACACCTGACTTATTACCTGCCGATGTCGTTGGAACGATGATTTATAACATCAAAGCAAACGAATTTTCTATTAAAAAAGGGCCAATCTTCGCTAATTTCGTCCTTGCCGATGAGATTAACCGTGCTCCAGCTAAGGTTCAGTCAGCACTTTTGGAGGCGATGCAGGAAAAACAAGTAACAATTGGCGACACGACTTTCAAACTAGATCGTCCGTTTTTAGTATTAGCAACACAAAACCCGGTTGAGCAAGAAGGAACATACCAACTTCCGGAAGCACAAGTCGATCGTTTTATGCTAAAAACTGTAATTGACTACCCAAAAATTGATGAAGAGCGTTTTGTAATTCGTCAAAACTTAAAAGGAACTTACGAAAAAGTAAATGCCGTAGTTTCTGTCGAGCAAATTTTACGTGCGCAAGAAGCGGTTCGTGAAGTTTACATGGACGAAAAAATCGAAAAATATATCTTAGATATCATATTTGCTACTCGTTATCCAGAGAAGTACAAACTTGCAGACTTAAAACCTCTTATTAGTTTTGGAGCATCACCACGTGGAAGTATCAATTTAGCTAATGCAGCAAAATGTTACGCTTTTATCAAACGTCGTGGATATGTAATTCCAGAAGATGTTCGTGCAGTTGTACATGATGTTCTACGTCACAGAGTTGGAATAACGTATGAGGCTGAAGCCGAAAACATTACTTCTGTAGACATTATCAACAAAATCGTAAACGAGATTGAAGTACCTTAAAAATAGTTTTCAGTTTTCAGTCACAGTGACCAACTTATTAAGTAAACTGCGACTGAAAACTGCGACTGAAAACTAAAGAAATGGATACAAAAGAGCTTTTAAAAAAAGTACGGAAAATAGAAATCAAAACCAAAAGACTGAGCAATCATATCTTTTCGGGAGAATATCACTCTTCATTTAAAGGACGAGGGATGACTTTTAGTGAAGTACGTCAATACCAATATGGCGATGACATTCGTAACATCGATTGGAATGTAACTGCACGCTATAACGAAGCCCACGTAAAAGTTTTTGAAGAAGAACGCGAATTAACCATGGTTTTAATGGTTGATATTTCAGGTTCAGAGGGTTTTGGTTCAAAAAGTCAATTCAAGAAAGACATCGTGACTGAAATTGCAGCAACGATGGCTTTTTCGGCTACACAAAATAATGACAAAATTGGTTTAATATTATTTTCTGATAATGTAGAATTGTATATTCCGCCAAAAAAAGGTCGTTCGCATGTATTACGAATCATTCGTGAGTTGATCGAATTTGAACCCAAAAGTCAAAAAACAGATGTTGGAGCTGCTCTAAAATTTTTGTCAGGAACCCAGAAAAAGAAAACAATTGTTTTCGTAATTTCTGATTTTATGTCTGAGAATTATGAGCAAACTTTAAAGATTGCTTCTAAAAAACACGATATTACAGGCGTTAGAGTTTACGATATTCGTGAAGAAAAAATTCCAAATTTAGGAATGGTTCCTATGCTTGATGCCGAAACAGGGAAAATTCAATTGGTAGATACAGGCTCAAAAACAGTGCGAATGAATTACGAAAAACACTATCAGGAAAGGGTTAACTATTTCAAAGATATTTTTAGTAAATCAGGCGCAGGAGTTGTAAACACAAGAGTTGATGAAAATTACGTAACTAAATTATTAGGATATTTCAAATCACGCTAATATTTTTGGACTTCTTAGATTGTTAGAATATTAGATTTTAAAATATAAATATCCAAATAAAAAAATCTGTTTAAATCTGTGCCATCCGCGTGCCATAATTAAAACATTCATTTTAGAATAAGATCTGAAATCAAAAATCAAATGAAATTAAAGTTTTACATATTTTTATTTTTACTTTCCTCATCTATTTTTGCCCAGCAAAAACAAGTAGAGACAAGCATTGATACTACAAAAAACAAAATTGGAGCCGAATTTAAGTTAACACTTAAAACGGTTGTCAGTTCAAAATCTAAGGTTGTTTTTCCTAAACTAAAAAATATTGGTCCACTTGAAGTAATTCAATCCTACCCAATTGATACCGTAAAGAAAAATGACACTTACGAATTGATCAAAAAATATGGTTTAACGCAATTTGATTCCGGAAAATACACAATCCCGAGTATTAAAATTTTAATTGACAAAAAACCATTCTTAACCGATTCTATCCGTGTTGAAGTAGCCAATGTAAAAGTGGACACTTTACAGCAAAAAATGTACGACATCAAAGACATCACTCCTGTTGATAACGGAATTGGTGATTGGTGGAAATATGTTTTAGGTCTAATCATTATTTTAGGAATTGGAGCTTTTGTTTATCGGTTTGTTAAAAAACGCCAACAGAAAAAGATTGAAGAAGAAGTTTATAAAACTCCTATAGAAAAAGCAACAAGCTTACTGAACAATCTGGAGCAAAAAGAATTGGTTCAAAAAGGTGAAATCAAAGAATACTACAGTGAACTTACTGATATTGCCCGTAATTATATTGAAGAAGCCATTCATATTCCGGCAATGGAAAGTACCACTTCTGAATTGATTCAGGCGATAAGAACTGCTTCTACCAAAAAGAAAATGACATTAACTCCGGAAACTGTCGAAAATCTGGAGCGCGTTTTACGTCAGGCCGATTTAGTAAAATTCGCTAAATCTAAACCGCTTGATTTTGAAATTACCGATGATAGAAATAAAATTCAGAAAGTAATATTAACGCTTGATAATGCAATCCCGACTGAAGTTCCGGCTGAAGAAGAAGATCAATTACTGAACGAAGCGCAAAAACAAAAGCAAATCAAACTTCAGTTATTAAAAAAACGCAACAAACGTATTGCCATCGCTGCAGGAACCGTTTTATTTTTATTAATTGCGACCACAGCATTCTTTATTGTTACTAAAGGTTTTACTTATGTAAAAGATAATCTGATCGGACATCCGTCTAAAGAATTACTAGAAAGCGAATGGGTAAAAAGTGAGTACGGAAGTCCTGGTGTAGTAATAGAAACTCCAAAGGTTTTAAAACGTGTAGATACTCAAAAAGTATTGCCTAAAGAAACTATGGCGTTAATTAAGGAGATGCAACTTTTTACTTACGGAAGCATGGTGGGTAATTTTTACGTAACTGTTTCAACCAGTAAGTTCAAAAACCCTACAGATATAGATCTAGCAAAAGCATTAGAAGGAACTCTAAAAGTTATCGAAGCCCAGGGCGGACAAAATATTATTGTAAAACAAGAAGATTTCCAGACGAGTGCAGGCATTCAGGGGCTAAAAGGATATGGTACAATGACTGTATTTAATCCGGCCGACAAAACCAGTACAAAGGCTTACTATGAACTTTTACTGTTTAAACAAGATCAGGGATTACAACAAATTATGATTTTACACGAAGAAGGTGACACATACGCCAATGATATTACAACTAGAATTTTAAATTCTGTTGAACTTAGAAAAGCGAGCAACTAATGGGAAAGATAACTTTTTTAAATCCAGAATTTTTTTGGTTGTTTCTATTAATTCCAATTGCAATCGCTTGGTTTTACTGGAAACGCAACCAGCAATCGGCAACTTTAAAAATGAGTTCTACTCAGGGTTTTAAAAACAGCGAATCGTTGTTAACGAAATTAAAACCTGCTTTATATGTTTTTAGAATTTTAGGATTAAGCTCTTTAATTATAGCCCTGGCAAGACCAAGAACCGTAGACATTAGCAGTCAGACTAAAACAACAAAAGGAATTGATATTGTTCTTGCAATAGACGTTTCGGGAAGTATGCTGGCAAAAGATTTAAAGCCAAACCGTATGGAAGCTTTAAAAAGAGTTGCCGCAGATTTTGTTGGAGAAAGACCTAATGACAGAGTTGGATTGGTTTTATACGCCTCTGAAGCTTATACAAAAACACCGGTTACAAGCGATAAAGCAATTATTCTTGAAGCCATAAAAAGCATTAAGTACGATACGGTTTTACAAGACGGAACCGGAATTGGAATGGGATTAGCAACTGCCGTAAACCGTTTAAAAGATAGTAAAGCCAAAAGCCGTGTAATTATTTTAATGACAGATGGTGTTAACAATGCCGGTTTTATCGAACCTGAAACAGCATCAGACATTGCAAAACAATACGGAATAAAAGTATACACTATTGGTATTGGTACCAACGGAATGGCGGAATCTCCTTATGCTTATGCACCAAACGGAGGCTTTTTATATAAAATGCAAAAAGTTGAAATCGACGAACAGTTAATGAAAAACCTTGCCCGTAAAACCGATGGAACTTATTTTAGAGCAACAAGCAATGATCGATTAGCCGAAATATACAACGCGATTAATAAATTAGAAACTACTGAAATCCAGGAATTAAAATTCTATGATTATGACGAAAAATACAGAGGTTTTGTTTTACTGGCAGCCTTTTTATTATTGTTAGAAGTAGGTTTAAGAAATACGGTTTACAGAAGCTTTATATAATATTTTAGTCTCAGTCACAGTTATCAGTCACCCACTGAAAACTGCCACTGAAAACTGAAAACTAGAACTAAAAATGGAATTAGACGAAAAAAAATATTTATACTTTTTATTATTACTCCCAATTGTGGTGTGTATTTTCCTTTTCAATATGTATTGGAAAAGAAAAAAACAGCGCGAATTTGGTGACCTTGAAATGGTAAAAAGACTGAGTCCGGAAAGATCTGTTTTTAAACCGGTTTTAAAAATATCCGTAATACTTTTGGCTTTGGCTTGCCTGATCATCGGTTTAGTAAATCCGAAGATTGGAACTAAAATGGAAACCGTAAAACGTGAAGGAATTGATATCGTTTTTGCGGTCGACGTTTCTAAAAGTATGCTGGCCGAAGATGTGGCGCCAAGTCGTTTAGAGAAAAGTAAACAATTGGTTTCGCAAATCATCAATAATTTAGGAAGTGACAGAATTGGAATCGTAGCCTATGCAGGAAGTGCTTTCCCGGTTTTGCCTATCACATCTGATTATAGTGTTGCCAAAATGTTCCTGCAAAGTATGACTCCGGATATGGTTTCGTCGCAAGGAACTTCACTTGATGAAGCAATTAGATTATCATCGACTTATTTTGATGAAAAAAGCAAAACCAGCAAATTGTTGATTTTAATTTCTGATGGAGAAGATCATTCTGAAGGAGCTTCGGCAGCAGCCGAAGAAGCCAATAAAATGGGAATGAAAATTATCACCATTGGAGTTGGAACTGAAAAAGGAGGTACAATTCCGTTAAAAGAAAATGGTGTAGTTAAAAACTATCAAAAAGATCAAAACGGACAAACGGTTATTACAAAACTAAATCAGGAAGGCTTAAAAACCATTGCAAAAGCGACAAAAGGCGGTTATGTATATGGCGGAAGTACTAAAGAAGTTTTAGAATACATAAAAAATGCGCTAAACAACATTCAGAAAACTGAATTTGAAGCGACCCAAATGGCCGATTTTCAATCGCAATATCAATGGTTCATTGGCTTTGCCTTCTTATTATTGTTTGTAGACATTTTCCTTTTAGAAAGAAAAACAAACTGGATAAAAGAGTTGAATTTATTTAACGAAAAGAAATAATTGTTCTCCATTAAAAATTCGGAACAAAAAATTAAAAAAATTAGAATGAAAAATTTACTTCTTTATATTTTACTAACATTTTCTTTAGCTGTTTCGGCTCAAGAGAAAGACAAGACATTGCCTGATGCCAATGAAGAATATAAGCAGAATAAATTTGTTGATGCTGAAGCAAATTACAGAATTTCAGAATCAAAATTTCCAAAACGTGCTACTGCTCCTTATAACTTAGGAAATACTATCTACAGACAAAATCAGGTTTCTGAAGCTAAATTCGCTTACGCGAAAGCGATAAAGAACGCTAAAACAAGACCTGAAAAACATAAAGCATTTCACAATTTAGGAAATGTTTTGATGAAAGAGAAAGATTATGCTCAGGCTGTAGAAGCTTATAAAGAAGCCTTACGTAACGACCCAACAGACGAGGAAACGCGTTATAATTATGCTTATGCGAAACAAAAGCTAAAAGAAAATCCGCCTAAAAACGATAAAAACAAAGACAAGAATAAGGATAAAGACAAAGACAAGGATAAAAACAAAGATAAAGACAAGGACAAGGATAAAGACAAGGATAAGGACAAAGATAAAAAGGACGACAAAGGCGATAAAGATAAAGACAAAAAAGATGGTAAAGATGATCCGAAGAAAGACGACAAGTCTGACAATAAAGGAGAACCAAAACCACAGCCAGGCGGAATTTCTAAAGACCGAGTTCAAAATTTATTAGATGCCGTAAACAACGAAGAAAAGAAAATTCAAGATAAAGTAAACGCTCAGAAAGTAAAAGGAAACCCTAAAAAAACAGAGAAAGACTGGTAAAATTTGGTTTATTTGTGTAATCGTTAATTTGTTTAATTGTAAACCCGATTAAATAAATTAGCGATTAAACAGTTAATATAAAAAACACTGAAAAACAATTAATGAAAAGATATTTAATTCTATTACTATTCACTTTTCAAGGGCTTATGGCTCAAGTTCAATTTGAGGCCAGAGTAAGCAAAAACACGCTTGGAGTGAACGAAAGATTACGCATTGACTTCATCATGAATGTTGACGGAGATAACTTCGACCAGCCTTCATTTGAGGGATTTAGAATTGTAGGCGGACCAAGCCAGCAAGTAAGCCAGTCTTGGGTAAATGGTAGAAGCTCTTTTCAGAAAATATATTCTTATATTTTACAGCCCAATCAAAAAGGGACATTTTCTATCAAACAAGCCGCTATAGAATACAATGGGCAAATTTATAAAACACAGCCTATAAAAATTGTAGTAACAAATGCCGTTGCTCAGGAAAGAGATCCTTATGACAATAGCAGACCACAAGGTCAGCAAGGAATTCCGAATGAAACCATAAATCTTGTAGCCGAGATTTCGAAAACAAATCCATATCTAAATGAGCCTATTACGGTTGTTTATAAATTATATTTTAACAATATTAACGTTACCGGTTTTAAAGAATTGGCTAAACCTAAATACAATGATTTCTGGAATCAGAATATAGAGATCAAGCAACTGTCTATCGCAGAAGGAACTTTTCAGGGACAAAGATGCTATTATGTAATCCTGAAAAAAACCATCTTATATCCACAAAAATCAGGAAGATTAACAATTGAACCGCTTTCGCTGGATATTGGTGTAGAATTGCCTTCAAATCGTCGTGATATGTATGGGCAAATGATTCTGACAGTTGATAACAGAGTAGTTTCGGCAGGAGCGAAAACTATTAATGTAAAAGCATTACCAGAAGCAAGCAAACCAGAAGGCTTTAGCGGTGCTGTAGGTAAATTTAATTTTACAGTTACGCCATCTAAAACAACATTGAAAAGTGGAGAAAGTCTGGATTTAATTGTGAGCGCTTCAGGAAATGGAAACATGAAATTGTTTACTTTACCAAAACCGGTTGTTCCTAATGCATTAGAAATGTATGATCCTGTTCATGATGAGCAAGTAACAACTTCTCTTTCAGGAATGTCAGGAAAAATTACCGATAAGTATTCTATTGTACCACAATACAAAGGAAAATATGCGATCAAACCAATGCAGTTTTCTTATTTTGATTTGAATACCGGTTCTTATAAAACCATCACCTCACAAGAAATTATGGTCGATGTATTAGACGGACCAATGCAGGCAGAAGCAAGTGCAACAGCAAATGCCTCTAAAAATGTCATTGCAAAAACAGATCAGTTCAAATACATAAAATCAAAAACAACTTTAGTCTCAATCGCTAAAAATGATTTTTACGGTTCTAATTTGTATTATCTTTTATTGTTCGCTCCTTTCGTAATCATACCAATCATTGTTTTGGCTAAGAAAAGAAAAGAGGCTATTGACGGTGACGTAACAGGAAACCGCATTAGAATGAACAACAAATTGGCTAAGAAATATTTATCTCAGGCTAAAAAACAATTAAACAATAAAGAAGCATTTTATATTGCCTTAGAAAAAGCGATGCACAATTTCCTTAAAGCGAAACTACATATCGAAACATCAGAAATGAGCAAGGATAATATTAGCGAATTATTATTGTCAAGAAATGCCAATCCGGAATCTGTTCAAAGTTTTATTGACCTGACAGAAAACTGCGAAATTGCCCGTTATGCACCAGCATCAAGCGCTTCGATTCAGCAGGATTTCGACAAGGCTGTTTTAATTATTTCGGCATTAGAAAAACAAATTGTTTAGTATTTAACCGCAATCCCGAGAGTTATCGGGAGCTAAGAAATTTAGTTTCGTCTGCGTTTAATTTAAGTTCAAAAAGAAAAAACAAACCTAACAGGTTTTATCCCGAAGCTTCGGAACCGTTAGGTTTAAAACAAATAAAATGAAAAACATAGTAGTATATCTTTTTTTATTAATCACTCAGGTTTTCTTTGCTCAAAGCAGCTTTGAAAAAGGAAATGCCTTGTACCAAAAGGGACAATACCAACAAGCTGTTGATGCTTACGAAAGTATTGTTAAAGAAGACAAACAGCATTCTGCAGAGTTATACTTTAACTTAGGAAATGCCTATTACAAGCTCAACAAAGTAGCGCCTTCTATTTATAACTACGAAAAAGCATTGGTTTTAAAACCTCATGATCCCGACGTTTTAAACAATTTAAAATTTGCTAAAAAACTAACAATCGACGAGATCAAGGAAATCCCGAAAGTAGGTTTTGCAAAACTGATTCAGAACTTTACCGGAATTTTTGATTACAATACCTGGGCAAAGATTTCTATTGTAATTTCATTTGTGTTTCTATTGAGTTTTATTGGATATTATTTCTCTCAACTTACGCTTTCAAAAAGACTATATTTTATAGGAATGTTTATTTTGTTAGTAGCTTTATTGGTGACCGTTTCTGCAGCAATAACAGAAAAAACTCATTTTAATAATGATCGTCCGGCGATTGTTTTTGCTGAATTAAGCGAAGTTCGCAGCGAGCCGCAAAAAGCAGGCGCAGCTATAATATTATTACATGAAGGCGCAAAAGTTTACGTTATTGAAACCATAGGACAATGGAAAAAAATCGAACTAACAGACGGAACCGAAGGCTGGATTGACGGTTCTACCATTCGAGAAGTGAAATAACTCTTTTAAAATCTAAAATAAAAAAAATCCCAAATTCCAACTTGATAACAATTGGAGTTTGGGATTTTTTTTATCAATTTGGATTTAAAAACACATAATTGATATAAGAAATTTTAAATCACAAACCCAACCAAACTTAAATTATCTTATATCACTTATATGGTTTAGAACCTAGAAATTATAAACCTTCTCAGGCGTAACACAATAATCCAACCTCACATCAGATTCAAAAACATCTTCAATCTGGTTTTCGGCTTCAAAGAACGAAAGCCCAATTTTTATGGTTTCCGGTTTACATTCGGATAAAAATTTATCATAGAAACCTTTTCCGTAACCTACCCGATTTCCTGAAAGATCAAAAGCTAAAAGCGGCACAAAAACCACCTCAATAGTTTCTGACGGAACCGGTAAACCATTTACAGGTTCAGGAATATTGTATTCGTTTTTTTTAATTTTAGTATTGTCCGTCAATAAAAAATGCGTCATTCCGCGTGTTTCAAAATCGCTTTTCGAAACCACGATTTCTTTATCTTTTCCGGAAAGCAAATGCAAAATATATTCTGTATTTACCTCTTTTTGTTCTTCAATCGGTAAAAAAACATGATAATATGTTTTATCCCAAATGAGCAACTGAATTAGATTATTGGCTATAGCCAAACTCTTTTCTTCAAGATCATCAAGAGTAATTGCTGCACGGAGGTTTTTGTAGTGTAAGCGTAATTCTTTTTTATTCGTCGACATTTGAAGGGCTGTTTTTAGACATATGATAAATCGCATCGCCTTCATAAACGATAGGCGAATGATTCGCGTTAATGACAAAACCGTCATGTGGCGCTTTTACTTTCTGTTCAAATTTACCAAACGGATCTGTAATGATCGCCAAAATTGTTCCTTTCGTTACAAATTTTCCAATCAAATTATAATCGTGCAGCAAACCAGAACATTTCGCGCGCAGCCAAACCGAATATTTAATATAAATCGAAGGTTCTTTTGCATATTCAACCACTTGTTTCGCATCAAGCATATTGAGATAATGCAATAAACGCTTCACTCCCATTACCCCTTCATTGGCAATAACATTATTAATATCTAATGATTTTCCGCCTTCAAAAAGCAACATTTTTATATTTGCTTTTTCGCAGGTATTTCTAAAAGAACCATTAATGTTTTTAGAATATAGGGTAAACGGCGCATTAAAAACATCTGCCAGAATCTTCAATTCAGGATTATTTTCGGTAATTCTTATTTGCGGAGCATTAAATCTACTCGCGCCACCCGCATGAAAATCGACAGCATAATCAATAATGGGTAAAACTTCGGCAACAATATGATACGCAAACCTACTGGCCAGAGAGCCCTTTTTACTTCCCGGAAAAACACGGTTTAAGTCACGCCCGTCAGGAAACTCACGCGATTTATTTACAAAACCATACATATTGATAATCGGGATACAAATAATCGTTCCTTTCGCCGGACGATTAATCTTTTTACTAATAATCTGGCGAACAATTTCGACACCATTTATTTCGTCACCATGAATTCCGGCCGAAAATAAAACTACCGGACCTTCAATCTTTGATCGACGTACAATAACCGGAATATTTAGTTTTGTGGTCGTGTGCAACCTCGCAATTTCAACGTTTATTGTTTTGTTTTCTCCCGGCAAAATCGATTCGCCAAAAATAACCAAGGGTTTACTATTTTTCATGTAGAATTATAAAATCTAAATATAGAAATTATTCTTTTGATTTCGTAAATTTGAAACTAAATCAGTATTAAGCTTTTTTTCAGAATCTAAATGATTTTAGATTCTGAAAAAAAGCTTAACAGATACTTCAGAAACAAAACAGAATGCAAAAACCGTCTTTAGATCTTCAAATTCAAACTTTACCGGACAATCCTGGTGTGTATCAGTATTACGATAAAGAGGGAAAGATCTTATATGTTGGAAAAGCCAAAAATTTAAAAAAAAGGGTTTCCTCCTACTTCAATAAAATTCACGATACGGCCAAGACAAATGTATTGGTCAAGAAAATTGTAACCATAAAGCACATCGTTGTCCCTACCGAAACCGATGCTCTTTTATTAGAAAACAATTTAATAAAAACCCTACAGCCACGATACAATGTATTGCTTCGTGATGATAAAAGTTATCCTTGGATTTGTATTAAAAGAGAACCTTTTTCGAGAATATTTTCGACCAGACGAATGGTCAAAGACGGCTCAGAATATTTTGGGCCTTACACGAGTTTCAAAACCGTACATACGATTTTGGAATTAATCAAAGAATTGTATCCGCTCAGAACCTGCAATTTTGATTTAAGCAAATCGAATATCGATTCAGGCAAATTCAAAGTTTGTCTCGAATACCATATTGGCAATTGCAAAGGTCCGTGCGAAGGTTTAGAACCGCTCGAAGAATACCAAAGACAAGTCGATGCGATCCGCGAAATCCTGAAAGGGAATTTTAAAGAAAGTATGAAAGATTTTAAGCGATTAATGAATCAATACGCACAAGATTTACGTTTTGAAGAAGCTCAGAAAATCAAAGAAAAAATAGAAGTTCTCGAAAATTACCAATCGCGATCTACCATTGTAAACCCAAAGATTACCAATATCGATGTATTTTCAATCGTGTCTGACGAAAGTGCCGCTTATGTAAACTTTCTTCAAATTTCGCACGGATCGATCATTCGTTCACATACTTTAGAAATGAAGAAAAAACTGGACGAAACCGACGAAGAATTATTAGAATTGGCGATTATCGAACTTCGTGAACGTTTTCAGTTACTATCAAAAGAAATCATTGTTCCGTTCGAAATCGATTTGGGCGAAAACATCAAAACAACCGTTCCGCAGCTTGGCGATAAAAAGCAAATATTAGATTTATCCATTCGTAACGCCAAGTTTTACAGAATCGAACAACTAAAACAATTGCAAATTGTAGATCCTGATCGACACACCAATCGCATCATGGCGCAAATGCAAAAAGATTTACGCCTTCACGTCGAGCCGCGCCACATAGAATGTTTTGATAACTCGAATATTCAGGGAACAAATCCTGTTGCGGCCTGCGTAGTTTTTAAAGACGGAAAAGCCAGCAAAAAAGATTACCGACATTTTAATGTAAAAACTGTCGAAGGTCCCGACGATTTCGCCTCGATGACCGAAATTGTCTATCGCCGCTACAAAAGATTATTAGACGAAAACCAACCTTTGCCACAACTTATCATTATAGATGGTGGAAAAGGACAACTTTCTGCCGCCTTAAAAAGTATAGATGCATTAGAATTAAGAGGTAAAATTGCCATAATCGGGATCGCAAAACGTCTCGAAGAATTATTTTATCCCGGAGATTCTATCCCATTATATCTAGATAAAAAATCCGAAACCTTAAAAGTAATTCAGCAATTACGAAACGAGGCCCATAGATTCGGGATCACATTTCATCGTGACAAACGTAGCAAAGCAGCATTAAATTCATCAGTAGAAAGCATTCCCGGCATTGGCGAAAAAACCATGCTAACATTAATACAACATTTCAAAAGTGTTAAAAGATTGAAACTCGCAACCGAAAAAGAAATATCTGACGTCATAGGAGTATCAAAAGCCAAAAAAATTGTCGACTTTTACAAAACCAACTAGTTATTTTTTATGCGCCCAATCCAGCTGTCCATTTCAAATACTCGGTCAAAACGATTTTTTTCTATTGCAAAAAAAGGAGCTTCTAAAGTCGCTCTTTTTTTACAAGAAAAAATATCGTTTTGTCTCTCGCAGTTTTTCATTTCCATCTGGGGCGTGCAGTTGGTGCTTTTCACACTTTTATTTTTCAATACACAAAATTCCTTTTCACAAGAAAATAGCGAAAACGCAAAACAAGACGAAGTCAAAAGACCAAAAATTGGTTTGGTATTAAGTGGTGGTGGTGCAAAAGGATTTGCCCATATCGGAGTGTTGAAAGTTTTAGAAGAGGCTGGAATCAAAATCGACTATATTGGTGGAACCAGTATGGGATCGATCATTGGCGGACTTTACGCTTCCGGTTACAACGCTTCTCAAATTGACTCGATTTTCAAAAGAACCAATTTCGACGAATTGATTAACGACTACATTCCGCGTTCTTCAAAAAACTTTTACGGCAAAAAAAATGACGAATTATACGCCATAGTTTTACCCTTCAGTAATTTTAGAGTCGGAATTCCTGAGGCACTCTCAAAAGGAATGTACAATTACAATTTATTAAGCAGTCTTACCCGCAACGTACGTCATGTACGCGACTTCAATAAACTTCCAACACCGTTTCTTTGTATTGGTACCAATATCGAAACCGGCGAAGAAGTTTTACTAAACAAAGGAAACTTAGTTCAGGCCATGATGGCAAGTGCCGCATTCCCGTCGCTATTTACTCCCGTAGAAATCGATGGCAATTTATTAGTCGATGGTGGTGTAGTCAATAATTATCCTATACAAGAAGTTCGCAATCTTGGCGCTGACATTATTATTGGTGTCGACGTTCAGGATGATTTAATGAAACGAAAAAACCTGAAAAACGCGACCCGAATATTGGTTCAGATCACAAATTTGCAATCTATCGATAAGATGAAAAGCAAAATAAAAAACACTGATGTTTACATCAAACCCGACATTCGTGATTATGGCGTAATTTCATTTGATAAAGGTGAAGAAATTATCAGAAAAGGTGAAGAAGCAGCTTTTGCCGTTTACGAAAAAATCAAAACATTAGTCAATGAAGACAATTTTTACAAAAAACCAAAACTAAAAATTGCTACTGACACCCTCGAAATCGAAAAAATAAACAGTGACAGATTAGACAATTATACCAGAGAATACATTCGCGGAAAATTACGTTTCAAACCCGGAAGCACCATAACCTATGATGATCTTAAAACAGGAATCAATAATTTAAATGCGACCCAAAACTTTAGCACCATTTCTTATTGCCTGCAACCAGACGGCACAAAAGACGATCTTGATTTGGTTTTAAAAGAAAATCCAACACAAACATTCCTTAAACTTGGGCTTCACTACGACGGACTTTACAAAAGTGCTATTTTACTGAATCTTACCCATAAAAAAACATTTCTAAAAAATGATATAACATCGCTTGACATCATTCTTGGTGATAATTTCAGATACGATTTAAATTATTATGTCGAAAATGGTTTCAACATAAGCTTTGGCTTTCGATCAAGATTAAATCAATTCAATCGAAATGTAACAACAAGCATCAGTAGCCTTTTCGCAGAAAATCAAGCCCTAAATTTAATCAATGTTGATTTTTTAGATCTTACCAATCAGGCTTATTTTCAAACCATCTTTGTACAAAAGTTTTTAATGGGCGGAGGTCTAGAATATAAATACCTTAAAATAAACTCGCCAACACTTTCTAACACAGAAAATATTATCGAGAAAAGTAATTATTTCAGCCTTTTTGGATATTTAAAATACGATTCGTTTGATAATAAATATTTCCCTCACACTGGTTTATATTTCTCCGGAGATTTACAAACTTATTTAGCATCATCAGATTACACCAAACAATTCCAGCCTTTCTCTATTGCAAAAGCCGAAATTGCCATTGCAAGAACCCTATTCAGAAAAGCCACAATAAAAATTGGAGCAGATGCCGGATTTAATATTGGCAGCGACAGCGTTCCGTTCTTTGATTTTATATTAGGAGGTTACGGGTACAGCAAAATCAACAACTTCAATTACTTTTACGGATACGACTTTTTAAGTATCGCCGGAAACAGTTTCTTAAAAGCCGACATTACTTTAGATTATGAAATCCTAAAAAAGAACCACGTTAACCTTTCTGCCAATTTTGCCAACTTAGGCGACGATATTTTCACAAGTGTCGACTGGGTTTCAATGCCTAAATATTCCGGATATGCCGTAGGTTACGGACTAGAAACCATTATTGGCCCAATCGAAATCAAACAATCTTGGTCTCCTCAAATGTCAAAAAGCTTTACCTGGTTTAGTATCGGATTCCATTTCTAATACTAATCAATAAAAACATCACCCTAATAAAGAGCTAAGAAATTTACGATAAAAATATTTTTAATGTTTTTTTAGCGTTAATAATTGATACAATATATAATTTAAATCAATAAAAATTACGACATTTGTTATAATGAAAACAAAATGGACAGGTTTATTAGAGTATCTTCAATTCCTTATCAAGAGAAATCCTGAGTAAAACTACCGAATTGAGATAATTAGTCAGTGGCAACATTGAGCTAATTATCTGTTCAAACAATTCAAATTTTTCGAATTATCTAATTTACAAATTATCTAATAGAAAAGCCATGCCATTATATCATAAACTCGGAGACTTTCCTCAAAAAAGACACACCCAATTCGAAAAACCTAACGGAGGTTTTTACTACGAACAATTATTTGGTACCGAAGGTTTTCACGGACATTCGTCATTATCTTATCATGTTCACAGACCAACACAGGTTAAAGAAATTTTAAACTCTTATTCGGTTGAACCAAAAATTGCAATCGGAAAAAATATAAAATCATTACTTTTTAAAGGTTTCGAATTGAAACCAGAAAACGATTTTCTGGACAGCCGCAAAGCAATGTTAGTCAACAAAGACTGCATTATTGGTTTGGCAGCTCCAAAAGAATCACTTCGAAATTATTTCTACAAAAATGCCGATGCTGATGAAATGCTTTTCATCCATAAAGGAAAAGGAAAATTAAGAACCATGCTTGGGAATATTCCGTTTGAATATGGAGATTATCTTATTATTCCAAGAGGTATTATTTACCAAATCGATTTCGAAACCACAGAAAACAGACTTTTTTACGTAGAATCTTACTCCCCTTTTTACACTCCAAAACGTTATAAAAACCAATCAGGTCAGCATTTAGAACATTCGCCATTTTGCGAACGCGATTTTATTTTGCCAAACGAATTGGAAACACATGACGAAAAAGGTGATTTTTTAATTAAAATCAAAAAAGAAGGCATGATTCACGAAGTTGTCTATGCCACACATCCTTTTGACGTTGTGGGCTGGGACGGATATAATTTCCCATACGGATTTTCAATTCACAATTTCGAACCTATAACCGGACGAGTTCACCAACCGCCTCCGGTACACCAAACATTTGAAACGGCCACTTTTGTCGTTTGTTCCTTCTGCCCGAGACTTTACGATTATCACCCGAAAGCAATTCCGGCGCCATACAATCATAGCAATATAGATTCTGACGAAGTACTATATTATGTTGATGGTGATTTTATGAGTCGTAATAATATCGAGCAGGGACATATCACTTTACACCCAAAAGGAATTCCCCATGGTCCCGCACCAGGCGCAATGGAACGTAGTATTGGTCATAAAGAAACCCACGAATTAGCCGTTATGGTTGATACTTTCAGACCTTTAATGGTTACGGAAGAAGCGATGGGATTGGACGATGGTCAGTATTACAAATCTTGGTGCGAATAAATTTCACTTTCGATCTAACCGCAAAGTTCGCAAGGATTTTACGCAAAGATCGCAATGAAAACTTAGCGAACCTTGCGATTTGCCTTTGCGCACTTTGCGGTTAAACAAAAATCTTAAAACAACATTTCGGCAAACCAAATAAACGATTTACCGATTAAACAAATAAACATCATGTCAAAAGAAGTAAAATCAGTAGAATACGGATTAGAAAAAATCTTCGAGGGAGCACAAGATTTCCTTCCGTTATTAGGAACAGATTATGTAGAGTTCTACGTAGGGAATGCAAAACAATCTGCACATTATTATAAAACCGCTTTCGGATATCAGTCATTGGCTTATGCAGGATTAGAAACCGGAGTAAAAGACAGAGCATCTTATGTTTTGAAACAAGATAAAATCAGAATTGTTTTAACAACACCATTAACGCAAGATTCACCAATTCATGAACATCTAAAAAAACATGGAGATGGTGTAAAAGTTGCTGCTCTTTGGGTTGAAGATGCCAGAAGCGCTTACGAAGAAACCATGAAACGTGGCGCTCGCTCATTTATGGAACCAACCGTAGAAAGCGATGAATTTGGAGAAGTAGTTCGTTCAGGAATTTATACTTACGGAGAAACAGTACATATTTTTGTAGAAAGAAAAAACTATAACGGTGTTTTCTTACCTGGTTACAAAGAATGGAAATCAGATTACAATCCTGAACCAACAGGTTTAAAATACATCGACCACATGGTGGGAAATGTGGGCTGGAACGAAATGAATACGTGGGTAAAATTCTACGAAGAAGTAATGGGATTTGTAAATTTCCTATCATTTGATGACAAACAAATTACCACAGAATACTCTGCATTGATGAGTAAAGTAATGTCTAACGGAAACGGAAGAATTAAATTCCCTATTAATGAACCAGCCGAAGGAAAGAAAAAATCGCAAATTGAAGAATATCTTGATTTTTACGGTGGACCCGGAATTCAGCACATTGCCATTGCAACAGATGATATCATTAAAACAGTATCACAACTAAAAGCGCGTGGAGTTGAATTTTTATCTGCTCCTCCTCATACCTATTACCAAGCAATTCCTGAAAGATTGGGCGTTCATATGGATATGATGAAAGAAGATATAAACGAAATAGAAAAGTTAGCCATTATGGTAGATGCCGACGAAGATGGTTACCTATTACAAATTTTTACGAAGCCAGTTCAAGACAGACCAACGCTTTTTTTCGAAATTATTCAACGAATGGGAGCAAAAGGATTTGGCGCAGGGAACTTTAAAGCCCTTTTTGAGTCGATTGAAAGAGAACAAGAATTGAGAGGAACATTATAAAATCGTAATATTATTGCATTATACAGTATAATTCTCGGTAAAACGATGGTTTTTATGCAAATGTTATGTTAAACTTGCCTTTTGTTATTTCTTTTTTGAATTTTCTACATATCTTTGCACTCGCAAATCAAGAAGGGGTGGTTTCCTTCTGAATTGATATAAATTTCATAATTTATAGTTTTTTGGTTAGTTAATAGCATAAAAACTCAGTCATTCCTTGACTGAGTTTTTTTGTTTTGGTACATTTGGAATAGAATTTGCATTTCTTTATCTTTATAATGAAATGTAAAAATTGTACTATGAAAAAATTCATCCTCATCATATTAATTCTCACGACACTTAGTTTCGATACTCAAAAGGAAGACGCTTTTGATACTGGAGAATACTTTAAATTCCGCATTCACTACGGAATTATAAATGCAGGTTACGCCACACTTGAAGTAAAAGACGCCACAATAAACAATAAAAAAGTGTTTCATGCTGTGGGTAAAGGTTATACAACAGGAATGTCAAAGTTTTTCTTTAAGGTCGAAGATTTATACGAAAGTTATTTCGACAAACAAACCGGAGAGCCGTATCGCTATATTAGAAAAATCGACGAAGGAGGTTACACAAAAAATCAGGAAGGTTTTTTTAACCCAAGCGAAAACAGGATTTTGGTTAAAGATTATAAACGCAAAACCGAAAAAACAATTGTTTTAACTGATAATGTACAGGATATCATTTCCTCTTTTTATTACCTGAGAAATCATCCCAGCATTGACAAACTAAAACCGGGCGAAGCCATAACAATTGACATGTTTTTTGATGATGAAATCACAAAATTTAAGTTAAAATATGTAGGTCGTCAAGATATTACAACTAAATTTGGAACCGTTTCTACAATGATTTTTAAACCTTTAGTACAAACCGGAAGGGTTTTTAAAGAAAAAGAGAGCGTAACACTCTGGATAACAGACGACAACAACAAAGTTCCGATTAGAATAAAAGCAGAACTTGCCGTTGGATCACTAAAAGCGGATCTCGACGAATATAAAGGATTAAAAAATCCATTTAAAGTAAAAAAATAATGAATACCACAGATAATTCTGAATCAATTCTAAAAGAAATTGACTTAAAATTCCAAGCTATAAATCAAAAAACTGAAGTTCAGTTAGAAGGATTGCTTTGGTCAAAACCAATTACTTATTGGGATTACATTCAGACTGATGCTCTTTTGAATTTACAAATACAACGCACCACACTTCCTGACGAAATGGTTTTTATCATGTATCATCAGGTAAACGAGTTAATTTTTAAAATGATTTTGTGGGAAATTGATCAAATTGCCGATACACAAAACATTCAGGTCGATTTTTTTAGTGAAAGATTATCCAGAATCACCCGTTATTTTGACATGCTGACGAATTCTTTCAGCATCATGGAAAACGGAATGGACGTGGATCAATACATGAAATTCAGAAATACATTAACTCCTGCAAGTGGTTTTCAAAGCGCGCAATACAGATTGATTGAATTTGCTTCGACTGATGTTATCAATTTAACAGATCGCAGATATAAAGCAAACTTTGATGAAAACACCGATTTAGAAACCAGTTTCGAACATTTGTACTGGCAGGCTGCCGGAAAAGATTATCATACCGGAGAAAAATCATACTTGCTTAAAGAATTTGAAAACAAGTATAAGGATCAATTTCTTAAACAAATAACGACTTTTAAAGACAAAAATATTTGGCAAAAATTTACTCAACTTCCTATTGATGATCAACAAAATCACGAATTAATTGATGCTATGCGTCATTATGATAAAACTGTGAATATCACTTGGGTTATGCAGCATTTGAATACCGCTCGTAAATATATTTTAGAAAGCGGAAAAGGCAATGGTGAAGCCACAGGAGGAAGTGACTGGCAAAAATATATGCATCCAAAATACCAAAGACGCATCTTTTTTCCTAAATTGTGGACCGAAGAAGAATTGTCTAATTGGGGAACTGAAACCACAGTTTAATTTCCAAAAAAAATAAATAAGTTTGAAAAAAGCACTCGTAATTATAATCCTATTATTTTCAGTAATTTCATGTAATAAAACCGCTGAAAAAGTTGAAATTAAAGTTACAAAACCAAAAACTAAGAAAGTCGAATTTGGTTTTAATTACGCCGATTTTAATGTTCTTCAAGACACTATAAAAAAAGGAGATTCTTTTGGATCGATCATTCAACGTCAAAATATTGGCGATAAAAAAGTTTACGATGTAGTAGAACAAATAAAAGATTCTTTTAATGTAAGATCAATTCGATACCACAAACCTTACACTATTCTTCGATCAAAAAATAAAACAAACAAACTACAGGTTTTTATTTATCAACCCGATGCTTTGACTTATTATGTAGTCGATTTTCGCGATAGTATTGCCAAAGCTTATAAAAAAATAAAACCGGTAACACTTAAACGTAAAATTATTGGTGGCGTTTTAAAAAGTTCGTTATCTGAAACTTTAGGAAACGAAAGTGTAGAAACAGCTCTTGCCAGCAGAATTACCAAAGTATTTTCATGGTCTATTGACTTCTTTAAACTTAAAAAAGGAGATCGCTACGGATTAATCTTCACGGAACGTTTTATAAATGGCAAAACATATGACGGAGTAGAAGATCTTGAAGCTGCATTTTTTGAATATAAAGGAAAAATCATCTACGCCTTTCCGTTTGAACAAGATACTACTTCAGGAAAAGTAGAATATTATGATGATCAGGGAAGAACGCTGAAAAACTTCTTCTTAAAAACTCCGATTAAATTTAGCCGAATCACTTCAAGATTTACTGCAAACAGATTTCATCCGGTACAACATACCTGGAAAGCACACAAAGGAACTGATTATGCTGCTCCAACCGGAACACCAATTTCTACAACCGCATCCGGAGTTGTAGAAGCAACAGGATATACAGCAGGAAACGGAAACTTTGTAAAAGTAAAACACAACGGAACCTACTCTACTCAATACTTACACATGTCACGAATTTTAGTAAAACGAGGACAACGTGTTACACAAGGACAAACCATAGGATTGGTAGGAAGTACAGGATTAGCAACCGGACCTCACGTTTGTTATCGTTTCTGGAAAAACGGAGTTCAGGTCGATGCGCTTCGACTTAATTTACCAACCGGAGAATCTCTTACAGGAAATAGCAGAACCCGTTTCATGAAACAAATCGAACCTTTGAAAAGAGAATTGGATAGTATTGGTAATTTGTAAGAATAATTCTTTATTTTTGCGTAAATTTTTTTAAAAATATTACACTAAAATAAGTATTCATGATAAACGTAAACAATAAAGAAGACATTATTATTCCTTTTGACAAAATAGGTAATAGTGAATGGAAAGAAAAATCAAGACTAATTATAGAATCTCTGGCTGAGAATTGGAGTAATGAATTAACAGAACCAATTTCAATAGAAGAAATAGAAAATTTAGAAAAACGACTAGGGACAACTCTTCCAAAAGAGTTAAAGTTATTTTACAATACTTTTGGGATTGCTGACATTGGTGAAGAATTGCAAAATTTTGACGATATAATGTGGATCAAAGAACTTTGGAACGAAGACGATTCCTATGGTCCAGAATTCACAGATGAAGATAAAATCTCACTACCATATTTGATTTCATTTAGTGACTGTTTAGGAAATGGCAATATGTTCTGTTTTCATAGCGAAACAAAAGAAATTTACTATTACGATCACGATACAAGACCTTTCATAACAAAAATGTTTAACAATATGAACGACTATATTAAAGGCTGTTTGATTTTTGCCCAAACTGATCTTTTCGGCGATATTGAACAAGAATTAGTTGAAAAATGGACTGAGGAAATCGCAGAAGATTTATTTGGAAAAGACATAGTTAGAAAATGGCATTATTAAAAATTAATTCTAAAACATGAAAAACGCCCGTCTTAAAGCAATTTATAATGAAACTTTTTCAGGTTTAAAACTATTTTACAGAGACACAAATGCTTCTGACGCTTTAATTTCAAATTATAAAATTGGCCAAATAATTCAGGAAAAAGGTTTTACTGACATGAGTTCAATGGGCGGTGGACTTTCTGGCAATTTGAGATATTTAATTGCAAGTGCACATCCTAAGGATTTATCGAAATTCAATCCTGACTCAGCAAAAAATGGTCATTTTCTTTTAGATTCGATTGCCTACTTTAAAGTATTGGACATTCAAAAAATTGGAAACAAAACACAAGTTTTTCTTTTAAACATTCCTGACAATTCGCTAACACTTCTTAAAAATTCATCTTCAAACTTAGAAGAAGAGATTATTGAGAAAGCGAGAAAAAAATTCGCAGACAAAATCAACTTACCTTTAGTTCCGGAGTTACAAACCGAAAAGTGGAAAGAAAGAACTAAATCTCTTATTGGAATAGACGAAAATGGTAAACTATTTTTCGATGATTCTAAAATTAAAGCTGAACCATTAAAAAGAATAGACATTGATATTGCCAAAAAGACAATAGAAGTTAACAAAAAGCCGTGGTGGAAGATTTGGTAAAAATTTTTATTCAAAAAAAACTAAAACAGGAAATGAAAAACATACTCTTTTTAATTCTTCTTTTTAGCATCATATCTTGTCAAAAAAGAACTGAAGCAAAAAAAGTAACTTCAAAACCCAATACTTCTGCAAAACTTTCTTTTGACCAACAGTTAGAATCAATAAAAAAAGCCACTTCAAAAGATTCCGTTTTATCAAATGATATAGATTTCATTAATGATTCTGTTTTAAAAGGTAAATTCAAAGTAGACATTTCAAAATACGAGCTGGAAGCTAAAAAAAAGAACTGCTATCCAATCAGGCTGAAAAGAAAAATGTTTGATGAATTTTATAATGAAGGCTTTCACAATTTAGGAGATATAAACGGAGACAAAAAAGAAGATTCTGTTTTTGTTTTACATGCGCTGAATTATTGCGAAGAAGGCGATTCTTATTATTTTACAGACAATTCAATTTCGCGAATTACTACTGACTCAAATTGTTGCCATCCTTCCAGCATTATAAACATAGGAGATATCAATGAAGATGGAAAAAGCGAAATTGCACAATATTACTCCTCTTGCGCAAGCCGATATAAAGCAATTACGATATACAGCTTAAAAAATAATTCCTGGAAAGAAATCAAATCTTTCTCTTTCGTTTTAAATGACAAATACCTTATTGAAAGAGATTTTAAAAAACTCTTTAAAAAAACATCAAAAAATAATCTTGAATATTACGAAATCAGTGATATCGACGCAAAAGGGAAAATAATTGCATCCTGGGAAAAAATAAAAATATAACATTTTACTTCACCTGCTTTCATAAATCGTTTTCGTAACTATTTGCTATATAATTGTGAACCGATACCCTATTAAAACTAATTTCAGTATTTTTGTTGTTTATAACCACATTCTCAATTAAACAAAAAAAATGGCTTTAAACACAACAAACCCAACCGGGACTGAAGCGTGGAAAAATCTGCAAAACCACTATAACGCAATTCACGAAACTACGATACAAGAATTATTTCAACAAGACAATGCTCGTGTTGAAAAATTCAATTTACAATGGAATGACTTTTTAGTTGATTATTCTAAAAACAATATTAGTCAGGAAACTGTTTCTCTTTTATTAGAATTGGCCAATTCGATTGGATTAAAAGAAGCAATCTCTCAATACTTTGGTGGAGAAATAATCAACCAGACAGAAAACCGTGCTGTTTTGCATACCGCATTACGCGCACCGGAATCAGCAGTAATAAAAGTTGACGGAGAAAATGTAATTCCGGAAGTTTACGAAGTAAAAAACAAAATCAAAAAATTCAGCCACGAAGTAATTTCGGGAGAAAGAAAAGGATATACCGGAAAAGCTTTTACTGATGTTGTAAATATTGGTATTGGAGGTTCTGATCTTGGTCCGGTTATGGCGGTTGAAGCATTACAATTTTACAAAAATCATTTAAATCTTCATTTTGTATCTAATGTAGATGGCGATCACGTAAACGAAGTAATTAAAAAATTAAATCCTGAAACAACATTATTTTTAATTGTTTCTAAAACTTTTACTACTCAGGAAACTTTATCAAATTCTGAAACGATTAAAGAATGGTTCTTAAAATCGGCAACTCAGGAAGATATTGCAAAACACTTTGTGGCAGTTTCGACAAATATTCAAAAAGTAACTGAATTCGGAATTAATCCTGACAATGTTTTCCCGATGTGGGACTGGGTTGGAGGAAGATTCTCTTTATGGAGTGCCGTTGGATTAAGCATTAGTTTAGCAATTGGTTTCGATAATTATAATGATTTATTGAAAGGTGCAAACGAAATGGACGAACATTTTAAATCGACAGAATTCGACGAAAACATTCCGGTAATTCTTGCTTTGTTAAGTGTTTGGTACAATAATTTCTTTGGAGCTGAAAGCGAAGCTTTGATTCCGTACACACAATATTTATCAAAACTAGCTCCATATTTACAGCAAGCGACTATGGAAAGTAATGGTAAAAGTGTTGGCCGTGACGGAAAACCTGTAAACTATCAAACCGGAACTATTATCTGGGGAGAACCGGGAACGAATTCGCAACACGCCTTTTTTCAATTAATTCACCAGGGAACAAAATTAATTCCTACTGATTTTATTGGATTCGTAAAACCATTATACGGAAACGAAGATCATCATGATAAATTGATGTCTAACTTTTTTGCTCAGACAGAAGCTTTATTAAACGGAAAAACTGCAGCACAAGTTCAGGCAGAATTTGACAAGCAAGGTTTAGCTCCAGAAAAAGCATCTTATTTATTGCCTTTTAAAGTTTTTACAGGAAACAAACCAACCAACACCATTTTAATTCAAAAATTGACACCAAAAAGCTTAGGATCTTTGATCGCTTTATACGAGCACAAGATTTTTGTTCAGGGGGTTATCTGGAATATTTTTAGTTTTGATCAATGGGGAGTAGAATTAGGAAAACAGTTAGCGAATTCTATTTTGGATGAAATTAACACTAAGACGGTAAAAAATCACGACAGTTCGACTTCATTTTTGTTAAATCATTTTTTGAAGAACAAATAAGAAGCTAAATAAAAAATTCACAACAAACTGAAACGCCTTAATTTAAGAAAAATTAAGGCGTTTTTTCGTATAAATACCACTCGAAATACCCCTAAAACGCTGATTATTGCAAGTTTAGCACTACAAGACTATGCAAATCATTACGATTTTAACAAAATACTATCCCAAAAAATCAAAAAAACGTTATTTTCTTTAATGAAAAAAGAAAAAATCATTTTAATGCTCAACAGATTAGATAAAACTTATTTTTCTTAACATTTTGATAACACTATCTGATTTAATTGTTATAATTTTGCCAAAAACAATAAACTAATAACAAATGAAGACAATGAAAAATTGGTTACTCACTGGACTATTGTTCATGATAGTTTCAACCGCATTTTCTCAAGGAAAAATTACAGGTATGATTACCGACGGAGTTGGGTCATTACCGGGAGCAAACGTAGTGATCAAAGGATCTACGACTGCAACTTCTACAGATTTTGACGGTAAATTTACCTTGAATGCAACAACTAGTACAGGAGAAATCGTTATTTCTTTTTTAGGTTACGAAAACAAAACTGTTAAATTTTCAGTTTCTGGAGGATCAACTAACTTAGGAACAATCGTTTTAACTTCTAATTCTAACGAATTAAGTGAGATTGTTGTAAAAAGTTCAGTTGTCGATATTGCAAAGGACAGAAAAACTCCTGTAGCAGTTTCTACAATTAAAGCTGCTGAAATTCAGGAAAAATTAGGAACTCAGGAATTTCCAGAGATCTTAAGAAACACTCCTTCAGTTTATGTTACTAAATCAGGTGGTGGTTTTGGAGATTCAAGAATCAACATCCGTGGATTCAACCAAAATAACATCGCTGTTATGATTAACGGTATGCCGGTTAACGACATGGAAAACGGTTCTGTTTACTGGAGTAACTGGGCAGGTTTATCTGATGTAACATCTGCAATGCAGGTTCAAAGAGGTTTAGGAGCTTCTAAACTTGCTACTCCATCTGTTGGGGGAACAATTAACATTGTGACAAAATCTTCTGACAAAAAAGAAGGTGGATCTTTCGCTTCAGGTTTTGGAAATGGAAGAAACTTTAAAATCCAAGGTTCATACAACACTGGAAAATTAGACAATGGCCTATCTGCTTCTATCTTGTTATCTCAAACAATGGGAGATGGTTATGTTGACGGAACTCAATTTGAAGGTTCTAACTATTATGTTGCTTTAGGATACAGCAACAAAAGCGGAAAACATGATTTCCAACTTACTGTAACAGGTGCGCCACAATGGCACAACCAAAGATCTACAATATCTACAATTGCTACTTACCAACAATACGGACGTAATGGCGAGCCAAACATCAGATACAATGCTGATAACGGATATTTGAATGGTGAAGAATACAACATCAGAAAAAATTACTACCACAAACCTGTTGCATCTTTCAACTGGGATTATAAAATCAACGAAACAACAAAACTTTCTTCTGTTCTTTATGCTTCTATGGGACGTGGTGCAGGAGCTAGCGCAAGTGGAGGAATTAAAGGAAAAGCATACAGCGATGTTGTAGCTTTTAGAAGACCTGATGGTTTAGTAGATTACGATAAAATCGTAGCTTACAACTCTGGTACACCAGTAGCTATTGCAGGTTTCCCTGGACTTAGCCAAAGACAACAAATTGGTGGAGTTTACCAAAACAGCTCTTACTTTAATACAAGTTCAAATATTGTGGATTATAACCCACAAACTAACGTTAATACTTCTGGTATCTCTCAAACTTCATCTATCAACTCTCATGACTGGTTTGGTGCAGTAATCAACTTAAACAAAAAATTATCTAATACATTAACTTTAGATTTTGGTTTTGACGGAAGAACTTACAAAGGATACCACTATACAGTTTTAAATAACCTATTAGGTGGAAATGAGTATTATGATAATTTTATCGCTGATCAAAAACCAGTAGGTAGACATTTGACTACAACTTACGATACAGATGTTCAATGGAATGTTTTCAAAAAGACAGACTATGAGAAAATTTCTTTCAACAGTACTGGTAATGTAAAATGGTACGGTGTATTTACTCAATTAGAGTACGCTAAAGATAATTTAACAGCTTTCGTTCAGGGAGCTATATCTCAACAAGGTTACAAAAGAGAAGATAACTTTGTATACAAAACAACAGATCCGTTATCTTCTACTCCTTACAAAAACATCACTGGTGGAAACGTAAAAGGTGGAGCTAACTACAACATCAACGAGAAACACAATGTTTACGCTAATGCTGGATACTACTCAAGACAACCGTTCTTTAACTCAGTTTATCCAAACAACAGATCTACAGTAAACCCTAACCTTACTAACGAGAAAATCACTGGATTTGAAGCTGGATACGGTTTCCGTTCTAAATTCTTTAACGCTACAGTAAACCTTTACAACACTACCTGGAATGACAGATACTTAAGAGGTAATCCACTTACTGCAACACCAACTATTCCTGCAAACTCAACTTATACAGAATTCGTAGGACTTAACGAAGTTCACTCTGGAATTGAATTTGAAGGTAGTTCAAACATTACTGAAAGATTAAAAATTACAGGTATGTTCTCTTACGGAATTTGGGAATACAAAGGAAATGCTACTGTAAATGCTTACAATCAATCAGACAACACACCAGTTGTAGGATACACTGCAGCTACTGTATACATGGATAAAGTAAAAGTAGGTGATGCCGCTCAAATGACTGCATCTTTAGGAGCTTCTTACGAAGTTCTTACAAGAGTAACTGTAGATGCTAACTACAACTTTAATGACAAATTATATGCTGGATTAAACCCGGTAAACTTTACATCTGCAACAAACAAAGGAGCTTTAGAATTACCTTCTTACGGTTTAATGGATGCTGGTTTCTCATATAAAATGTTAACTGGTAAAAACAAAGACAAATCTGTAAACTTCAGATTAAACGTAAACAACGTTTTTGATAAAATTTACATTGCTGAGGCAAGAACTAACATCTTTGCTGATGATAATCTTCCTACAACTAGTCCAGCATTACCAGGTTCAAAAGGAACTTATGCTTCTAACGGAATGCTTTATAATGGAGTTGCTAACGTGAACACTGTATTCTTCGGATTTGGAAGAACATGGAACTTTACACTACGTTACGATTTCTAATATTTAGAATCTAAATAAATACCAAAAAACGGCATTGACTTTTAGTCTAATGCCGTTTTTTTTATGCCTTTTTTGCTATATTTGTTTTAACAAAAAAATTAATTTATGTACCATTTTCTACAAAAATTCCATTCTGGCTGGGCTTATTTAGCACTATTGCTTTTATTAATTGCCGTTGTAAATGCCATTATTGGAGTAACTTCTAAGAAGGATTTTACAGCTAAGGATCGTAAAATTGCATTGTTTGCTTTAATTGGAACTCACACGCAATTATTGATCGGAATAATACTTTATTTTGTTTCTCCGCTAGGAAAAGCAGCTTTTGGACAAATGTCTAATGCAGAACTAAGATTAACTTCACTAGAACACCCGTTAATCAATATTATCGCTATCATTTTGATCACTATTGGATGGTCTAAACATAAAAAATTAATCAATAGCGAAGCTAAGTTTAAAACTTTTGCTATTTATTACGGATTAGGATTATTGCTTATTTTAAGCAGAATTCCGTGGAACCTTTGGTTCTAAAAACCAATTAAAGCCCTAAAATTATAGGGCTTTTTTTATCTCGGCATATTATTTGTACAAACTCCCCAAGTCTGAAAAAAAATAACCCATGAGAAGTAAAAAAAACATTATACTTACCAGCCTTACAATAACTTTTTTAAGTTGTTTTACTTATGTCATAAGTCAAACAAAACCAGCAACAGAACAAAAATCTAAAACCTCCCAGGATACAGTAAAAGCTGTAAGACCGGATATACTTGCGATACCAACCGATTCTGTTTTTACTGATAAAGGTTTAAAGTTAAAACCCTATAAAAAGAATGCACACGCTTCTTACTACGCTGACCGTTTTAACGGAAAGAAAACAGCAAGCGGCGCCCGATTTAGCAATAGTAAATATACCGCAGCGCACAAAAAACTCCCATTTGGTACAAGAATAAAAGTAACAAATGAAGCAAACGGAAAATTTGTCATAGTGAAAGTTACAGATCGTGGTCCGTTTGTGAGAACAAGAGAACTTGATTTATCGAAAAGAGCTTTTATGGAAATCACCAAAAACAAAGGAAGCGGTGCTATGAAAGTAACAATTGAAACTATAGTAGAATAAAAAAAATCCCGTTTCGAAATTTCGAAACGGGATTTTCTTTTTAAACAAACTTTCTAATGCTCATGATGATTCCGGTGTGAATTCCTTCGTGATAATTATTAAAGTCTAATGCTCCATCTATATTTTTGAGGGTATAACCCAGACTTGTTGTATACTCGTGATAATTTACAAATATATTATTGGCAAAATCTTGCTGGGTTTGGTGTAAAGTTGTAGAAAGTAAGGTTCTGATTTCGTCAACTTCGGCTTGCGAAACATCACCTTCTGGCTTGGTTCCTTTTTTGTATTTTGCTATAAACTCATCTGAGGCCATGGTTGGTAAACCTGATAATTTATAGATTAAAACCTGTTGCGAGGAAACACAATGCGCAATATTCCAAATGAGATTATTACTGAATCCTTGTGGAATTTTATTTAATTGTTCTAATGAATGATGGTCTAAAACCTTTAAGAGAATTTCTCTAATGGTTCTCTGTACTTCAAAAACTGAATTCATAATTTTATTTTTTTTCTAAAATTAGGCATTTTTCAGTTTTAAATGAATTTTCTTTGTAGTCTCTTAAATTTAAAAATCATGAATAAAATATACTATTTAGCTTCTTGCGACACGTGTCGAAAAATTATTAAAAGTTTGCCAAAGGATAATGATTTGGTTTTTCATGACATTAAACAAAATCCTATTACCGAAGCTGAACTTGAAGAAATGTACAAACTTGCCGGAAGCTACGAGGCTTTGTTTAGCAAAAAAGCGCAATTGTACAAATCGATGGATTTAAAAAATAAGTCTTTGACTGAGGCGGATTATAAAAAATACATTTTAGAACATTATACATTCATCAGTCGTCCGGTTTTTATTATTGATGAAAAGATTTATATTGGCAATACACAACCTGTAACCTTGCAGGTTCAGAAAGCTTTAGAAAAATAAGAAGCTTAAAGTTGTAATGAATCCGGGTTTGCGTTAGGGATAGAAGCGAAAATCCTTTTTTTGAGCTTTTTCTGCTCAAAAAAAGATTGGGAGTGAATAGCCCGGGCCGGAGGCAACGCCCAAATTAAAATTCTGGTTATAAAAAAGTTAGCCGCGAATTTAATTATTGGGAATTCAGTGTTTTTCTTTTACTACAGATTAAAATGATTTTATAGATTTTATCAATCTGTGAGAATCTTTTTAATCTGTGGCAAATTTTAAGCTCAACAAATAATTGGTGCAAATTCGTGAAATTCGTGGCGAAAAAATCTTAATCTAATAACGGTTTTAACAGATTAGTTATTTACAACCCAAGACTGCAAAGTTTTATTTATCTTTGCGCCTTTATACTCAATTATATGATACAATCTATGACAGGGTTTGGCAAAGCTTCTTTGCAATTGCCTACAAAAAAAATTACCGTTGAAGTAAAATCTTTAAATAGTAAAGGTTTGGATCTGAACGTAAGAATGCCGTCGCTTTATCGCGAAATGGAATTAGGTTTAAGGACTCAGATTTCTACAAAACTTGAAAGAGGAAAAATTGATTTTGGGATTTACATTGAAAGTACTTCTGAACAAACTTCGACTAAAGTAAATGTTCCTGTTGTAAAAAACTATATCGCACAGCTTAGAGAAGTTTATCCTGGTGCTGATGAAACTGAATTAATGAAAATGGCCGTTCGTATGCCTGATACGCTAAAAACGGAACGCGAGGAAATCGATGAAAACGATTGGGAACAAATTCAGGTTATAATTGAGGAAGCGCTTCAAAACATCTTAACTTTTAGAAAAGACGAAGGTGAATCTCTTGAAAAAGAATTTAACTTGAGAATTGGAAATATTCGCCAATATATGAACGATGCCTTGGCTCTTGATCCGGAACGTGTTCAGGCTATTAAAGATCGTTTGCAAACGGCAATATCTGAATTGAAAGTGAATGTTGATGAAAATCGTTTCGAACAGGAATTGATTTATTATTTAGAGAAACTGGATATTACTGAGGAAAAAGTTCGCTTGACGAATCATTTAGATTATTTCTTAGAAACTATAAAGGGAACTGAAGCAAATGGTCGTAAATTAGGTTTTATTACTCAGGAAATGGGTCGTGAGATCAATACAATGGGTTCTAAATCGAATCACGCTCAAATGCAGAAGTTGGTGGTGATGATGAAGGATGAATTGGAAAAGATTAAAGAACAGGTTTTGAATGTGCTTTAAAAAAGCAATATGCTTTAAGCTATAGGCTATAAGCAGAAATAAAAGCATCAAATTAAAGTTTAAAGCGTAATGCTTAAAGCCTAAAGCATATATTAATGAACAAAGGAAAATTAATTGTTTTCTCAGCACCTTCGGGATCAGGAAAAACAACTATAGTAAAACATTTACTAGGGAAAGAAGATTTAAATTTAGAATTTTCGATCTCGGCGGCTTCACGCGACCCACGCGGAGAAGAAGAACACGGAAAAGATTATTATTTTATTTCGTTGGAAGAATTTAAAAAACACATTAAAGCCGAAGATTTCCTGGAATGGGAAGAAGTATATCGCGATAATTTTTATGGTACTTTGAAAGCCGAAATTGAGCGTATTTGGGCTTTAGGTAAAAATGTGATTTTTGATATTGATGTTGCCGGTGGATTGCGTATTAAGCATAAATTTCCGGAGCAGACTTTGGCTGTCTTTGTAAAACCTCCAAGCGTAGATGAATTGAAACGCAGACTAAAAGAGCGTTCTACAGAGAGTGACGACAAGATCAATATGCGAATTGCAAAAGCTTCTGTAGAATTGGCAACTGCGCCTCAGTTTGATACGATCATCAAAAATTACGACCTTGATACTGCTAAAGAAGAAGCATATCAATTGGTAAAAGCTTTTGTAAATAAAGACTAGAAACTTCATAAAATCAATACTTTTTTAGAAAAACAGCCGTTAGTTTTGATGTAACCGCTATTAATATCTGTATTATGATTAATTTATTTGAAATAAAAAGAAACGAAAATTATCTGAGCATCATTATTCTTGTGATTAGAATATCGATCGCAACATTAATGATTTCTCACGGACTATCTAAACTGAATATGCTTATTGCCGGAGGTGACATTCAATTTCCTGACCCACTTGGAGTAGGAAAAACAGCGTCTTTGACTCTTGCGGTTTTTGCAGAAGTTTTATGTTCGTTCTTTCTTTTTATTGGTTTAGCGACAAGATTGGCTACATTGCCATTAATAATTACAATGCTGGTTGCGGTATTTGTTATTCATGGTGCTGACCCAATGGATGTAAAAGAAATGGGAATTTTATATTTACTGTTTTATGTACTTCTTTTGGTGACCGGAAGTGGTAAATTCTCTATTGATTATTTGATTTCAAAAAAGAATCGTTACTAAGTTATTTTAATACCACAGATTAATTTGAATGTATTAATTACGATTTGAATTATGAAAAAACCTCTTTTATGAAGATAGGCCTTTATTTCGGAACTTATAATCCCATTCATGTTGGCCACTTAATTATTGCCAATCATATGGCAGAGTTTGCCGATTTAGATCAGATTTGGATGGTGGTAACGCCTCATAATCCGTTAAAGAAAAAATCTACCTTATTAGACGATCATCAACGTTTGGAAATGGTGCATTTGGCAACAAAAGATTATCCAAAAATTAAGCCGTCAGATATTGAATTCAAATTACCTCAGCCTAATTATACGGTAAATACTTTGGTTCATTTGCATGAAAAGTACCCAACTCATGACTTTTCATTAATTATGGGCGAAGACAACCTGAAGACGCTTCATAAATGGAAAAACTACGAGGTACTTTTAGAACATTATGAAATTTATGTTTATCCAAGACTCGAAGACAAAACAACCGTTAATCTTCTCGAAGAAGAACAGCCGAATGCTTTGAAATCGCATCCTAATATTCATATTATTGATGCTCCGGTTGTAGAGATTTCCGCAACATTTATTCGAAAAAGCATTAAGGAAGGAAAAAATATTCAGCCTTTATTACCTCCAAAAGTTTGGGAATATATTGATCATAATAATTTTTATAAGAAATAAAACAAATAGCCTCCAGCAAAAACTGGAGGCTATTTGTTTTCAAAAAATCATTCCGTTAGGAATGTCTGCCCGGTAGAATTAAATATGAATTACGAATTATACGTTCCATCGGAACGTTTGATATTGGCCAATTTGTTATTCCATTAAAACAAGTGTCCCTACGGGACACATCGAAAAACAACATATTTTTCTACCAACGAGATATTCCTACGGAATATGATTACGCAAAAAAGCCTGAATTTACATTCAGGCTTCTTGTTTTATGCTTCAACATTAATATCACTCTTAACTCGTGATCTAATATCACTTAAAGACTGATCTACTAAAAGTTTTCCATCTCTGAAAACTTCTTTCAATTCACCTTGTTTTTCTTCGTCCCAAGAAACATTATCGGTTAAATGATATACACCGTCGATTAAATCGATTTTCATTAATCCTTTAGCCGATTTTTTAGTTCCGTCATCTGTAATCGGATCTTTAAAAATAGCTCTTCCTTCGCCATCCACTTCTCCGTAAGTTGCTTTCATAGCAAAGCCAAAAGTATCTCTGGTATTGTATTGATATGTAAAAGAACCAATTCCTAAAACAACGTTTGTAGAAGCAAATCCTTTTTCTTTTAATCGTTCACAAATTTGAGTTGCTCTTGCAACTGTAATACTATCGCCGTAAATAGCCCCAATTTGAGGTATAAGCTCTTTATATCCTTTTGCATTAGTTGTACCTCCAAAAACATCCCAAAGCAACTCAATTACACCTTTCTTTTCCTGTTCTGTTTTTCCGTTTGGATTTCCGCAGATAATATCCACCGGATCGCCACTATCAGGGCGGATCACGACTTTACCTTCTCTGGCAACAATATCTTCTTTTAGACGTGGTAAATAATCGGTTAGAACTTTCCATAAATCCCAGGTATCAGAAACGATAGAGACAATTCCTCTTGGATAAACTTCTGTCACTAATCTTTTAAACGTTTCACATTCGCCTTCGGTAGTTCCCATACACATCACAGAATGCTCTGTTGCAGCAACTGAACCTGCGATTAATTCAGTATCAGAATTGGCATTATAATATTCTTCGAAAAAGTCAATAACCGGAATTGTATCAGATCCTGTAAAACTTAATAAATGTCCTGCTGCAGAAGTTATCGCCGCTTCGATTCCGCCCATTCCTCTCATAGAGAAATCATGCGCCTGCCAATCTACAAACTCAGGAACAGATGAAGTTTCATCAGCGTATTTGTCTAATACTTTTCTGTATTCTTTGGCGATTGTAGCCGAGTTACAAGGCAACCAAACCACAGCAGAAAGTAAGGTTTCGAAATAATTCGTTAACCAGAAAAATTCAGGAATGGTATTGTACATGGTAAACATTGGTACTCTCAACGGCACGCTTGCTCCTTCTGGTAATGCTTTAAAAACCATTGGGATATATCCTAAATCGTGCAGATCTTCGATATGCTTTGTACCAACTTGGTTTTCGCCTAAATAATTATTGATTCGACGAGCGTATTTTTTTACCACTTCTTCTTTTGGCTGTTTGAAAAAATAGGCATCAAAATCATGAATGATATATTTCTTGATAAAGTATTGTAATCCAAAAAAGACTACTTCATCAAGACCTTCGATTCTTGATTTTCTTGGTGTCCAGTTAGAATATACTAATGTTGTTTTGTCAGGGTATTGTCTTCTGTGGTCAACTTTGTAACCGTCGGTTAATAGTAGTGGGTTCATATTTTTTTAAATTATTTTTTAACTTTTATACATCGTATCAGAATTCTGAAATCGGTTTTAAATTTCCTAACTCCATCTATTTTATCGAAACTCTTAAAAAGTTTCGGCAGGCTAATTTACTTATCTAAAATATATCTTGGCTTATTTATTTCTTCCTTTTTCTTCCGGATAAAAAGATTGCACCACATCACTTTGCCAAAATGCTTTTGTTTCGACATCAATACAAGTTAACTTACCGTAAAAACCTGCTCCGGTATCAATATTCCACACATTACAGCCCTGCATTGGAATTTCAACATTATAATGAAGCGTTGGTGTATGGCCAATGTAAATTTCATTAAAAAGCAATAATCTTTTTGGGTACGAAAGCGAATCTTTCCGGATTCTTTTATCCATCGTTAAAGCCATTTCCCATAAAGTTCTGTCCCAGGAATAATTCGTTTTATAATGTTCTTTCTCCGGACCGTGCATCGAGGAAAAACCGGCATGAATAAACAAATTGTTATTTTCGTCTACATAGTAATCTTTCATATCATTGAAAAATTGACGATGCTTTTCTTTTTCCAAAAATTCAATATCAGCATAACTTTCTATTGTCGATTTTCCTCCGTGTAAAAACCAAATATCATTTATAACATCATTTTCCAGCCATTCCTGACACCAGGCATCATGATTTCCTTTTATAAAAATACATTCCTGTTTTTGGGATAAATCAATAAGAAAATCAATTAATTGTTTTGATTCGCTCCAACCGTCGACATAATCTCCAAGAAAAATAAATCTGTCACTTTCTGAATAATCAATTCTTTCTAACAACTGAATTAATGCTTTTAATCCGCCGTGAATGTCTCCAAAAACTAATGATCTTTTCATCAATTAAATTTCACCTTTTAGTTTGTACATAATATCACTTCTTAAAACATACTTTATTCCTGAAATCAAAGCTGCTCCTTCATGACGTTGGCTATGTTCAAAAATAAGCGCTGTTCCGGTTTTGGGCATAATAATTTCACCCGAAGCAAATTTTGTTTCTCCACCTTCATAACTATCATTTAAATAAATGAGGAATGTGTAATAACTATATTCAGATTCACTGCGTTTATAACTTCCGTCACGGTGCATTTTAAAACGTTGACCCGGATTATACTTGTAAAATCTGAACATTTCATTTAATCCAATGGCAAAACTGTTTCCGACTTCAGACTTAACATGAGGCTGCAATTTTTGCCATAAAAAAGAGGCATAGTCAGCGTCTTGATACATGATACGTTCATTATTACGTACCATTTTCATCATTTTCTGTGCTCCGTCAACATTTACTCCAGCTTCTTCGAAGCCAATTTGTTCACTTTTCTCTATTAATTCATTACATTCATCAACAGTAAGAAAATTGTCGATCGTATAAATTTCCAGTGTATCATTAATAATGTTTAGCATAATTATACATTTGAATTAATTAAACTTATTATCCAGAGCTGTATCTAATTTTATCAGAAAATCTTTCCCGAATTTATCATTCTCTAAACCTTCATACAAAAACAAAGGCAACGTTTTATCACAATTTTCCTTATGACTTAAAATCGCCATACATAAAGCCGCAACAGTATCTGTATCTCCGCCATAACCTATACTTGTTTTCAGGCAATCGCTCATAGAAGTGGCTTCAGAAACTATTTTAATAACAGATTGTGTGGTTGGATATCCGTGCATATCAATTGGAGAAGTAATCTTGTAAGTTTCATTTTCCTTCAGCGTTTCATTCAAAAATGCAATCAAAGTCGATCCATCTCCTAAATTGTATTTAAAATAATGAACTGCCAAAGCGATACGTTTCGCACAACTAATCCCTTCGATTGTATGATGAGAAGTCTTTGCCTGAATTTCGCAAAACTCCATCAATTGCTCTATGTTTTTTAGATAACCAATAGAATACGCTCGCATTGCAGAACCGTTTCCGTTACTCCCGTTATCAATTATTTTAATAAAATCAGATCCATTTTTACTGGCATCTAAAGCATTATAAACCCGATCTGAATATCCTCTTCTTTTATCCCTGTGAAAAACTTCTACAAATTTATCTGCGACTTTAATCTCGTTCCAGTTATCATCTTCTAATAGCAATTCTGAAATTGCGATTGCCATTTGAGTATCATCTGTATATCTTTTATAAATCTCCGTGTATAGTCCGTGTTTATGATACTCAGTTAAATTGTTATTTTGAGTAATAAAATCTAAATCACGAAATTCAAAACCTGCACCGTATGCATCGCCTATTGCTGCTTCTAGTATCATAATTAGTCTTTTGTTTGTTAATTTGAAATACTTATAACTTTATGATTTAAATTCGATATATTTCGCCGGAACCTCATCTGTAAGCCAAACATTGTTTTCAGACAAATAAAATTTAAATCCGTCTCTGTGCATGGCACCGCTTCTAACGGTTAAAATTTCTGGAACACCGCGTCTGCTTCCTACTTTTGTCGCGGTTTCTTTATCTTTTGAAAGATGTACGTGCTGACGGCTCATTTTTTTCAAACCTTCTTTCTGAATGTTATCCATAAACTTTCCAACGGTTCCGTGATACAAATATTCTAAAGGTTCTGTTTCGGCCAGATTCAATTCAACCGAAATGGAATGTCCCTGACTTGCACGTATTTTAGTTTTATCCTCGTTATACGCAAAACGTTTTTTATCATTGTTTTCTACGACGTAATCTAAAAGAACAGCATCTAGTTTCTGTCCTTTTTTAGAACATTTTAAAATTAATTCATCTACATCTGCCCAGCCATTTTCGTCTAGTTTTAATCCTATTTTTTCTGGAGAATGTCGAAGCACTAAGCTTAGAAATTTACTCACTGTTTTTGCTATATTTTCATTCATTGTTTTAATTTTTTAACTTTAATGATAATTGTTCGCACAAATCATTAATATCATTTTTTCTTGCTATTGCTGATATCCATTTATCAGGAATATTGTCAACACCATAATACATACCCGCCAAACCTCCAGTAATTGCTCCAGTCGTATCAGTATCTCCACCCAAATTCACTGCTTTTAAAACAGTTCCTTCATAGGAGTTCCAATTTAAAAAACACCAAAAACTAGCTTCTAAACTATGTAAAACATAACCTGACGAATGAATTTCATTTTCAGGATAATCTGCTATATTATTTTTCAAAATCCTATCAAACAACTGAATTTCAGAAGGATTAAATTGCTTATCACTTAAAAAGTCAGAAACAATCTTTTGCATATTTTTATACGCTTCTACTTTATCAGTGCCTTTTAAAATTTCTAAACAAAAAACAACGTAGACAAAACAAGCAAATACTGAACGAAAATGAGCATGAGTTATAGACGAAACTGCTTTTAATTTTTTATAAACAACTTCGATATCTTTTTCATTTTGAAGATAAAAAACTAAAGGTAAAATTCGCATCAAAGAGCCATTACCGTTATCTTTTTCTTCAAAACCTCCACATAATTCCGGTTCATGTCCTTTTGCGATGTTATGAATTGCATTTCTTGTTGCGATTCCAATATCAAAAACTTTACCGTGTGGAGTCCATAATTCTGTACTATACCATTTTACAAAATTTCTGGCAATGTCTGATAAATCATATCCTTTGCATAAACTTTCGGCTAAACAAAAAGCTAAAGAACTATCATCGCTCCAAGTTCCTGCGGGTTGATAATGAGTTCCAAAACCAATCATTTCAGAAACAGGATTTTCTTTTAAATGGGATCTTGAATAAAACTCAACCGGAACACCCAAAGCATCTCCAACTGCCAAACCAAACAAAGCGGATTTAACTTTATATTCAAAATCACTTTCTATTATATCATTATAAATTTTGAAATTTTCATCATCAAAACAAACAAAAATGATTTTTTCGAATTGCTCTCTGTGCTCAGAAATAGAAATCATATTAATTGCAATTTCTGCGGCTAATTCTTTAGGGAATTTATATATGCCTGTACTTATATTAGGGAAAGCAATCGTTTTGATATTATTTTCAACCGCTAATTCCAATACACTTAAATAACAGCATTTCAACAATTCCTCTTCAAAATTTTTACCATCATTCCAAACCGGACCAACGGTATGAATTACATATTTTGCTGGTAAATTTCCAGCGGTTGTAATCACGGCATCTCCAACTTTACAACCGCCTTGCTTATTTCGAATTTTAACACAATCATCTAAAATAGCTTTTCCTCCTTTTCTATGAATTGCACCATCAACTCCTCCTCCTCCAAGCAAAGACGTATTCGCTGCGTTTACAATTGCATCAACTTGAATTTCGGTTATATCAGCCTTAATGATTTCTATTTCCATCATTCAAATTATTTTAAATCATCCCTAACTTCCATCAAAGCAAATCCTAATAAATTCAAGCCTTTCCATTTTGCAGGATTCAAAACATCTTTGTGATCACCAGCCATACCAATTCCCCAAATCGCATCGACCGGACTAGCTTCTACAATAATTCTGTCGTTTGTATTTAGTAAAAAAGTTTTTAGCTCAGGATTCTGACTGAATTTATGATAATTCCCTTCTTTTACAATTTCATATCTGGCGGCTAACCAAAGGGTTTCATTATAATTCTTTACTTCTCTTCCTAACTTTTTGGCTTCGGCAGGGGATTTTGCCTGAAGGATTCTCGGTAAGATTTCATCATCTTTAAACAATTCGGCTTTTTTGGCCATCATCCAGTGTTCGGCGGTTTTATAAGTTACTTTATCTACTTCAAAAGAACTTAACCACCATTGGCTGAAACAGGTTTTAGAGATACTTCCGTCTTTATTGGGTTGGTGTCCCCAGAAAAATAAAAACTTACTTTCAGGGGCTATATTTTCTATATTGTATTTCATTTTTTCTATTTATTAAAACAAAGAAGTTAACGGTTTAAAATCTTTAGAATCGGGTGAAAATGATCCGTAGATATTGGTAAACTCGGTTGTTAGTTTTTCAAACTCAAAATCCACTTCAATCTGATCCATACAAGTTACGACCAGATTTCTTTTTGCGTTTAAGCTATAAGCTGCGTCCAACTTTAAACTATAATTTAAAAGATCATAATCTAAATCGCCTGTTCGCAATTCCTTCTGAAAGTCGTTGTAAACACAGGTTTCTTCTTCGTTATTTTTTAATTGTAATTCTCTTTCGTTACTCATCCAGCCACTTCCGTGTCGGGTTGCATAACTTCTGGTTACATAATACATTTCGATATTTTCGATTTGTAATTTTTGACAGATTTCGTACGCATTTTTTGATGTTGTATTGGCGTACGTTACATTCGGGAAAACACCGTGATCCATGTCGAGTAAAATTCCCTGGCTTCCTTCGAAAATAAGATTCTCATACTTTTCTAAAAAGCTGTAATCGCTGATATTCCATTTTATTTGATCAACAACTTCAAGAAAATGATTTACTTCTTCGTTGATTTCACTTTCGTTTAGAAAACCATAATAATACGCGATCTTTTCTAGTTTGGCTACCAACATTTGCTTTGGCGCAATCAAATCTATCGCGAATAATTTGTACTGGCCTTCATTGCGTTTCATTGTGGCTCCAACTCCTTTGCCACAAGTTCCGTGATCTAAGTTTCGAACATTGTTTCGGTTTTGCCAAACATCAAATGGTGTTGTAATTTTGGCCAAAGGATGAATATGAAGTGTTGTATTTCCGCCTTTTTCCTCTAATTCTACTTTTTCATTAAATAAAAAAACAGGATGAATTGTGCAATATTCGCTATAATAAGAAGGCAAACCCCGAAGCGCTCCGCTGGCAAAACTCGAATGAACGTGCTTTTTATCACCAATCATTACGGTATGTGCTGCTTGCTGTCCTCCTGAAAACCGAATAACTATAGATTCAGGATTTTGCTTCGCCAGAAAATCTGTTGTAATTCCTTTTCCTTCATCACCAAATCCTAAACCTATAACTATTTGTGCTGTTTTCATTCTGTTATTATTATTATCTCGCGAAGTCGCAAAGTTTTTTTAAAGCATATTAATACGATATCTTTAAGTAATCTTAAATCATCAACTCTTTAAAACTTAACCTTTTTTATTCAAATCTTTGCGTCTCTGCGACTTTGCGAGCAAATTTACTTTTGCTGAGAAAAAGGTTGATGTTTAATCTCCCAGAGTCCCAAAACTTTATAGCATTTGTATATTATCTAATCCGTCAAGCGGAGTGGTTCCTAAACTCAATCCTGAACCTTTATGTTTGTCGCAAATAATCTTTGTAATGATATTCGGGATTTCTTTGTGATCAAGTATTGATATACAATTTTGCCCCAACAATTCTTTCCATTCTGTATCTGCATGACTTGCTGCATCTGAGTATTTCACGCTAATATGATACACTTCATAATATCTTTGAGCTTCTATCAATAATTCGCGATGCGTAAAAGTGTGTTGCCCTGAACCCATAATTTCTTTAACTGCTGAAGCCGGAAGTGTTTTTAATCCAGGTTCATCACCCACGGTAAACAACAATCCTTTTTGACCTCTTTTTTCGAAAGCATCAGTTTTGGTATGAAAAGCGGCAAAATACCAGGCTAATAAATAACTTTCACCTGCATTTCCTCCACCCCCGCCTTCAATATACGTTCTGGTTAACCACATATCCAATTCTTCATCGCCAGACTCAAATTGTCCTGCCTGAAGCGGAAATCTATCGCATTCATGATCTCCGATTCCTAAAAACAAAAGTGCCGGATCCGGAACGCCGCCCTGAATAATCCCTCCCATTAATTTTGGAAGTCCTTCTTTGATTAATTCATGCGGAATATGTCCCATACTTCCTGTAACATCCAATCCTAAAATAATTGGAACTGTATTAGGGTGAACTTCAGAATCTCTGGCTTCTCTAAACGTAACACCGTTTGGATTCATAGATTCATGTGCTAATCCTATCTGGTTTTGCACGAATATTTCGCTTGCAGATTTAAATCCGTAACCTGCATCTTTTGCTCTGCTTGAACGAGCGCCTAAGTCATATCTTGTACCTCCCATAACTAAAATGTTTTACCAAATAAATATTCGAATCTCTTTTTTGTCACTTCAAACTGAATGTTTAAATTCCTGAGGGTCAATGACAATTCCATATCTCTTTGCACAAATGCTTCGGGTTGAAAATCAGCAAAAGTCAAACTGTTTTTATCGAGCGGACTAATATCGATAAGTCCTTCTTGTTCTCTTTCTAATCTTTTTATTTTTAGTTCAATATCTTCAACTCGGCGTCTGTAAATTAACTCAGAATCCTCACCAATTGTTTTGGCTCTGTCTTCTCTAATCTGATCATTGTTTCTTTTTAAAGACTCAATGAATCTTGGTTTTAAATCATCACTCATGGTTTTTATGGTTTATTGTTAATAGTATTTTTTTGTTTCAGGTTTTAGTTGATGTACAGAACCTGAAACTTTAAACTAATTAAAGGCATTTTCAAAATGCTTAAAATTTGATTTTTTTTCAGAATTGTCAAAAATTGCAAAGACTATCTTTTTAAAAGCTCCCTCGTATTTTTCTTTGATAATTTCTTTGAATAAATGCGCTACATCTTTGGGTTCATTTCTAAAAACTCCACAACCCCAGGCTCCCAAAATAATGGTGTCGCTTTTTTGCTTTACGGCAATTGCTAAAACTTTATCCATTCTGTTTTTCAAAACCTCTTCTGTTGCAGCAATTTCTTCTTTCCTGTTATGTTGCAGCATCGCGCCTTTGTTTGGTGCTGGTGCCGTAATGATGTCTGCAGCAAATGGTTTCTCAAAATAATTTCCATCATCATCGTTCCAAAACAAAACATTCGGACTATAAATCATGTAATCTGAATATAAAAACGAAGACTGATTTCTATTAAAATCGTACATCGTTTTGTCTTTGATTTGCGTTTCATAAAGGTTTGAAGACCTGGCCAGACTTTCTTCCTGAGCAGAAGCGCCTCCTAAAAATCCACCGCCCGGATTTTTTGCAGAAGCAAAATTCAACACGCAAATTTTGCCGTCTTTCTCCTGTACAATCGCTTCAATTGTCGAACAGTTTTTTGTCACAATTTCTGTTTCAAACTTATTTTCAATTGGATTTTTTAAAATTGCCTCCCAATCTTTTGGTGCAATTGTAAACGTATTTTCTATAGATTCTTTAAGTTCTTTTTCGACTACAATCTCTTTTCCTTTATATTCATAAAAACCATTTTTTGCGGTTTCTAAGGTTTTATTTGCTATTTCTACTCTATAATTTTTATTCATAATTCTAATTTTACAACCTCAACCCTTTCATCATCAAAATCTTTAAAAGAATTCGTAGTAAATATTTTGTCAAAGCAATCTAAAACTTCAAACCCTTTGTTGAAGATTCCGTGACTTACGGCTAAGTATAATTTTCCGGCATTTTTCTTTTTTAACTCTTCGGCTAATCCTACGAAAGTTCCTCCTCCATCGCAAATATCATCCACAATTAAACAATCCATGCCGTTTAGATCGTCTTCATAAACTTTAAAACCAGATAGTTTTCCTGTTTTTACATCACGGCTTTTGCTGCATTCTACTACATCAATTCCGCCTAAAAATTCAGAAACTTTGTAGATTTTTTTCAAAGCACCACCATCCGGAGAAATTAATTTTACGTTGTCTCCAATTACTTTTAAAACTTGTTGAATAAAAGTATGATTTGGAATGACTTCGCAGTTGTTTACCAATGCCGGAGTAACTTCAGAATGTGCATCAAAAACAAAAACTTTATTTAATTGAAGTCCGTTTATAATATCAGCATATACTTTTACAGATAGAGATTCTCCTTTGATCATCACACGATCTTGTCTCGCTGCCGGGAAATACGGAATAAACAAGTCGATTATTTTCACATCCATTCTGCGTAAAGCATCTACCGTGATACACAATAAACCTAAATCGTTGAATGAATTTAATCGATGTGTGATGGTTACTTTTTCATTATGATCAAAATCAGGATTGATTTTAATGTGAGGTTCTCCTCCTGAAAATGTAAAACTTTGAAATTTGATTTCTTCCTGAGTAGTTACAGGAGTGAATTTTGGGTCTAGGTTAAGTATCATAGTTTTATATTTTGCGTTAATTATACGCAAATGTAGAATTAAATTTTAAATAAACAATTTATTTTGTGTAAAAATTACGCAAACTTTATTTCGAAGTGAAAGCCTTTTTCTATTAATTCATTGTACTTCAATTTATTAAACTTAAAAAGTTTTGCCGGACGACCGCTTTTTATTGGAGAAAAATGTTCTGTTTGGTCTAAAAAGCCATAACTGAGGATTTTTTTTCTGAAATTTCTTCGGTCTATTTCCTTTTCTAAAATAGTACAATAAAGATTTTCAAGATCCGAAAACAGGAATTCATCCGGAAGCAAATCGAAACCAATAGGCTCGTAAGTTAGTTTTGCTTTTAGTCTTTTTATAGCGGTTTCAAGTATTAAATTGTGATCGAATGCTAAAGACGGAATTGCATCTATTTTAAACCATTGCACTTTCTCGGCATCAGTATCGGCTTTAATTTCGAGATTCGAAGCATCGACCAAAGCATAATACGCCACAGAAATAACACGGTTTCTGGAATCTCTGTATATATCATCGCCAAAAGTGTACAACTGCTCCATAAAAGTAAGCTGCACGTTTGTTTCTTCGTGCAATTCGCGTATCACCGCATCGCTCAGCGATTCATCATTTTTAACTAAACCGCCCGGCAGAGCCCAATATTTTTCTGAAGTACCAAACTGCTGCTCAATCAATAACGCGTACAAATCATTATTTTTATATCCAAAAACAATGGCATCAACGGCAACTCTTATATTCTGTAAATTTTCCATAATCCTAAATCATATCAAACAAATATAACGAATGAGAGCCAATTTTATAATGTATTACCGTAGCAATACATTATAAAATTGACTCTCATCAATATACTTTTATTTTGTTTTTTTAATTCACCGTTATACTTTTCTTTGGGCTAACGGTACAGCTTCCTCCAGATTTAGAAACCGTAACATCAGCTTTTACCTCAAATGTTCCGCCTGCAGCGTAGGTATGCGCTACAGCTCCCGTAGCACTATTTACGGTTTGCGCCGGAGTTCCGTCGCCAAAAGTCCATTTTACAGAAGTTACAGTATTACTTCCGCTGTACTGTATAGAGTAATTAATAATCTTAGAATTGGTTCCATCTGCCGAATGTTTTAATTCGGTCAGGATCGAATCTCCAAAACAATCTACTATTGCTTCATCATCACTCTTACTGCAAGAATTGGATGCAAAGAACACCGCTGTTAGTATTAAAATTGTTGCAATCTTTTTCATCTTTAGAAATCTTTAGTGGTTTGTATATCAAAATTATTCTTTTAAAAATCAAAACACAATGATTTCAATCATAATCTGTTACCAAAAAATAACTTTAGTTCTTTAGAAATAATTTCAAAAAACGAATTCAAATTACTGTTTTTAGGGGCTAATAAATACACAAACTCTTCCGGAACATGAAAACTATTCCATACTAACTGGAGTTTGTTTTCTTTAATATAATTTCTGGCATTACAATTCCAGGTTACGGCCACGCCTTCATTTTTAGATAAAAGCCTCAACATATCCGATTCTGAAGGAATAATATAATTAGGAACCATCGAAGGTCTTTTTTTATTAAAGGCATGTAACCAGAACAATTTTATGTGCGGAATTCTGGCATCATGACTGTACCATTTTTGACTGTTAAGCCATTGTTCTATTTCGGTATAATTGTCTGCTTTTAATTTTTGGCGAAATTCGGTTATGTCTAAACTTGTTGGCGCTACCAGTATGAGCTTAATTTTCCCAACAATTTCATACGTGGTATCAAAAGTATCAAACCTTTTTGTGGTAATAGCAAAATCCAATTTTTTAGCATCGACTAAGGCAAAAAGTTCATCATTTTCTGCAAAGGTAAAATCGATTAAATCAAACTTAGCAATTAAAAGATCGCCTATACAATTAAAAAGATGTTTTGAAATTCCAACAGAAATTAACCGATTGGCATCTTCTGCTTTGGCACGAAAACCAGCTTCGACACTTTCGAGTCTGTCCAGCGCATCTATTATCAAATTATTCAGTAACTTAGCGTATTCCGTTGGTTCTACGCCTTTTGACTTTCGGTTAAACAATTTGTTTCCCACATGAGCTTCCAGCATTGAGATTTGCTGGCTAACTGCAGGCTGACTCATAAACAACTCTTTTGCAGCGATAGAAAAATTTCCGTTTTTATAAACCGCTTTAAATGTTCTGTACCATTCGAGATTTACCATGACATAAATTTATTTATAACAAACATAGTTTATTTTATTTTTACAAATATCACTTAAGCAGTAAATTTGACAAAAATTTAAACTTATGAAAAGAATAGCATTACTCGCGATTATAACCTTAACAGCTTTTGGCTCAACAGCTATAGCTCAAAAAACAAATAAAAAAAGTATGAAAAAAGTATTATTTGTTGTGACCAGTAACGATAAACTGGGCAATACGGGAGAGAAAACAGGATTTTGGTCAGAAGAATTTGCTGCACCTTATTACGAATTATTAGACCAGGGAGTAGAAATTACGATTGCAAGTCCGCTTGGAGGTCAGCCACCAATTGATCCAAAAAGTGCTGATCCCGCATCTGCGACCGAAGACACAAAACGTTTTGACGCTGATAAAGTTTTACAGGAAAAATTAAAACACACGCACAAACTTTCGACCATTAACCAAAAAGATTACGATGCCGTTTTCTATCCTGGTGGTCACGGACCTCTTTGGGATTTAGTTGAAGATAAAAATTCAATTGCTTTAATAGAATCTTTCTATACGCATAAAAAACCGGTAGCTTTTGTTTGTCATGCTCCGGCAGTTTTGAAAAACGTGAAAGTAAATGGTGAATTTTTAGTAAAAGGTAAAAAAGTAACCGGTTTTACTAATGAAGAAGAGGAAGCAGTTGGTTTAACTAAAGTGGTTCCGTTTTTATTAGAAGATGCTTTGACTCAAAATGGAGCAAAATTCTCAAAAGGTCCAAACTGGGCACCCTATTCTGTTGAAGACGGACTTTTGATTACAGGACAAAACCCGGCTTCGTCTAAATTGGTAGCAGCAAAATTATTGGAAAAATTGACTAAATAAGGGGCTAAGTTGCTAAGGTTCTAAGTTATTAAGATTGGAATATCTTTAAAGAAAACTTAAAAACTTAGTATCACAATAAATATTAATAAAAAGATATTAAGTTGCCAGGATCAAAAACTTAGAACCTTAGCAACTTAGCATCTCAGAAACTATAAAAAAAATGCTAAACTTCGAATTATATAATCCTACGAATTTAATTTTCGGAAAAGGACAAATTGAAAAACTATCAACTTTGGTTCCTAAAGATGCTAAAATTCTTTTAGCTTATGGTGGCGGAAGTATTTTTAATAATGGAATTCACGAACAGGTAATCAAAAATTTAAAAGGTTTTGATATTGTAGAATTTGGCGGAATTGAGCCAAATCCGCATTTTGAAACGTTGATGAAAGCAGTTGAAGTGATTAAAAAGGAGAAAATTACTTTTATTCTGGCTGTTGGTGGCGGATCTGTGATTGATGGTGTGAAATTTATTTCGGCAGCTGTTAACTTTGACGGAAATCCGATTGATATTTTGCAAAAACGTTTGTTGATTAAAGAAAATGCAATGCCTTTTGGTACTGTTTTGACTTTGCCTGCAACAGGAAGTGAGATGAACTCGGGAGCTGTGGTTACGATTACAGAAACTCAGGAAAAACTGGCTTTTGGCGGAAGTGCAATGTTTCCTCAATTTTCTATTTGCGATCCAACTGTTATTGCCTCTTTACCTAAAAGACAATTGCAAAATGGTGTTGTAGATGCGTATACTCACGTGATGGAACAATATTTAACGTATCCTCATGAAGGTTATTTGCAAGACCGAATTGCTGAAGGAATTCTGCAAACTTTAATTGAAGTTGGTCCAAAAGTGGTCGAAAACCCAACGGATTATGCTTTGGCTTCTAATTTTATGTGGAGCTGTACGATGGCATTAAACGGATTGATTCAAAAAGGTGTTCCGTCTGACTGGGCAACGCACATGATTGGTCACGAATTAACGGCTTTGTACGGAATCGATCACGCCAGAACTTTAGCTATTATTGGCCCAAGTTTATACAATGTGATGTTTGATACCAAAAAACAAAAATTAGCGCAATACGGCCGAAGAATCTTTAATCTTGAAGGTTCTGAAGATGAAGTGGCTAAAGAGGCGATCAATAAAACAGTTGAGTTCTTCCATACAATGGGAATGGACACTAAACTTTCGCAATACATTGAAGATTATAGCAAAACCGCAGACTTTATTGTGAATCGTTTTGACAAAAGAGGCTGGAAAGGTTTAGGAGAAAAACAACTAATTACTTTAGATAAAGTAAAATCGATTGTTGAACTTAGTTATTAGTCACAGTCGCAGTATTTAGTCACAGTTGAAACTGAAAACTGTGACGGTAAACTGAAAACTAAAAAAAAGGCGTTCTTGAATTTTTCAGGAACGCCTTTTTACAATACTAAAACAAAACTAACTAACTCAATTTTTGCTAAACTCATTAAATTCTAATTTACAAGTAGTTACAACGTAGCAGTTTTATTTTTATTGTGTATAATTAAAAATAATTTTTTATTTTTTTCTAATCTTCATTTCTGGTTGTTTGAAACCGTTTATTTAAAGTTTTCGTTCATTTTTTTTTCAAGAATAGCATTCATTTTTTTAACTTCTTCCCTGATATTTTTTATATCAATATTCTTCTTTTCCTCCACCACTTTTCCATCGAAAAATGATTTTAGATTATATGACTTATTGTTATTTTTTAATAACAGAATTCCAATTTCCGGCTTTTTAGATTCATTAAATCGTAATCCTGTCAGTACATCTGCATTATCTCCTTTGCCAAACATGGCTTCAATATTTTTGCTTATCGAAAAATCCTGTGCTATTGAATTGAAGTTTTCTTCGATTGTTTTCGCACTATTAGCTGTTGACGCAAATATTGCATAAAACATCTCTGATGCTCTTCGGCCTTCATCATCTGTTTCATTAGAGTTTAAAATTTTAGCTTTGATTATCTGGTTCGATTCATAATATACGATACTTCCCGTTTGTTCCGGCATCTCGTTTTCTAAGTCAATAGATGTACTTGACATTACTACTTTATCATCAATAATCAATTGACTCGTATATTTATTGCCGTTTTTCTCGATTGTAATTCTGCCTTTTTGTTCCTTTTTTAATTCAGTAATCTCAATACCATTATTTTTCAATTCAAAATGAAAACGGTTAAAATAATGCATTGCAAAAAGATCTACATCAAAACTTTGTAAAGTTCCATTTTTCCAATATTTCGAAATAAACTGACGATCTAATTTTATGTATTCTACGCCATCTACTATCTTTCCGTCTTTATAAGTCGATTTTATATCGTAATACGGATGTTGGTATTTCTCCAGATTCTCCAGATAATCATTAGAATATTGATATTTGATACTTCCATTTTCATAATAATTGACATGATTAAACTCGTGAAAATCTGTAGCGAAATATCCTGAATAAGGTTTTTCATCTTTATAAATTCCTTCATAAGAATCCTGAACTTTATCTGCAATAGTAAAGGAGCGATTGACTATTTTGGTCAGTTTTCCGTTTGTATAATATTTCGATCTTAAAATATTATTTTCATCGGTTCTTTCGTATTTACTTCTATAAAAAATTTCTTCAGCAATTGCACCATTTTTATAAATTGTGGCGTTTTCAGCTTCTACTAATTTACCCTCAAAAGGTAAGTCGTTTTTATATTCCAGTTTCCCTGTAACTTCTCCATTTTCATAAAAAACAGTTTCACCATTTTTTACATCATTTACACAAGTATAAGTTTCAAGAACATTATCGATATTATAACTAAATACTTTTTGCAATCCGTTTTTCTTAAAGTCTATAACATGAATCAACTCATGACGATCTTTTCCGCTTTCTATAATAAATGTTCCGTTATAGGGTTTTCCATTTTTGTAAATGCCCTTAGCAACAATACTATCATTTTCTTGTTTTTTAGCAATTGCCTCGCCATCTATTACACCTTTTACATAGTTGGCATTAACCAATAAACTTCCTGAGAAGTTTTCATCAAAATTTCCCTCAAAAGGCGCTCCGTTTTTATACACTCGCTTTATCACTAAAGTTTCATTTTTGTCATAAACGATTTCATCTCCCACTTTTTCACCATTTAAATATTTAGTAAGTTCCTGAATTTTACCGTTAGGAAAGTATCTAATTTCTTCGCCTGATTTTATCCTTTGCTTATAAGTCGTTTTTGACTTAAGGCCAACTGCAAATTTATTTTGAAGGTAATAATCGTAAAAAGTACCGTTTGAAATATCACTGCCATATTGTTCAAAATCATTTTGATTAATGGTTTGCAGCACTTTTCCCGTTTTATCATAATTGACCTGTTTAAAAGGATGCATTTGGCCATATTCAATATCATACCAGATTTCCTGTGCCAATTGTTTTGAATTGATCCAGAATATTTTTTTCTTCACCAGATTCTTTATAACCTTTTTTGGAGTTCCGGACTGATAATCTTCAACCATTACCGGTGCCGTTTCAATCATAACTTCGGTCTGTTCCTTATACGTTTCTTCTTCTGACTTGTTGTTGCGGTAATCATCCCAGTTTCTAACTTCCTCAAAATCTCCTTCAACCGGTTTTCCATCAAGGTATTTTCCTTTCATTAAAACCGTTCCGTCCTGATGATAAACAATCGAAAATCCGCTTTTCCTCCCTTTTTTATATTCAATCGTTTTGCGTTTTTTTCCATTAGGATAATAATAGGTCAAAACAGGAACATCTGTATTATTATAATATTGATAAACCGCTGTATCAAAACCATTTTCGTCATACCAAACAATATCTCCCACATAACTATTCTCGTCGCTTTGTAAAGCATAACCTTGAAACTGCGGTGTATTATTACTATAGAAATCCTGCATTAAAAACAGATTACCTATTTTTTTGGATGGTATGATTCTGTAAAAAGAAGCATTTTCTTTGGTTGTTTCTTTCCAGTCTTTATCATAATAAATACGATCTGCGTTTTGCGAAAAAGAAAAACTGGTTGTTAAAATCAAAATAATGTTGAAAATTTTAGTAGTCATATTTGAAAGAAATTTCACCGAATGTAAGGCTTTTTGAATTCATTTAGTTTTTTAAAGATAAAAAATACTGCGTAAAATTCAACTCGTCTTACCAACCGTTTATAAATTTCTTAAATCAGATTTTGTGATATTACTGCATTATTAAGTACTTTTGTTTTAAATTATTAAAAAAATGAGCGAAAATCTAAAATTTGCAGTAATTGGAGGAGGAAGCTGGGCTACGGCAATTGCAAAAATGTTATGCGTGAATCTTTCAGAAATTGCCTGGTACATGCGTAATGATGCTGCGATCGAGCACATTCAGAAATACAAACACAATCCAAATTATTTAAGTTCGGTTGAATTTGATACTGCAAAACTTAAATTAACCAACAATATAAACGAAGCCGTCGAATATGCAGATTATGTAATTTTTGCTATTCCGTCTGCGTTCTTAGATGCTGAATTAAAACATTTAACGGTTTCTTTGTCTGATAAAATTATCTTTTCGGCAATTAAAGGAATTGTTCCCGAGACGAGTTTAATTGTTGGAGAACACTTTCATATTCAATACGACATTCCGTATTATAACATTGGTGTTATTACAGGTCCTTGTCACGCTGAAGAGGTTGCATTAGAAAGACTTTCGTACTTGACAATTGCTTGTGGAGATCCGGCTAAAGCCAAAGTTGTAGCTACAACATTGTCTGGAAATTATATCAAAGCCAAAATTTCTGATGATATTATTGGTACTGAATATGCTGCAATGCTTAAAAACATTTATGCAATCGCAGCCGGAATTGCACACGGTTTAGGTTACGGAGATAACTTTCAATCAGTTATGATGAGTAACGGAATTCGCGAAATGAAAAAATTCATCAAAAAAGTACACAAAATGAAACGTAACATCAATGATTCGGCTTATTTAGGCGATTTATTGGTTACGGGATATTCTGTATTCTCCAGAAACAGAATGTTCGGAAATATGATTGGAAAAGGTTATACCGTAAAAAGTGCCATGATGGAGATGAGTATGGTTGCAGAAGGTTATTATGCGACTAAAAGTGCTTATAAACTTAATCAGGGTTACGGAGCAAAAACACCAATTATCGATGCTGTTTACGCTATATTATACGAAGGAAAAGATGCTAAAACGGTGTTTAAAAAACTAACAGAATCTTTGGATTAAGCTTTTATTCGAAGTACAGTTTTCAATCGAAGTCTTAAAACTTATATAAAGAGTCAGGAAATTTAAAATTTTCTGGCTCTTTTTTTATATCCAATTCTTAAAAATTTTAAGCTGAAGCAAAAAAAAACCAAACGAATTAACAAGAAATGTTCTGCTTCAGAATACATCAAACGTACATCTTGTTAAAAAAAAGTAAATGCTTTACTCTTACAAAATGGTCAAAACAACCCTTTACTGATTATCAACAACATAGAGCAAGTTTTTAAAAACTTAAAGCTTATCTTTTTCTCACAAATTGGTACACTCACAATTTCAAACTCCCCTATTTTTCATTGGTTCACAAAGAATTATTGATACATTTGCGCTATTATTTTTATTGATTCTAATTAAAAACAATGCGTTCTATTTTATTTCTTCTTTTAATTTCGAGTTCTGTTTTCTCTCAAAGAGTAATTACAGGTAAGATTGTAGACAAAGAAAATTCAACAGCTTTATCAGGCGTTTTTATACGAGATACAAAATCTGATAACTGGAGTATTTCAGATAAAGACGGAGCCTTTCAAATTACAATTCCTTATCTTGAAGATATAGTACTAAACTTTTCTATATTGGGAAAAATGGAGTCTAACATTGCTTTAAAAAACAACGAAAATTTTATTACAGTTTTTTTAGAAGATAACACACTTCGCCTTAAAGAAGTTGTGGTTACCGCCAATAAAGAAAGAAAATATTCTGAACTTACTTTAGGTACAAATGCAATTAATAATGTACAGGCTTTTTCGCTAGACGATGTTTTGAAGCAGCTTCCGGGACAAACTACCACGGATTTTAATTTAAATGAATTCAAGAATATAGTTTTTCGTACCGCCTCAAAATTGTCAGCTTCTAACGCAAATAAGGCTTTTGGAACTTCATTTGTAATGAATGACATTCCTATTTCTAACAACGAAAACATGCAGGCCTTAAATCCAAATTCAGGTCTTGCAGATGATTTTGGTATAAAAGGAAACACTTTTACGAATACAAATAGAGGAGTTGATTTAAGAGAAATATCTACTAATAATATTGAAGAAATAAAAGTTATTCAGGGAATTCCTTCTGCAAAGTATGGTGATTTAACTTCGGGGCTTGTTTTAATAACAACAAAGGTAGGAAATAGTCCTTACCGGGTTTCTGCATCCATCAGAGATGCGACATCTGAACTTAATTTGACAAAAGGAGTAAAATTCAATTTAAATAATTCGATGAATTTTGGAATTAATTATCTCGATTCTAAAGCTGATCCGAGAGACAATATTTTGAATTATGAAAGAATAAACGGAAACATATCCTGGCAATATAAGAATAATGATGCTACTATAAAAAACACGGTAAATACTTCATTTCGAATGAATCTTGATAACTCTAAAAGTGATCCGGATGATATCAGCGCTCAAGTCATAAAAAACGAAAAAAAAGGTTTTTCTATTTCAAATAATTTAATGTGGAAACCCAAAAACTTATGGGTTGACGGAATTAATGTAAATGCAAGTCTTAGCTATGACCGACAATTTTCCAGAAGAGATAAATGGATGAATACTTCACCTTCTGCAGCAACTGATACTCAAGAAGAAGGAATACATGAGGCCATTATTGTTCCATCACAATATACTAGTGTAAGTACAGTAGAAGGTATTCCTATTTCAACATTTTTTACTCTTGAAACTACAAAAACACTAACAAATAAATCGAATTGGATTCACAGTCTGGTTCTTGGAGTTTCGCACAGAACAAGCGTAAACAGAGGTGAAGGACGAAAAAATGCTACCCAGGAAATGTTGAATTTTTATACTCTTTCGAGAGAAGGAAACAGCACCATTGGTTTTAGAGACTATAGCTTTACTAACTCAAAAACAGAATATCAAATTTCTACTTATTTCGAAGACAGAATATTTAAAAAATTTAAAGACGAACGAATATTAAATCTTGATTTAGGAGTACGATTTGATAATCAAATGGGAAATATTTCATTACAGCCCCGTGTAAATTCATCTTATACACTTAATGAAACATTTAGATTACGTGCAGGATTAGGCCTTTCATCAAAAGCTCCGTCTTTAAACCAACTATACACCGGAGATCGTTATATCGATAAATTAATTGGTAGTGGTATTTATACTTATCCGGGTGTTTATCAAAAAGCCTGGATTCAAACTATCATAACTCCGGGAGACAATTTAAACCTAAAGCCAAGTAAAGCATATCGAACAGAAGCGGGATTAGATATAAAATTACCTTTTGCCTCCGTTAATTTAACCGGATATTATAATAAGCTTTATAATGGTTTTTCTGGTCAAAAAGTCCCTGTCTATAGAGTAATTCCAAAAGCCGAAATCATTGTAACCGGTACAGAAATTCCAAACTACAACATTGTTGGCACTGAAAAATTTTACTACATGAATAACAGTCTGACAAACGACCGTAGTTCAGAAGATACTGGTATAGAAACTACCATAAATTTCAAAAAAATTAAATCTCTTAATTTGGATGTAAGCATGAATGCTTCATACACGCATACAAAAGATTTTTCAGATGTTAAAGAATACGAATCTTCTGCAAGTCTTACTTCTGCTGAAAGATACGGAGTTTACAATCCACAAGATGGTATAATGGATAGCTTCACAACTAGCTTTAATTTTAATTATCATATACCTGCTGTTGGATTACTTATTTCCTTGAGAACGGAACATATTTTATTACAGAATACTAAAACCCAAACTAGTAATTATCCTAATGGATATTTAGACTCAGAACTTGTTTATCACGAAATTCCTGTTGAAGACAGGACTAATATTCAAAAATATGGGCATTTGATTAAAGTAAGAAACGAAACTCAATCTAAGATACCAAACATACTTCATAACCTTCATTTAAGAGTTTCAAAAGATTTTTTAAATGGTTTCAGTGCTTCATTATATGCAACTAACTTTTTAAATCTTAAACCCTATTATTATGATGATTATGACAATAAAATTTTATCAAAAATTGCCACT
>NZ_CADCSU010000079.1 GCF_902804475.1 Flavobacterium bizetiae
ATATATACTTTTTCACTATTCAAAAATGAATAAAAGAATATTTTACAAAAACAATAAGTGCAATATAAAGGGAGAATAAAATAAAATTATGTATTATTACTGATAAAAAACAAAGATTAACCAATGTATTTAAGTAATAGTTGAATAAACTGGTAGGCAAAATTTAGAAATACCAAATCGATTTAGTATGTTTGCAGTAATTTAATAATTTTCTAAACCAAAACTATTACTAATTATCTAAAACCACAGGTATGTTTCACCCATTATTAAAAAATCGAAGTATTAAAATTTTTCTTTTTATAGTTCTGATATTCCACCAAAACTCCATTTTTGCCTTTCAAAAATTAGAACAAAATCTTTCTGCTCAGGATACAGCAAAGGTTCCTAAAGAAATTGAAGATCCTGAAAATATCGGCATTAATAAAGAACCTGCGCACGCAACTTTAATGCCTTATGCTTCGCTAAAAGAAGCGCTTACTGCAAACAGACACGCTTCTACTTACAGTAAAAGTTTAAATGGAATGTGGAAGTTCAATTGGGTCGACTGGCCTCAAAAACGTCCGGTAAATTTTTATAAAACAGATTACGATGTATCGAAATGGAAAGAAATAAAAGTACCGTCGAACTGGCAAATTGAAGGTTACGGAACACCTTATTACAGCAATTTTAATTACATTTTTCAGAAAGACTTTCCGCGAGTGATGAGTACGCCTCCTGAAAATTTCACGGCATTTCACGAAAGAAACCCAGTCGGTAGTTATCGTCGTGATTTTACCGTTCCGGAAAACTGGAAAGGAAGACGCATTTTGATCACTTTTGATGGTGTCGACGCGGGATTCTTTATTTGGGTAAACGGGAAAAAAGTAGGCTATGGCGTAAACAGCAGAAATGCAGCAGAATTTGATCTGACAAAATATCTTGTTGCCGGAAAAAATACCCTGGCTGTAGAAGTCTATCGTTTCACCACAGGAAGTTATTTAGAAGATCAGGACATGTGGCGTTTGAGCGGTATTTTTAGAAACGTAACGCTTTGGAGTACTCCGCAACAACATATCAGGGATTATTTTATCAAAACCAATCTCGATAAAAATTATAAAGATGCCGAAGTTGTGGTAACTACCAAAATTAAAAACTACGCAAAAACAATTTCGAAACCACGATTGGTACAAGTCAATTTATATGATGGCAGCGCTATTGTGGGCAAAGCAACCGGGAAAAAAATTGTTCCGGCTTTAAAACCAGGTCAGGAAGTTGCGATAGATGTAACGTTTAATGTTACGAATCCTAAAAAATGGACAGCGGAAACCCCTACTCTTTACACCGCCGTAATTGATTTAAAAGAAAGAAAAAATACAATCGAAACTCTTTCGTCTAAAATTGGTTTTAGAAAAATAGAAATCAAAGGAAGATTGTTTACTGTAAATGGTGTTGCGATCAAACTAAAAGGAGTTAATCGTCACGAAAACTGGCCAGATGACGGTCACGCCGTTACAGAAGAACAAATGATCAAAGACATTTTGTTAATCAAACAAGCCAACTGTAATCATGTCAGAACAAGCCATTATTCTAATGATCCGAGATGGTATGAATTATGCGACGAATATGGTCTTTATTTAGTTGCTGAAGCCAACGTAGAATGTCACGGAGCCATGAATGAATTTAATGATGACCCTCGTATAAAAGCCGCGATTGTAGATCGTAATGTGGCGAATACAGAGAATTTCAAAAACCATCCTTCAGTTTTAATCTGGTCATTGGGTAATGAAAACGGAACCGGTGGCGTGAACTTTAGAGCGGCATTAAAAGCAATTAAAGATATAGATCCAACCCGACCTACTCATTACGAAGGTTTTGGCATTGCCTTAAACAACCCGGCCGATATTGACAGTCAGATGTATACAGATGTTTTTAACTTAGAAAAACATGCTAATGATACTTCTTTGACAAAACCATTTTATTTATGCGAATATGCCCATGCGATGTTCAATTCGATGGGATCTGTAGACATCTACAATGATTTATTCGATAAATATCCTGCCCTGCTTGGTGGTGCAATTTGGGAATGGCAGGATCAGGGAATTTACAATAATCGTGATCCAAAACATCCTATAACTGCTTTCGGAGGTGGTTTTGGCGAATTTCCAAACGATCAGTACTTCATTCATAAAGGAGTGGTATTCTCTGACCGCTCTTTAAAACCGCATTATCCTGAATTAAAACATGCATACCAATGGATTACAATTTCAGACAAAGACAGTAAAAACGGCATTTTCACAATCAAAAACCGTTATGAAACGAAGAACTTGAATAGCCTTTCGGCAAAATGGGAATTGACTGAAAACGGAAAATCAATCGCTACGGGAGATATTGCAACAGGTTCTATAATTCCGGGTGAACAAAAAGACATTCAGATTCCTTTAAATATTACTCCAAAATCAGGTTCAGAATATTTCTTACGTATTTCATTTGCTCTTGCAGAAGATGAATTATGGGCCAATAAAGGTTACGAAGTAGCTTCGCAGCAATTCGAACTTCCGGTAAATACTCCGCCAGTTTTGCAACATATACCTGAAGGTACTTTATCTGTAAAAAACAACAGAAACAGCATTCAGCTTATTGGTAACAATTTTAAAATTGAATTTGATAAAAACAAAGGAACATTTTCGAAAATAGAAAAAAACGGTAAAAACCTTTTACAGGAAAACGGAGGACCACTATTGCATTTATGGCGCGCACCACACAGAAAAGATGATATGTGGGCGTACGAAAACTGGGAAAAATACGATTTGAAATCGATCAAATGGGTAGTGAGTGATATTAAAACTCAAAAAATATCCGGTGGAAGTTTCGAGATTAAAGCTACATTAACCGGAACCGGAAAAGAAAATTTTAAAGTGGTGCACCGTGTTTTTTATACCATTAACGGAAACGGTACTATTAAGGTAACCAATGATATCAGTTTTAATGATCCTAAATTAATTTTAGCGCGAATTGGTGTTCGAATGTTTTTGAGTAAAGATTTAGACCAATTTGATTACCTAGGACGCGGACCAATGGAAAATTATCCTGACCGTAAAAGCGGCTTTGATGTTGGTCATTATTACAGCACTGTAAAAGAGCAAATGACACCTTACGAAAAGCCAATGGAATCCGGAAATCATGAAGATGTACGTTGGGCAAACCTAAAATCTCAAGATGGTTTAGGATTAACTATTAAACAAGGTGATGATTTACTACAAGTAGCTGCATTGCCTTACAGCGACGAAGAAATGGAAAATGTAGAATACAAAATAGATCTGCCAAAAAGCAAAGGAACGGTATTATGTGTTTCGCATAAAACCTTAGGAGTAGGTTCCTGGGGATGCGGGCCGAAGCCATTAGAACAATATATGGTGTATGCAAAAGCAACTTCTTTTAATTACGAAATCGATCTGAATTCAAAATAAAAGCCTGATCTTTCCGCTTTAAAAAGCATCCAAAATAAAAAAGCATTAGTAAATATAAATTACTAATGCTTTTTTTTATTTCAATGTAATGAAGGTTTTATTCCTGATTAATTTTAAAAGAATACGAACCTGATTTCAGGTGAATTACTTTATACAATCCTTCGTTGATAATGTTGATGTCTTTTGAATTGCAACTAAAAGTTTTGTCTTTTTCTAAATAAAAACTCGCGCTGGAGTTGGGCGGAACCACCACATTATAAAGTATTTCTTTGTTTTCTTTTTTCCAGTTCGAGACAATTTTCCCATAAGGAGAACTATGTTCAGACTCAAAATAAGTAAGATCTTTAACAAAATTTGGTTTTAAAATAATATGCTTAAAACCAGGCTGATTTTCATCCGGAAAAATTCCGCCCAATCCTTTGTACATCCACGCTCCTATTTCTCCAAACATAATATGATTCATCGAAGCATCATTTTTCTCGACATTCAATGGCCAATTTTCAAACAAAGTCGTGGCGCCGTTTTTTATCCAATAACCCCAGGACGGAAAATCTTCCTGAGAAGCAATTTTATAAGCAGCATCGGCATAACCATTTTCGCTCAATGCATTCAGCAAAGACTTTGTGCCCAATAAACCAACGTCAAGATGAAAATTAGTTTCCTGTACTTTTTTGTATAAATTATCGGCTACTTTTTGCTTAAATTCATCAGGAACCAATCCCCAATACAACGGACCGGACAATTCGGTTTGTGTGCCGCTGCAGTATAAACTTGTAGTTGAATTAAAAAATTCTTTATTGAATGCTGTTTTAATTTTTTCTCCCAATTTAAAATAATGTTCCGCATCGCTGGTGTTTCCTAATAGTTTTGCTGTCTTCGCTAAAATCATCACATCAGTATAATAATACATCGTCGAAGTTAGCGGTTTAGAACTTACGGTTTTTACAGGAACCCAATCTCCTAATCCCCAATCTGTAATCCCGCCTGGATATTTCTTATCAATTAAATCTACATACTTTTTTATGTTGGGATATATTTTAGTCAGCAAACTGGCGTCGCCGTAAAACTCATATATTTTCCGCGGAATAATAGCAATCGAACTTGTCCAGTCCGGACCAGTTGCAAATTCATATCCAAATGCTCCCGGATTAGGAACAATGTTCGAAATTCCTCCGTCCGGTTGTTGCTCGTCCTGATGGTCAGCAAGCCATTTTTCGTAAATCGTGATTCCGTCAAAATTGTATAATCCCGTTTCTATATTCGTGTGTGCATCTCCTGTCCAACCATTCTTTTCGCGTTGCGGACAATCTGTTGGATAACCAAATAAATTAGCCAGATAGCTGCTGTTTGTCGCTTCCCAAATCTTATTAAAAACCGAATTCGAGGTTTTAATTTTCCCAATAGCAGGAACATCGCTGTGCATTTCGAGCGCCAAAATACAATCATACTTCAATTTAAAAGGGCGACTTGAAGTAACTTCTACAAATTGAAATCCTTTATAATTAAATTTTGGAGAGAAGCTTTCCTTATCATTTCCTTTTACAATAAAAATATCCGTCTGAAAAGGATCTGAATTATCAGTTGGTCTGTAATGCAAATCGATATTCGAAAGATCAACTATCCCGTTTTTATACAAACGTTCCGCATGTTTTATTCTAAAAACAGTTCCCGCGACAGCATTTTTTATCGAAAAACGAACAGTCCCTGCAATATTTCTTGGGAAAGAAAACACAGTCAAAGTATCGTTTACACGATTGATTTTGGTAGGTTTTAACTCAGCCACCACTTTAATAGGATGCAATTGCTGCGACACCAATTTTGATGATGGCGCTTTTACAACTATTGCTTTATTCCAGTTACTATCATTAAAATCAGGTTTGTTCCAGTTGGCAATTTCTTTACGCGCATCATAATGCTCGCCCGTGTAAATACTATTAAAAATAACCGGACTATCCGCTGTTTTCCAACTTTCATCTGTTACAATTGTTTCCGTCGAATTATCAGCATACGTAATTCTGATATTCACCAGACAACGAGGTCGGTTCCTCCAAATTGTTTTATCAAAATGCCAAACAGCCGTCGATTGGTGATTGTACCAGCCGTTTCCTAACAAAATACAAAAAGCATTTTTTCCCTTTTGCAAATCGGCCGTGATGTCTAATGTGGCGTACAAATTACGACTGTCGTATTTCGTAAACATAGGATCAAGCATTCGGTTTCCTGCTTTTTTTCCGTTCACATAAAATTCGTACAATCCGCCGGCGGTAACATAAACACGGGCTTCTTTGATCATTTTTGTTGTCGTAATTTCTTTTCTGAAATAAGGAGCCGGTTTGTAATTCTTATCATGAGAATCAGAAATCCAACTTCCTTTCCAGTCGCTCGATTGCATCATGGCAGTTTCAAAACGCTGAATCTTCGAAATTCTCATTTTGCCATTTTCATCCCAAACTTTTACTCTCCAAAAATAAGTAGTAAACGATTGTAGAGTCATTCCTTTATAAGAAACTAAAATAGCGTCCGAAAGCACTTTTCCAGTATTCCACACCGTTGCTTTTCCTTGTGTTAAAGCATTAGCGTCTGTTGCAATTTCTATCTGATAAGCCGTTTGCGCTACATTGTGTCCACTTCCATTCAATTGCCACGAAAGTCTTGGTTCTGGCACATCAATCCCTAATGGATCAACCAAATGTTCGCACTTAAGATTTACCGGTGCCTGACAATATCCTGCTACATTCATCAATAGAAAAAGGAAAAACAGGCAAATTGTTTTACTATTTTTTTTATGTTGTATAATCATTAGATTTTATTTTTTAATATTTTGAATTGGCTTGTAAAAGCAAATCATTTTTTTTAGGAGCTAATCCCGCACCCGAGCCTGAAAGAGCGAACTGGCGAAGCAATCCGTTCCAATCTTTTTATTTTTTAAAGAAAAAAACAAAAAGGATTTCCACTTTTATCGGGGCTAGGGCAATTGTTTTCATAAGAACTTTTTTTGTCACTCTGAGGAACCAAGAATCAAACTTGGGATTCGACCATCATAATCAAAACTAATTTGAATATTGCACGCAGATGACACGGATTCGCTTCGCGAAAACGCAGATTTGCAAAGATTTTTTATTTTCTCACAAAGTAAACATAATCTTGTCATCCCGAGGAACGAGGGATCTCACAAGAAACTCGACAAAGATTGGCGAATACCTGAACAGAAATACTAGTGTGATCTCTCATTCGTCGAGATAACAAACTTTGTGGTTACTCATTCATTGAGTCTTTTTGTCATCCTTAGGGACGAAGGATCACAATCTTTTTGGTTACTTACTGATTAAGAGTTTTTGTCATCCCGAGGAACGAGGGATCTTCATGAGAAATTCCACAATCAAAATCACCAATCTTGGTAGAGCTACTGGCGGAGATCCCTCGTTCCTCGGGATGACAAACTTTGTCGTTGCTTTCTATATAAACTCCAGCTAAAGCTGGAGCCTATTCAACAAAAACTATGCGGGATAAAACACAAAACGATTATATTTTAAAGAATTACGTCAAACCCTAAATCTCTTCTAAAACTGCTGCCCATCCTCCATTTTTAACCATTTTCACATCAATACCATCTTTGTTTGTAATGGTGTAATTCTTCTTTCTATAATCCATTGCCTGATATCCTGCGTTAATGCCGTCTTCAAACGTGGTTACTTTATAGGTTTTTCCGGCTTTTAGAAAATCTAAATTCAGTTTAAAGTTTCGTTGTTTTTCGGCATTGTTGGTTATTCCGCCAATAAACCATTTTGTTCCTTTTCTTTTGGCAACAATGGCGTATTGTCCCGCTTTGGCTTCTAATGCTTTGGTTTCATCCCAAGTCGTAGGAACCGAAGTGATAAAATCAGTACATTCTTTCTCACGGTAATAATTGGTTGGATTATCTGCCAGCATTTGCAAACCGCTTTCGAAAACAACAAACAAAGCAAGCTGATAAGCTCTTGTACCAATACTTGCCGAATTTGGTCTTTCAGATCTGTATACTTCCGGCTGCATGCTAATCATCGCGCCCGGCGTATAATCCATTGGGCCAACGGCATTTCGCATAAAAGGCAGGTACAAACTGTTGTCCGGTTTACAGCCGTCCATTTGTTCCATTCCTCTTACTCCTTCGTACGAAATTAAATTTGGATATTTGTATTCTAAACCTGCAGGCTTAAAGGCGCCATGAAAATCTACCAATATTTGATGCTTTGCTGCTTCTTTGGCTACATTTTCGTAATAATTGACCATTACCTGATCACTTCGATCCATGAAATCAATTTTTACACCTGCAATTCCCCATTCTTTAAAGGTTTTAAAAACGCCCATATTTTTATCGACAGTAAGCCAGGTCAGCCACAATACGATACCCACATTTTTTTCTTTACCATATTTAATGAGCTCATGAACATTCACATTCGGATTTGGCGAATACGGATCTTCTGTACTATTGGCCCAGCCTTCATCCATAATGATATACTTTATACCAAATTTCGAAGCAAAATCAATATAATATTTATAGGTATCCAGATTATAACCAGACACAAAGTTCACATCTGGACCGTAAGGCGTTGCGCCGTTCCACCATTCCCAGCTGGCTTGTCCGGGTTTTATCCATGAAGTATCTTTTAGTTCGCTTTTTGGAGCGAGTTTCAAAGTCATTGTATTTTCTATAAGCTGCTTGTCATTTTTAGTAATCACAAAATAACGCCACGGAAAATTTCTTGTTCCTTTGGTCTTGGCAATATAATTGGCTTCTTTCAAAATTTTAAGACTTCGGTCTCCATCAGGGCCAAATTCTAAAGGTGTTTTAGGAAATACGGCAGTAATGCTTTTTCCCGTTCCTTTTAAAAACATACAAGGATAATCCGAAAGGTCAGATTCGCTTATTAATATCTTGTATTGCTTTTGCGAATCGGCCAAAACAGGAAGTACAGACATTTTATCAGAAGGTTTCCAATCTTTTACCGTTGTTTGCGAATAAGCTTCTTCATAAGCCGTTTTAAAACCTCCAGGTTGTTGCACATGCAACAGATAATTATCCGGAAAATTAACAGCGAAATCTTCGTTTAACACTTCGATTTCTCCTTTTTTAGACGTTATGAATCGATAAGATATTCCGTCATCAAAAGCGCGAAACTCTATTGCATAATCTCCTTTAAAATTCAATACCAAATAATTGTATTGATTAGAAACAGTTGAAAACTTAAGCGGAACAACGGGTTTAATTTCCTCTTTTACTTTTCCGGTTTTACTTCCTGTTATTTTCGGATTTAATCCTAAAGTTTCATTTTTAAGGATTAATGCCAGATGATTTTTGGCGGCTATTTCTTCGTTTTGGATATTGATCGAATAATAGATTTTATCTTCTAAAGCAACCGAAACTTTTATTTCTCCGTTTGGTGAAAGGAGTTCGAACTTTTTTTGCTGAGAATATGCAGTAAAAATTCCCAACAATAAAAACAGGCATGTTACTAATTTAATTGTCTTCATTTAAAATTGTTTTTATATAAACAACGTCCCAAAAAAAGGGACGTCATTTTAATTTATACTTTACAAAGGCATTCTTATTATTTCGTTATAACTTGTATGTCTCCACCATTTTTAAACAAATCGTGAGAGATAAAATAGCCATCGATTTTAGCACCGTTTACTTTTATGGTTTCCAGATTTCTTTTCCCATTCGGGTTTTTGATGGTTACTTTTTTGCCTGCCGGTGTTGTCCATGATACTTCTTTAAAAATAGGAACGGTTACAATATATTCAGGATCGGCAGGAGATAACGGGTAAAGTCCCAGTGCACCAAACACGTACCAGGACGACATTTCGCCCGCATCATCCATACCGGACATGGCTAGTTTTTCAGGCCCGATTCCGTACATTGTTTCTAATATTTCGTCGATTCTTTTTTGTGATTTCTCTGGTTTATTTACAAAATAATACGAAAACGGAGCTTCGTGATCCGGTTGGTTACCGTGACAATATTGCCCGATAAAACCTGATATATTCCATGCAATATATTTAGGATTCCATGGTTTTGTAAAGAATTCATCAAGCTTGGCTTCAAAAGGTTTGTCGCCTCCATAAAGTTTAACCAATCCCGGCATATCATGCGGCGCAAAGAAGGATAATTGCCATGCGTTTGCTTCTCTGTACATGTATTCATAATACGGAAACTCAGGATTAAATGGCGTCACCCATTTTCCATCTGCCAGTTTACCTCTCATAAAAGTGGTCGATTTATCAAACACATTGGCGTAATTTTTAGAACGTTTTACCAAATCATTATAATGTTCTGTATCATTTAGTTCTTTGGCTAATAATGCCAATGCATGATCGTCATAAGCATATTCCAGCGTTTTGGTAACGCCTGCATTTCCTTTCGTTTCTACTACAGGATTTTTGATATCCTGTTCCGGAACATACCCTTTTACAATATATTCTGCGATGTGTGGTCTTGTTCCGCCTTCTTTATAAGCGTTGTTTAGTAATAGTTCGTATGCTTTTTTAACGTCGTACTTTCTAATTCCTCTCATATAAGATCCTGCAATAAATGATGCAGCATGATCTCCGTGAAAGAATGTTGGCATAAAACCTTTAATTTCTCCTTCATTGATCATCGAACTGATAATATCGCTGGTTTCATCTGGTGAAAAAATACTCAATAAAACCAGTTTATTTCTGTAATCATCCCACAATGAAGGAAGTGTGTAATAGTGATAGTTTTCTTTTCGAACTTTTCCTGCTTCGTCTGTAAATTGTCCGTTTACGTCACTTCGCAAAGCCGGCCATAAAAACGATCTGTACAACATGCTGTAGAACATTACATTTTGTTGTTCGCTTCCTCCTTTTACCTGAATTTTAGACAGCAGGTTTTCCCATTTTGTACTTCCTTCTTCAAAAACTTTGGTCAGGCTTTTTTCGCCTACTTCGGCTTTTAAGTTTTCGATTGCATTGTCTACACTTACAAAGGACAACGCTATTTTTACTGTTACAGGTTTTGTGTCTCCGTCTTTAATGTTTACCAAAGTATAACCGCCGCTTTTGGCAACATCTTTAGTATCTAACTTCTCTATCGGACTGCTTAATGTGGCATAAAAATATATTTTTTCGCCTCCGGTTCTCTGAAAACCGCTTACGGCATTTGAACCTTCCTGTTTAATCTGCCAGTCGTCTACATGATTATTCGCTTTGCCTAAATCAAAAAGTACTTTTCGGCCTTTGTTGTTTTTAAACGTATACTCGTGTACGCCACAACGCAATGTCGAACTTAGTTTTACCTGTACATCATAGTTTTTTAAATACACTTCGTAATAAGCCGGACTTGCTTTTTCCTGATCATGGATAAAAGATGATTTGTACGGAAATGTAGCTCCGTCCGGAACTGGTAAAAGCGGAATATGACATAGATTCCAATGTCCTTTATTGGTATGGGTAAAGCCTAAAATTTCAGTGTCTTCGTATTCGTATCCTGCACCTGATCTGTATTTTGTCATTGGGCTTAACTGTACCATTGCATTGGGTACTGATGAACCCGGAAATACCAATCCTGCCCAAACGCGCATATCTGCCGGTGGTGTGTAGCCTATTATTTTGGTATCTAATAATGGTGCGGTACCAATAAACGGATTGACCAGTGCTGTATATTTTCCTTTTGCAAGTCCTCCGCCTGATTTTTGAGCTGTCGCATTGAAGCTAAAAATAGACATAGAAAGGGCTGCAAGAACGATATTCTTGTTGAATTTTATCATTTTATAAAAAATTAAAACTTGTTATAAATAGTTATAGTTCCAGCAATTTTGGGTGTTTTTGATAGGTATCCCACAATAATTCGCCAAATAATGTATTGGTCCAGGCAAACCATGATCTTGTGAAATTCTTAGCGTCGTCTTTATGAAAAGATTCGTGCATAAAACCAGTATCGCCATGTGATGCTTTAAGCATTTTGATACATTGTTTTATTTCGTTTTGGTCTGATGTTGTATAGGCTCTCATGACTAACGACATCGGCCAGATCATATCCATTCCTACGTGTGGGCCACCAATTCCTTCGGCTACTTTTCCTTTAAAGAAAAACGGATTATCTTCTGATAACACAAATTTTCTGGTATTTTGATACGTTGGATCATTCACATCAATAGCATCTAAATAAGGTAAACTCAATAAGCTTGGCACATTAGAATCATCCATAAGTAAATGACCTCCAAAACCATCTACTTCAAAAGCAAAAATGTTTCCGTATTTAGGGTGTTTTACTACTGCATGTTGTTTGATGGCTTGTTCTACTTCATTTCCTAAAGCGCGTAGTTCTTTTGCTGTAGCGCTGTCTTTTTTAATGGTTTCTAACATTTCTGCAGCTTGTTTCATACTGGCTACAATAAAAAAGTTTGAAGGAATTAAAAAAGAAAAAACAGTTGCATCATCACTTGGTCGAAAGGCCGAACAAACTAAACCAACTGGTTTAACCGGATATCCGTAGCCTTTTAAGGGTCTTGTGTCTGTAGCAAATTGCGTTGTTCTCTGAAACGTATACGGGTTGGTACCGTCTTTTTGCTGTTGATCTTTAAATACTTTTAGGGTTGCTTTAATTGCTTTTACCCAATTGTCATCAAATGGAGAAGTATCTCCTGTATTTTTCCAGTAATTGTACGCCAGTCTTATTGGGTAGCATAACGAATCTATTTCGTATTTTCTTTCGTGAACTCCGGGTTTCATATCAGTATGATCTGTTGTCCACTCCCCTTTTTTGTTAGGATCGTTGTAAAATGCATTCGCATACGGATCTTTCAATATATATTCTGTCTGCCTGTTGATTACTCCGGCAATTAGGTTTTTAAGTTTGGTGTCTTTTCCGGCAAATGTCATATACGGCCACACTTGCGCAGAACTATCTCTTAGCCACATTGCATCAATATCTCCGGTGATTACATACGTATCAGGTCTTCCGTTTTTTTGCGAATAGGTTACCGTGGTATCAAGTGTATTAGGGAAACAGTTATTGAACAACCATCCTAATTCTTTGTCTTTTACATTCTTTTGAAATTCGGTTATCGTTTTTTCAATGAAATCACTTTCAAAATTTCTTTTTCCTTTTGCAACCCTTACAATAGGGAAATCTTTTACCATTTTAGTTCCTGCAATTATTTCCATAGGATCGATAAGGGCTAAACTGCCAAATAAAGCAGCATTCTGGATAAATTTTCTTCTTTGCATTGTTGTATATTTTAATTTATAGGGAAATATCTTTTTTATTCGTTTGTTAAAGAGTACGGAATATCTTCTTTTGCGGTTCCTCTTTTTAGATTTGGTGTGTTCGACATATCAAAATCTAATGTGGCACCTTTCATTAATTCAGAATGGCTCAACCAGTTTTTGGTGTATGTTTTTCCATTTACTTTCAGGTCTTTCACATATCTGTTTTGATCGTTATTTTCCGGCGCATTGATTTCTACTTTATTTCCGTTTTCCAACTCGATTGTTACTTTTTTAAACAATGGCGCTCCTACAACATATTGGTCTGAGGCCGGAGTAACCGGATAAAATCCTAATGAAGAAAAAACATACCAGGCCGAAGTTTGTCCGTTATCTTCATCTCCGCAATATCCATCCGGAGTTGCATGATACATTCTGTTCATTGTTTCTCTTACCCAATATTGCGCTTTCCAAGGTTCTGCGGCATAATTGTACAGATAAATCATGTGCTGAATAGGCTGGTTTCCGTGAGCATATTGTCCCATGTTGGCAATTTGCATTTCTCTCATTTCGTGAATCACTCCTCCTGTAAAATTGGAAGTAGCAAAAATTGGCGGTGAAGAAAAGACTTTATCTAATTGTGAAATGAATACCTGATTTCCTCCCATCAAATCAATTAAACCTTGTATGTCATGAAAAACCGACCATGAATAATGCCAGCTATTTCCTTCGGTAAATCCGTTAAACCATTGAAAAGGATCAAAAGGCTCCATGAATTTTCCGTCACTGTTTTTAGGATGCATTAAATTATATTTCGGGTCAAAAAGGTTTTTATAATTTAAACTTCTCTTTTTGTATAAATCAATTTCCGACTGTGGTTTGTTTAAGGCTTTCGCCAATTGGTAAATCGCAAAATCATCGTAAGCATATTCTAAAGTTCTTGCAGCGCTTTCATTTACAACATCGTGCGGTACGTAACCTAAAGTGTTATATGAATCTACTCCTGCACGACCTACTGCTTTTAGTGGTCCCGCATTATTGGCACCATGAATCACGGCTTTGTATAAATTTTCGATATCATACTTGTTTCCTTTTCCGCTTTTCAGGTAAGCTTCGGATACAATTGAGGCTGAATTATTCCCCACCATAATATCTCGTAATCCCGGGCTTGACCATTCCGGCAACCATCCGCTTTCATTGAATGCATTCGAAAGTCCTTCCTGCATTTGGGCATTCAGTTCCGGATACATTAAATTTAAAAATGGATATAAAGCTCTAAAAGTGTCCCAGAATCCGGTATCTACAAACATATAACCTGGTAAAACTTTTCCGTTGTAAGGGCTGTAATGAACCGGTTTATTATTTTTACCAAATTCAAAAAACTTTCTCGGAAAAAGAAGCGATCTGTACAAAGAGGAATAAAATGTGCCCATTTGGTCATTTGTTCCGCCTTCTACTTTTATGCGGCTTAATTCTTTGTTCCAGATCTCTTTTCCTTTTTCTTTAAGCTCATCAAAATTGTCTTTTCCTATTTCTTTCAGATTTCTTTCTGCCTGATCATAGCTTATAAATGATGACGCTACCTGAGCATTTACTTTTTCTCCGGCTTTTGTTTTAAAACCAATTACGGCTCCGGCATGATCTGCCTGCATTTCAAGGGCATTTCCTAAAACATCTCCGTTGAAAGTGGAATTCAACTGAAAATCTTTATCAAAAATGATCACAAAATAGTTCTTGAAGTTTAAAGGAACTCCTCCGCTATTTTTAGTCGTGTACCCAATAATTTTTCTTTCTGACGGAATAATTTTCACATACGATCCTTTATCAAAAGCATCAACTACAATGTAGGCTTTGTCTGTTTCGGGAAATGTAAATCGAAATCTTGCAGCTCTTTCTGTTGGAGTAATTTCAGTTGTAACGTTATGATCTGCCAAATAAACACTGTAGTAATAAGGCGTCACGGTTTCTGCTTTATGAGAAAACCAGCTTTGTCTTTCTTCTTCCTTAAATTTTAAATCACCAGTTACGGGCATTATCGAAAACTGACCATAATCGTTCATCCAAGGCGAAGGCTGATGTGTTTGTTTGAAACCTTTAATTCTGTTTGATTTATAGGTATAAGCCCATCCATCGCCCATTTTGCCTGTTTGTGGTGTCCAGAAATTCATTCCCCATGGCATTGCAATCGCGGGATACGTATTTCCGTTTGAGATTCCGTAATCAGAATCTGTACCTACTAAAGGATTTACCCAATCTACAGGAAGTTTCGATTCGCAAACTGTCGCGTTTTGTGCATTCATCGGAACAAATACAAGCAATGCGAATAAACTAAAAACGATTTTATGTTTATTTTTTACCAAAATCTTAATTATTAATAGCGTTAATGACTTCTTTATTTATTTTACTAACTTCAGAAAAATTCATTTTATCAACCTTACGATCGTAGGTCATAAAACCGTTTACTTCGCCTTCGACATCTGTTGTCTGGGTATAAACTGCTGCAGAAAAACCTACTTTAGATAATGTTTTTAGCTGCTCTGCATACTCTTTGTATTTGGCTGTCGTTTCATCATTGTTCTTGAACTGCGTGTACCCCCAGTTTTTATCTGTTTGCCATAAATGTCCTGTAACCGGAAGACCAATTCCGCCGTATTCTCCTAAAACAGTGATTCTGCGTGCATCATACAATTTTAAATTTGGCTCAGGATAATGGTGAATGTCTAACATGTCTCCTGTTTGAAAATGGTTTCCTCCGCTTGACGAATTTACTAATCTGCTTGGATCATGATTCTTCGTCCATTCTGTAATTTCAACTGTTTTAAATTGTCCCCATGCTTCATTAAATGGAACCCAAACTACGATACTTGGATAAGAATACAAATGATCCATAATCTCTCTCCATTCTTTTTTGTATGTCGCTTCAGATTGTGCTGTTCTTTTTAATTCTGTTCCTTCAAAATATTTGTGCATTTGCCAGATTGGGCCGTCATCGCCATTTGGCATATCCTGCCATACCAAAAATCCCATTCTGTCGCAATGTGTGTACCATCTTGCCGGTTCTACTTTTACGTGTTTACGAATCATATTAAAACCTAATTCTTTTGTTCGTACAAGATCGTATTTTAAAGCTTCGTCTGTTGGCGCAGTATACAATCCGTCAGGCCACCATCCCTGATCCAGCGGGCCAAACTGAAAACAATCTTTGTTGTTCAGCTGGATTCTCACAATTCCTTTATCGTCTCTTTTTGAAGAGATTTTACGCATTGCAAAATAGCTTTTTATTTCGTCGGTTACTTTTCCACCGCTGATTAATTTTACTTTAATATCATATAAAAATGGTGTGTCCGGCGACCATAATTTTGGATTATTCAATACAATGTCTAATGACTGACCTGCTGCAACTTTTTCTGTTGCAATGGTTTTGATACCATCAGATACTGTGATTTCAACAATATCGCTTGCAGTACTTCCTTCAATTTCCGGTACAATATTGATGGTGTTGTGATCAATATCCGGAGTTGTTCTTAGGTTATTAATGTGTTTTTTATTTACTGGTTCTAACCAAACGGTTTGCCAGATTCCTGTTACCGGTGTGTACCAGATGCTTTCAGGGTTTTTTACTTGTTTTCCTCTTGGCTGTGTTCCGTCGCTCGTAGGATCCCATACTTTTACGACTAATTTTTGCGATTTTCCGTTTAGGTAAGGCGTTATATTAAAACTAAAAGGAGTAAATCCGCCAGTATGTGTTCCTATTTTTACATTATTAATCCAAACTTCTGTTTTCCAGTCTACTGCTCCAAAATGTAATAAAATATCTTTGTTTTTCCAGTTGCTGTCGATGGTAAAATTGGTTTCGTACCATAATTCGTTTTCTGAACCTACTTTTTTCATTACGCCCGAAAGGCTTGATTCAACAGCAAAAGGAACGAGAATTTTTCCGTCGTAGCCTTTTGGCGCTGTTTGTCCTGCCGGTTGTATTGCGTAGTTCCATAAACCATTAAGGTTTTTCCATTGATCCCTTTCCATAATTGGTCGCGGATATTCCGGAAGTACATGATTGGGATCTACTTGTTCTGCCCATTTTGTTTTTATTTTATCTCCTTGTGGTTTCCATTGTGCAAAGGATACAAGGCTTGCAAAAAGAAAAAGTATAATTGTGATTTTATTCTTCATTATAATATTTTATTTTTTTTGAAATTTCCGGAAAGTACTTTGATTGAATATGTATTTAAATCTTTGTTCTTTGCATGCAATTTCTGTTGAATTGATAAACATTATAAAACCTGAAGGCTGTTTATTTCCTTCAGGTATTACAAAAATTACTACTTAAACTAAACTACTTAAACTAATTAATTAATCAAAAAAGCCATCTTTATTCAGCTTGGCTGCTGCTTCTATTAACATTACTCCGCTCAATTGAGTTGTTAAATCTACTTTTCCACCTGCTGCAGGAGCTACTTTCCAGTTGTTTCCTGAAAGCATTGCAGGTCTTAAAATTCCTTTTTTATAAAATGACTGTGCATTAAATTTTAAGAATTTTGAAAAACTCTCTTTATCTGTAGAATTTATAGTGGGGTGCTCTATTAATTCTGTAAAATAACGTACCAAAATTCCTTTAAATAATCCTCCATCGCCCTGACCTTCATCTTTAAGAAGCCCTTCTGAAACTAATTTTGGATTTGTTAAAACGTTTCTTCCTGATTTTACTGCATCATCAAGATATGTTTGCTCGTTTGTGGCTTTGTACAATCTTAAACCTGCTCCTATCCATGTTCCCATATTATAGGTAAATACCCAGTCTTTGTTTGTAGTAACTGTTCCGTTTACTTCAGATATATTATCCCAAACTGCTCCTGAAACAGGATCTACCAGATTATTTTTTTGCCATGCATAAATTTTCTTCGCCCAGGCAAGATCATCAGCATCATTATCAATTTCATACAATCTCATAGCAAGAATTACGGCTGGACCGTTTGATACGGCATTTTTTTGTCTTGGAGAATCTTGTTTCCATGTAATTCCCCCGCCAAAAACATCACTCCAGCTTAACTTTAATCTTTCCCATAAAAAATCGGCAACGTCTTTGTATTCCTGATCGTTTGTTGCTTTATAAGCACGAAGACATGAATTGGCCAGCCAAAGCATATCATCATTAAAAACATTATTGTAGGTGTTTCCGTTTTTTACTTTAATTCCCTGAACCAATGCTTTCATTTTGGCTTTGTAATTGTCATTGCCGGTTCTTAAATAACCGTCTACCAAAACATCAAGAACGTGAGCGTTTGGCCAATAATGAAAGGTACTGTTACCAGTATTGTTTTCTACAAAAGTTCCGTTAGCTCCCAAATAATTATTATAGGTAGAAAGCTGTAAAGAATCTACTGTTTGTGCCCAGGTATATTTAAATTCCGGACCGGTTGTGGTATTAGGATCTCGCAACGGAACTGCATCATCATCACATGAAGTAGTCAATAACCCTAATCCTATTACGCAAAGCAACATGACGCTATAACGTGTTGAAAATAATTTTTTCATAATATAATTTCATTTAATACAACGTCTCTTAAAGATCGCCTTTAAGAGACGTCAGGGTTATTTATAGAACTGTGAAACTGTGTGTGTAAGCTGGTACGCTTGCGCTAAAATTGATTACAGCGTTTACACTTTTGTTATCGACTGCGCCTGCAAATTTGAAACTATTTGCCCAAACATCGCTTGATACAGGAACCATATACCAGAACGATGCAGGAGTATTCGCGTCAGGTCTGTTATTATCTCCGTTAGTACTTCCGTACCATTCTTCGCTTGTAGTAGCACCATTTACAACAGTAAATTTAAATTTGTAACGCTCGTCTCTACCCCATGATTCTTGTTTAAAAACAATCGTTTTATTATCTGCTTTCCAAATTCCTTTTCCTGCATAAGTATATTCGAATAAATATTGGCTAAGTGGAGGAAACCATAGTTCGATTTTTTTAATTTCTGTCATCGTTGTAGAACCATCACTAAAATCTACTTTAATTTTATACACTTTAGCATCTCCTGCATAAGTTGTAGCGCCGTCTTGTTTTAATTTAGCTTCGCTGATATAGAAAACTTCAGGAGTGCCATTTTTTCTTGTAATGAATTTATAGCTTCCTGCTTGTAACTTCGTATAGATTTCGAATGTTGTAGCGCCTGTTTTCTTGAAAGCCTGTGCATCTGCCACTGTTTCTCCTGTTTCAGAACCTGCTCCTGTGATAAACAACTGATCCGGAGTTGGGAAACCGCCTGGTCTTTGTACTTCGATAATACCTGAAACACTCGATTTTTGAACATTTACTCCTTTAGAAGAATACACTGTCCATTTTAATTTTCCGATAGTTTCAGAGGCAATACCTGCCAGTCCTGCAATTTTGTTTAATTCTGTAAAAGAAAGATTTAATGTTTTCTGAAATCCGTTTCCGTCAGAAGGCTTTACATAAATTGGTTTAGAAAAATCTCCATCTGCACGATCAAAAACAACATCGTATAATACTACTCCGTTATCTTCTGCTTTAGCTCCTTCCCATTCAAATACTGCCGAACTCTGTGCTCCAAGATCATAGAATTTATTATTTGCAGGAGAATAAAGCGCGTTAACAGCACTTACATTAGTATGACTCATGGTATCGTCGTTGTCACAACTTGCAACAAAAATTGCGCATACTATTAATAATAATTTTGAATATATATTTTTCATTTTATTTATTTTTAGGTTGTTAGTTAGTTTTACCAGTTTGGATTTTGAGATAAATTAGTATTAATCAAACGCTCATCTCTTGGTATTGGCCATAAATAATGTTTCTCAGGATCAAAAGTTCTTAGGTTTACTCTCAAGTAACCATTGTCTACTGATGATACACCAAATTTTGCTCCGTGCGCATAGCCGTTCAAAACAACTTCGGCAGTTTTCCATCTTCTAATATCAAAGATTCTTAAACCTTCCATTGCAAATTCTGTACGACGCTCATTTCTTATTACTTCTCTAAGTCCTGTTTGTCCTAAAGTATTATTAAAAGATAAAGCTGCTGTGTCTGAAAAACCTGCACGGGTTCTTAATGGTTTAATGGTCTGATCCCATACTGCACTTGTCATTTGGTTCAACTCGTTTTTAGCTTCAGCATACATCAATAAAATATCTGCATAGCGAAACAACATTAGATTTAAACCTGATTGCAAAGAGGTTAAGTGTTGTGTATCATAATATTTACGAGTATAATAACCTGTAGGTGTTGAAGAAGAACCTTGTACAAATTCATCTGTTGGGTTTCCTACTGACGTACCAGGTTTGATGTAAATAATATGAGAACTTCCGTCTCCTTCTTTCCAGTTGTATTTATCATACACTACAGTATTGGTAAGTCTTGGATCTCTGTTGATATAAGGATCGTTTTCGTTATATCCTGATCCGGCTTCGTTAATTCTTTTTCCGTTAAGCATTAAATAACTGTCTACTAATTCCTGAGTTGGAGCCAAAGCATTTAGCCTTGCACCTGCAGAAAGCGGAGCCATGTCAAAAAATTCTCCCCACATTCTAAACTGAGGTACATATTGTAAACTTAAGATGTCTTCGCTATTGTACTCATTTTGTTGTTGAAACAATCCTTCGTAAGACGGAAACAAACTATACGTTCCGTAACTCATTGCAATAAATGGTTCTACCGTTTTTACAACATCATCCCATTTGCCTTCATACAAAAGAACTCTTGCTTTTAGAGCTACTGCAGCTCCCATAGTGATCTTTCCTCTGTCTGAAGTGGCAAGCTGTGTGTTTTTTGGTAATGCCGGAATGATAGCGTCTAACTCACTCAGTATAGAAGCGATCACTTCTGCATGCGACGTTCTGCTTACTGTTGTTGCTTCTGTAAGAGAAGGATCTTTCGCTATTAACGGAATATCTCCAAACCAAGTCGTTAACTGAAAATGCTGAAACGCTCTTAAAAAACGAGCTTCGGCTTTCATTCTTGCAATTACAGTGGCATCTGCATTAGGAACACGGTCTATATTTTCTAATAAAAGATTACAGGTTTTAATTCCTGCATATCTGTTGTTCCATTCGTCTTTTATTCTTCCTAAAGAAGGATCATAAATTCCGGCACCAATCGATGCAGCTCCGGCGTTATCCCCTCTTCCGTTAAAAGCATTATCAGATAAAGCTTCATTATAAAAGAAATACTGACTGGTTTGCATTTGCGAATAAGCCGTGTTCAGAAAAGTCTGTGCTTTATCTACACTTGTCCAATAATTAGAATCTGTAAATTGATTTTCAGGCGCAAGGTCCAGATCTTCACAGCTTACCAATAGTAAGAGTACCACTGGTATGAATTTTATGTGTTTAAGTATATTTTTCATTTTCATTTTTTTTAAAAGGTAATATCGATACCCATTCCATAATAAACCTGCGTTGGATAAGCTCTTCCGCTGTTAGCGCCTGAAGGTGTCATGCTATTGTTGAATTCAGAAAGTTCCGGATCAACAAATTTCACTTTAGACAGTGTAAGTAAATTTTGTCCTGAAACGTAGACATGAAATTTGCTCATTCCTAATCTTTGCGCCACATCATTTGATAATGAATATCCTATTTGCACATTTTTTAACCTTGCGTAAGCACCATCATACAAATACATATCAGAACCTCTTCTGAAGTTGTTTGTATTCGATTGTGTACCATTGTTTGCCAATCTCGGGTATCTTGCATCCGGATTTTGAGGCGTCCAATAATCCAATTGGTGCGTGTACATTGTCATACCATAATTGTAGTGAAATGGCTCTACAAGCTCACCTCTAATCATCATGGTTCTTTTTCCAACACCCTGAATGAAAATGCTTAAATCAAAATTTTTGTAATCTAAATTATAAGTCGCTCCGTACGTATATCTTGGGAAAGGATTTCCAAAAACAAACTTGTCATTGTCATCAATTTTACCATCTTTATTAACGTCTACGTAACGGTTATCACCTGGCTGAACATTTAATCCTTCCGGAACTGCTGCGCCTTTGATTTCATCCCAGTTCTGGAAAATTCCATCTCTCTTTAAACCAACATATGAATTAAAAGGCAATCCTTCACGAAGAATAACCTGTAACTCTTCTACACCAGTTAATCTTTCTTTTCCTCCATAATCCAGTACTTTGTTTTTAGAATCACCAAAATTCACCATCAAAGTATGATTTAATACTTTTCCTTTATGTCTGTAAGTCGCGCTTATTTCCCATCCGCGGTTTCCTACTTTACCAGCATTAAACATTGGTAATCCTGTACCAAAAACTCCAGGTACCTGAGGCGGTACAAGTATGTCTGATGTTACTTTATCGAAATAATCGAATGAAAATGATAAAGCTCCTTTAAAGAAATCGGCATCGATTCCGGCATTAAAAGTGGCTGCTTTTTCCCATTGAATATCAGGGTTTGCAAAATTATATCCTGTACCACTTACCCCACTATTATTAAAACCATAAGCGTTTTGAAAAGTAAAATAAGTCGTTTGATATTGATAGTTACCTACGTTTTGGTTTCCTAAAATACCATAAGAAGCTCTTAATTTGATGTTACCTACCTTATCGTTATAGTTTTCCATGAAATTTTCTTTGGTCAACGCATAACCAAGAGTTCCTGATGGAAAGAATCCCCATCTTAATTCATCTCTAAATTTTGATGATCCGTCATATCTAAAACTAAATTCTGCAAAATATTTATCTTTAAAATCATACGAAGCACGGCCAAAAAGAGAATTAAGGCTATTTTTTGATGAACTTGCATTAGAATTATAAGAGTTCTCTCCAATTACAGTTTCGCTGGTTGGCGTTCCTAAATCCGGATCAGTATATTTTTTGTAAATACCAATTCCTCTGTCTGAATGATTTTCATTAGAAACCCCAATCAATCCGCCTACGTTATGAACACCACCAAAAGTTTTAGTGTACTCTAACATAAATTGCGTATTAAGGTCAAGACTTTTTCTCGTTTCATCGTTCGTATCTCTGTCAGCGCCATAAACTCCCTGAGGCGAAAATTTTACTTCTTTTACTCTGCTGTACATACTTCCGGACCATAAACGTCCTCCAAAAACACCTTTTACTTTTAAAGCATCTGTTAATTTAAATTCAGCATTCAAAGCTCCAAAAACATCATCATTGTCGTATTTTCTAAAACCTCCCTGCTCTAAAATTCCTAATGAATTAAATTGCTGTAAAACATCATTCGTCAGGTAATTACCATCTTTATCTTTTTGAGTATAATATAACGGAACCCTGAAAGCATCTACCATTAAGGTACCTGTGCTTGATGAGTGATCTGTAATTTTTTGTTTTGAATAGGCTAACGTAGATGTTAACTTAAATTTACCGTATTCGTTCGTAAGATTTATTCTAAAGTTGTAACGCTCCATTCCTTTTTTAGGCCCGACGAATGTACTTTCCTGATCCAGATATCCTAATGATACTAAATAAGTTGAGTTTTGACTTCCGCCCGAAAAAGATAAATTTTGATTTAACTGAAGCGCCGGTTTTACAATTTCTTCTGCAAACCATTCTGTATCGCCATTTGCTTTTAGCTCAGCAATTTTAGCTGCCGAAAATACTGCTGTTGATTCACCTGAATTAAATGCAGCTTCATTTCTTAGCATGGCATTTTCGTACCCGTGTACCGGCTTCGTAAAATATTTAGGATTATTAAATCCTGTAAGACTGCTGTACTGAATCGACATTGGTTTCTCTTTACTACCTTTTCTGGTCGTAATAAGAACAACACCATTACTGGCTCTCGATCCGTAGATCGCAGCACTACCCGCATCTTTTAATACCGATACACTTTCGATATCAGCAGGATTCAAAGCATTTATATCTCCACCTACTATACCGTCTATAACTATCAGCGGGCTATTATTTCCTAATGTACTAATCCCGCGAATGTTTAGGTTTAAGCCTGCACCTGGCTCAGAGTTAGTTTGCTGAATCGTTAAACTTGGCGCTTTACCTTGTAGGGCAAGCGTTGCGTTTACGTTAGGTCTGTCCTTAAAGGCATCATTATTAACCTGATCGATGGCACCTACAACTTTTCTTTTCTTTTGTGTACCATAACCTACTACAACTACTTCATCTAATGCTGAGACATCTAAGTCCATTACTACATTAATAACGCTTCTGTTGTTCACCTTTAATTCTATCGGTTTGTAACCAATCATTGTAAAGCGCAAAGAACCCGTTCCGTTTTTTAATGTTATCGAGTAATGCCCGTCAAAATCAGCATTTACTGCATTTCTGGGATCACTTACATCAATAACCGAAGCTCCCGGAAGAGAAAGTTTGTCTGAAAGAGAAGTGATGACCCCAGTAACCTGAGTTTTTTGATTCTGGGCTGTAACATGGTTATACCCGCCACAAATGAGAATAATTGTGAGAAAAAAATGCATGTACAGCATCTTTTTCTTTCTGCAATTTGATTGTTTCATCATGAAAAATTTTGGTTAGTTAGTTTTTATTGAATTAATTCTGAAGTTTTAAGGATTGCGTTTTTTTGAAATTTTAAAATCACTTCAACTATTTAAAAATTAGCTTGTCTGTGTTTTGGGTTGACTAAAATGTTCCGGAAATTTTAATCGGTAAAAAACCAAACGAACTACAATAAGTATTAATTCATAGCAAACATACTAAAACGTTTTAGTAAAAAAAAACTTTTTTTGCTAAATATAATTTTAATGTTAATTTTATAAGATATGCGCTTATTTGAGGTGTATTATTAAATATTACGCAATTAAAATCAACGAAAACGTTATAATAACTGTTAAAATTATTGATCTTAAAAATCGCTGTAAATCAATTTTTACGGTCTACAGCCCCCTTTTTTTAGTAAAAGAGATAAAAAAAATCTGAGAATCAATAATTGCTTATTGACGCTCAGATTTTCTTAAAAATTAAATAGTATTCTACTGTAAATTAGCGTAGTAAATGCCTTACTTCACGAGTGAAGACTCGCGTACTATCAGCTCTGTTTTTAGTACGATTTTATGACTAGTTTCGCTCACATCTTTTTTCTTTAAAAGAGGCAGCATCAGCTCCATCAATTTAGTACTTATTTCTATCAAAGGTTGTGCAACAGATGTAATCGAAGGATCGTAGATTTTGAACATATCATTATCATCAAATGCAATGATACCCAACTCTTTTATTAATTTCGGATTGTTTTCTTTCAAAACCTCCAAACCGCTTTGTGCAAGATAGTTAGTGGCATAAAATACAGCATCTAAATCAGTATGTTTATCAAAGAAATCCTTAACATACTCCTTCCCTCTTCCCTTTATAATTTCGTTAAACGGAATTTGAAGTGTATGCGGTTTCAAACCATGTTCTTCAACCGCTTTTTCATATCCTGACAAACGCCCCATCATCTGACTCTGATCTGAAGCGGTGGTAATAAAACCAATATTTTTAAACTTATTTTTGATCAAATGTTCCGTCGCATCAAAAGCCGCCTGAACATTATCAATAACAACACTATTACAATCTAATCCTTCAAAAAACCTGTCTAATAAAACCACAGGAATATTATCTTTTATCAAACTTTCAATAGTATCTTTTATCCCCGGAGACGGTACAATAATAAACCCGTCTACCTGACGAAAATTAAATAAATTGATCAATTCATTCGATTTTTCATCATCATTTTCGTTGCTGCAAAAAATAACTTTATATCCTTTTTCGTATGCAATATCTTCAAAAATTCGGGCCAGTTTCGAAAAGAAATTATTCGAAATATCTTCGACCATAAAAACCAGGATTTTAGATTTTCCGGTTCTAAGGCTTTGTGCAATTTGGTTGGGTCTGTAATTAATTAATTTTGCATAATCTAAAACCTTTTTTGTAAGTTCTTTAGAAATGTGTTTTTCTTTTGCCTTACCATTTAACACAAAAGATACCGTAGTTACAGATATCTTCAATTCATCGGCAATATTTCTAATAGAAACAGGTTTTTTCTTCATTTTAAAATCATTTTTAATTTAAAACCACAATTTTTTGCTCAAATATAGTAAAGTTATTATTGTGGTCTTAAATTAGTACTATTTTACTTAAATAAAAATCTTAGATCTTATTTCAATTACTAAAGATAAAACCGAATCTTTTTGTTTAGGAGCTAATCCCGCTATCCATTCCAATCTTTTGTGCCGAACCCCGGCACAAAAGGATTTCCACTTCTATCGGGGCTAGGGCAATCATTTTTATAATAATGTTTTCGTCTAGTTTGTCATCCTGAGGAACGAAGGATCACACATATAGCTCGACAAAGATTGGCTACATTCTATATGGAATTTCTTGTGTGACTTCTTGTGTGATTTCTCCTTCGTCGAAATGACAATATTGAGTTTAAACCTTTGCGAGATTACTTTTTATTAACGCCCAAAATCATCCTGAAGTCGCACAATATCATCTTCATCTGAAGGATTATCCTGATCTGTATGTTGCCAGATTTCGGCAATTACGCCCCACGAATCCAAACCTATCAGACGGTGACGTTCTCCTTTATCCATCTGGATAAAATCACCATTTTGCAATGTTTTTAATTCACCTTCTTCATCTGTATCGCTAATTTTAACTCCAACCGGACCTTCTACTACTTTCCAGATTTCAGCTCTTCTAAAATGGTATTGCCACGAAAGTCTTTTCTCCGGAGCTACCACCAAAATTTTTGGGCTTAATTTGTTTGTTATTTGTACTTCGTCAAGTTTTAAATGCGGGAAAAACTTAGTGATAAAATCACTTGCCTGACTTTCTTCAATTACAAAAAAACCACCCCAGGGTCTCGTCTGATCTTCATTGATGATGCTAAAATTGTGTTTCTCGATTTCAGTTCTAATTTTATCAAACACAATTGCTTTACTGTCTTTATCTTCTATTTTGATATTCATGATCTTCTTTTTTATTATTTTATTACTTAAAAGTACGGTAATTCTGCTTTAATTCGTTCCCAAAAAACTTCATTAAACAAATAACTTGATCCCAAAATACTCGTTTGCTCCGTATTTTCAACAATAGAAATTGCTATGTCTATATTTTTACTTTTTAAGTTTTCCTGAAATTTAGTTAAAAACAATCGATTCGATTTGGCAATATTTCCGCCAAGAATCAAAAGGTCAGCTTGGAAATCAATAATAAAAGGCGCTAAAAATTCGCTTAAATTATTAGCAAAATCATCAAATATTTTTGCTGTAGAGTAATCTTCAATACCTGCAATTTCCTTTACTCCATCCGTTAATTTATTTCCTGTAATACTTTCGTACTGACTTAAAAACCATCTTGTCGAAAAATAATTATCTGCAATACTGTCCGCAAAAGGTTTGTCCCACAAACAACCATTATGCGGCACATTACTTCCTTGAGTAATAGGTAATTTGTTGTCTAAAAAAGCAGCTCCAAAACCGGTTCCCAGAGTTATCGCGATTACTTTACTATTCGCATAAGATTCTTGTTTAAGCGATCCTCCTACTCCAAAACAGCTGGCGTCATTAAGAAACCTGAAACTCACATTTTGGGTGCTTAAATATTTTAAAAGTTCTTCTGAAACCGACACATTATATAAAGATTCGTACTTATCATTTCCTTCAAACATTGCTATTCCGGTTTCGTACTGAAACGGACCAGGCATAGAAAAAGCGATCCCAATAGTATCACTCAAAGAATAGTCGTATGTTTCCTGAATGATCTGGATGGTTTGATTAATAATATCTGCCCATTTTTTTATAATCACTTCTTTAGAAGCTTTGCTGTCTACAGCTCCGCTAAAATATGTTCCCGGAATTATCACAAAATCATTACCATTTACAGCAGCACTGCTTATGTGGCTTCCTCCAATATCTACACCTATTGTTATTGACATTTCTTACTCATTTTAATTATTTTTTTACTCATAATCAATTCAATTAATTATCTCTATTTTTTCTCTATTTTGTTGTGGATAAGTTACTTTCTAGCTTTTTAAAATAATATTCAAACCTAAAAAGAAAGACTTTTAACATCCGATACTATATTGTCAAAAAACAATACTATTCTCCTGAATTACTTTTCTTGAATTATAAATTCAGAAAATTTGTAATTTACTTTTTGAGTGCTTTAGAAATCGCTTTCTCTAAAATAGGTTCCATAATAGCATATCCCGCTTCGTTAGGATGCACCCCATCTGTACCCAATTCTTTTTTTAAACCCATTTGTTCGTTTACCATCGCAGAAAAATAATCTACGTAAAGAAGTTTATGTTGTTCTGCGTATGCTTTGAGCACGTTATTGAGCTGTATCACTTTTTGGGCGGGTTCTAAACCAGGTTTCCACGGAAAATCAAATGCAGGAAGTACCGAGCAAATAATTGCTTTTATTCCGTTTTGCTTTGCCAGTTCGCACATCGAAAAAATATTTCCGGATGTAGCTTCTATAGTATATGGTCCGGTATTTTGAGCGATATCATTTATTCCGGCCAGAATAACCACTACAGAAGGTTTTAAAGCAATAACATCTTGTCGAAAACGCAATAACATTTGTGGCGTTGTCTGACCGCTTATTCCTCTATTAATATATTTTTTTGCATTGAAAAATTCAGGTCGTTTATTGATCCAGCCTTCTGTAATAGAATTTCCCATAAAAACTACCCGACTATGATCTTTAGCACTCAGGACAGGAACTTTAGCATTTTCGTCTTTATAACGATTTAAGTTCGGCCAATCCTGAGCATTAGAATAATTTACCGAAAAAAGGAGTACTATGAAGTAATAAAAAAATAAGGGTGTTTTCATTTAATTCGCAATGTGTATTCGATTATAAATTAGATTAGATAATTTCTTTTAAATCTGAAGATTAACGAACAATGAATAGTATGATTAAAATTTTAACACTCTGCGTTACAATTAAAAAATTATACACTACAAACATTCATTAATACGCAAAAAAGCGATATCATGTTGGCAAATCTACTAAAACGTTTTAGTATAAAAAATATTTTTAAAAAAATTTTATTCGAACGATTGGTTCTTTGTTTTATAGAGTAATAAATTAGACTAACGCAATAGTTTTAAAGCGTTTTGGATTTGAGGTTATAAAGAAAAATAATGTCGAAATTCGCTATTCTTGATTAGCTTTTATTGCAAGTAAAACTAAAATAACACAAAAAAGCAAGGTTTAAAACTACGTGTAATTTTAGACCTTGCTCCTTTCCTGAATTGTATTTTTTCTTATTCTAATAATAGATATTCAAAAGTATTTTTGATTTTGAAGTGTCAATAATCTTTTCTATTTTTTTGAAGAAGTCTTCGCTTATCATCGGACAGCCCTGACTATTTGAAATATAGTAATCCTGCTCTTCTGAAGGTACTGCAGAGTAAGAATGCAAAACGATGGCTCTCTTTTCGGCATTACTATTGGTTGCGTCTAAACCGGCTAATTTATAAGCTTTACCAAACATTCCTTTATACGATCTTCCAACAGTATATCGGCCTAAAGAAGTTGAACGGGAATTAACTTCGTTACTGAATTTTAAATCTCCTTTAACCTTGGTTTCAGATCCTGATCCGTGAGCAACTAATCCCTGATCTATGATTGTGTTTTTAATTAAATCGTATACAAAAAACCGATACTTGCCGGACTTTATTTGCATATCAACAAAAAAGGCAATTTTAGAGTTATAACCTGCATTCTTTTTTAATGCTTCTTTAACTTCTGCCAATTGACTATCAAATCTATCTATTTTTATAGTAGCGGGTATGGTATCATTTTTATATTCTTTTGCATTCACAAAAAAACTAACACATAAAAATGCTATTACATTTAATACTTTCATAAAATTTATTTTGCCATTAAAATAAATGCGACTCACAACGAGAATTCACAGTATTGTAAACTATAATTTACAGCTACAAAAATACTGCGGGCAAATATTTTAAGGGGACCAAATAAATCAAAAAAATGACAGATTAAGACATTATAACTATTTAAAAATAAAACCAGTAAACAGCTATAAATTTAATTTTCATCTTTTAGAAAGCAACAAAATATTACAGCAATTTCTTTCTTATTTTACTTAAAAATTCATGTGAGATACCTAAATAAGCGGCAATTTGATGTTGGGGAATTCTTTGTTCGAGCGTTGGGTATTTGCTTTTAAACTCCAAATAACGTTTGTCTGCGGTTTTATTGAGCATACTAATCATCCGCAACTGAATTGACTCTAACGCTTTTTGATTCATCAGCCTAAAAAGTCTTTCGGTTTGAGGCATTTCCTGATAGAGTTTTTCTTTTTGCTCTTTGCTGATCATGATTATTTTGCAATCTTCGAGAGCCTGAATATTGAGTTTTGAAGGCGTTCCCGAGACAAAACTTCCGATATCCAAAACCCACCAATCTTCTACGGCAAAGTATAAAATATGCTCTTTGATATTGTCTTCATTATAGAAAATTTTAAAACAACCTTCTAATATGTATCCTTCAAAATCACAAACTTCTCCCTCAGAAAGTAGCATCTGATTTTTTTGAATTTCTTCGATATGATAAAACGAACTCAGTTTTGCAAACTCAGTTTCAGAAAGATCTATATACTTTTTTATGTTTTCGTAAAATAGGTTTTGTTCTGTCATTTGTTTTATAAGATGAATTTATTGCGGTTTTCTAATGTAAAAAAAATATTGATTTCCTGAACCAACATGATACTTTATGTGCTGATTTATTTCATTTTAAGCATTTGGTGAACTAGTTCAACGGATCTATTTTTTGTATCGCTATACCTTTGACAAAAATATTTAAGACATGAAAAAATTAGCTTCACTATTGCTCATAATCGCTACTACAATAGCGTGCAATAAAAAAAATGATTCAACAATTCAAAACACAAAAGAAATGGAAAATTCAAAAAAAGAAAAAACAGCATTAATTATTATTGATATTCAAAATGATTATTTCCCAGGCGGAACTATGGAACTGGTTGAACCTGAAAAAGCGGCACTAAAAGCAAAAGAGGTTTTATCTTATTTTAGAGAAAACAAAATGCCCGTAATACATGTTCAGCATATTGCATTGCAAGAAGGTGCCACATTTTTTCTGCCCAATACAAAAGGTGCCGAAATTAATTCAATTGTTGCTCCTCTTGCCAACGAAAAAGTAATTACAAAAAATTATCCTAACAGTTTTAGAGATACCAAATTATTAGAATATCTGCACGAAAATAATATTACCAATCTGGTTTTCGCCGGTATGATGACTGATGTTTGTATCGATGCAACCGTAAGAGCTTCGACGGACAACGGATTTAATAATACTTTGATTAGCGATGCTGTTGCAACAAGAGATCGTGAACTGAACGGAAAAGTAGTTCCGGCAAGCCAAATTAATACTGCTTTTCTAGCCGGATTAAATGCTCTTGGTGGTTTGTACGCGACAGTACTATCAAGCGATGAATTTCTGGCAAAAAATAAATAATTAAAGATTATTTAGTATTAAACCATTGGTAAACCTGAACTGGTTTACCAATGGTTTTTTATTTATAAGAAATCAAAAATATTATTCTGATACTGCACTATTTTTTGGTGGAAAAAAGAACTGCAAAGGTTTGCTCCTAAAATATCTAAAGATCGCTCTTGCTACTTGTCTTAATTCTGAAAGCGGAATGTTTCTTGAACGAAATGCAAGCCCTAGCGACAAACTAAAACTCACCATAAAATTCACCAAACCAATAAGCCCAATACCTAAAACGGACCAAAAAAACATCCATTCGTCTACATAAAAGTTAGCGCCATATAAACCCATTGCAAAGTTTCCGCTGGCAAAAGTAATGTGCCTGATATCGATATTTAAGCCAAAGAAAATCCCGATGAAAACGGTACTTCCCATGAAAACACCAAACCAGAAATTAGAAATAATTCCTGCCCATTTTTTTTCGTATAATGATGCCAATTTCTTGGTCCATTTTTTTCCTAAACTCATTTTAAGTAATGGATGTTCCTGAATACGGTAATAAATATGGTTGTGTTTATCGCGATTGGCAATACTACCCGCAATAATCCCGGATAAAAACAGAAAAACCCCAGCTATGGCAGCGTGAAGAATTGCCGGAGAATAAATTGGGTTTAAATCATTAAGCAAAACAGGCCATTTTTGCTCTGCAATATTATAATGAAAGATTTGATCGATAGCCCAAATTCCAAATAGTGAAACCGGAAAAGCAATCATTACGTTCCCTACAAAAGCAATAAACTGCGAGCGAAATACTCGGGCAAAAAATATGGCAAACTCTTTATACTTGTACTCTTTTTTATCCTGTGCTTTTTGTTTGAAACCTTCCTGCAAAGCTCTTACTAATGCAGAGGCTGTCATTGCAGGTTGTTTGGTGGCCAAAGTAAACCCAAGTATATAAATAATGATGAATCCTATAGAATAGTTCATGCTGTATAAAAACATATGACTAAAACCACTGGCATGTACTTTACCTAATAAGAGTTTGATGATACACAATATCCCTACAATAAAACCTCCGCCCGCTGCTGAATAAAGCATTTTAAAATACTCTTTACGGCTGTTGGTAATATAATGTTCTCCTGTATTGGCAGTATGTTGCGTTATTTCATACGATAAAAGTTGCGTACTCTCGTTGACTAATTTCTGAATATTGTTTTTGTTACAATTGTATTTAATCAGTTTATACGAAAGGTAAATCGTGTTTCTGTTCGCATCTTCTTCGGTCCCTTGTATTAAAAGTGGTAATAAAGATCTTAGGCGATCGAGTTGCTGACGAATGCGCAACAAACTTTGATTGACGTGCAGCGAAATACCAAATTTATTACTGTTTTTAAACGCCGTTTCGATATAATCCGTGCATTGTTTGTGCAGGATAATCAGTTGTTTGTAATCGAGATCGTCTGCTTTTATTACATTTTCAGGAGATTGAAGCAGTTTTTCATTCATTGTCAATAATTCCCGCTGAAAGGCAATAAACGGACTTTCGAGATTTTCATATTCCGGTACCATTCTGATTACATCGGTTTCCATCGCCGATCCGCAAATGCGATACGTAATAACTTCCATGGCAAAAACCAATTCGTTAAATGACGAATTCTCTTCACGCACTCCGTAAATAGAACGAAATTTTAAAAGGGAAAACAATTGCAGAATTTGCTCCTGCGGTATTTTACTAATCCAAAGTAAATCTGTATTCACAAAAAATACCTGATTCAGGATAAATTGTAAAGTGTCTTTTTCGGGCTGCTCGGGAATTAGTTTGGCGAAAATTCTCTTGCGAACTTCAAAAAAGAAATTGGCATCCTGAAGAATCCCTGCATCCGAAAGAATTTTATTGAACTTTTTATTTTCTAAATTAGTACTGATGCAATCCATCAGTCCGTCGCGATAATTTTGGTTTTCCTGAAGCAGATAAATCAGTTGAGACAAATCGACTTCGGTTATTTTTTTGGGCTTTTTAGGACGAATTAAATTAACCAATTCTACCAGCAGCTCTATATTTTCTATTTTAGATTTCCATAACTGGTCATTATTAAAGTTTTTTTCGAAAAAATATTTTAATGTCATTTTAGGTTTTCTCCTCAATTTCATTCTATCAAGTTTAATTATTGCTGTTTTTACAAATAAACGCATTCTTTTTATTTAAAATGGTCAAATAAGTATTGAATTAAGGCATTTATATCTATTATATTTAACGAAAGAGTTATTGAAGGATAGATTAAAACGCTACATTATGAAGAAAAAACTTTAGTTCTGATCGCATTTCAGACTTTACTTTAGATAGATCCAGTAAGAAAAGATCGTCTATCATTTCGAGTTTTGATTTTATTTCTTTACTAAAGGTACAAACAATTAAAGGAGTTCCTCTTTGATAAATTCGCAGAAGATCGTATAATTCTTTGTCTGAGTGAATGACAAACAACATAATGGCGTAATGCTCGATTATATTGTCAAATTTTTTGAAGTTTTTATAAACCTCAAATGCAAAATCTTTTTTAAACTCGTACTTCAAAAATCTCGAAAAACAATGCTGACTATCATATACCAATACTTTTTTCTTCTTCATTCTTTACTTTAATTTGTATGTTATTAAACGAAGTATGCTCATTCTTTTTTACAGGTAAAAAAAGAATGAGCGCTATTTATTTTGCAATAAAATGACTTCTAGTTAATTTGTTTCCAGGTTTACATTGCTGTAATGATAAACTGGCTTCTTCTGTTTTGTTGGTGTTCTTCTTCAGAACATGCTACGCCATCGGCACATTTATTTACTAATTGGCTTTCTCCGTATCCTTTGGCTATTAATCTGCTTTTATCGATTCCGGATTTTATCATAAAATCCATAGTAGATTGTGCTCTTTTTTGTGATAATGCAAGGTTATAAGCTTTAGAAGCGCGGCTATCAGTGTGCGAAGCTACCTCAACTTTCATCGTAGGATATTGTTTCATGACCTCAACGACTTTACTAATATCTAAAGCAGCATCGGGACGAATATTGAATTTATCCAAATCGAAATAAATCATCTCGATGGCAAATACTTTGGCTAAATCTGTTCCGGTAGTAATTTTTTCGATGTTCTTTTCTAAACCAATATTGATATCTGTTTTTCCTTTTTCAGTTGGTATTGTTACCTTTTCTTCGGTGGTTAAGTAATCCTCTTTACTAACTCTTACGTAATATACTTTTCCGCATTCGGCCTTTTCATAACTAAAACTTCCTTTGTCATCAGTAGAAAGTTCTTTTATCACATTCATTTGCTCATCAAGCAAGAGTACTTTGGCTCCAGCCAAAAAAGAATTCGTTTTTTTGTCTGTAACTTTTCCTGCCAGTACTTGCTCGCACGACAGTTTTCTGGTTTCGATAAATTGGTAGATATCATCGTATCCTTTTCCTCCTTCTCGATTAGACGAAAAATATCCTTTACTGGTATTCGTATCAATTATAAAGGCAAAATCATCCATTGAGCCGTTTATTGGAGTTCCTACATTAGAAACATTCCCAAAACTTCCGTTTGAATTTATTTTGGCTACAAAAACATCCAAACCACCCAATCCCGGATGTCCGTTGGAAGAAAAATAAAGTTCATTTTCTGCTGATACAAACGGAAAAGTTTCTTTGCCTTCAGTATTAATCGTGTTTCCTAAATTTTCAGGTATTCCAAAAAGATTATTATCATAAATTGCTACTTTATAAATATCAGATTCTCCCAAAGTTCCGGGTCTGTTTGAAGCAAAATATAATGTTTTTTCGTCAGGGCTAAGAGCAGGATGCGCTGTACTGAAATCATCGCTATTAAAAGGAAGTTCTTTTACATTCGACCATTTTCCGTTTTCAAGCGTGGCTTTATATAGTTTTAATAAAGTAGTTCCTTGTGTATCTTTTCCTTTTTTACCTTCATTGTAATTGTTACGGGTAAAATACATCGTTTTGCCATCTTTAGTAAAAACCGGAGTAGCTTCGTTAAATTTAGAATCTACAATATTCGAAAAAGGTTGTGCTTTTTCTAATGTACCATTTGCGTTTACTTTGGCAGTATATAAAGTCGAAAATGCCTGATTGGTCCATTTTTGTGTTCGTTTAGCAATTCCTCTTTGTTCGCGGGTACTGGCAAATACAATTTTATCACCTAAAAATGAAGTTCCGTAATCTGACAAATCAGAATTAATGTCTAAAGTTTCGATAACATAACGTTCGGAATTTTCTTTGATTACTGCATAATAATCTTTGTTGGCTTCATACAATTTGGCTCTTGAATCGTTGCTGTTTATTTTATTAAAGGCATTTAGCATTCTATCTGCTCCATCATAATCTCCAACTGATTTAAGCGTTTGAGAATAACGAAAATAATATTCCGGATCAACGATTTGATTAAGCGCAAAAAGTGCTGCATACCATTTATTGGCCTGCGGTAATTGAGCATTAAAATAATACGAGTTTCCAAGTTTTTGGAACAAATCGACTGACTTGTATCCTTTTTCGGCTACGTTTTCGTAAATTTTTATCGCATCGATATAAGCGAGTTGACCATACTCTTTTTCTGCTTTTTTAATTTTATTATTTTGGGCATAACTTTCTAATCCTAAGACTACAATCAGGATGCTGACTACTATTTTTAATTTCATAATAAATATCGTTTAGAAGAATCTTGGTGAAACAATCTTATCGTATTTTTTGAATAGCTCAAATCGTAAGAAGATCTCATGCGAACCTGAATTGTAATTGGCTAATTTTGTGGTTTCGGCATCATAGGCATATCCTACAAATAAACCGTCGCTTACCTGAAAACCAACTAATGCGCTTAAGGCTGCGCTCCATCGATACGCTACTCCGGCCGTGAATTTTTCGTTAAACAAAAAGTTAGCCGATAAATCTACTTGCAAAGGCGCTCCTTCGGTCATTTTTACTAATGCAGATGGTTTGAATTTTAGATTATAATTTAAATCAAAAACATGTCCTGCCATGAAGTAATAATGAATTTTCTCTTTGGCAACATAGGTAGACATACCATTATAATGACTGGTTTCCAGCAATGCCGGCGCCGAAAGTCCTACATACGTATTATCTGAATACAGGTAAACTCCTGCTCCCACATTTGGAGAAATTTTATTTTCTACGTTTTCCTGAAATCCGGGATCGGTAGGATCATAAATATTAAGTTTTGTATAATCGACGTTTAATAAATTGGCGCTTCCTTTTATTCCGAAAGCTAATTTATATCGGTACGATACATCTATTGTATAGGATAAATCTACCCCCAGATTGGTTTCGTCAGATGGTCCGATACGATCGTTTACGAGTGAAAATCCAATACCTACTTTCGAATTTTCGATAGGAGTATGCAAAGAGAATGTTCCTGTTTGCGGAGCGCCTTCGAGCCCTACCCATTGCGTGCGGTAAAGTCCGAAAATACTCATCGCATCCCGCGAACCTGCATATGCGGGATTTATAACACTTGCATTATACATATACTGCGTATATTGTGCGTCTTGCTGGGCACTTATATAATTACAAGTGAACAGAATAATTAGCAATAACCTTATACTTTTTGTCTTCATTTTAATTATTTTTAAAGAATAAATTGCAGGCGAAAAACCTATTGAACTTCTACAATTCATATTATTTATACTCGCTAACAATAAATTGTTTTTTAATTATTTTGATTGATATACAGATATCCTGCTTTTTCTTTGTTTTGGGCATTGGTTCGGTATTTTAAGATATAGAAGTAAGTTCCTGTTGGTAGTCCGGCATCTCTGTTTACAGTGGCGCGTCCGTCTGAGAATCCTCTAAATACTCGATCACTTTCATTGTAACCACTGGTTTGATATACTAATACTCCCCATCGATTATAAATTTCTACTGTGTTGTCCGGATATTTGTTTATTCCTTTAATAAAGAAAAAATCATTTTTACCATCACCGTTTGGAGAGACTGCATTATGAACAATTAAATCATCCTCTTCTTCTATTGGTTTAGTAACTCTCGCCAGTGTAAAAATTCCGTAACCTGATACCTGAGCAGTTACCATAGTTTGGGCATCATCTGTTACGCCACCTTCAGAAATCCATTTTCCTGAAGCAACATCCCATCTTACAATTTGTATTTCGGTACCATTGCTGTCTTCATAAATAAATGCTGGTGTGGTCGCTCTGTTTAAAGTAAGCGTAAGTACAATATTAGTATCTCCTTTATCTTTTGTTATCTCCCAATATTCAGTATCATCAATTAGCTTTATATTATCCTGTTTGCTATTATGAGGATAAGAAGGATCTGAATTTTGTAAAAAATAATGTGATGTGTAAGTGTCTGAATTATCAGCAGAATTTGCATGTAAAGAAGGACGATAATAATTGGCATCTCCAACAGGATATTCAAATGCTGCTGTACCAATTTTTGCTACTCTTCCGTCAACAAAACTATTATTGCTTGTATTGGAATGCACTCCATTAATTTCAAAAATTACTTTTCCGTTATAACTATCGGCATCAATAATTCCTTTCTGAAAATTTGAATTTCCTGAAACCGAAATATCTGTTGCCAATAAAAAAGGAGATGCTGCGGCTTCATTATCAAAAACAACATTTTTAAAACGGGAATAAACAGATGAAGAAGGAATGTCCCCGTCGATAATTTGTTCTTGTTGTCCTGTAAAATACGTTGTTCCTTGTTGTGTCGCTGTAAAATCAACCTTTCCGTCATTTGTATAATGATGAAAGAGATGAACCTGACCATCATTGATAAACTCTCCGGTAGTCGTATTTTTAAAATCAAAATGTACCGAAACCAAAGTCCCAGGTTCTACTTTTATTTGATCCGGATTCAATAACTGCGCTTTTACATTCGATACAGAACAGCACAAAGCAAAGCTCAGCATCGTTGTTACTTTTATAAAAGGGAATCTATTTTTCATAAGAATTCAATTTGCTGCTTTACGCAGATTTAGAAATCAAAGCACAGTTTTTATAGTAATGTGCTTATTTTAAATATTTTGCGAAGGTTACTTTCTTTTTGTTTTTAAGTAATAGAAATACCTAATTCTTATCTATCTCCTTAAAAACATTAATATTTTGCAAGAATCTGATATTTATAAAATGGAGCTACTGCTTCAATAATAAACTGATACGCCTCCTTTGGATTTAGATCTATGATAGTTTGTGTCTCATCAATTGTTGCATTTCTACCCGAAACCACTTGTACTTTTGCAGTACTATTAGAATCTACCCGCTTTACCGCAAAAACTTTTCCAATTAATATGGGAAGCGGTCCGGATGCGGGTAAATGAAATTCAATAGTACCAGAACCTGCTGAGCTGGCATCAATTAAAATGACTTCATCAAAAATGATGTTAATATCTGCAGTAGCTCTAATTCTTTTTATGGCTGAAGTCTTAAATGGTGTGTTCCATACAACAGAACCTGCTGCATTAGTTGTTAAAATTTGTCCTGATGTACCTGGATTAATCTTTATGTTAGCATTTTTTAAAAGTGCATTACTGCCTGTATCAATACCAATAACACCTGTACCACTAAGTGTTCCTGTAGCCAAATCAGTTTTAACTTTATTGATGTCCAGATCAATAGTTGTATTTTTAAATGTAGTTCCTGCACCATCAGTAATTGCGATATAATCATTAGCTAATAAATTTCCGGCTCCTGTAGTAGGTGCTGCTCCTGCGGGACCTTGAGGACCTTCGGGACCAATTTCTCCTTGCGGGCCTTGTGGGCCTGCTAATCCGTCAACTCCGTTTCTTCCATCAATTCCATTTGTTCCGGGTAAACCTTGAGGACCAATTTCTCCTTGTGGGCCTTGGGGACCTGCTAAACCATCAACTCCTTTTGTTCCATCAATTCCATTTGTTCCCGGTAAACCTTGAGGACCAATTTCTCCTTGCGGACCTTGTGGGCCTGCTAATCCGTCAACTCCGTTTCTTCCCGGTAAACCCTGCGGACCAACTAATCCGTCAACTCCATTTGTTCCGGGTAAACCTTGAGGGCCAATTTCTCCTTTTGGACCTTGCGGACCAACTAATCCATCAACTCCATTTGTTCCCGGTAAACCTTGAGGACCAACTTCTCCTTGTGGACCTTGCGGACCAACTAATCCATCAGCTCCATTTGTTCCCGGTAAACCTTGCAAACCAATTTCTCCTTGTGGACCTTGCGGACCAACTAATCCATCAGCTCCATCTGTTCCCGGTAAACCTTGCGGACCAACTTCTCCTTGTGGACCAGTTAAACCTTGAAGTTTGATTTCATTCACATTATTTTCTTCATCCTTATAAGTCAACATCTGATTTGCTTCATCATACGCTAAAGATGTTATAGTTTCTTTAAAAGCTGCTATATCTTCTTTATTGATTATTCTTACCCATTTAATGCCATTCCAGAAATAAAATCCCGGTGTAAAATCATTTATCGTTTGCGTATTAAAAACTAACAAACTAGTTTTTGCAGTTCCGATAATTGGTGCCTGAAGTGACAATTGAGTCAGTTGAACACGCGGTATTAGGAGTCCTTTATTTGTAGCTGTAATATCTAATTGAGAAGACTGAACTGGATTTAACGTTCCGATACCTACCTGACTGTAAGTGACAGTTGTAAAGGATAACGAACAAATAATTCCGTAAAAAGTACTTTTTAATTTCATAACTTTAATTGTTAATAATTTATAATACAAAGAGACAAAATCGCGCTACCCCAAAACGGCAAAAAAACACCAGATTAAGATACAATTTGACTATTAACTGTTGTTTGAGCAACAATAAGAGTATTATAAACTAAATAAATAGGGATTTATCAAAAATTACAGTTCTTTAATCTATTCTTTATCATAAGATTTTCTAAAAGAGTAAAATTGAGCACAGCCTTAAAAAAGACTGTGCTAATTCTATTTTAATTATTTTTTAGACAATAACTGTTTTACAGCATTTTTTAAGTCTTCTAATTCTGCTTGTTGTTTCTTTTGAGTTTGTTCTAACTCTTGCAACTTTTTATCTTTTAATACGATTACATTTTGTTGCTCTTTTACTGCCTCAACAAGTACAGGAATTAAAGTAGTGTAAGAAACCGAGTAATATCCTTTATCATCAACCGTAACAGCTTCTGGTAACACTGCTTCAATATCCTGGGCTATAACTCCCAATTGGTGTTTTTGATCAAAACTCATTTCCTTAAATTCATCTGTTCTCCAGTTATAACCTACTCCGTTTATTTTCATAATCTTTTCTAAAGCATTTGCTATAGGCGTGATGTCTTTTTTATATCTTCTGTCTGACGATTGCGCCCAGGTAGTTGTTCCTCCGGCTGCACCATTTACATAAAATCTATAAGCTGTATTAGCTGACGCCTGATTTATTGCAAAACTGCTACTCACTCTATCGTATACAAAAACTCTATTTTGAAATAGGTTAGCTCCTGTTAAATGAGCTAATTCAAAAATATCGTTTCCTCTGCCATTAAGTGAAGATCCCATAACCCATCTTTCATTTGTTGCTGTTCGAACGAAATTAAGTTCTGCCGAATTATTGTAATTTCCAGATGAAAGTCCGTTATTAATATTCATACCATTACTTCTTACAACACCTACAACATCTAATTTTGTTCCGGGATCTAGTTTCCCAATACCAACATTTCCATTGTTTATAATAGACATACGTCTGTTAGCCCCGGTCCAGAAATCTAAACCGTTTTGATTCCCATTAGCGGCAATAGCTCTATTAGAAGAAATTCCTTCTCCACTTGTATTATTTCCAAAAAACAGACCTGTTCTCAGAGTTCCGTCTCCCAGATTTTCGCCATCTATTTGTAGTGTTTTAGAAATAACAGCATTACCTACAACACTTAATTCCCTGGCTGGAGCGGAAGTTCCGATACCTAATCTTCCGTTTTGCACATCAAAACTAGCTACTGTTCTTTTAACTCCTGAAACTACTCCATAAATATCTAAGGTATTCATTGCTGTACCTGCCGGACTCGTAAATTCTAATCCACCACCCCAGGTGTTTTCTCCACCTGATTCCCAAAAACTAATTCTTCCTTGTGCGTTAGCATTTGTATTCGCAGCACCAGTACTTAAAAAATTTAATGTTGGTGTAACTGATCCACCAATTAATTGATTACCACCAGAAACATTTAATCTATAAGTTGATGCAGCAGTAGTTCCGATACTTATGTTACCCATTTGATAAATATTCTGAGTATTTCCATTAGCTTCATTCGTTGTTCCGGAAACTCTCCATGGTTCATTAATTGCTATTGTTGAGGGCGTCCAGTTAGTTCCGTTCCAACCCAAAACTTGATTTGCTGTTGGAGCTGTAGTGCTTATTGGTCGACCTTGCAATTGATTTGCATTCCATAAATTGGTTGTGTTTAAAGCAGATATTATACGGTTTGTATTATCTACTGCTATACCCGTTCCAGCCGTGTAAACTGGCGCTGGATTACCTGCAGGGCCTGTTGCTCCTGTTGCACCAATATCTCCCTTATCTCCTTTTGGACCAGCAACACCTGTTGCACCTGTTAAACCAATCGGACCTTGTGCACCTGCAGCTCCGGTTAAACCTCTTGCTCCATCATCTCCTTTTGGACCTTGCGCTCCAGTTGCTCCGGTTAAACCTTGTGGACCAGCAACTCCCGTTGCACCAGTTAAACCAATTGGACCTTGAGCTCCAGTATCACCTTTTGCTCCAGCAGGACCTGCTATACCTTGTAATCCCTGAGGACCTGTAGCTCCTACAGCACCGTCATCTCCTTTTGGACCTTGAGCTCCAGTAGCTCCAGCTAAACCTTGTGGACCAACTGCGCCATCAACTCCATCTTTTCCATCAGTTCCTGCTATACCTTGTAATCCTTGAGGACCTGTTGCTCCTACAGCACCATCATCTCCTTTTGGACCTTGTGCTCCGTTAGCTCCAGTTAAACCTTGGATTCCTTGAGGGCCAACTGCGCCATCAACTCCATCTTTTCCGTCAGTTCCAGCTATACCCTGTAATCCCTGAGGACCTGTTGCTCCTACAGCACCGTCATCTCCTTTTGGACCTTGTGCTCCGGTAGCTCCAGCTAAACCTTGTGGACCTGTTAATCCAACTAATTGTTCTGGCGTAAAATCTTCATATTTAAAATCTTTTCCATCCACTCCATTAGTTCCGTTTGCTCCATCAGTTCCATTTGCTCCGGCAACACCTTGCAATCCCTGAGGACCTTGTGCTCCATCACTACCATTTGTTCCGGCTGTACCTTGAGGACCAGTTAAGCCAACTAATTGTTCAGGTGTAAAATCTTCATATTTAAAATCTTTTCCATCAATACCATTAGTTCCGTCAGCTCCATTAGTTCCTGCAACACCTTGTAATCCTTGAGGACCTTGCGCTCCCGCCGCTCCTTCTGGACCAGTTAAACCAACTAATTGCTCTGGTGTAAAGTCTTCATATTTAAAATCTTTTCCATCAATACCATTAGTTCCGTTTGTACCATCAGCTCCATTCGCTCCGGCAACACCTTGTAATCCTTGAGGACCTTGTGCACCATCAGCACCATTGGTTCCTGCTATACCTTGAGGACCAGTTAAGCCAACTAATTGCTCTGGCGTGAAATCTTCATATTTAAAATCTTTTCCATCAATACCGTTTGTTCCATCAGCTCCATTTGCTCCGGCAACACCTTGTAATCCTTGAATACCTTGTGCTCCATCAGCACCGTTAGTTCCGGCAGTACCTTGAGGTCCAGTTAAGCCAACTAATTGTTCTGGCGTGAAATCATCATATTTAAAATCTTTTCCGTCAATACCGTTTGTACCGTCAGCTCCATTCGCTCCGGCAACACCTTGTAATCCTTGAGGACCTTGTGCTCCCGCCGCTCCTTCTGGACCAGTTAAACCAACTAATTGTTCCGGTGTAAAGTCTTCATATTTAAAATCTTTTCCATCAATACCATTGGTTCCGTTTGTACCATCAACTCCATTCGTTCCAGCAACACCTTGTAATCCCTGAAGACCTTGTGCGCCAGCTGCTCCTTGTGGACCTGTTAATCCAACTAATTGTTCTGGCGTAAAATCTTCATATTTAAAATCTTTTCCATCCACTCCATTAGTTCCGTCAGCTCCATTCGCTCCGGCAACACCTTGTAATCCCTGTGGACCTTGTGCGCCATCAGTTCCATTTGCTCCTGCTATACCTTGAGGACCGGTTAAACCAACTAACTGCTCTGGCGTGAAATCTTCATATTTAAAATCTTTTCCATCTACTCCGTTTACTCCATCAGTTCCATTTGCTCCGGTAATACCTTGTAATCCCTGAGGACCTTGCGCTCCATCAGCACCATTAGTTCCGGCTATACCTTGAGGTCCAGTTAATCCAACTAATTGTTCGGGCGTGAAATCTTCATATTTGAAATCTTTTCCGTCAATACCATTAGTTCCGTTTGCACCATCAGCTCCATTCGTTCCAGCAACACCTTGCAATCCCTGAGGACCTTGTGCGCCATCAGCACCATTGGTTCCTGCTATACCTTGAGGACCAGTTAATCCAACTAATTGTTCTGGCGTGAAATCATCATATTTAAAATCTTTTCCATCTACTCCGTTTGTTCCATCAGCTCCATTTGCCCCAGCAACACCTTGTAATCCCTGAGGACCTTGTGCTCCATCAGCACCATTAGTTCCAGCTATACCTTGAGGACCTGTTAATCCAACCAATTGCTCTGGTGTAAAGTCTTCATATTTAAAATCTTTTCCGTCGATACCATTAGTTCCATTTGTACCGTCAGCTCCATTTGCTCCAGCAACACCTTGCAATCCTTGAGGACCTTGTGCTCCATCAGTTCCGTTAGTTCCAGCTATACCTTGTGGACCAGTTAAACCAACTAATTGTTCTGGCGTGAAATCTTCATATTTAAAATCTTTTCCATCAATACCGTTTGTACCATCAGTTCCATTTGCTCCGGCAACACCTTGTAATCCCTGAGGACCTTGTGCTCCATCAGCACCATTGATTCCTGCTACACCTTGAGGTCCAGTTAATCCAACTAATTGTTCTGGTGTGAAATCTTCATATTTAAAATCCTTTCCATCAATACCGTTTGCTCCATCAGCTCCATTAGTTCCTGCAACACCTTGCAATCCTTGAGGACCTTGTGCTCCATCAGTTCCGCTAGTTCCAGCTATACCTTGTGGACCAGTTAAACCAACTAATTGCTCTGGTGTAAAGTCTTCATATTTAAAATCTTTTCCATCAGCTCCATCTGCACCTTGAAGTCCAGCAACACCGTCTTTTCCGTTGTCACCATTAATCTTTGTCCACGTTCCATCAGAATTTTGAACGTAAACATCTCCTGTTGAATTATCGGTATATATATTGACACCTTCGCCTGGATAGCCTGCTTCTCCTCGATTACCAGGTACTCCTGAACCGCCCTCTACACCAACTTGTCCTTCTTTTCCGTTGTCACCATTTATCTTTGTCCAAGTTCCATCAGAATTTTGAACATAAACATCTCCTGTTGAATTATCCGTATATATATTGACACCTTCGCCTGGATAGCCTGCTTCTCCTCGATTACCAGGTACTCCTGAACCGCCCTCTACACCAACTTGTCCATCTTTTCCGGGTAATCCCTGAGGACCTCTTAAACCTGCTAAAGTAATTTCATGTGTTTTTTCATCTTCATCTTTATAAGTCAAAATTTGTGTTGATGAATTGTATGCTAATGATGTTAATGTCTCATACGACTTTACATCTTTAGCAATCTCAACGGTGGTTATTGTACCCGCTTCGTTTGAATAGGTATATGTTCCGTTGCCATTGTTGACCAAAGAAGTAATCGTTTCTCTAAAACTACCTATTTCGTCTTTACTAATAATTCTTACCCATTTTACTCCATTCCAGTAATAAAAACCAGGTGTAACATCATTAATTGTCTCTGTATTATAAACTAATAAACTCACTGCAGCTGTACCAATTACAGGTACTTGTGATGAAATTTGCGTTAGTTTTAAACGAGGTATCAATATACCTTTGTTTGTAGCGGTAACATCTAACTGAGAGGATTGTTCCGGGCTTAAGGTTCCTACTCCAACCTGACCATAAGATACTGTTGAGAACAACAGTAAACCTATAACTCCTAGAAAAGTATTCTTAATTTGCATAGCGTTAATCTTTAAATTAATAAACTGAACTTTACGTTACACTTTCAAAACCTAAACATTTGCTTCAATTAATGCTCTCTTAATAATTGAAAGACAAGTAAGTTGTTTATAGAATTTTTTGTTTTGAGAAATAACATAAATTATTACATGACAAAGGAAGATATTTCGATAGCCTGTAAACGTCAAAAAAACACCACTTTAAGACACATTTAGGTTTTATACTGATTTTTAAGCAATGAAAAAAGTTTACAAGGCTTCTGAATTATCAATTCCACAAATTTTTAACATTATGATTATTCAATGCTTAAATTATTTTGCACGGAAAAAGAAAACCATACTTTTAAGGCTATAACTGTGAAATATTCAAGAGATGTAAAAGGCTATATTTGGATTAAAAAGACTTAAATCATAAAAATAAACCTACGAATTTGATTAAAACACATCATTAAATAGTAATTTCTATATATGCTTTTTACTTTAATAAATAATAGAAAAAGCAAAATACTGAGGTAGAAACGAAAACATTAAAAGATTAAAAAAGAGGTCGAATGTCTCTTTATAAATAAAATAATACACAGATATATTTGACATTATTTCAATCAATATATACATCAAAAAAAATTGCCAAAGAAAATTTTCCGTGGCAACACAATTTAAATCTATTACAAAACAGCATGTTTCTTTATCGTTTTTTAGAAGCAAAAAATTTACTGTTTCTTATCAATGTAAGTTCTCTTTCTTTTTGAAAATAAATATCTGTATGAGTTCCGGCAAGTCTTAATGGTTTTCCTTGACTATCACATTCTATAACTTTACCGCGACTCATAATCCATTTGTATTTTCCGTTGGAAGTTAAAACCCTGTGTTGATTTTCAAAATAAGAGGTTTTTCCATCTAAATGATTATCAATAGCAGCGTAATATTTATGAAGATCTTCGGGATGTAAGGCTCTGTCCCAAAGTTCTAAATTGTCAAATACATCATTAGAATCTAATCCTAATAATTTTAAAGATTCTGATGAATAAAAAACAACATTGGTCGGTATATCCCAATCCCAAATTCCGGCAGCAGAAGCCTCTAAAGCAACCCGGCTTCGCTGGTCGTAAATCTTAGACCTTATTTCTTCGTCTCTTAAATTAGTTATAAAAGGATCGTTCAGCTTAAAAGATAAACTGCCATTTCTCATTGGTGTTGTTTTAGAAGATCCATCTATATCGCTTAGTTTTCTTTGAGGTAATAAACGTTTAATTGCTGCAGTGATTTTTTCTAAATTTAATTCCATTGTTATTCTTATTTAACGAATTACTGTTTTAAAAATAATATTGAAACAGAACCTCCATCTATTCTGTTTTTCCATTTTAGTTTCTCCTGTAATAC
>NZ_CADCSU010000080.1 GCF_902804475.1 Flavobacterium bizetiae
CAAATAAATTAAAAAGGGATTTCTTATTATTTTAAAGGGCTGAAGTATATTTTTGGCATAAAAAAAATATTATAATTTTAAAACATCGACTTGTACACTTTTAAAAATTCAGTCTTGAATTCAGTGGTGCCAATTTGTTTTTAAAAATTATAATATTTTTTATTTAGTAAATATTATAATTTCAAAATATTGACTTGTACACATTAAAAAACTCAGTCTTGAATTCTGTGGTATCAATTAGTTTTTAAAAATTGTAATATTTTTACATATCAAACTTAAATAAAAAAAATGAAATAGCAAAAGATTTTTCTTACTATTTTATTTTAAAGGCTTAGGATACTGCTTTTTAATGTTTCGAATCAACTCTTCCAGCCCATTTAGCTTTAACTCATAAACAAGTGCCAGTTGTTGTCCTAACTCACCATTTGGGAATCCTTTGTTATGATACCAAACGACATAATATTCAGGTAAATCGATTAAAAATCGTCCTTCGTATTTTCCGAAAGGCATTTTGGTATGGGCTAATTTTATGAGAAGTTTTTTGTCTGGTTCCATTTTTTTAAAGAAAAAAGAAGCAAGAGGAAAGAATATAGACTCATTCTTTCTTCTTGCTTCTATTGAATGCAAAGCTATTATTATTTTTATTCTTTTGCCACAGATTAAAACAAAGTTTTCAGTCTCAGTCACAGTTTTCAGTTTAGAACTGACTGTTTACTGGCACTGAAAACTGAGACTTAGTAATGCCATCTCACGAAAGCTTCCATCGCTGCGTAAGTTGCCAAACCTAATTCCTGGTATAAAGCAGCAGTTTCGGCATTTCTGTCTTCGGCTCTTTGCCAAAATTCTCTGGCATCAGTTCCCTGAAAAACAACACCATCTTTTTGCGATTGGTGTTTGAAGATTCCATGACGTTTTGCTAAAACCTGATCAGGGCTCATTGGTACAGCCATTTCAACCTCATCAATTCCCCACTCTTGCCAAGCTCCACGGTACAACCATAACCAGCAATCATCCATGAACGATTTTGGTTTAAGCGCTTTTACAGCTTCAAAAATAGCGTCAAGACAAACTTTGTGCGTTCCGTGCGGATCTGCTAAGTCTCCTGCTGCGTATATTTGATGGGGTTTAATTTTTTCGATTAAGTCCATTGTCAACTGAATATCTTCTTGCCCAATTGGTTTTTTCTCGATTGTTCCGGTTTCATAGAAAGGCAATTCCATAAAATGAATCTGATCGTCAGTTAAACCAACAAAGTGACTTGTTGCTCTCGCCTCTCCTTTTCTAATTAAACCTTTAATGTAACGAACTTCAGGAATATCAATTTCACTGTTCTTTTTATTCTCTAAAAAGGTTTGTGCTTTTTGGTAAATATTGTCTGCCTCAGCGCTTTTGATTCCGAATTTTTCATTGTAATCAATTACGAATCTTGCAAAACGTAACGCTTCATCATCCGCTACAGCGATATTTCCAGAAGTTTGGTAGGCTACGTGTACTTCATGTCCCTGCTCTTGCAAACGCATGAAAGTTCCTCCCATACTAATGATATCATCATCAGGATGCGGGCTAAAAATTAATACACGTTTTCTGGCCGGTTCTGCTCTTTCAGGACGGTTTGCATCGTCTGCATTTGGTTTTCCGCCTGGCCAACCCGTGATTGTATTTTGTAATTTATTGAAAATCTTAATATTGATGTCGTACGCAGGACCTGAATCAGCCAATAAATCGCTCATTCCGTTTTCGATATAATCAGCATCAGTCAACATTAAAATTGGTTTTTTAAGCTGAAGCGCCAATCCTAAAACCGCTTTACGAGTCAGTTTATCTGTCCATTCTACTTTTTCTACCAACCAAGGTTTGTTAATTCTTGTTAGTTTTGAAGAAGCTTCTTTATCTAAAATAAAAACAGCATTGTTGTGCTCTTGCAAAAATGAAGCTGGTACTCTATTTGTAACTTCATCTTCTACAGATCTTTTTACCACATTTGCTTTTCCTTCTCCCCAAGCCAATAAGATTACTCTTTTAGCTTCCATTATTTTTTTTACTCCAAGTGTGATTGCTGTTCTTGGCGTATTACTTAATCCGAAGAAATCTTTACTTGCCGCAACTCTCGTAATATGATCTAAAGCCACTAAACGTGTTTTAGAGTTTTGCAGCGAACCCGATTCATTAAAACCTATATGCCCGTTTCCTCCAATTCCAAGAATCTGAAGATCGATTCCGCCCAAAGCTTCAATTTTAGCTTCGTATTCGTGGCAATAATCTGCGATTTGTTCTTTTGTTAAAAGTCCGTCTGGAACATGAGCGTTTTCAGGTAAAATATCAACGTGATCAAACAACAATTCTTTCATAAAACGAACATAACTGTTGATTGAGTTGGGCTCCATTGGATAATATTCATCCAGGTTAAAACTTATTACGTTTTTAAAACTCAAGCCTTCTTCTTTATGCAAACGAACCAACTCAGCATATAATCCTTTTGGAGAAGAACCTGTTGCAAGTCCTAAAATACAAGGTTTACCTTCTTTTTGCTTGGATTGAATTAAAGCTGCAATTTCCTGAGCTACTGCTTTTGATGCATCGCCAGAGTTTTCGAAAACAATCGTATTGATGTTTTCAAATCGTTTCTCGAATCCTGTCGCTTTGTCTATTTTACTTTTTAACATGATATAGTTTTTTTTAATTCCTCTCGTTACATTTTCCAACTTCGATATTTATGACCTTTTATTGCATAAAAAAGAATCATTAAATAAGATGGTAACAACATTAAATAAGCAATCTGATTGCCGCTTTTCGAAACTTCAACCGTTCCGTTTGCTATATTTGATGCGTTTATATTTTCTGTGATCAATCCGTAAAACAAAGGGAAAATTGCTCCACCTATAATACCCATGATCAAAATTGCACTTCCAATTTTTGTATATCCTCCTAAATCTTCTAACGCCATTGGCCAGATTGCCGGCCAGCAAAGTGCATTTGCCAAACCTAATAAGGCTACTAAAAGAATCACAACAGGTAAATTTGGAATTCCAGGGAACTGAAACATTATTTTTGGCGAAATTAAAACGATTGCCAAAACCAAAATTACTCCTAAAACTCCCGATGCTTTTAAAGCGGTTACCTGCGAAAGATATTTAGGTATTAATGTGATGCCTAATACATAACCTACAACCATTGCTGACATGGTGAAAGAAGTTAACTTTAAATAAAAATTCCCTTCTGTTCCGTATACTCCTAATTCTTTTCCGAATGCTCCAATAGAATCTCCGGCTAAAACTTCGGCAGATAAATACAGCATTAAAGTAATGACTCCTAAAACCAATTGAGGACGTTTGAATGCGTTTCTCATTTGTTTAAAAATACTCAAATGCGTCACATTTCCTTCTTCATCCAAATCAATTTCAGGAAGCGGCGATAGCTTTACCAAAAGCGCCAAAACCATTATAATCAATCCCATATAAAGGTAAGGCCTTTGCAATTGCAATGCAAGAGAATTTAAAGCATTTGATTTTGAAACCGAATCTAACATTGCGATTTTATCTGCTGTAAACTCCTGCATATTAGACAAAACCAAAGCTGTCAATATCAATGGCGCCACAAATCCGGCTAGTTTATTCGCGATTCCTAAAACGCTAATTCTGGCCGCAGCACTTTCTCTCGGACCAATTACGACTACATACGGATTTGATGCCGTTTGTAAAATTGCCAAACCGGTTCCCATTACAAACAATGCAATTAAAAACAATAAAAAAGTTCGGCTTTCGGCAGCGGGATAAAACATAAATGCACCCGCAGCAATGATCAGTAATCCTAATGAGATTCCGTTTTTATAACCTACTTTTTCGATGACCCAGGATGACGGAATTGCCATTACAAAATAGGCAATATAAAAAGCAAAAGTTACAAAATAGGCTTGAGAAGAAGACAACTCGCACGCTAGCTCAAAAAATGGAATTAAAGGACCGTTTAACCATGTTACAAATCCCAATATAAAAAATAACGCGGTCAGAATAATCATCGGAATGATCGAACTCCTCTTTTCTATATGTATTGCAGTCTCAATGTTTGACATAATATTATCGGTTGATTGTTAGTTGATTAGTTGTTTTATCCATCTAAAATAACACCACCGCTTTTGCAAATATATTGCAATTTAAACACATTTTAATGCATTTTTTTTGCAATTTTAAAACAAAAGTAGTCTAATAAGTTGTACTTATTCGTAAATTAGATATCAATTTTTTGTTAATTTTTTTTAGGCTTCCCAGTCTAAAACCGGATAATGTTGCTTTAAATATGCTTTGACATCAGCGATATCTTCTTTGGCTGTTAAGTCCGGAACGTGCTCTGAAAACGGAATTCCTAAAGTTGTATTAGGATTCTCTTTTACTGAATTTAAAAGTACGGTTGGTAATTCTTTTTCGTCTCTTTCAGGATGAACTGGACAATTTTTAAGATGGGTGTATAATGTACTTCCGTTAAATTTAAAAGCATTCATACTTACTCTTATTTTTCCTTCAACATCTTTATAATCTTCTAAAACATCAGCCGAAGGTTTTTCTAAAATGTCCAATAACTGATTGTTCTGATCTAATTTAGCAATGGCAAAACGCGAAATTCTTTCAGAAGGAAATTCTAATGCATCACGATCATAAGCAATAAAAGCATTTGGACTATTGGTTTCTCTGAGTGCTAATAAGGCTTTCGCCGAATATAAATTGTCGCTATTACAAACTGAATATTGTTGAGAATTCAACTCCTGAAATTGTTCAACAGCCTGAAACAAGGCATCGGCAGTACCAAAAGGTTTTACTCTTCCTTCGGGAATATATTGCACGGCAAAGGAAATATTAAGTCCGTGAAAGTCATTATTTACATTTTGGTTTCCGTAAAACTCTTTAAACAACTCGCCTTGTTCTCCTATAATAATGTAGATATTTTTATACCCTGCTTTTTTAGCATTCAATAAAAGATAATCTAATAAGGGTCTTCCGCTTGCGCCAACTCCAATTAAACCTTTGCTTCTTTCGTTTGCCTGAGCGATTTCTTCTGATGATAAATTATCAAGAACGGCTTCTTTTTTCATACGGGATGATGCGCCGCCTGCCAAAATAACTAAATTGTTGTGCATATTTATTTTTTAAATTTCAATATTTTCTATAATTCTCACTCCCGGATCTACCGCAACGGCATAAGCTTCTTCTGCTCCTGCTTTTAAAATAGCTTCGATTACGGCGTCTTCATTTTCAGGATTGGCCATGACCACAATACTTCCGCCGCCACCGGAACCTACAATTTTTGCTCCGTAAGCTCCTGCCCGCAAAGCTGCATTAATCATATCATCGATTCTTGGCACGGTTATTTTTAATAAATCGCGCAAAACTTCGTGATGCTGATTCATTAATGTTCCAATTTTTTTAAGATCTAAAACTGGTTTTTCAAATTCTTTTAAGGCTTCTTTGGTATAATGGTAATTTTTCAGCGCGGCTTCAAAAAAAGGAATCAGTCGATCCGGCAAACAATTTCGGTAACGGTCTATATCTTCAATTTCAGAAGTATTAAGATCGAAATCAGGAAAATTTTGTTTTACAATACCAATCGACATTAAGGCATTTCCTTTTATTTCGCCAATTAGCCCGATCGTTTCTTTTGGCACACCTGAAACTCCTGTTATCAAACCTTTTAAATCGGTTCTTATTACTTTAAACGAAAAAGGTTCTTTTGTATTAATGTATACCACATTCCCTACTCCAATACTAAAATGATCCATCATTCCGCCTGGTTCTCCATGTTCTAAAACCTCAGATTCATATCCTACTTTTGCGATAAATTCCGGCGTAACTTCATGATCGACTCCAAAAGCATCCACCAAAAAACGAATCCAGGCCATCAATAAAGCTGATGAACTTGATGTTCCCGAATTAATTGGAATATCTCCTGTAATGGTAATCGTGTAACCTACATTGGGCACACAGCCGTATCGTCGCAAAACGCGTAAGGAAGAAGCAAAATAATCACGTGGTTGCAATCTATCAAAAGTAGCATCGATATCAATGACTCTAATTTCGCCAATATCAATCATGTTTAGCACAAACGTATTGGTATCATTTTGTTCTGCGGTTAGTTTTATATTTCTATCAATTGCACAGGCTATAACTGGCAATCCTAAATAATCCTGATGATCTCCAAAGAGGCACGTTCGGCCGGGAGCTAATGAAGTAATTTTTTTCACTTATAATTTTTATAATAAAACATTGCAATACAAATAATTACAACATTAATAGGTTAGAAATTTACGCTGTTTTTTTGGTTTTGATTCTACGAAACTATAGATTATATTTTTATAAAACAAGAAAAAAACTAAAAATGTGCTCGAACACACTAAATTAATGTTCTCGAGCACACTTAATAATTACGGCAAGATTTTTTTTAAATAATTAAACCAAAGTTTCTATATTTGCTTATATGGATAAAAAGTACACTATTAAGGATATAGCAAAAATGGCCGGAGTTTCTAAAGGAACTGTCGACAGGGTTTTGCATAACAGAGGAAAAGTTTCTCCAACGGCTTTGGATAAAATTAATGAAGTTTTGAATGTCATTAATTATGAACCGAACCTTATTGCCCGTAATTTAAAAAACACTAAAGTTTACAGAATTTGTGTTTTGCTTCCGGATCCGGAAATAGATCCGTATTGGTTGCCGTGTGTAAACGGAATTCAGGAAGCCAAAACAGAATTTAAAGCGTATGGTGTAATTATAGAAACGCATTACTTTAATCCTGAAAGTAAAAAATCTTTTTTAAGTGCACATGAAACAATCATTAAGCAATCTCCTGATGCTGTTTTAATCGCGCCTTTATTTCATAAGGAAACTATTGAAATCGTAAAACAATATGATGAGCTCGAAATAATCGTAAACACTTTTAATAACCAGATCGAAGGTGAATCTATCAAAAGTTTTGTGGGCCAGGATCTGTATAAAAGCGGTCGCGTGGCTGCAAGTTTAATGAATTTGATTTTAACCGATGGTCAAATTGCGATTATACATATTGATGAAAGCGTAAAAAATGCGGTTCACATGCAGGAAAAAGAAAAAGGTTTTAGAAATTATTTTGATGAAAAGAAAATTGCTGACTTTTCGTTGACTACTCTAAAACTAAAACATCCGAATGTTGAAAGTAAATTTTCGGCATTTTTAGAAGAAAATCCCAACCTTAAAGGAATTTTTATCACCACTTCAAAAGCATATCAAATTGCTTCTATTTTAGCTCCTTTACAGAAAAAAATTGCCATTATTGGTTACGATTTGGTTGAGAAAAATGTCAATTTCCTGAATCAGGGATTGGTGCATTTTTTAATTCATCAAAATCAAAAAAGACAGGCTTATTTAGGCGTTAGTACTTTGGTCGAACATTTTATATTCCGAAAAGATATTCCGGAAACTATATTGTTGCCTATTGATATTATTAATGTTGAGAATGCTTCGTTTTACGTATCGTAATGATTTGACCACGAAGGCACAAAGACACAAAGTTTTTTCTTTTTTATCTCTCGCCAAGTCGCAAAGACGCTAAGTTTTATAGCTTTTTTAAATCTTAAAAGAAAGTCACAAAGAGAATAACTTAAAAAACTTAGCGCCTTTGCGAGATTAATTTTACTTATAAAAAAAACCAGCGAAAACCCGTTTAATCCGTAAAATCTGTTGGCAAAACCTTTGAACCTTTGTTACTCTGCACCTTTGCCCCTTTTTTAACTCATTAATACAAACTTCCCAAACGAAGAAGCGATATGAAAATTTGGCGTTTCAGTATTTGGGTTTACCCACGAGATCCAGGTGGGTTCGTATTGCAGATTTTCGACCAGAGAGAATTTAGCCCTAAAAACTCCGGCTTCGATTGTATTGTTCTGAATTAGATTTAAATCTTTTAAAGACTGAATGCTAATTCGGCCTTCAACAATAAATGAAGTTTCATCTTTTAAAGTTTTTACTTCTATATCATTTTTTGGCCATTTCCAGCTGAAATCAAAATCCTTTCCCGGAAGCGCTTTAAAATCCATTATTCGGCCTGAAGTATCTATTTCAAGGCAATAATATGGATTTAAGGATTCATTGGTTCTAAAAAACAATTCTACGCGATCTGAGTTTCCTATACTCGCAAAACTATTGTCTTTTTGATCGATGTAAATATCAGTATCGAAAACCCTGAAATTAAAATAGAAATTTTCGGAATCATGAAGTGCTTTAAATTCAATTTTTGAAAATGAATCGGTTTTCCATGGAGAACAAAAATCAGTTAGGCAATTTGCTTTTTCCCAAAAAGAAGGAGTCAAAACAGGATTGTTATTTTTTTGATTTTTATCGATTAAAATTACTTGATATTCTTTTAAAATTTCGGTCATCTTTTTTGAAAAAATTTAATTTAATAAAAATAAAATCCTGAAGCATTTTAATCCTTTCAAACGGCAAAAAAATGCCTCGAAAAATCTTCTTATAAAAATGCTAATATAAGT
>NZ_CADCSU010000081.1 GCF_902804475.1 Flavobacterium bizetiae
GATCATATTTCAATAATATATAAAACATAAATTCAAAAAAAATCCATCAGCTTCGGTTGATGGATTTTTTTTATGAAAAATAATTAAAAAATCACTAAAAGTGGGTATTGCGAGACTTTAATACAAATCATAATTTTAGAGTTAATTCTTATGCTAAATATTAACTTTATATTGCTATTTTGATTAAAAAATTATTTCTTTTATTTACAATAATGTGTTGTCTTTATAATACGAAATTTTATGCACAACAAGGCAAGGTAGATATTACTTTTAATGCGCTTGATGACGGGCAGAACGGTGATGGTTTTGATAGTACAGTTCGGACGTTATCATTACAATCCGATCAGAAACTAATTGTAGCTGGTGAATATCTAAGTCTAAATGGTATACCATCTTCGTATTTAACCCGCTTACAATCGAATGGGATGCTAGATGAAAGTTTTGAAACGGGTACAAGCTTTAATGGTAAAATATATGCAACTTATATACAGCCTGATGGTAAAATAATTGTAGGGGGTAATTTTACAACTTATAACGGGATTGCATCAGGGAGACTTATAAGATTAAATACCGATGGTTCTTATGACAATACATTCAACACATCAGTTGCTGCAAATGCAGGTATCATTTACGAAATTTGTCCGCAAACCGATGGGAAAATTATTATTGTAGGAAGTTTTACAAAGTATAATAATGTGACTGTTAACAGGATTGCCCGAATTCTTCCAGATGGTAGTCTAGATCCATCTTTTGTAACTGGATCCGGTTCCTCTTCAAATATTACAAATGTCAAAGTTTTGCCCAATGGGAAGATTTTACTAGCTGGTAATTTTGAAAAATTTAGCGGTGTTCTGGCAAATAAAATTGTTTGTTTGTTTCCTGATGGTAGCTTAGATCATAGTTTTGATACTGGTACTGGATTTGACGCTGATGTAAATGCAATGACCGTTCAGGCTGATGGTAAAATAATCTTAGGAGGTAAATTCACAAACTATAACGGAAACAGTGCCAATAGAATTATCAGAATTAACCAGGATGCGAGTATTGATCACGATTTTTTGTCAGGATCAGGTTTTAATGGAGGTGCTGTTCAGGTTGTTAAAATAGATCCTTTGGGAAATATAATGGTGGCAGGATCTTTTACAGGATCTTATAATGGTCAAGTTGTTAATAGAGTATGTTTTTTAAATTCAGATGGGACTTTAAAAACTGATTTTGATATAGGTTCGGGGCCCAAATCGGCATCAGTTTTTACTCTGGAAAATGATGCTGAAGGATCTTGGTATATTGGTGGATCATTTTCAATTTTTGATGGTTTGAATCAAGGGAGATTAGCAAAAATCAGTTCAGACGGAGAATATGATTCAAGTTACTTATCTGCCGGAATTGGTTTTGATGGTTCTGTTCTTAAAGTACTGCCATTAGAAAATAAAAAAACAATGGTATTTGGAAATTTTACCAGATTCAATGGAACATTTAGTTCTAGGATTACAAGAGTTTTAGATGATGGATTATATGATGCTGCTTTTAACGAGGGACAATCAGGAGCTAATAATTTAATAAAAGCAGCAGTATTACAATCAGATGGGAAAATAATTTTTGGCGGAAATTTTACAAAATATAATGAGACAGCTTCTAATCGAATTGCGAGGATTTTACCTGATGGGGAAATTGATAATACATTTAATATAGGAGCAGGATTTAATGGTCTGGTGTATACCATAGTGGCTCAGGAAGATGAGAAAGTAATTGTTGGCGGAAGTTTTACAAAGTATAATGGTGCGCCAGCTATAAGAATAGTAAGATTATTGCAAAATGGCTTGCTCGATACCTCTTTTAATGTTGGAATTAGTGCCGATGCTGTTGTTGAAGCATTATTAGTTCAGCCAGATGGTAAAATTTTGGTTGCTGGTAGATTTAATAGTTTTGATGGTCGTTTATCATCACGATTAATTAGATTGAACAGTAACGGGAGTATAGATTCTGATTTTAATATTGGAGTTGGTTTTGATGGACATGTTTACGCAATAGCTTTACAGTCTGACAATAAAATAATTTTAGGAGGAACTTTTTTGACCTATAACGGAATTTCTCAAAAACGAATTATTCGTTTGAATTCTGATGGTAGTTTAGATACTACTTTTGAATCTGGTATAGGTTTTAGTAAGGGAGAAGTTCGTTGTCTTTTGGTTCAGCCTGATGATCGTATTCTAGTTGGAGGAACCTTTTCAGGGACATATAAAACCAATAATGCCTTGCGATTAATTCGTTTAGAGAAGTCTGGAGATTATGATGAATCTTTTGAGGCTCAGCTTAATAATAAAATTTATGCTATGAGTTTTACTAACGATTATAAACTAATTATTGGAGGCGATTTTAACTCAATATCAGGTATTTCAAAACATAGAATTGCGCGCTTAAAACTTTGCCTTGAAACAACAATATGGAATGGTAATTCTTGGTCAAACGGTTTTCCATCTGGTGGAAAGGAATTGGTTTTTAAGGATGATTATTATAATTTAATGACCTCAAATGTATGTAGTTGTAAAATTGATAAAGGAAAAACAGTAACACTTTTAAGCGAAAACACTTTAGGAATCTTGTTTGATTATTCAGGACTAGGCACATTAATTCTAAATGATAGAGCGAGTTTATATCAGGATGATGATGAAATGATAAATACAGGAATTGTTTATAGTAAAAGAAAATCAGCTCCCATTTTAAAATTCGATTTTACTTATTGGTCATCTCCTGTTGATAATCAAAAATTAATTGATGTCTCACCAAATTCATCGTTAGATTATTTTTTTTCATATGATTATGTATCAAAGACCTGGAAATATGAAAATCCTGTAAATACTATTATGAGTTTAGGAAGAGGTTATAGTATTATTGCTCCTGAAGATTTTTCGCATACATTGCCTAAAAAGCTTGAGGTTATTTTTAAAGGAATTCCGAATAACGGAAAAATTAATACGGGATTAGGAGCAGAAAACAGCTATAGTTTAATTGGAAATCCTTACCCATCAGCCATTAACGCGGATGTGTTTTTGAGTGAAAATAATTCAAATATAAAAGGTGCGCTATATTTCTGGACTCATAATACTCCTATCACTAATAATAAATATAACGTAAATGATTATGCGGTATATAATATATTGGGTGGTGTAGGAACAAGGGCCACTGCTTTAGGATTAAACGAAACTATACCGGATGGAACCGTTGCATCCGGACAGGGATTTTTTGTGAAGAATAAAAATTCAGGCTTTGTAGAATTTAGTAATAGTATGCGTATTGCTGGAAGAAATTCTATCTTTTTTAAAACAGCAAATAATACTTTAGAAACTAATAAAAGCACTTTTGAGAGACATCGAATATGGCTAAATTTTGAAAACAAAGAAGGAGCTTTTAAACAAATATTGTTAGGATACATAAAAGGAGCAACGAATTTTTATGATGAAAGTTTTGATGCAGAAACTTTTAACGGAAATGGCTATGTAGATTTTTATAGTGTAAATGATGCTAAAAAATTAGTAATTCAGGGACGCGCTTTGCCATTTACAATTGCAGATACAATTCCGTTGGCATACCGAACTGCAATTGCAGACGATTTTACCATCTCGATCGATCATGCCGATGGTGATTTAAGTAGTCAGAATATTTATCTCGAAGATAAAATAACAGGTATTGTTCATGACTTAACAAAAAGTAATTACACTTTTACAACTTCAGCGGGAACCTTTATAGATCGCTTTGTATTGCGTTATACTAATAATACATTAGAAACTGAAGACTTTAAAAATCATGAAAATGCAATTTCGGTATTAGTAAAAAACAAAGTTATTAATGTATCTTCTTTCAATGAAAATATAAAAGAAGTTATGATTTATGATATTTCCGGGAAGTTGCTTTATAATAAAAATAAAGTTGGAAATACAGTATTACAAATTCAGAACCTGCAATCCGCTAATCAGTTATTATTAGTGAAAGTAATTTTGGAAAATAATTTTACAGTAACAAGAAAAACTTTATTTTAAAAATGTAAGATAATAAAAAAATTACCCGTAGTTTTAATCAAACTAAGGGTGATTTTTTATTCATTTTTTTAGGCGCTCTTTCTCAAATTTTCATGAGTATTCGTAATCGCCTTTTCATTTTTATAATCAATCCATTTTTGACCTTTAAATTTTCGCATCATAATATCAAAATGACGCATGATAAAAACATTGTAAACGGCTTTGGATAAATTGGTAATGTTTTTAGGAAAAGCACGCAAACTCATCGAAAAACCTGGCGTTAAATATTTCATGTAATGCCAATAACCTTCGGGCATGTATAAAACTTCGCCATGTTTTAGATTGGTAATGTAACCTTCGGCATTTTGAAGAGCAGGAAACTTTTCATAATCCGGATTATCAAAATCAATGTCTTCTCTCGAAATCAAAGCATGTGGAACTTTGTACATATATTTTGACTGATCGGGCGCAAAAATCATACATTGTTTTTCTCCATGAAAATGAAAATGCAGAATATTCGAATAATCAATATCATAATGCATGAACACTTTCGAGTTTTCTCCACCAAAAAACAACATGGGCATTTGTTTGACTAATCTTAAACCAATATCTGGCCATAAAAAGTCATCCTTTAATGTGGGAACTTCCTTCATTAAATTATAAAGAAAGATGCGATAATTTGTAGGTTTTGATTCTAATAAATTGATGTAATCGCTCATCTTCATTTTAGTATGCGCTTCGTTAAAGCCATCTTCATGATTTACGGGTCTGTTATCGTATAAAGGAACGATAGTGTCGCCGGCGATTTCTTTGATATAGTGTAATTTCCATTTATGATAAGCCGGCCAATCTTCGGTTAGCTCTTCAATAACAACGGGAATTTGCTTTTTTACATATTGGGAAATAAAATCTGATTTTGAGATCTTTTTTACCCTTTCGATTTGTTTTAACTTCATCTCTTTAAATAAAAAAATTGCTTATAGCTCTCTGCTACAAGCAATTTAAAAATATTTATTGAGATTTATTAACTCTTTTAATTAATTTTTTGATTTGATCGACGCCTCAAGGTTTCTCTCGATAGTATGTCCTGGTCTCGACCATTTAGGTTTTTCGCCTAATGGAGCGAACTGAGAATCTGCGGCTTCTACTGTTTGAGGTTGCGAAACTTTAACAAATGGTTTTTGCGGAATCAATCCTAATAAGTCAAACATTTTCATGTCTTCGTGCACGTCAGGATTTGGTGTAGTTAATAATTTATCACCGGCAAAAATAGAATTTGCACCAGCAAAAAAGCACATTGCCTGTCCTTCGCGTGTCATATTGGTTCTTCCGGCAGAAAGACGAACTTGTGTATCCGGCATAACGATTCTTGTTGTAGCAACCATACGAATCATTTCCCAGATTTCAACTGGTTTCTCTTCTTCCATCGGAGTTCCTTCAACAGCAACCAATGCATTAATTGGTACAGATTCAGGTTGTGGATTTAAAGTAGAAAGTGCAACAAGCATTCCGGCTCTGTCTTCGATACTTTCTCCCATACCAATAATTCCTCCGCTACAAACCGTAACATTCGTTTTACGAACATTTTCGATTGTTTGCAAACGGTCTTCAAAACCGCGTGTAGAAATTACGTCTTTATAATATTCTTCAGAAGTATCTAAGTTATGATTGTAAGCATATAAACCAGCTTCTGCCAAACGTTGTGCCTGATTCTCGGTAATCATACCTAAAGTACAACAAACTTCCATGTCTAGTTTGTTGATGGTACGAACCATTTCTAAAACCTGATCAAACTCTTCACCGTCTTTTACGTTTCTCCAGGCAGCTCCCATACAAACTCGGGATGATCCGCTGGATTTTGCACGCAAAGCCTGAGCTTTTACCTGACTTACACTCATTAAATCATTTCCTTCAACACCTGTGTTATAGCGTGCCGCTTGCGGACAGTAACCACAATCTTCAGGACAGCCTCCGGTTTTGATAGAAAGTAAAGTCGATACCTGAACTACGTTAGGATCATGTTTTTGTCTGTGAATTGTTGCTGCTTCATACAGCAAGTCCATCATAGGTTTATTATATATAGCGATTATCTCGTCTTTGGTCCAGTTATGTTTTGTGGCGTTCATTGGTTTATTGTTTTTGTAGCTTCAAATGTAATTAAATTGTTGTAATCAATAATGCAGATTGTTTTAAATGAATATTTTGCATTAAATTTCAAAAAAGAAGCATCCTAAAATCATATAATTATAAAAAAATATGAGTTTAGAATGCTTAAATGATTATTTTATTTTGAAAATATTAATCGGCTACATACTTGTTGTTCCAATACAACATCATCATTAAAGTCACGATTACCGACGAAGCGACTCCTTCAAATAACAAGCAGATACAGTAAGTTGGTACTGAAGGATTTCCTCCAAACATAAAAGCTTCAGACAGCGTTTTTACATAAGCGTCACCGCCTCTTGCATAACTATAAACCAATAATCCGAAAACGCTCATCGCCACACCAACCACAGAAGTTGCCATAGCAGAAACAGCATTCGATACAAAATTGGTTTCACCTTCCTGCAAATTCATTTTCATTGTCCTGTTTACGCCATAAAATATAAAAAATACATTTAGCGTACGTAAATAGAATAAATGAGCTAAACCTAGTACGTTCATCAATAAAAAATAAATTCCTATACCAAGGAATATCAGGAAACCATTGGTAATTTCTTTAGGTAATTTCATAGTGGTTATTTTTAAAGAAGTTAATAGTAAATATTTGATAAACAGAGTTGTATGTCAAATTTACTAAAAAAATAACTACGATGATTTAAAAATGGAGAAAAGTATACTTAGTAATTTTAATTAAAGAATAAAGGATAGAAAATTAAAAAATATTACCTCAGAAGTTGAGTCCCTACGGGACATTTGATTAGGCTGGGTATGGTTTTCTACCAACATTTAACTCCTAACGGAGTATGTTTTGGTAAGTTCTTTCTATTATATGTGATTTCTAAAAAAGATATCTCGTAGAGATTATATGTTGGTAGAAAGGACAACGAACGTGATATTTTGTCCTGTAGGGATTACACATTCCACATAAAATATAAAATATAAAATTACGCTTACGCGAAAGAGCAAATGGCGAAATAGTTTAAAAAGATTAAAGCTGACTTACAAAAGCCAAAGCCTCTTTTTTATCCTGATTTAATTGCGCTTTAAGTAAATCTAAAGATCCAAATTTTTGTTCTTCACGAAGATATTGCAATAACGAAACTTCGATGGTTTCGCCATAAATATCAGCATCAAAGTCAAATAAGTTTACTTCGATAGTTTGGTTTTGTCCATTTACAGTTGGATTATAACCAATATTCATCATACCGAAAACTTCTTTATCGCCTATTAAAGCTTTTACAACATAAACACCAACTTTTGGAATTAACTTATATTCTTCTTCTATTTTGATGTTGGCAGTAGGAAAACCAATTGTTCTTCCTAATTGTTTTCCCTTAACCACTTCGCCAGTTAAAAAATAAGAATAACCCAAATACTCATTGGCCAAATCCATATTTCCTTCGTTTAAAGCTTTTCTGATTTTTGTAGAACTTACAGAAACATCCTGAATTTCCTGAGCCGAAATTTGTTCGACTTCAAAACCGTATTCAGCTCCAAAAGCAATTAAATCATCAATATTGGCAGTTCTGTTTCTTCCAAAACGGTGATCGTGACCAATAATTATTTTTTGAATATGAAATTGATTTACTAGTATAGAATGCACAAACTCTTCGGCGGTTAATCTTGAGAAACTTTCGTTAAACGGATGAATAACAAGATTTTCTATACCGGTTGCTTCCAGAAGTTTTGTTTTTTCAGCAATAGTATTTAGTAATTTTATTTCTGATTTTTCCTGCAAAACCATTCTTGGATGCGGAAAAAAAGTGAGCACTAAACTTTCGTATTTTCCGTTTTCAGTATTTTGAGTAATTCGTTCAAGAATTTTTTTATGACCAATATGTACGCCGTCAAAGGTGCCAAGAGTTAAAATTGTTTTCTTGGTTGACTGAAAATCGTTTATAGAATGAAAGAGCTTCAAAACAAATAATTTAAGATGGTGCAAATTTATACTATCTATTTTAAATTTTATACTAAGGCCAATTGATTTTTAATGAGAATCTGCCTATTTTATCTAAAATATAACAACTTGTCGACGAAAAAGCATTAATTGTCGCAGATATGTAAGAGTTTAATTTAATTCACTTAATTTTGATTCGTCAATTATCATTTGAGATATGAAAAAAAAGCTACTTTTTTTATTTTTTATTTTTTGTTGTGCAAATATCTACGCTCAAAGTGATAATTTGTGGCAAAAAGTTAGCTCAGCTTCTGTGAGCAAAAGGATAAATCCATCAGATTCAGAACGACTTTACTATAGACTTAATACAGATTTTTTAAAATCGAAACTTTCCGGTGCAGCTGGTAAATTATCAAAAAAGACTACAACTCAAATCACAATTCCAAATTCGAATGGTGTTCTGGAAAGATTTACAGTTTGGGAATCTTCTAATTTTGAACCTGAACTTCAGGCAAAATACCCGGAGATAAGATCGTATGAAGGAGTAGGTGTAGACGATAAATTGGCTAAAATTCATTTTAGCGTTGCGCCAATTGGAGTTCAGACAATGGTATTTCGCTCTGAAAAACCTTCTGAATACATCGAACAAGATCCTGATGATAAATCGGGGTATGTTTTGTTTACAAAAAACGATATGTCATCTACAGCGCGATTGGAGTGTAAAACGACTAACGCTGTTTCTAATGCAGATACTTCGTCAAAAACAGCAAAGTCAGCTGCAAATAATAAAGTTTTTAAAACCCTGCGATTAGCAGTTTCTTGTACAGGAGAATATACGGCTTATTTTGGCGGAACAAAAGAAGGCGCATTAGCAGGAATAAATGCTACAATGACAAGAGTTAATGGAGTTTTTAACAGAGATCTTGCTGTGCAATTGGTTTTAATTGCCAATAATGATGCAGTTGTGTATACCAATGCGACAACAGATCCATATTCTGATGCGGCCAAAGGAACATCAGAAGATAAATCAGATGGAAATGATTATTGGAGCAAAGAAGTTCAGAGTACATTAACAAGTGTTATTGGCGACGCAAATTATGATATAGGCCATTTGTTTGGTGCATCAGGAGGCGGTGGTAATGCAGCTTGTATAGGTTGTGTTTGCCAAAGTCCAACAGCATCAAATGTTATTGGAAAAGGAAGCGCATATACATCACCATCTAATAATAAACCTCAGGGAGATAGTTTTGATATTGATTTTGTTGCTCATGAAATGGGACATCAATTAGGAGCGAACCACACTTTTTCTTTTGATGGAACCGAAAGAACAGGAATGAATGTAGAACCAGGAAGCGGATCTACCATCATGGGTTATGCAGGAATAACAAATTATAATGTTCAGGATAATTCAGATGATTATTTTGCCTACACAAGTATTTGGCAAATTCAGAGCAATCTTGCTACAAAAAGTTGCCCAACAAGTACTGCAATAGCAAATAATCCACCAGCTATTAATGCCGGTGCAGATTTTACAATTCCGGTAAGTACACCATTTATTTTAAGTGGTATAAGTTCTAATAGTAATGCTGTTACATATACCTGGGAGCAATTTGATAGTGCAATATCATCATCAACAGCCAATAGTAATAGTGTTGCGTATCCTACAAAACCTGACGGACCATTATTTAGGTCTTTAATTCCAGGTAGTTCTCAGATTCGTTATATGCCGGCCTTAAATACCGTTTTAGGGAATAAATTAACCACAACCTGGGAGTCAGTTTCGTCTATTGCAAGAACGTTGCATTTTACTTTAACAGCAAGAGATAATGGAGCTCAGGGATTAGCACAAACGAATAGTGACGAAATGTTAGTAAATGTGGTTGGTAATGCCGGCCCGTTTGCAGTAACTTCACAAAATACTGATGACGTAAGCTGGCAAATTGGATCATTTCAAACCGTAACCTGGAGCGTAAACAATACGAATACTTTACCGGGTTCTTCAAATGTAAATATCAAATTATCTACAGATGGCGGGTTAACTTATCCTATCATTCTGGCTTCAAACACACCAAACGATGGCACTCAATCTGTTCAGATTCCAACCAGTGTAGAAGCTTCTACAAATTGCAGGGTTTTGGTTGAACCAACAGCTAATATTTATTATGCCCTAAACAGTAAACCCTTTGCTGTAGGTTACACATCAACTACAACATGCGATTCGTATAGTTTTGGCAATGCTTTTGATATTCCGTTTTCAAGCTCTTTTACAACCAGAACCGTAAATGTGCCTGCTTCTACAGGAACAGTTTCTGATGTAAATGTTATGGTGAATTTTACGCACGAAAGAATTTCTGATGTCGAAATTCAGATCGTGAGTCCACAAGGAACAATTGTCAATTTATACAATAATAAAAGTTGTGGCGGAATACAGTCTACTTTGGCTTTACAGTTTGATGATGCCGGAGTTCCTTTAGATTGCTCTAAAACAACCAGCCAGATTGTTATTCCGGTAGATTTGTTAAGTGCGTTTAACGGACAAAATCCTAAAGGTATCTGGACTTTAAAAGTTCGTGATGCAGTTACAGGCAGGTTTGGTAAAATAAATTCAGCATCGGTAAATATTTGTAATCAAACATTTAGTCTGGGAGAACCAAGTCAGGAAAAAGTAGATTTTGCATTATATCCAAACCCAACAAGAGGACAGCTCACTATTCAACTCGAAAGCGATTCTTTACATCAAATTGAAGTTTACATACATGATATTTCAGGTCAGAAAGTCTATTACAATTCTTTTGATAAAACGTATCATTTTAATCAGAACATTGATGTAGCAAATCTTTCTGCAGGAATGTATTTTGTTACTACTATTAATGGAGACGACAGAACAGTGAAGAAATTGATTGTTTATTAAATTATAAATTCCAAAATTTTAAAATTCCAAATTCCAACTTTTATAGTTGTTGGAATTTGGAATTTATTTTTTGGAATTTCCTGCAAAGGATTGGAGTTTAATTGTTAAGAGTTCGCCATCGCCATACAAACAATACTAATTTTAGCCCCGGGAATTTTTAATAAGGCTTTAGAACAGGCTTCGAGAGTGGCGCCGGTGGTTAAAACATCATCTACAATTAAGAAATGTTTGTTTTGATTTTCTGCTGTAAAAGTCAAATCAAATATGTTTTCGATATTATCAGATCTTCCCAGTAGATTCTTTTTTGATTGTGTTTTCGAATATTTCTTTCGGTATAAAACAGCATCATTGTAAGTAATATTTAATCCTTTGGCTAAAGTTTTTCCAAAAGTCGTAACCTGATTGTAGCCACGTTCCCTGAATTTTTTAGGATGCAACGGGACAGGAATAACAACATCAAAAGGAGTTTCAAGAACCAATTCTTTCAAATCTTCGACATACCAGTTTCCTAAAACAGTTCCAATCTCTTCGTGGCCTTTGTATTTTAAGTTATGAATAAGTTCCTGAACAATGCCTTTTTTATTAAAGTACAAAAGTGCCGATGCATGTTCGATATTAATTTTGCCGTAGAATTTTTTAACCGCTTCGTTTTTCGGATCTAAATGATATTGTGTAAGAGGCATTTCATGACGACAATTGGTACATAAAATAGTTTCGTTAGTAATCAAAATCGTGTGACAACCTGCACAAACTTTAGGAAAAAACAGGTCAATAATATAATTAAACACAAATAGAAAGAATTTAGTTACAAAAATAACGAAATCAATGTCTCAATCTTTATAATTTTTCTTTTTTTTAAACGTACTTTTTATATTTTTGCATCACTATGGCAAAACAAGAAGATATATTTAAGAATGTGGTTTCGCACGCAAAAGAGTACGGATTTATTTTTCCGTCAAGCGAAGTATACGATGGATTGAGTGCAGTGTATGATTATGCACAAAATGGTGTCGAGTTAAAAAAGAATATCCGTGAATATTGGTGGAAATCAATGGTTCAGATGAATGAGAATATTGTGGGCCTTGATGCTGCAATATTGATGCATCCAACAACCTGGAAAGCTTCAGGCCACGTTGATGCTTTCAATGATCCGTTAATTGACAATAAAGATTCGAAAAAAAGATATAGAGCTGATGTTTTAGTAGAAGAATATGCTGAAAAGATCAATCAGAAAGCTCAAAAAGAAATTGAAAAAGCAAGAGCTCGTTTTGGTGATGCTTTTAACGAAGAAGAATTTGTTACAACAAATGCACGCGTTGTAGAATATCTTTCAAAGAGAAAAGAAATTCTGGCAAGGCTTGCAAAAGGTATGACGGATGATCTTCAGGATGTAAAAGCTTTAATCGAAGAATTAGAAATTGCTGATCCTGAAACCGGTTCTAAAAACTGGACAGATGTAAAGCAATTCAACTTAATGTTCGGAACTAAACTTGGAGCTTCTGCAGAGTCTGCAATGGATTTATATTTACGTCCGGAAACGGCTCAGGGTATTTTCGTAAACTTCCTGAATGTTCAGAAATCAGGTCGTATGAAAGTTCCTTTTGGAATTGCTCAAACAGGTAAAGCGTTCAGAAATGAAATTGTTGCAAGACAATTCATTTTCCGTATGCGTGAATTCGAACAAATGGAAATGCAATTTTTCGTTCGTCCGGGTGAAGAAATGAAATGGTACCACCATTGGAAAGAAACACGTTTAAACTGGCACTTGTCTTTAGGATTAGGAAAAGAGAATTACCGTTTTCACGATCACGAAAAATTAGCGCACTATGCAAATGCTGCAGCTGATATTGAGTTTAATTTTCCATTTGGTTTCAAAGAATTAGAAGGTATTCACTCAAGAACAGATTTCGACTTAAAAGCACATGAACAATATTCAGGTAGAAAATTACAATATTTTGATCCTGAACTGAACGAAAACTATGTGCCATATGTAGTAGAAACTTCAGTTGGTTTAGATCGTATGTTCCTGGCTGTTTTTGCAACATCATTACAAGAAGAAACTCTTGAAGATGGTTCTACAAGAACAGTTCTTAAATTGCCTTCGGTTTTAGCGCCAACAAAAGCAGCTATTTTACCATTGGTTAAAAAAGACGGTTTACCAGATATCGCCAGAAAAATCATCGAAGATTTAAAATGGGATTTCACAGTAGCTTATGATGAAAAAGATGCTGTAGGACGTCGTTACAGAAGACAAGATGCTCTTGGAACTCCGTTTTGTATTACAGTAGACCACCAAACAATCGAAGACGAAACAGTAACAATTCGTCATAGAGATACAATGAAACAAGATCGCGTTAAAATTTCTGAATTAAAAGATATTATCGAGAATGAGGTTTCTACGAAAAACTGGTTGATGAAAATGTAATTTTCTTAAAACAACACTATAAAAAATCCCAAATTCCATATCGGAATTTGGGATTTTTTTAATTTTACAAACGCATTTCATCGGACTTTTTTGCATTTCATCCTTATGTGTTAACATTTGTTTGCAATGTATTAACAATGAAATACTAAAATAATTCAAATTCGTATTTTTAATTGCGAATAAAACACTAAAAATAAATTTTTTCGAAAGTATTGATGAAACTAGAAGGATAGTTGTCGGGGATTCATGAAAAATCAACAAAAACTGATATTGAAAAAGTATTCGTATATTATTATTGACGATGATACTGAAAGTATTTTGAAAACCAGAACGATTGCCGAAGGTTTTTCAGAATTAACTTTTCTGGCTTCGGCTACCAATTATCAGGACGGTTTGCATTTGGTGCTTGAACATAAACCATCCATTATTTTCTTAGAAATTGATCCCGTAGAAATATCCAGTAATCTGTCGCTTGGCTTTATAAACGAGCTTTACAGGTTTTTATCCCTATTACCTAAGATAATTGTTACCACTACAAAAAAGGAACTGGCTTTTGAGGCCATTCAATATGGAGTTTTTGATTATATATTAAAACCAACTCAGCCAATCGATTTATTAAAGTCAATTTTAAAACTCGAAAAGGCAATTCAGGAAACAAATACTGTCGAGATTACAAGAGAAAAAAGTACTCCCTTGTTTCCACTAACACCAAAAACACAAAATATAGAGCAACCCCTTATTTTGTGCATTAAATCGTATGGTGATTATCGTTATCTGGATGCCGTAGATATTTGTTATTTTCAGGCTGATAATAACTCGACAGATATTTATTTGAAATCCGGAGAAATGATCACTGCTTTTAAAACTTTAAAGCATTTTGAGGCTATTTTATCGCATCCTTTTATTCGAATTCATAATAGTTATATCATTAACAAAAATTACATAGCGAGAATTCATAACGGAAGCTCAGTTTGTTACATCAAAAATTCGATTAAAAAGATCCCTTTTTCTAAAACATACAAATCCAATGTCGATTTAATTATCGCTGATTTTTCTATAGGAAATTACTTAGAAGTCTAAAAATTAGGCGTTTACATAAATTTGGTACCCATTGACTATCAATTGGGTATGATCTACCATAAACCTGTTTTTTTGTATAAATTTTTTTTGAATCCGGTATTAGTTTTACACCATGATTCGCACAAAGCGATGATTCTCCAAAACAAAAAAAATCAACATTTAATACCTCAAATTATGAAAAAAGCAGCTTTAACATTCGGATTATTTTCTTTAGTAATGGTAGCAACATCATTCGCTACACCTGAAACTACAAATTTTTTAACAGCTTCAGACTCTATTAAGATTGTACCTATTGATGGAGGTGCTACAGGTAAACAAAAGAAAGGTGATCAGCAGCAAGCATCTTACACTACAAGACAATTAAATTTTGCAAGTGTGAATCAATCTATCGGAACAGATAAAAAAGTAGATTAAGCTACAATTTTAATAAATTTATATTAGGCTGTTAATTTTTAACAGCCTTTTTTTGTGTCTATAGTTTTAGTATTTTTGGTGAAACTCAAAGACGCAAATTGAAAAAGAAATGTAAAGTAATATTAATTTTATTCTTTGTTTTATTGGCATGTACCAAGAAAACATCGTTAGATAAAAATGCAATTTCCTCCGCAGATAGTCTTCCTACCTATCTTTCGTTAGCAAACGAAAATAATCTGCCTTTACAAATCAAACAAAATTATTGTCAGAAGGCTTTAGCTATCATCTTAAACCAGAAAGATGATTCAATTAATAAAGCAAATCTTTTTAAAGTTGCCAATCGTTACTATAATATGAGCGATTGGAAATCTTATCTTCAAACTACTAAATTAATTCTGGAAAGATCAGAAAAATCCCAGGATTCAGTACACATGGCCAGAGCTTATATGTATTTGGGTGATTATTACGAATCACAATCCATTTCTGATAGTGCCTTTATGAATTACTTTAAAGCCGAAAAGCTCTATCTAAAAATAGATGATCAATACAATTTAGCAAAAACGTTTTTAAATAAGGCAAGCCTGCAATATAACGAAGGTGATTTTTTTGAAAGCGAGATAGGGGTTTTTAAGGCCTTGCGCAGTTTAAAAAAGCAGCAAAAAGTAAACGATCTCTATTATGAAAGTTACAATCTTTTAGGGATATTGTATAACGAACGAGAAGAATATACCAAGGCATTAGAATTTCAAAATAAAGCTTTATCTATTTTAGAAGATAAATCAATACAATTGTTTTATCAGTACAAAGCAGCTTCGCTTAATAATATTGGCTTTATCTATATGAATATGGGTAATTATAAACAGGCAAAGTTTTTTTTTGAAAAAGGATTGGCACAAGAAAATCTTTTCGAAGACAGAGCCAGTTTGTATGCAATTCTTTTAGATAACCTGGCTTATTCGAAATTCAAATTAAAAGAAAAAGATCAATTACCTGATTTGTTTTACAGATCTTTAAAAATTAGAGATAGTCTTGATATTGCTTCAGGAGTTGTTTCGAGTAAAATTCACCTTTCAGAATATTTTGCTTTTCAAAAAGATACTTTCAAAGCATTTCAGTTTTCGAGACAGGCATTGACTTTGTCCCGCAAGTCAAATAAATTCATCAATACACTAGAAGCGCTAAAACAAATTGCTTTGGTCGATCCTAAAAATGCTTCGGTATATTCTGAAGAATATATTAAGCTAAACGATAAGATGGTAAAATTAGAACGAAAAATGGGAGAAAAATTCTCTCGTATCGAGTATGAAACCAACGAAATAAAAGATCAGAATTCAAGCTTGCAGGAGAAAAATAAAACCTTAATCTACGTTTTTAGTATTTGTACTCTGATAGGTTTGTTTTTTTATGTTTATAAAACACAACAAGCCAGAAACAGAGAATTACTTTTTAAGCAACAGCAACAAATAGCAAACGAAGATATTTATAATTTGATGATTTCGCAGCAAAACGATATCGAACTCACCCGTATTAAAGAAAAGAAAAAAGTAGCCCAGGATTTGCATGATGGGGTACTGGGCCGAATGTTTGGGGTCAGGATAAGTCTTGATAGCTTAGATAAAGTCGATGAAGCAGAGGCAGCTCCTAAAAGAAAAAAATACCTATCAGAACTTAAAAATATCGAACAGGATATACGTGAAATTTCGCATGACTTAAATAGAGAGAAATCCGAATTAATTAATAATTTTATCGCGATTTTAAACAAATTGTTCGAAGACCAACAAAATACTTATGATGCAGAATTAATCACTTCTTTTGATTCTAATATCAAATGGGAATTGGTTAGTAATGCAGTTAAAATTAATTTGTACAGAATTGTTCAGGAGGCACTCCAGAATTGTAATAAATATGCAAATGCAAACACTATTAAAGTAGCGTTTAAAAGTGAAATAAATCATATGGTTTTGTCTATTTCTGATGATGGGGTAGGTTTTAATGCCAAAAGAGCAAAAGATGGTATAGGTTTGCATAACATTCAATATAGAGCCGCAGAATGCAAAGGCATAGTAACTTTAAAATCTGCCAAAGGAGAAGGAACTCTTCTTATAATTAAAATCCCTATCGATCAGAAAATTAACCTACAAAATAAATGACAACTGATTCAAACGCCTCAGATCCTCAATTAATTAAAAAAAACATATTAATTGTCGATGACCACCCTTTTATTATCGAAGGATATAAAAATGCGATAACACGTTACCATCCTAACCAGTACGAATTTTTAATTTCGCAGGCCCACGATTGTAAATCCGGATATGATTTAATCGAAGATGAAAAAACACCACATTTTGATGTAGCATTCTTAGATATTAGCATGCCGGCTTACGAAGAAAAAGATATTTTTTCTGGAGAAGATCTCGCAAAGCTAATCCTGAAGAAAATGCCAAACTGCAAAGTTATTTTATTAACGATGTATACGGAGTTGCTAAAGATTAAAACCATTATCAGAACCATTAAACCCAACGGTTTAGTGATTAAAAACGATCTTACTTTTGATGAATTGCTTTTTGCATTCGATAAAGTGATGAAAAACGATAAATATTACAGTCAGTCTGTTCAGAAAATAATCAATCAATCGCCTCATAATTCTATTGAAATTGATGAGTTCGACAAGCAAATTCTATTTCATTTATCAAAAGGAACCCTTGTTGAAGATATGCCGCAATACATTCCGATTTCGATTAATGCAATCGAAAAGCGTAAATTGAGTCTTAAGGAATTACTAAAAGTAAAATCAGGCTTAGATGAAGATTTACTGAAAGAAGCCAAGAGTAAAGGGCTTTTTTAAAAATTTTAGATTTAAGAATGTAGATTTTAGATTCAAACAAATAAAAAATCCTAACAGATTTAAAAATCTGTTAGGATATAAATTGAGACTGAATACTGAATACCGCGACTGAATACTGATTTTACTCGCTTAAAGCATCCCATCCGCGTGCTTTTAGCGGGATTTGGGTATTTGCGCGTGTCACCAGATTTATTCCTTCGCTTTCGTCTGCCATGTGACCAATAATAGAGAAATTCGGATTTCCTTTTATTTTATCAAAATCATTGATATCAATAGTAAAAAGCAATTCGTAATCCTCGCCACCATTAATAGCAACCGTTGTACTGTCGATATTAAACTCTTCGCATGTCGAAATAAACTGAGGATCTAACGGAAGTTTGTCTTCGTATAAATTACAACCCACTTTTGATTGTTTGCATAAATGAATAATCTCAGATGATAATCCGTCAGAAATATCGATCATCGAAGTTGGCTTGATTTCAAGAGCATGTAATAAAGTACGAACATCTTTTCGTGCCTCAGGTTTTAACTGACGCTCGATTAAATAACTGTACATATCAAGATCAGGCTGGCTGTTTGGGTTGACCTGAAAAACCTGTTTTTCACGTTCTAAAACCTGTAATCCCATATAAGCTGCACCAACATCTCCTGTTACAACAAGTAAATCGGTTTTTTGTGCCCCATTTCTGTATACAATTTCATCTTCATTTGCTTCACCAATAGCAGTAATGCTAATGATTAACCCTTTTTGCGATGAGGTAGTGTCTCCACCAATAACATCAACCTTATATTCTTTTGCAGCGTGTGTAATCCCTTCAAATAATTCTTCTAAGGCTTCTAGTGGGAAACGATTAGAAACGGCCACAGAAACCGTTATTTGCGTTGGTCTGGCATTCATGGCACAGATATCAGAAATATTTACCACAACTGATTTATATCCTAAATGTTTTAAAGGCATATAAGCCAAATCAAAATGCACACCTTCGATCAGTAAATCAGTAGAAATGACTACTTTTTTATCTTTAAAATCAAGAACCGCGGCATCATCGCCTATACTTTTTAAAGTAGATTCCTGAGTAACATCAAAATTTTTGGTTAAATGTTCAATTAAGCCAAATTCACCTAATTGCGCTATACTGGTACGTTGCGGATTTTTATCTTCGATCATTTCTTTTTAAGTTCCAAAGTTTCTAAGGCGCAAAGGTACAAAGGTTTTATCGAACTTAATGTTATATAGTAGATATGTATGTGAAGAGTCACATAGATGTGCGTCTTACGAAACGTAACCTCATTTTGTTCATGTTGCGTTAAACCTTTGTCAAAGTTTAAAACTTTGACAAAGGTTTTCGTAGTCAAAGTATTGTAGAGGCGCACAGCAGTGCGCCTCACGCAACGTAACCCCATTTTATTCACATTACGTTAAATTCGATAGGTTTAAAACCCGGTTAGATTTGATACGGAATTAAATTGTGGTTACTGGATACGAAACGCACTGCTGTGCGCCTCTACGGCAGGAAAAAAAATAATTTTAAATATTTTTTTTCCTGCTGACAAACTGTTGTCACCGGCCCTCGATAATTTTGGAGTATTAAAAATAATTAAACTTTAAAATTATGAAAACATTAGCTGCACAAGTAATTACTCCTGAAGATTTGTTGAAACACTGGCAAGGTCACCGCGCACTTACCCGTCGTGTGATTGAATTATTTCCTGAAAAAGATTTCTTTGAATTTTCGATAGGAGGAATGAGAACTTTTTCAAAAATGGCCGATGAACTTTTGGCTATTGCGGTTCCGGGATTAAAAGGAATTGTAACTAAAGAAGTGAAAGCATTTAGCGAAGAAGCATCAGAAAAATTGATCTTTAAAGCACAATATCTTGAAAAATGGGATGAAGCAACCGCAGAAATAAATAAGTACTGGGAGAAATTATCTATCGAAGATTTTAATGAAAACTTCAATCTTTTTGGTCAGTACGAATTTCCGGTGATTCAGAATATATTGTATTTCATTGATAATGAAGTGCACCACCGCGGACAAGGATATGTATATCTAAGAGCTTTAGGAATCGAACCTCCATTTTTCTGGGAAAGACAGTAATATAATCAAGGCGTTTTTAATAAACCAAATCATCTATTATATATAAATCAAGCATCATGAGTTTAAAGAAAATAATGGCAAATTATGCGGCCTACAATTTATGGGTAAATCAACAATTTGTGAATTGGCTAACGACAAAATCTGATGAGTTGTTGCACAAAGATGTTCCTTCGAGCTACTCAAGCATTATTAAAACATTGAATCATATTTGGGAAACAGAGCAATATTGGCTTTCTATAATTGCCGAAACTGCTTTGCCTGAAAGAAATGAAACCACTGATTTAGGTAAAAAGGAAATATTTGAAGGTTTGTTAAATACGTCTGCAAAATTAGCGGAGTTTATTTCATCATTATCAGACGAACAATTATATAAAACGGTTAAAATCGAGAATCCCTGGTTTCAATGTGAGTTACCAATTTCTGATTATCTATTGCAAGTAGTAAATCATGGTACTTATCATCGAGGACAAATTGTAACCATTGGAAGAAATATCGGTATAACCGACGCTTCAAACACAGATTATAATTTTTATAATGTTGTAAAAAATCAACAATAAAATAAAACTTCCCAAGACAAACTTATCATTTGTCTTGGGGAGTTTTTTTATAATAATCTTTCTTTATAGGTTTCAATTAATTCTAATACTCTTGTTTTAAGACTTTCAGGTTCCTGAATTGTGGCATAATCTCCAAACATCATAAACCAACGTGCAAAACCGCTTTGGATATCCCGACACATAAAGGTCATTTCTACTTGTCCGTCTATTTCTTTTTCTGAAACATAACCGTGGTATTTTTTTTCGAAATCTAAATAGCGCATGATTTTTTTATCGACTAAAATTCGAACCTTAATCGTTGGGATTGTTTCATTTTTATTTAAATAGGTTTCTAATGAATCGTGTTCTATTGTAAAATCACAGTCGGTTTTTTGAATGCCCTGAATCCTGTCTGTTCTAAATTGGCGGTAATCTTTTCGCAAATGACAATATCCCAGAAAGTACCAATTGTTGTGATCGTGAAAAACGCCAACAGGTTCGATATTTCTTGTAGTAGGTTCTTCGGCTTCAAGAGTTTTGTAGAATAAAAGAATTTGTTTTTTTTCTGAAATACTTTCAAACAAAACAGCCAAAGTGTTAGGCGAATTATCATGGAATAATGCTTCCTGATTTTGCATTAAAATTCTTGATTCGATGTTCGAAAGCCAGTCTTTATCCGTGCTTCTTAAAACCGATTTCAGTTTATACATCGCTGATGCGTAATGAGATCCCAAAGCAGGATCTGTAAATTTTTGCATTAATTTTTCGGCAGCAATAAAACTGCTTACCTCTTCACGCGTAAACATTACGGGAGGTAATCTATAACCTTCCATCAAAGCATAGCCAACTCCGGCCTCGCTATAAATAGGAACTCCTGATGCTTCGAGAGTTCGAATATCGCGATATATGGTTCTTAAACTCACTTCAAAACGATCTGCTAATTCCTGCGCTTTTACAATTTTTTTAGATTGTAACTGAATAAGAATAGCAATAATACGGTCAAATCGTTTTGGGGTTTCGTCCATTTTTTTCGTTTATAGATGCAAAGTTCAAAGATACAAAGGTTCGAAGTTTAGAGAAACAAAAAAGCTGTCCCAATTTGGAACAGCTTTTTTAAAGATTGAAATTTGCATCAACCTAGAATCTGTACAAAAGACCAAATTGTGGCTGATCGAAAATGTTTTCAAATAAATTAATATTTAAATTAAAAGTATCTGATGATGCACCATTTTCAGGAGAAACACTATTATACGCTAACACATTTGCTAATGTAAAAGTTACCGCGATGTTTTTGGTAACAAAATAGTTTAGACCAACAGTAATATCAGCTGTAATACTGTTATCAGTGTCGTCTTCGATTCCTTGAATTTTAGTTTTATTTTGCCCAAACCCTAAACCGGCTTCAGCAAAAGCTTTAAAACGTTTTTTGTCTAATTCTAAAAAGTAGTATCTCGCAAAAGCACCAACTCCGAATACATTGGTTTTTGTTTCAGGAATAGTAGTTTCTACTTTTTCACTAGAATAATTTAGTTTTGCTCCCACGGCAAATTTGTCATTTAATAAATACCCAAATTTTGGACTAAATCCGTAATAATCTGTAGTTCCACCTGTGCTAATTTTTATAGAACCTTCCAGAAACATATCGCCTTTTTCAAAAGTTACTCCTTTTGCCGAGTTCATTTCACTATCAACCTCTTGTTGTTGCGCATTCGCAAATGAGAAAGTTAACATTGATAAAATAACAAAAAATTTAGTTTTCATAATAATTGCTTTTAAAAGT
>NZ_CADCSU010000082.1 GCF_902804475.1 Flavobacterium bizetiae
TATATATATATATATGACTTGATAGGTGGTTTTATTAAACCGTCTCTCAAAAACCTTTAAAAACTAAATTAAGCAACTCAATTACATAGCACTTCATTTCAATATTCATTACTGACGCAAAATGACAGTTTCAAAGAATAGTTTTGCTTAAATTATTGGTCAATATATTTCAAAATAAATCATAATTAACTAAAAAACAACAATGGAGACAGTATTTGGAAAGCAAGAAATCACAAGAATTATCGAGAATTTAAAAAAGGACTATGATGCTATGAAAAACGCAACTGTAAATATTGCCATTTCTGGACAAAGTGGTGCAGGAAAATCATCATTAATTAATGCAATTGTTGGTAGAAAAGTGGCAGACGTAGGAATAACAGAAACAACTTTACACATAAAAAAATATACTAGTAATGGAATTCATTTTTCGGATTTACCAGGATGTGGAACTGAAAAATTTCCAATTAAAACATATTTAGAAATTTGTAATCTAGAGAGTTTTGATGCAGTAATTGTTGTAACTGCAAATCGATTTTATGAGAATGACATTTGGTTAATAAAAGAAATGATTAGGATTGGAAGACCCGTTTATGTGGTTCGTACAAAAATGGATGAATCTATCAGAAACGGAAAGCATGATGATAATTTGACAGAATATGAGGTTTTTGAAAAAGTAAAAAATGACATTAAAAGCAATATTGGGAATATTGAAATTAAAGGTGTTTATTTAACTTCTTCAAGAGAACCCCAAAAAATGGATTTGTCAAAATTATTAATAGACATTGAACAAAATTTAACAGGAATCAAAAAGCAACGTTTTATGGCTGATGTCGCTCCTTTGAACGAACAAATTTTAAAAGAGAAAAGTATTCTAGCAAGAAAGGCAGTTTCTTATGGTGCATATTCAGCTGCTGCTAATGGAATCAATCCAATTCCTGGTTTAGACATAAGTTTAGATATTGCGATTTTATTGACAATGTCAAAAGAGATTCAAAAGATTTATGGTTTAGACGAAAAAAGTATTAATGAATTATCGCGAAGAATGGGGAATAATGCAAATTTTACAATCATTAAAACAAAAGCTGCACAGTATGCCGCTAAATTTGTTGCTAAAGAAGGAATAATAATGTTATTGAAGAGATTAGCAGTGAATATTGGTTCTAAAGAAGTATTAAAATATATTCCTTTTATTGGACAAGTTGCAGCGGCGGGAATTGGATACAAAATGACTGATAGTTTTGGTTCTGATTTAATTGAAGATTCTGAAGCATTAGTACGTGAAATTTTAATCAAAAGTCAAGCTGAAATAACACGTTAAATAGAACAAAATCATAAATTAAAAGGGTTCAAAATTGAACCCTTTTTTATTTTATAAATATCCTTCAAATCCTTTCCTTAATTCCTCCTTAATCTCCTCCGCCAGCCATTTCGGTTCTAAAACCTTAACCATGCTGCCATATTTCAAAATTTGCTGGCTGAACTCAAAATTAGGGTGAATATTTAATGAAATATCAAACGATTTATGATTATCTAAATTAATTTGCTTTTGAGAATTGTGCAAAGGCAAGGATTCTACATATAGTTTTTGAGAGATGTGAAATGAGAGTTTTATAGTTTGTAATTTATGATCCATAGTATTAAGACCTACAACATGAGAAAATTTTTCCTTAGCTTCATTTATTTTCGATTTGAATTTTTTAGTCCCTGTTTCAATATTTTTTATTCTGTCTAAACCAAATGTACGATAGCCCTTTTCAGTTTCACCCACCACGTACCAACGATTTTGATATTGTTTTAAATAATAAGGATTTAAAGTATATTCCTGCTCTTTTATTTCTTTATAATAATAAAAACTGTTATGTATAAAACTAATGGGAAAATTTTGCTGTATTGCATCCAAAACAGATTTAAAATTAGGAATTACCTCTATTGCAGATCTATTTTCAAATTCAATAAATGATAACGAATTATTATTACCATTTAGATTATGAGAAATCTGTTCACCGGTAGCCAGAATTTCCATATGACTTAAAAACGATTCAATATTAATCGACTTTTCTTCATCTAAATAAAATCCCTCATTAGCTCTCGAATATTTAACTACAATACCATAATCATCCCTTAAAGTTGCCTTTATTCGATGAAAAGTACGCTCACTTATTTTATTCTCTCTGTTAGGGCTGATATAATTAATTAAATTTCCCATACTCTCAAAAGGAGACTTCTTCAGAATTTCTACTAATTGTTTGGTTTGATAAACTTGAGAGTTATTCAAATTCGGCTTTTCTTTATTTTTCATAGTTCAAAAATAAAAAACCAAGCTGACAAATACTGTCAGTCTGCATTGTTTTTAATTTTATTTTACACTGACAACAATTGACAGTTTCGGATTATAATTTCGTATTCGAATTTAAAACAAGTATCATGAAAAATCTTTTCAAAAAGCAAAACACAAAAACGGACTTTGCTAATTTAAGTGCTATCGTAACTTCAGGAAGCGCCGCAGGAATTGCAATCGCAAATCATTTAAACAAGAACCAACAAACAGCAGGCATTATTGGTGTAGGCCTGTCATTATTAGTTACAGGACTACTAATCGCTTTAGATGATGAAAAATTTCCATCTGATTCTAAAAGTTAATCTACTTATTCTTTTCTAAAAAAAAAATTTTTAATCCGACGAAAGTCACAACAACTACAAGATTATGTTATTTCAATTATTATTAAATTTTATTGTTTTTATTATAAAATGCATCGTTTGGATTTTATTTGTTTTAGCTGCAATTCCAGTTGGAATTTATATGTTACTCAATGAGTGGTTTCCCATTTTTACACATGACGGTGGATTTTGGTTCTGGTCAGCTTTCTCTATTTTATCAGTAATAGGTTTTATAGTGCTTTGGAAGCCTATAGTATGGATTGTTGGAATTTTGCAAACTTTAGGATTGGGAATGGAATAAAATTCAAAATCCGCAATAATAAACAAATAACGCTAGTTCACACTAGCTTTATTTTGTTACTATTTGTAACATAAAGTTTTGCTATCGAGCACAAAAAGAACAAATCAAAGTGGTAACTTTGCGTTTTGCTCAAAATTATGTTAGAAAAAGACAATACTATTGAAGTTCTTGGTGCAAGAGTTCATAATCTAAAAAATATAGACATTTCTATTCCGCGTGAAAAACTGGTGGTGATTACTGGTTTATCAGGTTCGGGAAAATCCTCTTTGGCATTTGATACTATTTATGCTGAGGGACAACGTCGTTATGTAGAAACTTTTTCGGCGTATGCCAGACAGTTTCTTGGCGGTTTAGAACGTCCTGATGTTGATAAAATCGATGGACTTTCGCCAGTAATTGCGATCGAACAAAAAACAACCAGTAAAAGTCCGCGTTCTACCGTTGGAACGATTACAGAAATATACGATTTCCTGAGACTTCTTTACGCTCGTGGTGCTGATGCTTTTAGTTACAACACAGGCGAAAAAATGGTTTCGTATTCTGATGAACAAATTAAAGATTTGATTATTCAGGACTTTAAAGGAAAACGCATCAATATTCTTGCTCCGATTATTAGAGCCAGAAAAGGACATTATGCCGAGTTATTCCAGCAGATTACCAAACAAGGATTCTTGAAAGTTCGTGTCAATGGCGAAGTTCAGGATTTAGTTTCAGGAATGAAACTGGATCGTTACAAAACACACGATATCGAGATTGTAGTCGACCGAATGTTGATTGAAGATACTGAAGACAATCAAAAACGATTGGCCGAAAGCATTAACACAGCTATGCATCATGGCGAAAATGTATTAATGATTCTAGATCAGGATACCAATGAAGTTCGTTTTTTCAGTAGAAATTTAATGTGTCCTACAACCGGAATTTCATATCAAAATCCGGAACCAAATTTATTCTCTTTCAACTCCCCAAAAGGAGCTTGTCCGCATTGTAACGGATTAGGAACGGTACACGAAATCAATATTAAAAAGATTATTCCAAATCCTAAATTATCGATAAAAGCAGGTGGTTTTGCGCCACTTGGTGAATATAAATCGTCATGGATTTTTAAACAATTAGAAGTTATTGGAGAAAAATTCAATTTCAAGATAACCGATCCGATTGAGAAAATTCCGGAAGAAGCCATGACCATGATTTTAAATGGCGGGAAAGATAAATTCGTGGTAAACTCAAAAGATTTAGGGGTTACACGCGATTATAAAATAGATTTTGAAGGAATATCACATTTCATTAAAAATCAATACGATGAAACTTCATCGACTACAATAAAACGCTGGGCAAAAGATTTCATGGATGAAGTAAATTGTCCGGTTTGTGAAGGTTCACGTTTGAAAAAAGAAGCACAGTTTTTTAGAGTAAACGGAAAAAATATCACTGAATTATGCGATATGGACATCTCTGATCTAACAACCTGGTTTCAGGATTTGAACAATCATTTATCAGACAAACAACTTTTGATCGCATCAGAAGTGGTGAAAGAAATCAAAGATCGTTTGAACTTTTTGATGAATGTTGGTTTGAATTATTTGGCTTTAAGCCGAAGCTCAAAATCACTTTCGGGTGGTGAAGCGCAGCGTATTCGTCTGGCAACACAAATTGGTTCTCAATTGGTTGGTGTTTTATATATTTTGGATGAGCCAAGTATTGGTTTACACCAAAGAGACAATGAAAAACTGATTAAATCACTGGAACAATTACGTGATATCGGAAACTCAGTTATTGTAGTGGAGCATGATAAAGACATGATCGAAACTGCTGATTATGTAATTGATATTGGCCCAAAAGCGGGAAAATACGGAGGAGAAATCATCAGTATTGGAACTCCGGCCGAAACGTTGAAATCAAATACCATTACTGCTCAATATTTGAATGGTACAATGAAATTGGAGATTCCAAAAGAGCGAAGAAAAGGAAATGGAAAATTCTTAAAACTAACCGGAGCGACAGGAAACAACCTGAAAAATGTCTCGATCGAGATACCTTTAGGACAACTGATTTGCGTAACTGGAGTTTCAGGAAGTGGAAAATCGACTTTGATTAATGAGACACTCTACCCTATTTTGAATGCGTATTATTTTAATGGCGTAAAAAAACCACAACCTTATAAAAAAATCGAAGGTTTAGAACATATTGACAAAGTAATTGATATTGACCAAAGTCCGATTGGGAGAACACCACGTTCGAATCCAGCGACTTATACCGAGGTATTTACTGAAATCAGAAACTTGTTTACCATGACTTCTGAAAGTATGATTCGTGGTTATAAAGCCGGACGCTTTAGTTTTAACGTAAAAGGCGGACGTTGCGAAACCTGCGAAGGTTCTGGAGTTAGAACTATCGAAATGAACTTTTTACCGGATGTTTACGTAGAATGCGAAACCTGTCAGGGAAAACGTTTCAATAGAGAAACCTTAGAGATTCGATACAAAGGAAAATCAATTTCGGATGTATTGAATATGACTGTTGACGAAGCAGTTCCGTTTTTTGAAAACATTCCGAAGATTTACAGAAAAGTAAAAACCATTCAGGATGTTGGTTTAGGATATATTACGCTTGGTCAACAAAGCACAACGCTTTCTGGTGGTGAGGCGCAACGTATCAAACTTGCGGGAGAATTATCTAAGAAAGATACCGGAAATACGTTTTATATTCTGGACGAACCTACAACCGGATTACATTTTGAAGATATTCGTGTTTTGATGGATGTAATTAATAAATTGGTCGATAAAGGAAATACAATCCTGGTAATCGAACACAATATGGACGTGATTAAACTTGCCGATTATATCATCGATATTGGCCCAGAAGGCGGAAAAGGCGGCGGACAATTAATCGCCAAAGGAACTCCGGAAGAAGTAGCGAAAAATAAAAAAAGCTATACTGCGAAGTTTTTGAAAAAGGAATTAACTTAATAGTTCAGTTTAAAATACATCAAAAATAACAATCACTATTAGCTTGTTTATAATAGAAAATTAAAGTAAAACGTAGGCATGGAGGATCAAGAACAAAATCTTCAAATACTTTCCAATTTTGTTATTTTTAAAACGGGAAACGGAAAGATTAATATTGATGTTTATTTTCAGGATCAAACTGTTTGGTTATCTCAAAAACGAATTGCCGAATTATTTCAGAAAGGGCGTTCTACCATAACAGAACATCTAAAAAATATTTTTTTGGATGGAGAATTAGATGAAAATTCAGTATGTCGGGATTTCCGACATACTGCCGAAGACAGAAAAGTATACACCTCAAAATTTTATAATTTAAAAGTAATAACTGCGGTTGGTTATAGAGTAAACTCAGAACGTGCTATTGAATTTCGAAAGTGGGCGACAGAAATTTTACACGAATACATTATCAAGGGTTTTGCAATGGATGATGAACGCCTAAAGCAAATGAAACATTTTGGTCAAGATTATTTTGACGAAATGCTTGAACGAGTTCGAGAAATTAGATTAAGCGAGAGAAGGCTCTACCAAAAAATAACAGATATTTATGCACTTTCTGCGGATTACGATAGTCAATCGACCATTACACAGCAATTTTTCGCCGCTGTACAAAATAAATTACATTGGGCAATTACTGGTAAAACAGCGGCTGAAATAATCTATACTGAAGCTGATGCTACAAAATTGTTTATGGGTTTAAAAACATGGAAACAAGCACCTGAAGGAAAAATACTAAAAAGCGATGTTGTTATTGCTAAAAATTACTTAAACGAAGAGCATATAAAATCGTTGCAAAGAATTGTAACCGCTTATTTAGATTTGGCAGAAAGTAGAGCCACAAATAGAAGAGTTATGAACATGGAAGATTGGGAAAAATTTCTAATACAATTTCTAGAATTGGCAGACTACCCTATTCTTAACAATACAGGCAAAATAAATATGCTAGAAGCAAAACTGAAAGCAGAATCTGAATATGAGAAATTTAGAATTATACAAGATGAAAACTTTATTTCGGATTTTGATAAAGAATTAAAAAAGAGATTAGATAACCACCAATCAAAGTAAAAAAATCTATAGCGTTACCTTTCTGAAAAAAATTAGAAAACAGAATCCTTAGGGAATTAATGGATTAAATCTCATTAAAAATATAATACAACCACAACCTAGTTCCATTAGGTACGACATATTTTGTAGAAGCATATTACAATGCGTTGAATGTTGTGAAATATCGAAATCATTATTCAATTCATCAACTTACTGATAATGAATCCGCAACCAAAATCAGCAACAAAGAAATGTTACATTTAAATTAATAAATCCCTATTTCTGTAACAATTCTCGAAAAAAGCAGTAATTTAGTACGCCCTTTTTGTCAAAGTTTTTGATTTTGGCAATTTTTTATGGGGTAAAAACAATGTTTCAATTGAAAACTAATGCCCTAGCCCTGATGGGAGCGGCATCCTTTTGTGGCGGGGTTCGCCACAAAAGATATAGCGGACAGCAGGAAATAGCTCCTTCTCCTTCGACTACGCTCAGGATGACAATTTAAAACGACACAGCTAGAAATAAAAATATAAATAATTAAAATACCTAAAATGAGATTAGAAGATTTTGATAATGATGAGGACAAAGTAATTCAGGACCGTTTGAAACAAAAAACGTGGAATGAAATTAGAACAAACGACAGCTGGGCGATTTTTAAAATTATGGCCGAGTTTGTAAACGGTTACGAAAGCATGGGACGCATTGGTCCGTGTGTATCTATTTTTGGTTCGGCGAGAACAAAACCAGATGATAAATACTATTTATTGGCTGAAAAAATTGCATATAAAATCAGTAAAGCAGGTTACGGCGTAATCACAGGAGGTGGTCCCGGAATTATGGAAGCTGGTAATAAAGGTGCGCATTTAGGAGGCGGAACTTCGGTTGGATTGAACATCGAACTGCCTTTTGAACAACATTTTAACCCTTATATCGATCACGATAAAAACCTGAATTTCGATTATTTCTTTGTGAGAAAAGTAATGTTCGTAAAATATTCGCAAGGTTTTGTGGTAATGCCAGGAGGTTTTGGAACTCTTGACGAAATGTTTGAAGCGATTACTTTAATTCAGACCAAAAAAATCGGGAAATTCCCAATTATATTAGTTGGTGTTGAATTCTGGTCTGGTTTGATCGAATGGGTAAAAACGGTTTTAGTAGAAAAAATGCATACGGTTAGCCCGGAAGATTTGAACTTATTTAAAATCGTTGACACTGAAGATGAAGTAGTTGATGTATTAGACAAATTCTACAAGAAATACGATTTAAGTCCTAATTTCTAAAAAAAGTACACCATATAAGTTACATAAGTCCATTAAAAAATGCTGAATAAAGCATTAAACTTAAATTTCCTTACATCACTTATGTGGTAAAAAGACATTAAATCTTACAAAAAATTAAAGCTGTTTTTTAAAACAGCTTTTTTTATGCTATTTTTACAAAAAACCAAAACAACTTTATGCTCGTAACTTAAGTTATATTGATAATTATCCAAAGCAATCATTGAAACCATTATATAAAATTATATTCTTTGTTTTTGTTTTATTTAGTTCGATAAAACAATACGCACAACATCAGTCTAAGATGGAGGTGGCGGTTAATCTCGAGCTTAAAACAGTGAATATAAGACAGGATATTACCTACTATAATACTTCGAACGATTCGTTGATTTCGATTGTGTTAAACGACTGGAACAATGCTTTCTCTGATAAAAATACGCCCCTGGCCAAAAGATTTTCGGATGAATTTTATCGTGGTTTTCATTTAGCGAAAGCTGCAGAACGAGGCAATACTACGATTCTGAGCTTAACGGATTCGGATAATATGGCGCTTGAATGGGAAAGAACAGATAAAAATCCTGATTTTGTTGTTGTAAAACTGAACCGCAAACTGCATCCGGGCGAGAAAATAGATCTGCACCTTGTTTATATTGTTAAAATTCCGAGTGATAAATTTACGCGCTATGGTTTTGATCAGAATGGCGGAATGAACCTGAAAAACTGGTTTTTAAGTCCGGCGCGTTTTGAGAATCATCGTTTTATGAAATACAACAATTTCAACTTAGATGATATCGCCAACGCCAGTACGAATTATGAAGTCAACATCAAAATTCCAAATAAATATTCGATTACAACTGATTTGAATTTGGTTTCCAAAGATGAAACCAGTATCGATTTCAGTACTTATTTCTTTTCCGGAAACGACAGAACCGATTTTAATTTTTTTATCGAAAAACAAAATAGTTTCAGAAGTTATGAAAATGGTTCTGTAGAAGTATTGACCAATCTTAAAAACAAAAAGATAAGCGAAATTCAGAAAGCAATTATCATCAATCGTGTGGTGAGTTTTGCCAGCGCTTTTATTGGTAAATATCCGCACGAAAAAATCACGGTTTCTCAAACTGATTATGATCGAAATCCGTTTTATGGTCTTAATCAGCTTCCATCGTTTATAAGTCCGTTTTCTGATGATTTTATTTTTGAAATCACCTTTCTAAAAACGTATCTAAACAATTATCTTAAGAATAGTTTAAAGCTTGATCCCCGCAAAGACAATTGGGTTTATGACGGAATCCAGATTTACAGCATGATGAAATTCATGGAAGAAAATCATATGGATCAAAAGATGCTAGGGAGACTTTCAGACATGAAACTCTTTAAAAGTTACAACATTACCAATTTGACTTTTAATGAGCAATACAGCTATTATTATATGCTGATGGCGAGAAAAAATCTGGATCAGCCACTTGGAGATCCCAAAAATACACTGATAAAATTCAACGAACAAATTGCCAGTAAATATCGTGCAGGTTTAAGTTTGAGTTATTTGGATGATTATTTAAACCATGATATTGTTCCTGAAAGTGTTCAGGAATTTTATAGTTTAAACAAAACAGAACAAACGAATCGTTATGATTTTGAAAAAATACTTTCTAAAAACAGTAACAAAAACATCGATTGGTTTTTCAATACCATTATAGACTCGCGAGATATTATCGATTATAAATTTTCGAATGTATCGAGAACGAAAGACAGCGTACAATTTCAGATTAAAAACAAGACGAATAATTTTGTTCCGATTCCGGTTTATGGAATCAAAAAAAATGAAGTCGTGTTTAAAAAATGGATTGAACCAAAAAACAATGATTCGATCTATGAATTTGACAGAAAAAAGGCGGACAAAATTGTACTGAATTACGACAATGAAGTTCCGGAATATAACTTAAGAAACAACTGGAAATCACTCAAAAGCCTTGTAATTACAAATCGACCAATAAAGTTTAATTTTGCCAAAGATCTCGAAGATCCTTATTACAATCAGATTCTTTATATTCCAACCCTTACGTATAATTTATACGATGGTATAACGCCAGGAGTACGTTTTCATAATAAAACTATTCTCGACAAACCTTTTACGTTTGATGTTAATCCTGCTTATTCTATCAAAGCCGGAACAATTTCAGGATCTTCTGCCTTTGTATGGAGCGAGTACTACAGAAACAGCACATTGTATAATGTGAGATATTCTATTAGTCAAAACTATTTTCATTACGCGCCGGATGCCACTTATTTAAGACTAAACCCGATGGTGCAGTTTAGAATTCGTGAACAAAATTTCAGAGACAATCGAAAACAACTTATTCTTTTCAGACAAGTTATTGTCAATCGTGAAGACAGTAAATACATTACCGACAATTCAAAACCAAATTATTCGGTTTTTAATGCGCGTTATTCGAATACCAAAACCGAATTGATTGACCATTTTAGTTATATGAATGATCTTCAGTTTGGCGGAAACTTCGGGAAAATTGCCGGAGAAGTAGAATACAGACGTTTATTCGAAAACAATCATAGACTGAATTTACGATTGTACGCCGGAACTTTTTTATACAACACAACAAATTCAGATTATTTTAGTTTTGGTTTAGACCGCCCTACGGATTATATGTTCGATTATAATTTTTACGGACGCTCTGAAAGCACCGGATTTTTTAGTCAGCAATTTGTGATGGCCGAAGGTGGTTTTAAATCAAAATTAGCGCCAGCCTACGCCAATCAATGGATGACAACATTAAACGCCAGCTACTCGATCTGGAACTGGATCGAAGCTTACGGCGATATTGGACTCATGAAAAGTAAACATCAAAGCGAGAATTTTGTTTATGATAGTGGAATCAGATTAAATCTCGTTCCGGATTATTTTGAGCTTTATTTTCCTGTTTATTCAAACAACGGGTGGGAAATTTCTCAAAATAAATACAACGAAAAAATACGATTTGTGATCACACTTTCGCCAAAAACATTAGTCAATCTTTTTACTAGAAAATGGTTTTAATTGAATAAATTTTAAATAAAAACATGCATTATTATCACTAAACTGCAATTTTACATAGAAATACATTAAAAAATATACGTAGTTTTTTGATTTTAAATACATATAATTAAATTATATTTATTTTAAAGAATTATGATTATTGATTGTTTTTAAGTAATTTCGCAGTCTAACATGACCCCTCAAGATTATGATAAAAGAAAAAAGCAATACTACACTAACATTTGAAGATTTCAAAACGGAGGTATTGAACGACTACAGGATTGCAGTTACCAGCCGCGAATGTAGCCTTTTAGGTCGTAAAGAAGTATTAACGGGAAAAGCCAAATTTGGAATTTTTGGTGACGGAAAAGAAGTACCACAGCTTGCTATGGCAAAATCTTTTAAAAACGGAGATTTCCGTTCCGGATACTATCGCGATCAAACTTTTATGATGGCTATTGGAGAATTAACTCCTAAACAATTTTTCGCAGGTTTATACGGTCACACTGATTTAGATTTTGATCCAATGTCTGCCGGAAGACAAATGGGCGGACACTTTGTAACGCACAGTTTAAACGAAGACGGATCCTGGAAAGACTTAACAAAACAAAAAAATTCAAGCGCAGATATATCGCCTACAGCAGGACAAATGCCAAGACTATTGGGATTAGCTCAGGCTTCTAAAATTTACAGAAATGTTGACGGAATCAAAACCAAAGACAAATTCTCTGTAAACGGAAACGAAGTTGCCTGGGGAACCATAGGAAATGCAAGCACCTCTGAAGGTTTGTTTTTTGAAACCATAAACGCTGCCGGAGTACTGCAAGTACCTATGGTAATGAGCGTTTGGGATGATGAATACGGAATTTCGGTTCACGCAAGACATCAAACTACTAAAGAAAACATATCTGAAATTCTAAAAGGATACCAACGCGATGAAGACGCAAAAGGGTATGAAATTTTTAGAGTAAAAGGCTGGGATTATGCAGAGTTAGTTTCGACTTACGAAAGAGCCGCAGCAGTTGCCCGCGAGCAACACGTTCCGGTTTTAATACACGTAAACGAATTAACACAACCCCAAGGTCACTCGACTTCAGGTTCTCACGAGCGTTATAAAAATGCCGAAAGACTGGCTTGGGAAAAAGATTTCGATTGTATTCGCCAAATGCGTTTATGGATGATCGCCATCAATATTGCATCACCTGAAGAATTAGCCGAAATTGATGCCGAATTGAAAAAAGAAGTTCTGGAAGCTAAAAAAGAAGCCTGGAACTCTTTCATCAACCCAATTATCGAAGATCAAAAAAATCTGTTGATTTTATTAGAGCAAATTTCCGCTGCAAGTATTAATCATAAAGATAAAATTCAAAAATACATTTCAGAATTAAGCGCTATAAAATCTCCTCTAAAAAAGGAAATGTTGGTAATCGCCAGAAAAATATTGCGTTTTATCGAAATACCAAACAGCAAAGTATTACTATCTAATTGGATCACCAATTATATAGAAATCACGCAGCCAAGATTCAGCAGTCATTTGCACTCAGATTCAGATAAAAATGTTTTTTCTGTAGAAAAAGTACTTCCTGAATACGCAGATGGTGCAAAAGCAGATCAAGATGGCCGAATGATTATTCGTGATAACTTTGATGCCTTGTTTACCAAATATCCTGAAACACTAATTTTTGGTGAAGACGTAGGAAACATTGGTGATGTAAACCAAGGACTTGAAGGAATGCAGGAAAAATACGGAGAACTTCGTGTTGCCGATGTTGGTATTCGTGAAGCTACTATTGTGGGTCAGGGAATTGGTATGGCATTAAGAGGTTTACGCCCAATTGCAGAGATTCAGTATTTAGATTATTTACTATACGCAATTCAAATCATGAGCGATGATTTGGCTACGTTACAATACAGAACTGTTGGTAAACAAAAAGCACCGCTAATTATCAGAACCCGCGGACATCGTCTTGAAGGTATCTGGCATTCAGGTTCACCAATGGGTATGATCATCAACGCCGTTCGTGGTATTCATGTTCTCGTGCCAAGAAACATGACACAAGCAGCAGGTTTTTACAACGCTCTTCTAGAGACTGACGAACCGGCTTTAGTAATCGAATGTTTAAATGGTTACCGATTAAAAGAAAAAACACCTTTAAACTTTGGTGAATTCAAAACCCCAATTGGTGTTGTTGAAACCCTAAAAGAAGGTTCAGATATTACTTTAGTTTCTTACGGATCTACTTTAAGATTAGTAGAACAAGCCGCAACTGAATTACTAGAATTAGGCATCGATTGCGAAGTAATCGATATCCAATCTTTACTTCCGTTTGACGTAAATAAAGACATTGTAAAAAGTATTGCCAAAACAAACCGTCTTTTAGTAATCGACGAAGATGTTCCAGGTGGAGCTTCGGCTTTCATCTTACAACAAATTCTTGAAGAACAAGACGCTTACAATTACCTTGACAGTAAACCGCAAACGCTAGCTGCAAAAGCACACAGACCAGCTTACGGAACAGATGGTGATTATTTTTCTAAACCTTCTGCCGAGGATATCTTCGAGAAAGTTTACACGATGATGCACGAAGTAAATCCTTCTAAATTCCCAAGTTTGTACTAAGAATTTCGTCTGATTTTAGAATATAAAAAAAGCTCCAATCTCTATGATTTGGAGTTTTTTTGTTTTCGTCGACACCACAAGCTTTGTCAAAGTTTTAAACTTTGACAAAGCTCCTCGCTCTCAACAATTGGAATTTGGATTTTTAATATTTGGAATTTAAATATTCAGGAGCTATTTCCTGCTATCCGCTCCAATCTTTTGTGTCCGCCGCGGCGGACACAAAAGGATTTCCACTCCTATCAGGGCTAGGGCATTCGTTTTCATAATACATTTTGACACATAATCTACGTCATTGCTAGGAACGAAGCAACCACATGTCATTTGTCTTTTGTTAATGAGATTGCTTCGTTCCTCGCAATGACCCATAAAATCCGCGTTTTCGCGATAGCGAATCCGCATCATCCGCGTGCAAATACAATTAATTAAATATCTCTCAACATGGCACGAGCCCTTTCTAAATCCTCAGCCGTATCAATCCCAATACCTACATGAGTGGTCTCCACCATTTTAATACGCTTTCCAAATTCTAAATAACGTAATTGTTCCAGTTTCTCAGAAGCCTCTAAAGACTTCATTGGTAAACTATAAAAATCTAACAAAGCCTGTTTTCTAAAAGCATAAATCCCAATGTGCTGAAAATAACGAACACCCACATCTTTATCTCTAGGATACGGAATAACCGATCTTGAAAAATACAACGCAAACTGCGATTGATCTACCACCACTTTTACATTATTTGGGTTATTGATTTCGTCTTCATCTGTGATTTCACGCATTAACGAAGCCAAATCAACCTTACGATCTACATCATCTTTAAAAACCGATAAAACCTGCTCTAAAGGCTCTGCTTCTGTAAAAGGCTCGTCGCCTTGCACATTCACTACAATATCAACATCAAGGCTAAATATGGCCTCTGCAATACGATCACTACCTGATTCGTGTTCTTTGATGCTCATAATTGCTTTTCCTCCATTCGAAACGATTTCGTCAAATATCAAATCTGAGTCGGTCACTACAAATACATCGTCAAACAATTTTGTCGCAACAGCAGCTTCATACGTTCTTAAAATAACTGTTTTGCCACCAAGATCCTGCATCAATTTTGCAGGAAATCGTGTTGAAGCATATCGCGCCGGAATTACCGCTATTATTTTCATTTTTTTTTTTTTAATTTCATTTGCTTAGCAAAAATTAAGTTTTATGTCTGTATAATTTCAATATCGTTTTTTATTAACTCTAGAGTTTGTCCAGAAAATCCTTCTGCCAAATAGTTGCTTTCTTTTTTAGTCGCATTATTTGTGATCAAAATAAGATAGTATTTTCCAGATCGGGGAAGTGTATCTTCCATAATCGAAAATTGATTTTCATTCAATAAAAAAGCCTCCCTGAATGCAATTTTTCCAAGCCAGCTCATTTTTTCTAAAATCAAAAGTCCTTCGTTAGAATCTATTATAATTTTAAGAGAACCTTTTACAATCACAAGCCCAAGTCCCATCAGCAAAAGTACTACAAGCAAAACAGGAGTCATTTCTGTTTCCCCCATTATCAATAAAATAATTTCCACAAATATTCCACCAATAATTAGCGGACCCAAAACAACTTTTTTAGATGATTGATATGTTTTAATATTTTTACTTGATAATTCCATGCTGAAACAAATATACCTATTCACAATCAGGTATTAAAAATATATTCCTAACATATTTCTCAAATAACTAAATATTAATATCTTAGAAAATATTTATTAAACAAATAAAAAACTATGAAAAGATTTCTAGCTACCCTTCCATTCTATTTCTTTTTAATTTTTAGTTATTCGGCTTTAAGCCAAAAAAACAACGCCGAAATACTCAATTCCTTTTCGGATCGCATTTTTGAAGGAAAAGGATATCACCCCACCTCAACCCTAAAATGGAAATATAAAACCGACGGTAGAATATTCTCTTCGCCAATTGCAAAAAACGGTATTGTTTATATTGGAAGCGAAGACGGATTTCTATACGCCATCGAAGAAAAATCAGGAACAGCAAAATGGAAATTCAAAACCAATGGAGCCATTCATAGCTCACTGAGTATTTTAGACAATATTATCTATTTTGGGAGTTTCGACGGAAATTATTACGCCGTAAATACCAAAGATGGAAAATTAATCTGGAAATTTAAAACAGGCGGAGAACACTGGATTGGCGAGAATGGCAGATGGGGAATGAAACCTGAAACGCAATACATGGACGATTTATGGAGTTTTTATATTTCATCACCCGTTGTATATAAAAACGGAAAATCGGCTTTGGTTGTATTCGGTAGCAGCGACGCAAACGTTTATTCTCTGGATGCTAAAACAGGAAATTTAAAATGGAAATTCAAAACCAACGGCCCCGTTCACGGAACTCCGATAATCGATAAAAACAAAATTTACATTGGAGGCTGGGATGCAACTTTATACGCCTTAAACATCGAATCCGGAAAAGAAATCTGGCATTTTGCAACCGGAACACAAATGGGTTTTACAGGAATACAATCGTCTGTTGCGGTCTCAGATGGTAAAGTTTATTTTGGTGCCAGAGAACCGTTCTTTTTCGCCTTAGATGCCGAAACCGGAAAACAAATCTGGAAATACAATGCCGAAAATTCCTGGATCTTAAGTTCTGCCGTTATAAAAGACAATACCGTTTATGTAGGAACTTCAGACACCTATGCCCTATTAGCTTTAGATGCCAAAACAGGTGCAGAAAAGTATCGATTTAAAGTAAATGGTTATGTTTACTCATCGCCGGCAATAGCAGGAAATACAATTTATTTTGGAGATTTTACGGGTAATTTCTTCAGTTTGGATTTACTTTCAAACGGAAAAACTTCCAATTTTATAAGCACTGATAATCGCAAACAATTTGCGTCTTCTACTTTAAAAAATGATTTGTTAGATTTTCAATATGCAGGTCAAAATGATGATCTTTCTTTTTATGATAATAACAAAAAAGTAATGGACAGATTTTATCAATTGGGATCGATTGTTTCGTCGCCGTTTATTAGTAACAATACCATTTATTTCGGAAGCGCTGATGGGTATTTATA
>NZ_CADCSU010000083.1 GCF_902804475.1 Flavobacterium bizetiae
CATAAAAAAATGTATTAAATCGATGATATTTGCATTTAATCGATAATTTTGTCATTTTATTCTTATTGAAATTAAGAATTGTCTCCTTTGTAAATAAAATTTATTTCTTATTTGTTTGGTTTAACTTATAGTTTTTTAGGATAGACTAAATATTGGTTTGCTTCAAAATATTGATATATAGTACATTATTGATTTTATTTTAAAGAATATTGTACGTAAATTTGCAAACTCTTTAAAAGAGATGTAAATATAATATCTTACTACTTAAAACGTAGTTTATTCTCATGGAAAATAGAAAAAAAGTTGCCTTTTATACGCTTGGTTGCAAACTGAATTTTTCAGAAACTTCTACAATTGCCAGAAACTTTAATGACGAAGGTTTTGACCGTGTTGATTTTGAAGAAATCGCCGATATATATGTTATTAATACCTGTTCAGTTACTGAGAATGCTGATAAGCAATTTAAGCAGGTAGTAAAAAAAGCAATGAAACTAAATGATAAGGCTTTTGTTGCAGCAGTAGGTTGTTATGCACAATTAAAACCCGAAGAATTGGCCGCAGTTGATGGTGTCGATTTAGTTTTGGGCGCTACAGAAAAGTTTAAAATTACCGACTATATCAACGATTTGAGCAAAAACGACATGGGAGAAGTTCACTCTTGCGAGATTGCCGAAGCTGATTTTTATGTAGGTAGTTATTCTATTGGAGATCGTACCCGTGCTTTCCTGAAAGTTCAGGACGGATGTGATTATAAATGTACGTATTGCACCATTCCGTTAGCAAGAGGAATTTCAAGAAGTGATGCTTTAGAAAATGTCTTGCAAAATGCCAAAGAAATTTCAGCTCAAAACATCAAAGAAATTGTTTTAACCGGAGTTAATATTGGAGATTACGGAAAAGGAGAATTCGGAAACAAAAAACACGAACATACTTTTCTTGATTTAGTTCAGGCTTTAGATAAAGTTGACGGAATCGAACGTTTGAGAATTTCATCAATCGAACCTAATTTATTGAAAAATGAAACGATAGAATTTGTTTCTAAAAGCAGAACATTTGTTCCGCATTTTCATATTCCGTTACAATCAGGAAGCAATGATATTTTAAAATTAATGAAACGCCGTTACTTACGTGAAGTATATACAGAACGTGTAAATAAAATTCGCGAAGTAATGCCACATGCCTGTATTGGTGTCGATGTAATTGTTGGCTTCCCTGGCGAAACAGATGAACACTTTTTAGAAACCTATCATTTCCTTAACGAAATGGATATTTCATACCTGCACGTATTCACTTATTCTGAAAGAGATAATACAGAAGCGGCCAATATGCCAGGAATTGTTTCTGCCAACGTAAGAGCAAAACGTAGTAAAATGTTACGCGGATTATCCGTTAAAAAACGTCGCGCTTTTTACGAAAGTCAATTAGGCTCAAACAGAACCGTTTTGTTCGAAAGTGAAAATAAAGAAGGATACATTCACGGTTTCACCGAAAATTACGTAAAAGTAAAAACACCGTGGAATCCTGAATTAGTAAATACATTACAAGAAATCAACTTAACAAAAATCGACGAAGACGGAAGCGTTCGTTTAGAGTTTTTAAATAAATTGGCTGAGGTTTAAATCTAGTTTGATAAAACTATTTTTTTTCAGGAGCTAATCCCGCTATCCGTTTCAATCTTTTGTGCCGAACACCGGCACAAAAGGATTTCCACTTCTATCGGGGCTAGGGCAATCATTGTCATAATATTATTTCCGTGTGATTTGTCATTGCGAGGAACGAAGCAACCACACTAATAAAAACAGAAAAGCCCTTTGTAAAAAAGGGCTTTTCTGTTTTCTATAACTTTGTCAAAGTTTTAAACTTTGACAAAGTTGAATGTTAGTTGTATTTAGAATAAATATTACTTCTGATCTTCAGGAATCACCAACTTCAATGAATTAATATAATCCGTATCAAACTCAATAACCCTGATTTTCTCCGGATTAAAACTCAATTCACCACCAAACTGACCTTTTATATCCAAGAAGTCAATAGTAAGTTCTTCGTCGTTTAATTCCAGCAATTTTCCTAAATAAGCTGATTTAGCTGATTTTTTCGAAATCTGAAAAATACCATATTTGTTATTCACATAAGTAAGGATCGAACTCAAATCGCGAATAGGAATAATATCCTCGGCATTTGTTTTTAAACCTTTCAGGCGAATTACTTTTTCAGTAAATTGAAGATCATGATCTCTGTGAACTTCTTCGATGTTTTTGTTTTTCAAAATCACATAACCATCCAATATAAAATCTTCAGGATTATTTCGAAGCAAAATCCAATCATCCGAATAATCAATAAGGAACCCGGTAAAAATCTCCTTCTTATCCGTAAATTCTATTGCAATTAATTGTCTTAAATATTGTTCCATCTTATTTTTTTTAAAATTCCAATTTTAAAATTCCAAATTCCAATTGTTGAAATTTTAACCTGCTCCAGGAATTGAAATTTGGAATTTAAAAGTTTGAAATTTAGTTGTTTTACTTTTAAGGATTCGTAGACCAGATACTACTGTTTTTAATAAAAACACGACGGCTTAATTTCAATTGCGCGATAATTAATTCGGCAATATCTTCAGACTGCATTACTTTATCCGGATTTCCATCGGTTAATTTTAAATCTAAAGCTAAATCTGTAGCAACCGTGCTAGGCGTTAAAGCTGTAACACGAATATTGTGTTTTCTCACTTCCTGCATCAAAGAATCGGTTAATCCCAGAACAGCAAATTTCGATGCGCTATAAGCACTTGTTAATGCGTTTCCGTTTAATCCTGCTGTCGAAGAAATATTAATGATATCACCTGTTTTTCTTTCGATCATATTAGGTAAAATGGCGCGTGTTGTATAATACGTTCCCATTAAATTTACCTGAATAATTTTTTCCCAAGCCGTTGGTTCTAATTCCATGAAATTTCCAAAAGCTGCGATACCGGCATTATTAATTAAAATGTCGATTGTTTTAAATTCAGCGAAAGCTTTTTCTACAGCACTATTGATAGAATTAATGTCCGAAACATCAGCAGATAAAGCTAAAGATTTTACGCCCAAAGCAGCCGTTTCTTTTGCCAATTGATCAACATCAGCCTGAGTTCGTGAAACTAAAATTACGTTTACACCTTCATTAGCAAGCGCGATTGCAATCGCTTTTCCAATTCCTTTTCCAGCTCCGGTAATTAAGGCATTTTTATTTTTTAAGTCTGTCATGATTTATTTTTTAGAAATGCAAAAAGCATCATTTTAGTAACACAAAAATACAGTTTTTGCTTCCTAAAACGATGCTTTAAGTTATTTTCTTAATCTAAGTTTAACAACTTATTTATTCTTTCAGAACCATATCGATACACATTACTGCCGCCAGAATTAATTGTCTAAGCGGACTATCAGGCGCGACACTTTCTTCGATTTGCAGTACATAATTATCAGCGCTGGTAAAAAACTCTTTACCCATTCCTGCCCATTTTTTACTTACCTGAGCCAATTGTTTATTTTCATGGCTGAATTTAAAATCCCAACCCGTCCATTTTCCCTGAAGCGTTGCTGCGGTTCTTTCGTTTTTATCCAGAATTTCGAATTTTCCTCCAATCGAAAATAATTTTTGTTTAAAGGTTCCCACTAAACGATCTTTCTCATCAAAAACTTCAACAGTCGAACGTAACCAGGCAATACCACGTTTTACCGAAATTAATTTTTCGCCCGAAGCAGTTGTAATTTCAATATCAAAAGGTGTCATTCTTTTATAATCTGTAAAGCGGAATACTTTAGTAAAAAAGCCCAGATTGTTTTCTCTGCAATTCATTATAATCTGATTGGTTTCAGGATCATAAATGTCATAATTGTTAGCAGCTTTAAACATTCCGATATGTTCTTTTACAAGAAATAAGTTTTGATTTAAAATAGGGTTCATTAAATTTTATTTGATGTTGATTTGTATTTTTTTTACTTGAATAAGTTTTGAAGGATTTTCAAAAGGAGGTCAAATGTAAAAATAATTTTGTTAATAAATCAATATTAAATAGGTTTGAAATTGACGAAATTGAAATCATTATTCTTTTTCTTTTAATGTAATAATAATAACTCCGTTCATAGCATTGCTTCCATAAATAGAAGTCGCTTCGATTCCTTTCAAAACTTTAATGCTTTCAATGTCATTAGGATTTACTTTAGAAAATTTATTTGCACTTATCAAAGTTCCGTCCAAAATGTATAGTGGTTCATCTACATTTGAAATAGATTTTGCACATACAATTCGTGTGGTTGAAGTTTTATTTTGAACCAAATTTGAAGGAATTTTTACTGCAGGAATTGTGTCCTTTGTTTTTGTAAAAGGTTTGGTTTCTATTTCTGTAGGCTTTTTTTCTACATGGTCTTTAGAAATTGTTTTTTCCTGCGCTTTCGCTACGAAACATATAAGCATAGAAAATGCTAATGAAATAAACTTTATGTTTTTCATGATCGAAATTTTAAATAAATTTTGGAATTAATCTTTGTCAGAGTGTAGAACTCTGACAAAGATTTTAAGACTGAATTCTGAGTTTTTATTCTATTTTTTAGGAGCTGGTTTTCCGTTTTTTGTGGTAATAATTACAACACCTTTTTTTCCTTTTTCGCCATATTTAGAGGTGGCTTCTAAGTCCTGAAGTACAGTGATAGTTTTAATTTCCTGTTTGTTCAAAGGTGCGTAAGGACTTGTTGGGTTTGTACCAAATAAATCATTTTCAGAATAATAAATCCCGTCTATAATATATAACGGAGCATCTAAAACTACTAGAGAATCTACATTTTCAGGTTGCAAATTAGGAAGTTCTCTCTGCATCATCTGATCTCGTTTTGTATCGTCGCTGTGCGAGATTGCATTTCCGTTAAGGATAATTAATGGAGCACTTTTTTTCGCCATTTGCGGTTGCTTATCGGCAAACCCAACTCTGGCCGATTCTCTTTCTGCGGTTTTATAAGAACTGTAACCCTGAACTGCTTTGTCTTTAGAAAGCGCATTTTCATCTTCGGTTGAATGATCTTCTTCTATTGGTGCAGTAATAACAGCGTCAGCAACAGGTGCACTAGCTGATTGAGATATTACTGGCTCATAATAAGCAGGCGCTTCATAGCCATTTGCAACGACCTCTTGTTGTCGTTTTATTTGTTTGTCTAAAATTTCAGCAGCCTCGGCTTTTGGTACTATTGGTGATTCTGAGGAGACAATAGTACTATTTTTTTCTATATCAGAATTTTGATTCATTTCGTCCTTTGATTCGGTAACGACAACTTCATCACTTGTAGTATTCATTGCCTTATCTGATTTTATAAACTGGGATCCTATCGAAATTAGTAGTAAAACAGAAGCTGCAATGGCAATCTTTTTCCATAATGAGATCGCTTTTTTGTCTTCTTTTTTATCGAGTTTTTCTTCAACACGGGCCCAAACCTTATCCATTCCGGGAAAGTCCTTTTGCTCCGAGTTCTCTGCGGCTTTTTTAAATTTATCGAATATTTTATCTTGATTGTCCATGACTATTTTGCTTTTTGGTAATACAGTTTATTTACTAAATCTTTTAGCTTGGTTTTAGCGGCATTCAATTGTGATTTTGATGTGCCTTCAGAAATGCTTAGCATTGCCGCAATTTCTTTATGCCCAAAACCTTCTATAACAAAAAGGTTAAAAACAGTTTTACAGCCGTCTGGTATATGGTTTAGTAAATTAAGTAAATCTTCTTCTTCCAGCGTATTGATCTCATCCGTAAAAGGTTGCGAAAGCAATTTAACATCATCAAGATACATATTGAAATTGGTGTTTTTCTTGATGGTGGCCAAACAATGGTTAACCGTTATTTTTCGCGCCCAGGCCTCAAAAGCCAGAACTTCTTTTAGTTGTTCCAGTTTTGTAAATATGGTATAGAAAGCGTCAGCCATAGCTTCTTCTATTTCTTCTTCCTTTTTTAGGTATCGTTTGCAAAGGCGATACAATTTTGGAGCCATATGCTCATAAACCTGACGCTGAGCATCTCGGTTCATTTTTTTGCAGTTAGAAATTAGCGTTTCGTTTATCACAATTGTTGTCTTTATACTAAAGAGGGTTAAAAAGATAAAAAGGTTGGGACGGTTATTAAATTTTTTTTAAAGGTTCTAAGTGGCAAAGGTTCAAAGGTACAGAGGTTTTTTGTAGAGACGCACTGCTGTGCGTCTTCGCCCAATGCGTCTTCGTTTTATTGTTTTATTGGCGGATATTCTTTGCGCGAGACGCACTACTGTGCTTCTCTACATTATTATAGGAGTCATTGCGAGGAACGAAGCAATCTCATCCAGTATTTTTTTGACTAGCAAATTTGCTTTTGTTAATGTGGTTGCTTCGTTCTCCCAATGAGAAAAACTGAGATTAATTTTTATCTTTCATGTTTCTATACCAATTTTCTATTTTTTTAACAGATTCTTCATCTGTTTTGGGATTACAATTCAAACCCAAATTAATTTTAGTATTTGAGATATAAGAATTTAGAAAAATTATTGCAAAACCTCCAACCTCAGCATTTTCATTCGAAATAAAAGAGGAAAATACATTCATATACCCACAACATTTTTCACGAGAATTCATAATCGACATTAAATATTCCACATCATTTGATTTTACCCAATTCTCGGGAAAATCCCCCACCATAGATATACTATTTATTGGCGTTTTATTGTATCTTTCTTTAAAAAGTTCAATGAATGATTTTGGATCTAGATCTTTTGGTGATAAATTTTTATAATATTCCTTTTTTGTTTTATTTATTTTAAAATTATAAAATAGATAACTGCCACTCAAAAGAATGATGACTACTAATAAAGGAAGAAGTATTTTTCTCATGAAAGTTATTGTTACTTAACCGGCAAAGTCAACTTAAAAATCTTAGTTTCTAACAAGTCAGTATCATTATCTTCACAAAGCAAAAACTCGATTTTGTTGTTTTCTTTTTTATAGAAAGTCAATCCTTCGAATTTATTCGTTGAGGTAATTTTTTGCGTAAAATCTATTTTCATGGTTTTAAGATCGATTCGGCCAATGAAACTTCCTAAGATTTCTCCGTCGTCGTAAGTTGATTTGGTGTCTTCGGTGGTTGAAAGGAAATAGATTTTGTCTTCGACCAAAATAGCATCGGTAAAACTAGAGCGAATACCTTTTATTTTTGGTAATTTATAATTAGTGGCTACTAAGGCAAATTCTTCTCCCAAACTTTTGGCATGAATGGTAAAAATGGTGTTTTTGTTTGAGATTCCGTTGCCGCGATTGAATAAATACCAGTTTTCGCCATCGAAGATTGCACCTTCAAGATTAAAATCTTCCGGTTTTATTTCGCCAAAACTTTGCATTAAACCGTATAAATCGACCAGATTATTTTTTTGCAACACCTTTTTGTTTTTAAGGTCAAACTCAATCATCTTGTTTCGGTTTTCGGTAGATCCAGAACCAAAAACATATAAGGTATCGTTATGATGTGTTAGGGATTCAAAATCTGGTTTTAGATTTTTAGGGATATTTTGTGTTGGATTGTCAATTAAAGCATGTTGGTTTAATTGTTGATTTTGCATATTGTATTCGTATAAAAATCCGCTGTTGTCGCCAATAATATATAATGAATCATTATTAAAAAATAATCCTGATGCAGAACCGATGCCTATGATTTGAAATAATATTTCTAATGTGAATTTTTCCATGAATGTTTTTTATTTTAGAAGAGCTAGTTTATTTCTAAAATCTTCTATTTCTGTTTTACTTTTTATTTTTAATATTTTGACCAATTCAAAAAAATCAATTTTTCCTTGAGAATAATACGAAAAGAGTTCTTCTTCTACTTTTTCCATATCGCTTTCGTTGTACAATTCAAAGTTATAAGATTTTGATATTCCGGAATTAAATCTTAATAATATTTGATTATTGATTCCGTTCGATAATGACGATGCAAAACCTGTTGCGCCATTTGGTTTTCCGTAATAATCATTATTTGTAATCTCAATTGATTTAATTTCATCTATGTGAAATTTTTCCTGATCTACCACAATGTGACTTTTATAGAATTCTAAAAAGCCAGTAAATTCTCCACTTAAATTTTCCGGTTTTACTAATCCAATTGATTTTAGTGCTAATCCTATAAAAGCGAGTAAAAGCATTAATGCTATCATTATATCTTCAAATATTCCCTTTTCAGGATTAAAAAATGTCTGTTTTATAATTGATATTATATACAATGAAAGTATTGCTGTAAAAATTATTAAAGTATTATTCCAATGAAACTTTTTTGACTTTTTGTAAATGTTGAATCTTTGCATTTCTTGATTAAAGGAAATTTATTTTAAAAACCAATGCCTAGCCCTGATAGCAATGAAAATACTTTGAAGAGAAATTGTATTTTTTCCTGACAGAACAAAGCGACCGGAGGAAGCTCTTGTTATGGCTTTGGAAAAAAACAGTTTATCTAAAAGTATTGTAATGAATAGCAGGAATATGCTTCGTAAAATTAGTATATTTATAATAATTAAAATGAAAGATATATGAAATCGATAGATCCGAATGATTTTAAAGTTACTGAAAAAATAAAATTATCTAAAATTCCGACTTTGCTCAAGGTAAATGGTGATGATGATGACAAGATTGAAAAGCTGGATAAGGTGCAATCGAAATTGAGCAAGCAGCAAGATACGATGTATGCTCATAACAGATACGGGGTTTTGATTTGCTTGCAGGGTATGGATACTTCGGGTAAGGATAGTTTGATTCGGGAGGTTTTTAAGGAGTTTAATCCGCGTGGTGTCGTGGTGCATAGTTTTAAAACGCCAACTTCGACTGAATTAGAGCATGATTATTTATGGAGACATTATATGGCTTTGCCTGAAAAAGGAAAGTATGCGATTTTTAATCGTACGCATTATGAGAATGTTTTGGTAACGCGTGTGCATCCTGAATTTATTCTGGCGGAGAATTTGCCGGAAATTGAAACGGTTGAAGATATTCCGAAAGATTTCTGGAAAGACAGAATTGAACAAATTAATAATTTTGAAAAGCATATTTCGCAAAACGGAATTATTGTGCTTAAGTTTTATTTGCATTTAAGTAAAGAGGAACAACGCCAAAGATTATTACGCCGACTGGAAAAGGAAAAACACAACTGGAAGTTTTCTTTGGGAGATTTGAAGGAACGCGGACATTGGGATGAATATCAGGAATATTATGAAGAGGCAATAAACAAAACATCGACTAAAGATGCTCCGTGGTATATTGTTCCTGCTGATGATAAAGAAATGGCGCGTTATATTGTAGCCAAAATTATATGGGAAGTAATGCAGAAACATACTGATATTAAGGAACCTGAGCTGCCTGAGGATATTCAGGAAAATATAGGAATTTATAAAAAACAGTTAGAAAATGAGTCTTAGAAATAAGGCTCTTTTTTTTGCTTCAATGTTATTGTAAGTTTATGAATGTTTTGTATTACTAATTTAATGTTAATTTTTTTTGGCATAAAGACGTGATTTTATGCATAGTCTTATTTTTTTGATAATATCGAAGTCATTTTAAGTTAAAGAGTAGGGGTTTACTTTGTAAAAAAAATAAAACCAATTTTTAGCTAATGAAAAGAATTATTCTACCCCTGGTTATCTTGGGTTCGTTGATTGCATCTTGTAATGATAACGACTCTAAAGACGAAACTGAAACACCAACAAGTGTTGTATTGAAGGATCAATCTGTAACGCCAAGTTTATTGAAGGCACAGGCAGGTTTTGAGAGTTTGAAAATCTATTCTCTTTTTAGTTCAGATGATGTATTTCCGGACAGTCCTAAATTTGTTTTTGGAGGTTCTGCCGATGGTTCAGGTTTATTGAAAAACACTGACGGAACTTTTACTTTTTTAGTAAACAACGAGGACAATTTTGCTGTTTCGAGAATTACACTTGACAAAACATTTAAACCTACTAAAGGAGAATATTTGTTGAACTCTAGTGGAGGAACATGGAGATTATGCGGTGCAACTATGGCTACAAAAGAAGAGCATGGTTTTGGACCGGTTTATTTAACTTGTGGAGAGTCTGGAGAAGAATCTCGCACGCATGCATTAGATCCTTACGGAAGTGTAGGTTCAGCATCTGTATCTAAAGAATTATCTGGTTTTGGTCGCTTAAGTGCTGAGAATGCTTTACCATTACGTACATCTGCCTATAAAGGGAAAACGGTAGTTGTTATTGGTGATGACGATTCTGGAACTTACGGAGGTCAGGTTTTTATGTATGTATCGAATGCTGTAGGTGATTTAACTAGTGGTTCTTTGTACATGCTAAAAAGAAACGATGATAACCAAAGAGAAAAAGATATTGAGGTTAATAAATCATACCCGGTTTCTTTTGTGAAAATCGACAATCATACAACGCTTACAGGTGCGCAAATCAATGCATCAGTAAATACTCTAAAAGCGATTAAATTTGGTCGTGTAGAAGATTTAGATTACCGTAAAGGTGGTGACGCTGCTGATCGTGAATTGTATTTTAACGTAACAGGACAAAATACAACAGGAACAAATGCTGATGGTTCTAGAACTAAATACGGTAGAGTTTACAAATTAAACCTGGATGCTGCTGACCCATTAAAAGGAACTCTTGAAGTTATTCTTGACGGAGATAACCGTTCTGGAATTGCTGGTAAATTTCAGAATCCGGATAACATTTGTGTAACTAAAAACTACGTTTACGTTCAGGAAGATGCTAACGGATACGGTGATGAAACTCACGATGCTTACATCTACCAATACAACATTGCTACAAAAGCTTTGAAAGTTGTAGTAGAATTAGACCACCGTCGTACAGCAACAGATGCTGCGAAATATAACGTAGGCGGAACTTCTAAATTTGGAGATTGGGAATATGGTGCTTTGATCGATGTATCGGATCAGTTAGGTATTCCGGATACTTTTATGTTGAGCGTTCAGCCACATACATGGACTGGTGATAAATACTTAAGTCCTGATGGAGGAACAAATCGCCCGAAAGAAAATCAGGCAAGTCAAATATTAGTACTTAAAGGTTTAGCGAGATAAATTTTTAAGTCATTATAAAACAGTCATCCACTATTTCTATTTGAAGTAGTGGTTTCTGTTTTTCTGAATATTCCTCTTTTTAATTTTTATTAGATCATGAAAAAAATATATTGTTTGTTCTTTCTGGTTGTATTTGTTGCTTGTCAGAAAAAAAGCAAACATCAGGAAGTTAATGAATTATTTCAGTCAGATATTACTTTGTTGATTGAAAAAGTAGCCAAACTAAAATATTCGGTACAAGCAGATTCTACCGAAGCGCAAATTCAGCGACAATTTCTGGAAGCGCATAAAAGCTATAAAAAGGTCGAAATGATAAGTGAGTATTATTCGCCAGCAGTTTCTAAATCGATTAACGGTCCGGCCATTCCTGAGTTTGAAGAGAATGATAAAGTAACCGTTGCACCCGAAGGTTTTCAGGTTATTGAGGAATTGGTTTTTCCTAAATACGATACAGGAAATAAAAAAGAATTACTACAGGAATTAGGAGTGCTGACGGCAAATTTAATTCGGTTAGAAAAAGTTTCGAAGTCGAATGAACTAACTGATGCGCATGTTTTTGATGCCATGCGATTAGAAGTGTATAGAATTATTACTTTAGGAATTACAGGTTTTGATTCTCCTGTTGTTTTAAATTCAATTCCTGAAGCATTTGTAGCTTTAGAAACAATTGAAAAATATTATAAAGTTTATCTTGAAAATAAATCGGTTTCAAACTCTAAAGAGGTGCTTGAGGTTTTAGAAAAAGGAAAAAAGTATTTACAAACCAATACCAATTTTAATGCTTTTGATCGTGCTTATTTTATAAAAGAAGTTTTAAATCCGTTGAGTAGAGGAATTTACAAAACGCAATCTGAATTGGGAATTCCGTTTATGAAAGAGCAAAGAGGTTTAAGAGTAACAGCTCAAACTTTATTCGACAAAGATGCCTTTGATCCTGAAGCATTCTCTGGTTTCCCGGATTATAAAACAACGCCGGAGAAAATTGCTCTGGGCAAAAAGTTATTCAATGATCCGGTTTTATCCGGAAATAATACGCGTTCGTGTGCGTCATGCCATCATGCGGAAAAAGCTTTTACAGACGGATTAGAAAGAGCGGTTTCGCTTGACGGAAAATCGATGATTCAGCGTAATACGCCAACATTAACAAATATTGCTTTTCAGCGTGTATTTTTTGCCGATTCAAGAGTAAGTTATCTTGAAGATCAGGCAGTAGCGGTGATTAAAAATGAAAACGAAATGCACGGATCTTTAGAAAAGTCGGCTTTGGCGATTCAAAAGAATAGTGATTATGTGAAGGATTTTAAAAAGGCTTTCCCGAAAGGAGAAATTAATGAATTTGAAATTAAAAATGCTTTAGCTTCTTATATTCGCTCGCTGAGTCATTACGATTCTAAGTTTGACGAATACATGCAAAACAAAACCCAACTTACAACAGATGAAAAAGCAGGTTTTAATTTATTTGCCGGTAAAGCCAAATGTGCGACATGTCATTTTATTCCGTTAACCAACGGAACTGTTCCGCCAAATTTCGATCGCTCTGAGAGTGAAATTTTAGGAACTCCAAATAAAGCTAAAAAACTCGACGGAGATTTGGGCAAGTTTGTAATCACGCAAGCTGCGATTCATAAATATTCATTTAAAACTCCTACGATCAGAAACATAGCACTTACTGCTCCGTATATGCACAATGGTGTTTATAAAACGCTCGAAGAGGTAATTGATTTTTATAATGAAGGCGGAGGATTAGGTTTAGGATTCGATCTCCCAAACCAAACTTTACCGGAAGACAAATTAAATTTATCTGATATAGAGAAAAAACAGCTTATTGCTTTTATGAGAACTTTGACGGATAAGAAGTATTTGGAGAAAATAGAGAATAGAAAATAGAGAATAGAGTAAAGAAATTAGCTTTGCTTGTTTGTGGTTTTATTTTACCGCAAAGCACGCAAAGTTTTTTACGATAAGATTTTATAAACGCAAAGTTCGCAAAGCTGTTTAAACACAAAGCTTTGCGAACTTTGCGCATTCTTAGCGTTCTTTGCGGTTAAATTTTTTAGCTACAGATCCCACAGATTTTTAAAAATTAATTCGTGCTAATTCGTGAAATTCGTGGCAAAAAAAATAAAATAGTTCCATTGGTCAAAACAACAATGTAGTTCATCAAACTAATTTTAATAGCGTTTTAGGTTTGTGCTCCTTTGCAGCAAATTAATAAAAACTATTATCATGAACATGAACAAATTATTATTGCTTACTACAATTTTCTTATTAGGATTAGTTGCTAAAATGAATGCACAATCTCCGCTTCCTATTCATATTGGGATAAAAGGAGGATCTAATTTTTCTGAATTACCAGTTTCAGATGGCTTTAGTTCAAAATATGCTGTAGGTTATTTTGGTGGTGCAATGGCTCGATTTGATTTTAAAAGATTTTATATTCAAAATGAAATCTTGTATAGCGAGAAGTCGTCTAAAATTGATAAAACTTCAGGAACGGGATCTAAAAACGCAAAATGGAGAAGTATCGAAGTGCCTTTGGTTATTGGATACAAAGTAGTTGATCTTGCCGCCTTAAATGTCAGAGTTTTTGCTGGTGGAGTTTATTCTTATGTTTTGGATGAAAACTTTTCATCATTAAATCAATTGAAAGATTCATACAGAAAATTCGATAAATCTAATATTGGATATCAGGTTGGGGCAGGAGTTGAGGTTTGGAAATTTACTGTAGATTTTACCTATCAGGGCGGATTGAATAATGTGAACAAAAATTTCAGTTCAAAACCTAATTCATTCAATGTTGGTATTGGTTATTTTTTCTTATAACCCTACATTTTATCACGCGATCCTATATACAGCAAAGAATCTTTTTGGTTCTTTGCTGTTTGTTTAAAAAATATAGGGTTAATTTTGAATATAAATTTTCTTATAAATTATTGAGATGGTTACAAATTATAAAAATAGGCATTGGATATTTTTAGTCTTTTTTTGGAGCTTATTAGGTATGACAATCTGGGCGCAGATGATCGAAGATTACGATTTTTTTACGGCCACAATTCAGGCTGTTTTAGTTTTGTTTTGCTCTGCCGTTTTAGCGCATATTTTAAGTGATGTCATACTGCCCAAAGCGCTAAAGCAAAATAAAATGAACTGGTTTGCTTTACAAAGCGTTGTTGTTGTACTGCTTTTGGCATTTTGTCTGTCATTCATTTATATTGTTTTTTCAGATTCGGTTTTGAGAAGAAAAGCATATCCTGAAGCAGAAGATGTAGATTCTCTTCATTTTTTGTGGACACGATTTTACGGTAATATTCCATCAGCGATTTTAATTTGCGGTACTGCTTGCGGACTTCGATTTTATCAGGAACATAATGTCATCGAAAGAAATCATGCGCAGTTACAGCAAGTGCACCTTGAAGCTCAAATCAAGATTTTGCAGGATCAGATTAATCCGCATTTGATGTTTAATATCCTGAATCATATTCATATTCTAATGCAGAGTAATGTACAATTGGCATCTGCTTTATTGGTTCAGTTTTCGGATATTTTGCGTTATCAGTTGTATGAATGCAATAAAGAATATGTGCCATTGCATCTTGAAATTAAATATCTAAAAGATTTAATTGCTGTTGAAGAAACCCGTTGGGGAAATGAACTGGAAGTAAAAAGCAAATGGAATATCGAAGACGGACAGCTTCAGATCGTGCCGCTGCTTTTGGTTCCTCTGATCGAAAATGCTTTTAAACATGTTTCCCGACTTCCAAACGAAAAAGGATATGTGCATTTATCCTGCGAGCAAATAAACCATCAATTGAATTTTAAAATCGAAAACTCATATACAGAACAATATAAAATTCCGTCTAAAAGCCAGGGATTAGGATTAGAAAATGTAAAGAAAAGATTGGCGATTCAGTATCCTGAAAAACATCAATTCAATATCAATAAAACCAATTCTGATTTTACGGTTACAGTAACTTTAGATTTAAAATGATTTTTTTTAGCCACTCCCGATAGTTATCGGGATTGCGCTCTTTGCGGTTAAATTTTTAGCCACAGATTAAAGGATTAAAATGATTTTATTTTCGCCACGAATTACACGAATTAACACGAATTTTTAATCTGCTAGAATTTAACATAACGCTTTGTGCTCTTTGCATACTTTTTAAGACTTAAAACTTTGCGAACTTTGCGTATCCCGATAGCTATCGGGATTGCGCTCTTTGCGGTTAATTTTTTTAGCCACAGATTAAAGGATTAAAATGATTTTATTTTCGCCACGAATTGCACAAATTATCACGAATTTTTAATCTGTTATAATTGAACATAATGCTTTGCGTCCTTTGTATTCTTTTTAAGACTTAAAACTTTGCGAACTTTGCGTATCCCGATAGCTATCGGGATTGCGCTCTTTGCGGTTAAATTTTTTAGCCACAGATTATCAGATTAAAAGGATTTTAAAATTTTCAAACAAACATTCAACCTGAAACAAAGAAAACCTGAAACAAAAATAATATTATGAACATGAAATGCCTCGTTATCGACGACGAACCCATCGCAAGAAACGGAATCGTAGACTTTATTTCTAAAATTGATTTTCTGGAAGTAGTAGGAACTTGCGCCTCGGCATTAGAAGCCACTTCATACCTTCAGGAAAAGCAAATCGATTTAATGTTTCTGGACATCAACATGCCTTACCTTTCCGGATTAGAATTTCTGGAAGCATTAGATAATCCGCCATTGGTGATATTTACAACCGCTTATTCAGAACATGCTTTAGACGGATATCGTTTACAAGTTGTTGATTATTTACTAAAACCTATTACGTTTCAACGCTTTTATCAGGCATCATTAAAAGCCAGACAATGGCATCAGATGATTCAGTCTCCAAAACAAAATCAGTTAGATCCTTTTTTATATGTGCGTCAGGAAGAAGGATTTCAGAAAATTTCCTGGGTAGATATTTTATATATCGAAGGAATGCAGAATTATGCGAAACTTCATTTTAAAGATAAAGTCATTGTTATTCATCAAACCATGATTTCATTAGAAGAAACACTTCCGGCAGAGATTTTCTTTAGAATTCATAAATCCTTTTTGGTAAACATTACTCATATCGATTCTGTTTCCGGCGGACGATTGTTTATAAAAGGACAAGAACTACCTATTTCAAGAACACGCCGCGAAGCGCTTTTGAAAGAGGTAGTCTATAAAAACTTATTAAGCAGATAGCTCTAGAATTTCCATTTTAGAGCTACTGCTCCATAAAATGTCGTCGTAAATTTAGGATCGGCCATATCTTTTTCTTTAAAAATATCTTTGATTTTTCTATTCGTCGTAGAGAAATTACGAACCAGTGTAGTTCCTGCAGTAGGTTCCAGAGTCCAATGCTCGCCAAATTTAAATTGAGGTCTCAAACCGGCAATAATTTGCTGATATCCTAATAACGAAGATTTATTTCCAATTTTGGTTTCTGCCGTCATTCCGCTTAATTCTACAACTGCTTTTAAATCGAAATTATCAGACATTCTATAACCAATTTCTGCACTTTGCGGGAAAGCAACTTTAAAATGTAAAGCTCCTGTAGATTCCCAATTAAAATAAATTCCAGGAAGTACCATCGGAACACCAAAACTATTGGTTAAAATAGGTCCAAGACCTAAAGCCATATTTGGATTAAACTGTTTGATAAAAAGAACACCACCCTGAATTAGTAAATCATCTTTATTAATTTCGACCATATCGGTATATACACCTACAGAAGCCATGATCAATAAAGACCACGAAGGAGAAATAGAACGCAAATGCTTAACACCAATTTGTGCGTTCAGTAATTCAGTTGGAAATCCGCCCTGAAATTCTACCGGAAGATCCTGAATTTCGTAATTCTTGTTTTGCATTTTGGCATAACTTCCGTTAAGAAAAACGGCCCAGAGTTTCGGATGATTGTATTTATCCATTTCTAAAGATATTGGTACTTCAAAAGTGATCTGAGCTCTTTTAAAATTGCTCTCAGCATTTGTTTTAGTACTGTCCATTGGCCGAACGTATTTAGAAAAAGGAACGTAATCGACTTTGAATTCTCCTGAGATTCCGGATTGTGATCTTGCGGCAATAGAAGCCAATAAAAAAAGGAAAAGTTGTGAGAGATAAAAAACTGTTTTGTTCATGATTTTATTAATTTTTCTGCGAATTACCGCGTTCCAAATCAATCTTAAAAAATCATTTGACTAATGGCAGTTTTGTTTTGACCAATGGTAGTAAACAACAATAAACCCAAAAGGATTTACCTCCTTGAGAGTTACTTTATAAGGAAAACAGAAATGTTATAAAAAACTAAACCCGAGAGACTATGCGATCTCTCGGGTTTATACCAAAAACAAAAAAATAAAATAAACCTTAACTTTTATAATTTAAAACCATAGGCTAAACGTAAAGCCACCTGATTGGTATTAAATTTATTGTAGTCCTCATAACGGACACTAATGTCAATGTATTTGTTGGCGTACCCAATTCCCGGCGCCCATAAAAAGGTAGTTTGATTATAGTCGTTTGTCACAGCAAAACCTGCTCCAACTTCACCCATAACATAAAATTGATCTTCCCAAACGAAAGCTTTAAAACCCGCTTTTGCCGGAATAAATCCTAGATCTTTTACTTCAACTCCATTTTGATCTTTCATAAACAAGTTTGTAAAACCTGTAGTTAACGTCAACGATGCTTTCTTTGTCAAATCATATTGCAAACGAACATCTCCACCAAGTGCCCATCTGTAATCATTGTCAGTTGGTATTCCACCATTCACCCCAAAACCTAATCTAAAACCCTGATCGTAATTTTTAATTTCGCTATCCTGAGCAAAAGTTGTATTGGCGTATAAAAAAGCGAAGGCACATAAGCATAACATTTGTAATTTTTTCATGGCTAGTATTTTTGAATTATTAATAATGTAAAAGTAAAAGAGAGACCTTTGGAGCTTGTTATATAATTTTTACAAATTGTTATATAATATTAGGGTTGGTGGAAAATCAGCTTAATATTCGCTTATGTTTTCTATAATACCAAAGAATCCAAAGCTTCTGATTATCTTTGCCGACTAAAAAAGAAGTAGCAGTGAATTTAAAGCAGTATACCAAAGAGTTTTCGTATAATTTAAGATTGGCATATCCTATTATATTAGGAATGGTGGGGCATACCTTAATAGGTATTGTAGATAATATCATGGTAGGTAAGTTAGGAAGTACAGAACTTGCCGCGGTTTCGTTAGGAAACAGTATGATTTTTATCGCAATGTCGTTAGGAATTGGTTTCTCGACAGCCATTACTCCAATTGTAGCCGAAGGTGATGCTGAAAAAAATGACAACAAAATTCGTTCGGCTTTTCATCACGGATTGTTTTTATGTACGATTTTAGGATTGGTACTTTTTGGGGTAATTGTTTTGGCAAAGCCAATAATGGAATTGCTGCAACAACCTGCTGATGTTATTGCGTTGGCAAAACCATATCTTGATTGGGTGGCTTTCTCGTTGATTCCTCTTATTATGTATCAGGGATATAAACAATTTGCCGATGGATTATCGTTGACAAAATATTCTATGTATGCAATGATTATGGCCAATGTGTTGCACGTTGGTATCAATTATATGTTGATTTACGGAATCTGGATTTTTCCAAAAATGGGAATTATTGGCGCAGCTTTAGGAACCGTAATCTCAAGAATATTTTTGGTAATGTTCATGCATATTATGTTGTCGAGAAGAAATGACTTAAAACGTTTCTTTAAAAACTTCAGCTTTGATGAGATTAAAAAAGAAACCATCAAAAAGATTATTAGCATAGGATTTCCATCAGCGATGCAAATGCTTTTTGAAGTGGTATTGTTTACTGCATCAATCTGGCTTTGTGGTAATATTGGTAAAACCAGTCAGGCAGCCAATCAAATTGCGTTGAGTCTGGCTTCGTTAACTTTTATGTTTGCGATGGGATTAAGCGTTACCTCGATGATTCGTGTAAGTAACCAAAGAGGATTGCAGGACTTTAAAAACTTAATTGTTGTAGCCCGTTCTATATTTTTGCTGGCCATTATTATCGAAACCGTTTTTGCGATTCTGTTTGTCGCTTTCCATAATTTCCTTCCTCATATCTTTTTGAATATGGAGAATACCGGACAAATTCTCGACAATAGCGAAGTAATCAGTATTGCATCAAAATTACTTTTGATCGCGGCGGTTTTTCAAATTTCTGACGGAATTCAGGTTGTTGTTCTAGGAGCTTTACGCGGATTGCAAGATGTAAAAGTTCCAATGTATATTACGTTTGTGGCGTATTGGATTATAGGTTTTCCTATTTCTTATTATTTAGCCGAATATACTGAATTAAAGGCGCAAGGAGTATGGATAGGACTTTTGGCCGGATTAACTTCTGCTGCAATTTTCCTTTATGTTCGCTTTCATTTCCTAACAAAAAAATTAATCCAAAATTCACTTTCAAATAGTTAAATTTGAAGCTTGAATAAAGTTGCCACTGATTTCACAGATTAAAATGATTTTTTAAAATAATGTGTAAAGCTGTGGTAGAAAATAAATAAGCCAAATTGCAGGGATTCATACAGATTATAAAATCTTTTTAATCCTTTTAATCTGTGACAAATAAAAATAACAAATACATAAATAAATATGGAATTACCTAAATTTTTACTCGGAGATAATACTGACTTTCCAGATGATATTTTCATCATTCACCTTGATTACCCAAGATTCATTATCAACTTAAAAGATGATGAGGTTGAGTTTATGGAAGAAGCAGAAGATCTTGACGAAGCAGAATTGAATGCCGAAATGGAAGGTTTAATTGTTCTCGCGAATGAATTTTACGACAGAGAAATAAAACGTTACGAAGAGTAGAGACGCGCTTAAATGCATCTTTTAAGGTATCCCTAGCCCAAAAATATTTAAATCTTTCTAATGAAAAAATTAAGTTATTTAAAACCCATTTTTAATTTTATAGCAATCGGATTGCTAATTACTACTTTAAGTAGAATCTTTTTATTTTTTATATTTAGAGAGAGGGTAGTACAAACACCGGATTTCTGGTATATTTTTCCAATCGGACTTCGAATGGATTTAATATTATTATGTTATCTGTCGTTTCTGCCAGCAGTTTTAATTACTTTTCTGCCCAATAAATGGCTAAAGTTTACCAATAATTTTTTGGTAATTTATAGCTTTTTATTTCTGTTTCTGATTCTTTTTGTAGAATTGGCTTCACCGGATTTTGTGAAACAATACGATACACGACCAAACAAGATTTTCTTAGACTATCTTATTTATCCTAAAGAAGTTGTGGGAATGCTTTTAAAAAGTTACCTGACTTCGATCATTGTGACTTTTATAATTTTGGGAGTTGTAATTTACTTTGCTTTCAAGAAAGGGAAGAAGTATTTTCATACTACAAGTACCGAATATAAATTCAAATTAATACTATTTCCATTAGTTGCTTTTTTATTGTTTTTTGGAGCCCGTTCAAGTCTTACTTCAAAACGTCCTATCAATGCCAGTAATGCTGTTTTCTCAACAGATCAGCTAACAAATACTTTGGGATTAAATTCATTTTATACCGTAGCTTTTGCAGCTTATTCGATTAAGAATGAAGGAAACACGAAGATGTACGGTAAAATGGATGAAGCCGAAGCAATCGCTCGTGTAAAAAAATACATGATTGCCGGACCAAATGATTTTACAGATGCCGAAATTCCGTTTCTGCATGTGCAGCAACCTGATACTGTTGTGAAGAAACCTTATAACCTGGTTATTTTTCTACAAGAAAGTTTAGGAGCGGAGTATGTTGGAATTTTAGGCGGAAAACCATTAACACCTGAATTTGATAAATTATCGAAAGAAGGATTATTGTTTACCAATTTATATTGTACTGGAACACGAAGCGTTCGCGGAATCGAAGCAGTTGTAACCGGATTTTTACCATCGCCATCAGAAAGTGTAGTAAAGTTAGGAAACTCACAACAAGGATTTTTTACTTTGGCTGAAGCCTTAAAGCAAAAAGGATACGATACTAGTTTCATCTACGGTGGAATGGCGAATTTTGATAATATGGCTTCGTTTTTCAACGGAAACGGTTTTCAGGATATTGTAGATCAGGAAGATTTTGAATCTGATGGACACAAATACGCTTTCAAAGGAACCTGGGGTTATTCAGATGAAGATTTGGTTACTAAAGCCAATAATTATTTTAAAGCAAAAAGCGATAAACCGTTCTTTTCTTTAATGTTCTCGACTTCAAATCATGAACCTTTTGAATATCCTGCGGGAAGAATCAAACCTTATGATGCAAAACCGGCAACGGTAAATAACGCCATGAAATATGCCGATTTCTCTATTGGGAAATTCTTTGAAATGGCGAAAAAAGAGCCTTACTTCAAGAATACGATTTTCATCGTAATTGCAGATCATAACACTAGAACTTATGGTAAAAATTTAGTACCAATTAATAAGTTCCATATTCCTGCTTTGATTATAGGACCTGGAGTTCCAAAAGGAACGTCTTATAGCAAATTGGCAAGTCAAATCGATATTCCGCCAACTCTGTTGAGTTATTTAGGACTTCCGTTTGAAACACCAATGGTAGGAAGAAATCTAAATAAATTAGATCCAAAAACGCAAGGAAGATCGATCATGCAATTTAATGACATCAATGCCTTTAGAGTCGAAAATCAAGTTGTAATCATGCAGCCTAATTTGAAACCTTTACAATTCGAAATCAAAAATGATACGACTTTAGTTCCTGTAAAATTAAATGAAGAATTAGCAAAAGATGCTTTGGCACATGTAATTACAGCAGGAAATTTGTATAAAGAAAACAAATACAAGTTGAGAAAGAAATAACTTATATGGTTAGGAAAAAAGTCTTATTATTTTTTAAAGTACACGGACAACAAACTCTGAGCAGCTGTAAAAGGTGAAATTTCATCGTTTTGCACTGCTTTTTTGTTTTGTTCTAATTGCGAAATGATCTCAGGCTGATTGTAGAAATTCAGTTTCAATTGTTCATTAATCGTTTCCATCATCCAGAACTGATTTTGTTCTTTTCGTTTTTCAGGAAAGAAACCCGATTCATTTGTTTGTACAAAATATTGAGAAATAGTATCCCAGATTTCAGAAATACCATCTTTTGTAATGGCGCTGCAAGTCGTAACTTTTGGCTGCCAGTTTGATTTTTTGGGAGGAAATAAATGCAAAGCACGGTTAAATTCCAGTTTCGCCTGATTCGCTTTTTTGATATTATCGCCGTCAGCTTTATTGATGACAATAGCATCGGCCATTTCCATAATACCGCGTTTTATACCCTGAAGTTCATCGCCGGCACCAGAAATTTTCAGTAATAAAAAAAAGTCAACCATACTGTGTACCGCAGTTTCACTTTGTCCGACACCAACAGTTTCGATAATAATAGTATCAAAACCTGCCGCTTCACATAAAATAATAGATTCTCTTGTTTTACGAGCTACACCGCCCAAAGTATCTCCCGAAGCACTTGGTCTGATAAAAGCATTTTCATCTTTTACCAGTTCTTCCATTCGGGTTTTATCGCCTAAAATACTTCCGTGCGAAAGTGAACTACTTGGGTCAACCGCTAAAACAGCGACTTTTTTGCCTAATTGTGTCAGGAAACTTCCAAAAGCTTCGATGAAAGTACTTTTTCCAACACCGGGAACACCCGTAATTCCTATTCTAATCGATTTATTAGCGTGAGGCAAACATCCATTAATCACTTCGTTTGCTTTTGCAGTATGTTCAGGATTTGTGCTTTCGACCAAAGTAATGGCACGGCTAAGAGAAGTAATGTTTCCGTTTAAAATTCCATCAATCAATTCGGCAGAAGAAGGTTGTTGTCTTCTGTTTTTCTTAATTTGATTGATAGCAGCCACATTGGTGATTTCAGGAGGTGAAATTCCGGCTTTTTCGTGTAAACTGCTTGATGGATTTTTTGAACTTGACAAAATATTGTTTTTGGTACTGTAAAAGTACAGAAAACAAAAACAGTTTCAAAAAAGGATTTTCTTTGAAACTGTTTGGATTTATTCGCCACGAATTCACGAATTATTTTTGAATTTAATGACAAAGTTTGAAACTTATGCGCAATCATTCGTGAATTCGTGGCTAAAAAAAAAAATTAATAAGCCGCAGTAAAACGAACCTGATGATGTTTTGCGTTTTCTGCTTCGTCAGCGATAACAACTGCTAAATCTTCTACAGAAAGAATACTTCTTTGTTCGTCATTAAAAACTGGATTGTCTAAACCTAAACGATATTTTCCAGTTCTTCCGGTTGTAATGCCCTGATGCATTTCGAAAGCAGGACTAAAAAACGCCCAGTCTAATTCTTTTTCTTCTTTCAGGATATTCAAATAATCTCTTGCTGCAGTTGCGCCAGCATGATATTCTTTTGGGAAATCTGGAGTATCTACGGCTTGCAAACCTGGAGCAACAAACAAACTTCCGGCACCACCAATAGTAATGAAACGTTGAACACCGGATTTTTTTACCGCTTCCTGAATCGCTTTAGATCCTGAAATAAAATCATCGTAAATGTTTGGATTCGTCCAACCTGAATTAAAAGCGTTGATTACAACATCGTTTCCTTTTAGAATTTCAGCCAAAGCATCAACATTATAGATGTCAGCACTTTTCCAGTTTACATTGGCTGTGTCTTTTGGGTTTCTTGCAATAGCAGTAATGTCATGATTTCTGTTTGCTAATTCGTTTAAAATGGCAGAGCCCACAAATCCTGTAGCTCCAATAATTGCGATTTTCATAATATATAATTTTTATTAGTAATAAAAAATGTTACAGTTTTGAGTAAAAAAATAGTTCTAAAATTGGTTCGAAAAATCTTCAAGAGAAATTTCTTGCAATTGAGCGCTTACTTTTTGATTCATGTCGGAATATAAATTGGCCAGATTTTGATTGATTTTTTTACCAACCGGACAATCCGGATTCGGCGTATTTTTAGCATACCCTAAGTTAATACTTTCAAAAGTCATTTCAAATATTTCTTTTAATGTAATTTTCGAAGGATCTACAGCCAGTTTTGTTCCGCCATTTTTACCTTCTTTGCTCTCTACAATATGATTGGCTTTTAGATTGGCAATTTCTTTTCGAACCAAAACAGGATTCAAATTAATACTTCCCGCAATGTACTCAGATGATAAATAATCATTTGGATACTTTGTAAGTAAAGTTAAAATGTGAATCGTTATGGCAAACTTACCTGAAATCATACTGTAATAAAATATGTTACAAATGTAGTTAGGTTTCACCAAATAAAAAAAGATTTTAACGAAAAATTAAAATTCGCCAACAATTTATAAATCCCTATTTTTGTGATTACTCAACTATATGAACAATTTTATCCTTATATTTTTCTTTCTCGCTTTGGGTTTGATCTTGCAGCATATCAAGCAATTTCCAACTCATATCTATAAGGTTTTAAATAAGATTGTAATTTATATCTGCCTTCCTGCCATTACCTTATATCACATTCCTAAAATAAAATGGAGTAACGAATTATTATTCCCGATAGCATCAGGCTGGATTAGTTTTATACTGGCTTTTGTATTTTTTCATTTTTTAGGAAAGAGGTTAGGCTGGTCTAATAAACTCATTGGTTGTTTGATTCTCACTGCAGGATTAAGCAATTCATCTTTTTTGGGATATCCCATTATTGAAGCTTTATTTGGAAAAAAAGGTTTAGAAACCGCCATCCTGGTCGATCAACCGGGAACTTTTGTTGTAGTATCAACTTTGGGTGTTTTTGTAGCCGCTTTTTATTCAAAAGGAAGCCCGGACGCTTTTAGTATCTTCAAAAAAATAATATTTTTTCCGCCATTTATTACCTTTATTGTGGCGTGTTTATTAAATGTCTTTCAATACGATTTAGAGGTAAACCTACAAACGGCTTTACTAAAAATAGGAAGTTTGGTAACACCTTTAGCATTACTTTCGGTAGGATTGCAACTTACCTTCAATAGAAAAAGTCAGCATTGGCGATTTCTCAGACTCGGACTTTTCTTTAGGCTTATTATAACGCCTTCGATCATTTTCGTGTTGTATGTTTTTATTTTCAACCAACATTCAGAAGCTATTAAAATTACTATCATGGAAATGGCAATGGCACCAATGATTACAGGCGCAATTTTAGCTTCGACTTATGGCTTAAAACCCAAATTAAGTAGTATGATGATCGGTTTTGGAATCCCAATTTCGTTTGTTACCCTCGCCATTTGGTACTTTGTAGTAAGTTTTATTTAGTCTTCGTAACTAATTCGATAGAGAAAATAGAATTTTAACTTTTTTTTACAAAATCCGTGTTTTCCTTATGCCTTTTTTGACTAATTTTAGATGAACTAAAAAAATATAATTATGTCAACATTAAGATTAGGAGATATTGCTCCAGATTTTCATGCAGAAACAACCGAAGGACCAATCAATTTTCATGAATGGTTAGGTGATTCCTGGGGTGTTTTATTTTCGCATCCTGCAGATTTTACCCCTGTGTGTACAACTGAATTAGGAACAGTGGCCAATTATGTTCCTGAATTTAAAAAAAGAAATACTAAAGTAATTGCTTTAAGTGTCGATGGACTTGAGTCTCACAAAGAATGGATAAAAGACATCAACGAAACCCAAAATACAACTGTTAACTTCCCGATCATTGCCGACGAAGATAAAAAAATAGCAACTTTATACGATATGCTGCACCCAAATGCAAGCGAGAAGTTTACAGTACGCTCAGTTTTTGTTATTGGTCCGGACAAAAAGATAAAGTTAACCTTAACATATCCAGCTTCGACAGGAAGAAATTTTGACGAATTATTGCGTGTTATCGATAGTTTGCAATTAACAGCAGATTATAGTGTAGCCACTCCGGCGAACTGGAAAGACGGACAAGATGTTGTAATTACACCAGCTGTTCCGGATAGTGATATCCCTGCTAAATTTCCAAAAGGACATACGGCTATCAAACCTTATTTGCGCCTAACACCGCAACCTAATAAGTAAAGCTTCTAAGTTGCTGAGATACTAAGCTTCTAAGGTTATAGTTTTATAAAAACTCAGCACCTTAGAAACTTAGTGCCTTAGTAGCTATTCAAAATCTATAACTCGACATGAACGCTTTTCTTCATCAGTTCGTTCATTCGTTTTTTATCTCCTACGACCCAGATAATATCGTTTTTTTCTAAAATCAAATGCGATTCCGGGTTTAAAATTCGATTACCATTTCTTTCAATTCCCACAACAAGTCCGCCGGTTTTTTCTCTAAACTGACCCACTCTTTTTTGTATAAAATCATCAGTAGAAATTTCTAACTGGCGTAATACAATATCTGATTCTTGTGAGTTATTTGCCGCTTCAACTTCATTTTGCAAGTATTTGGTAAACTCTGTAATTTGCTCATCGGTACCAATAACACAAATTTCGTCACCGGGAAACAAACGTTCGTTTTTAGTCGGAATAGGAATTGTAATTTCACCACGACGAATAAAAGCAATATTGATTCCCATATTTTCACGAATGCGTAATTCTTCCAGAGTTTTTCCTGCAAGGTTAGATTCTTTACCAATATCAAAAATAGACATGTGACCATCCCAAGGCATTAAATTCGCATATCTTCGGTCGATTTTTTTGTTCTCGCGATCGTTTAAATTCTTTAAAAAGTGAGTTTCAATTTTATGATATTGCTCGTTTAATTTCTTCGGAAACAATTGATATGCTCCAATAGCAATAATCAGGGCAACAAACGCGACCAAAGGCGAGAAGAAGATATTCAGTAAAAATCCAACGAAAAATAAACCAAGGCTCATTCTAATCAAAATCAACATCAAAAGTGCGCCACGATATTTCCGTTCTTCCCAAAGTTCTTCTACTTCGGCAACTTTTACACGTCGTAACGAAAGCGCCCATAAAAACGGAGCAATAACAACCAATGTAATTAACGCCGCCAAAGTATTACCAAAACGAGTATCAGCCACTAAAGGCGCTACAAATTTTGATGACGATAAAATAATCGCAATAATAATAATCGTATGCAATACAATCTGAGTAATCGAAGCACGAAGCACAATTTGCCACGTACTGACAGATTTTATCGCTTGCGCATTTACACTGTATCTATTAATATTTTTAATCCATTTTTTAGGTAGTTTTTGTTCTAAATATCCAGAAAACGGATCAGAATATTTAATCAAAAACGGAGTCGTAAATGTCGTGATTGCAGACACGGCCACAATTATAGGATACAAAAAGTCACTCGTTACCTTAAGCGTCATACCAAGAGTCGCAATAATAAACGAGAATTCTCCAATTTGGGCTAAACTCATACCTGTTTGCACCGATTGTTTAAGAGGTTGCCCCGATAATAAAGCCCCAATAGATGAACTAAACGCTTTCCCAAAAATTGTCAATAATGTGATAAGAGCAACCGGCAACATATAGGTAACCAATGTTTCCGGATTAATCAACATTCCTACAGATACAAAGAAAACCGCACCAAATAAATCTTTTACGGGCTGAATCAAGTGTTCGATTTTTTCGGCCTGAGTTGTTTCTGCAATAATAGAACCCATTATAAAAGCACCAAGAGCAGGCGAGAAGCCTACATTTGCCGCAAACATTACCATCATTAAACAAAGTGCTAACGAAATAATAAGCAGCATTTCATCCGTTAAAAGATGTTTGGCTTTTTTCAGGATTGTTGGGATAATAAAAATTCCACCCAAAAACCATATGATCAAAAAGAACACTAATTTTAAAACCGATTGTAATAAGGCACCGCCCGAAACCTGATCGCTCACCGCAATTGTCGATAATAAAACCAACATCAAAATGGCCACAATATCTTCAACAATTAAAGCGCCAAATACAATTCCGGCAAACTTTTTTCCCTTAACGCCCAGTTCATCAAACGCCCTGATAATAATCGTTGTTGATGAAATCGAAAGCGTGGCACCAAGAAAAATACTGTCCATTTTGCCCCAGCCCATCCATTGCCCGACACAATAACCTATTAGGGTCATGAATAAAATTTGCGTTATGGCGGTAATCGAGGAAGTTCCTCCAACTTTCATCAATTTCTTAAAACTAAATTCGAGCCCCAGACTAAATAATAAAAAGATCACCCCAATTTCAGCCCAAACCTCCACACTTTTCATGTCAGTTATCGAAGGGAAAAAATCAAAATGATTTCCAGCTAAAAATCCGGCAATTAGGTATCCTAATACCAGAGGCTGTTTCATTTTTTTAAATATCAAAACAGCAATTCCGGCGGTCATCAGGATTAATCCCAAGTCGCTTATAAGTGGTTGTAAGTGGTGTGTAGTCTCTGCTGCGGCGCTTAAGGCGATCATAAGTGGTATTTAGTATTAAGGAGCTAATCCAGCTTTCCATTTCAAGCTTTTGTTCAAAATGCCTATTTTTTTAAGCAGTTACAGGAGCTTCCGCTGGTCGCTCTGTCTCTGCAAAAAAATATGGCTTTTTTCTCAAAAGGCTTTTCATTTCAATCTGGGCTAGATTCACGATTTTAAATAAAAAAAGCTATCTCGATAAAGATAGCTTTTTTTGAGAAAATATTTTTAGTTTTCTTTAAATTCCTACGTAATTACTAGGAGTTATTGCCATTAATTCAGCTCTGACAGCGTCAGAAACTTCAAGAGTAGCAATAAAATTATGAATTGCTTTTTTGTCAATAGCTTCATTAGTTCTTGTCAAACCTTTCAACGCTTCATAAGGATTTGGATAAGCCTCACGACGTAAAATTGTCTGAATAGCTTCAGCCACAACAGCCCAGTTTTTTTCTAAATCTTCAGCAAATTTACCTTCATTCAAAAGTAATTTGTTTAAACCTTTTAGCGACGCTTCAAAAGCAATAATCGTATGACCAATTGGCACACCAATGTTACGTAAAACAGTACTATCAGTCAAATCACGTTGTAATCTTGATACCGGTAATTTAGCTGCTAAATGCTCAAAAATAGCATTTGCAATTCCTAAGTTTCCTTCAGAATTTTCAAAATCAATAGGGTTTACTTTATGTGGCATAGCCGAAGATCCAATTTCTCCCGCTTTGATTTTTTGTTTAAAATAATCCATCGAAACATACGTCCAGATATCACGATCTAAATCGATAACAATAGTGTTGATTCTTTTTAAAGCATCAAAAAATGCAGCAAAATGATCGTAATGCTCGATTTGAGTAGTTGGAAAAGAGTGGTGTAAACCAAGATCAGTTTCAACAAATTTATTTCCAAATTGTTTCCAGTCGATTTGCGGATATGCAACATGATGCGCGTTGTAGTTTCCTGTAGCACCACCAAATTTAGCCGCAAACGGAATATTAAATAACAAACGCATTTGTTCTTCAAGACGCTCTACAAATACCAAAATCTCTTTACCTAAACGAGTAGGAGAAGCCGGTTGTCCGTGCGTACGAGCCAACATCGGAATGTCTTTCCATTCTACGCTTAATTCTTTCAATTTAGAAATTAAAGAAATTAACGATGGCATATAAACCTGCTCAAACGCATCTTTTGTAGAAAGCGGAATCGCAGTATTATTAATGTCCTGAGAAGTTAAACCAAAGTGAATGAACTCTTTGTATTGAGATAAGCCTAGTTTTTCAAAAGCATCTTTGATAAAGTATTCCACCGCTTTTACGTCGTGGTTGGTTACTTTCTCCGTTTCTTTTATCCAAAGAGCATCTTCAGTAGAGAAATTTTTGTAGATATCGCGTAAGCTGTCAAATAAATTAGGATTTACATCTGCAAGTTGTGGCAAAGGAACTTCGCACAAAGCAATAAAATATTCAATTTCAACTAATACGCGGTATTTGATTAAAGCTTCTTCAGAGAAAAATGGCGCTAATGAAAGGGTTTTACTTCTATATCGTCCGTCGATTGGTGATATAGCATTCAATTCGTTTAAAGTAGTCATTGTTATGTTGTTTTTCGAAAGGCACAAATATAAGCTATTGTTAAAACTTCTGAAAATTACCGAAGAGTTATTATAGCAGAAACTAATAATTAAATTATGGTTTTAAAAATTTTATCCCAAAAGGTAAAATAGAAACCAAAATTATGAGATTCATTTTTATGATGGTCTGCATGAAACTTTGTTGTCGAGATCCATTTTGTCAAAAGACTTTTATACCAGAATTCCGGAAAAATATCCGTTTTTAAATGCCCAAATATTCCGTATAAAAGATTTAAAACCAAATAAATTATAATGCTGATAAAATTAAACTCAAATATAGTAATAGAAAACAGCCATATAATACCAAACCCAAAAGTTTCTACAGGATGAAGTACAAATAAGCTGTAAACACTTGTTTCGACATGCGTATGGTGAAGCTGATGAATAGGATAAAACCATTTTAACTGATGCACCAGATAATGAAAAACAAACATAAAAAAGTCCATTATAAAAATCAACAGCAAAGTATCCGATAATATCGATACAAGTGAGGTTGAAAAATCTATTTTGAGGATCTCATAATGGTACAATTCATATCCCAATAGCGTTATTAACGTATTACAAATAAGAGTCGACAAAATCCACTTTCGATCTGTTTTACTAAGTGTTGTATTTTCATATTCAATTATTTTTCCCAGCATTATAGAAAGAAACAGCAGGGCTGCATTTTCTGCCAGAAAGAAAATAAAGAGCGTAAATAAATTGAACTGAGATAATTGCTGCAGCCAGCTTTCGAATATCATGATATGTTTTCTATTTCAAATAATCTTTCTCTTAATTCCGCAACACCTTCAGAAGCAATTTTGGCAATCACTTCAACCTTGTTCTGAATATTCGGGATTGCAATAGGTTTAGGATCAATATAAAAAACAGGCGTAATACTATAGGTATATGAGATTAATCCTGCCGCAGGATATACCTGCAATGACGTACCAATTACAGCAAAATAATCAGCAGTTTCTGTAATTTCAATAGCTTCTTCAAGAGCCGGAACATCTTCGCCAAACCAAACAATGTGCGGACGTAATTGGTGCCCGTTTTCATCCAGATCGCCCGTGTACAAATCGTCTGTCCAATCCAGAATAAGATCGCGGTTTTGTATGCTTCGTACTTTGAGTAATTCTCCATGCAAATGCAAAACTTTTGTACTTCCGGCGCGTTCGTGCAAATCATCTACATTCTGCGTAATAATATGCACATCAAAATCCTTTTCTAATTCGGCTAAAATATAATGTCCTAAATTAGGTTTCACTTCTTTCAGTTGTTGGCGTCTTTTATTATAAAAATCCAAAACCAATTCCTGATTTTTTCTCCAGCCTTCAGGAGTTGCTACTTCCATTACATCATGTCCTTCCCATAAACCATCGCTGTCCCGAAAAGTTTTAATACCACTTTCGGCACTTATTCCAGCTCCGGTTAAAACAACCAATTTCTTTTTCATCATATTCAAATTAAAAAGATAAAAATAGGGAATAAAAGAATGAAAGCCTAGACTTTGTGCCCTTAGCCATTAGATATTACTAGAAAATAAGAAGGTGAATAAATTTAGCCCACCTACAGCACGTAGACGAATATCAAATCTAAATTACTATCAATATTATACACCTAACAAAACACATTTTTACTTTTTATTTTTTGCCGATAGTAAAAAAAGGTAATTATACTTATTGTAAGGGTCTTACAAAATGTCTACTTTTATTTTGAAGTAAACCAAAACAAATTTTCAATGATTTTAATACAATTTACCGGTTTGTCAGGTTCAGGTAAAACAACATTAGCCGAAAATGTTCGCCATTTGCTAATGGATAAAAGTTATAAAGTCGAAATAATTGATGGAGATGTTTACCGCCAAACGATTTGCAAGGATTTGGGATTTTCTAAAGAAGACCGATGCGAAAATATAAGACGTTTGTTTCAGGTGGGACAAAATTTTGTTGCAGAGGACGCCATTGTTTTAATGTCGGTTATTAATCCTTACGAGAATCTGAGAAATGAATTAAGAACGTATGAATTTGTTCGAACTGTATATTTAGATTGTTCGATACCCAACCTTATCAAAAGAGACCCAAAAGGATTGTATAAAAAAGCTTTATTACCCAGTCATGACCCTGACAAAATAAATAATTTTACAGGTATAAGCGATGTTTTTGAGGTGCCATCCAGTGCAGATTTAGTTTTAAAAACTGATTTTGAAACTGTTTCTTTTTCAACCCATAAATTGTATAATTTTATAATAGACAATATCTGATTTCGAGTAATTTAATCCTTAAAACGTATGAATCCTTCTTCGAGTAAACTTCCTGTTTCTTTTTCTATAGACAGATTACAAAATGACCTTGTTGTATGCGAGAATGATTTGTGGACACCACATTTTAATACCTACAGATACGAAGGAAACTGGACCAGTATTTCTTTACGATCGCAATCTGGTTTGGCTGATGATATTTTGTCTTTTCCAAATGCAGCCTATAAAAATACCAGCTTATTAGATCGCTGCGAATATTTTAAAGAAATTATGGATTGGTTTCAATGCGAAAAAGAAGCCGTGAGATTACTTCGATTAGATCCTAAAAGCGAAATTAAAGAGCATGTAGATAATGATACATCGTATGAAGATGGATTTTTTAGAATTCACATACCGATTATAACGAATGATGATGTATTTTTTTACGTCGATAAAAAGCGTGTTCCTATGCAAATGGGAGAATGTTGGTATGCCAATTTTCAGCTTCCGCATAGTGTCGAGAATAAAAGTGCTGAACCCCGAATTCATTTTACACTTGATTGTATTCGAAACGATTGGTCTGACGAATTGTTTACAAAAATGGGTTTTGATATTAATGAATCATCCCAAAATAAACAATATTCAGATGAGATGAAACAGCAAATTATTGCTGAACTTTCCCGAAATCCATCAGAAGCAGGGGATAAAATTATTGCAAATTTACAATCGAAATAAAATCATGGAAAACACACATCATCCACTTTTTAATTGGATTCCTGTTAAGTTAATCGAAAAAGATAACGAGATTTATTTTGAATGGATTTATTTGGGAGATCTAAAATATGCTGATCCTTTTTTTGATGAAACGATTGCAAAATGCAAAAGTCACGCTTTTAATTCGAAATCATTTAAGGTAGTAAGTAGCGTAGAAAATCTTATAGAATGGTCTGATGAGTTAATTTCGGTTGATTTAAAATCATTGGTTTTTCATGTTTCAAGATGTGGTTCTACTATGTTGAGCCAATCTTTAGCTTCGTCTTCAGAAAATATAATGGTTTCTGAAGCACCACTTATTGATCAAATTTTAAGAAGGGATCTTTTTAATGATGATAAAAAAAGTGTACTGATAAAGTCTGTACTAAAATTATTGGGTCAAAAAAGATTTCCGGAGCAGCAACATTTAATTGTAAAATTGGATGCGTGGCATATTTTTAAAGCTTCGTATTTAAGATCACTTTTTCCTGAAATTCCATTTGGTTTACTTTATAGAAACCCAACAGAAGTTTTAAAATCGCATCAGAAAATGGCGGGAATGCACATGGTTCCTCATGTATTGCCTTCGATTATTTTTGGAATTTCGGCTAAAGAAATCAATGAAATTAGTTTTGAGCAATACGGCGGATTAGTTCTGGAGAAATATTTTCAGGGATTTCTGGATTTTTATAAAAGAGATACCAACGTGGTAATGCTTAATTATAATGAAGGAATGAAAGCCGTTCTGGAGAAATTTATATCGTTTATAAAAGTTGATTATGCTGATGATGCATTAGAAAAAATTTATGATCGTTTAAAAAGACATTCAAAAAACCAAAGTGTCGTTTTTACCGGAGATCAGTTTAAGGAAGAAGCGTTGCAAATTGATTTTTCGAGATTGGATGTTTTGCATAAAAAACTGAATGATAGTGTAGTTGCCTATTAAGATTGTTGAAAATTGAGGTGAAATTTCTTTCTGTTTTAATTATGGTGTATTTTTGCGGCAAACAGAAATAAAATGATTGATTTAGATTACCTCGCTTTCCTTGAAAATATACTAACAGATAATCGTAAAGAAAAATTCTTAAAAGTACTCGGAAATCGTACAAAGCATTTTACAGTTGTTGTAGAAGATGTTTTTCAGATGCACAATACAAGTGCCGTTATGCGTAGTTGTGAAGTTTTTGGAATTCAGGAATTAAATGTTATCGAACAACGTTACGGGAAAAAGATCGATAAAGAAATTGCAATGGGTGCTCAAAAATGGGTAGACATTAATCAGTTCGATTCTGTAACGAATTGTATTTCGACATTAAAAGATCAGGGATATCAAATTATTGCCACAACGCCTCATGAGAATGATTGTTTGCTGGAAGATTTTGACATTACAAAACCAAGTGCTTTATTTTTTGGAACAGAAAGAGACGGATTATCCGAAGAAATTCTGGAAAAAGCCGATGGTTTTCTTAAAATACCAATGGTAGGTTTTACAGAGAGTCTGAATATCTCTGTTTCTGCAGCCATCATCATTCAAAACTTAACCAACAGATTACAAAAATCAGATATCAACTGGCATTTATCCGAAGAAGAAATTCTGGAGAAATGTTTGGCATGGGCTAAAAATTCGATTAAAGATATTAAACGAATTGAAGCGCGTTATTTCGAAGATAATCCGAGATAAAGTTACTATAAGTCCCTAAGGAAAAAAACTTGTACCAGACAAGCTGATAGTAATTATAAATTTAATCTCGCAATCCCGATAGCTATCGGGAGCGAAGGCGCAAAGTTTTTCTCATTTTATGTCATTTCGAGGTACGAGAAATCTTCGCAAGAAACTCCTTAACGAGATTCCAAGCTTTGTAGAGCGTCTAACGGAGATTTCTCGTGCCTCGAAATGACAAACTAAAGGTCTAATTATTGACTTTTAAAAAAACTTTGCGCTTCTGCGCCTTTGCGAGATTTTTTATTTTCTCAAAAACAAAATAGCCCCCAAAACACTAACAATTAAAATCGTCAGTGCGGCTATAACCATTGTAAGGTCCCGAATGTTTTTTCCTGCCCAGTCCATAAATAAAAATTTGTGGAGTATGGCAAAAGAATAACCTTCGACCATATCGCTGTTTTTAACTACTGCGGCTAATCTTGAGGTCGAAGTTTCGATGAAATAAGTTGTTTTTTCGGGCGTGTCATAAGCCAGTTTTATAACAGGCAATCTTTTGTTGACAAAGCCATATTCGCGACTATTAAAATCAGTTAAGAGTTTAGTATCTAATAATTTTACGTTTTCTAAGGAAACCTGAGGTTCGTCTGAACTATGATCCATTTCGCAACAAGCGGCTTTTTGAGCTCCGTCTGTAAAATAATAAGCCAGAAATTCAGCGTATTGAAAATCCAGATTGGGTATCATTTTATTAGTTGCCGCATTAATGTAAACGACCTCAGATTTTGAATCCTCTTTTTTATTCCATTTTGAATTTGAATCTGATTTTGAGGTCTTGAATTTTTGTTTTTCAAGCAATTGACAACGAAAATACGTTGTATCATTTAAGGTAATAATACTCGCATTCTGAAAACGGCTCCAGTCTAAATTCAGATTAATATTGGCAACCAAAATTTCTTTGGTTTTAAAAGTTGGTTCGTAAACCATTTGCGATAAAGTATACGGATTCCATTTTGTTGTGGCATGATAAGCACCGCTAAAAGCAAATGTCAGGGTAAAAAGCGAAATCCATATACCAATTTGGCGATGGTATTTTCTAATGCCTTTTTTAGGTTGTAAAGAGTCTGTTTTTTTAAATTGTTTCCATAATAAGCCATAAATCACGATTCCGCTTATGGCTGAAAATCCAATAATAGATAACAAGAAAATCATCGTAATAATTCGGATACTATTGTTTGATATTGCATCGATAAACGACCAGTTATGAAACGTATCAAAGAACCAGATAAAGGCTTGTCTCGATGTTGGGTTATAAGTGGCGAGTTTGCTCGATGATGTTTCTACATAAACCTGCATGGCATCCGGACGATCGAAACTTAGTTTGTATACCGGTAAATAACGATTTACATATTTGTATTGCGATGTAAATTCGGTTAGGATTTCGCTTTGTTTAATGCCGCTTTTTTGATCGTCGAGAAAATAACGCGAAAGCCATTCGGCATATTTTTGATCTCCATTTTCTAATTTTTTTGCGTTCGAAGTATCGAAATAGATCAGTTCGCCAAATATTGTTTTTACCTGATAAAAAGTGGCGTTGTTGAACGAAACGATTCGGAAATTTTTGAATTGTGTGATTTCATTTTTTTGTAAAACTTCCTGAATCGAAAAGTGCAGTTGAGTTTTATCAATTATTGGTGTTTCCAATTTATCGTGCGCAATTTCGGGTTTGAAAAAATGCGCCATAAATGGGTGCATTAATCCTGATAAAGTCCAAAAAATGACCGGAACAATAGTTATTAAACCAATTGTTCGATGCCATTTGTACATGTTCTGCTTGACTTTCTTGACAAATTTTGAATCTTTCTTTTTAGATTTTTTGTCTTTGTTTATTTCTTTACTCATTGTTAGGTTTTTTAGCCCCGATGGAGGCGATATCCTTTTTATGGCTTTTTCTGCCATAAAAAGATAAAGCCGAGAGCGGGATTAGCTTCTAATAATTATTATTTTATTGCCACAGATTAAAGGATTAAAAAAGATTATTTTAAAAAATCCTTCTAATCATTTTAATCTGTGGCAAAAAAAACTCTATTTTTTTAATGAAAAATTATACTGTATTCCAAATACAAAAGTTCTTGGAGCTGCTGCTGTATAAGTAGGTTGAGCGTTTGCGGTATTGGCCCTCGAAACATTATAAGCGTATAATTTATCGGTTAAATTGAGTACATTTCCGTAGACTTCAATCCTCTTCCATTGATAACCTACTCTGGCGTTGAATAAGTTATAACCACTGTATTTTACGGTATTAATCTGATCCTGGTAATAACTCCCGACCAATTGCCATTCGACAGAAGTTCTAAGATTTGGAAGCCAGTTGGGGTAATAACTTATCTCAGAATTTCCAGACCATTTTGGTGCTGCCGGCATTTCTTTACCGTCCAGATTCTGAACGGGATCGCTTGGTTTGTCTGAAAGTTTAAAATCGATATAAGTATGTTGTGCGTAAGTTCCGCCAAGACGAATGTTGATTTGTTTTGAAGGACGATACGAAGCACCAAACTCAACTCCTTTATGTCGCGTTTCTCCAGCTGAGCGATAATCTGTTGAGTTATCAGGAAGTTTAATATTTAAAAGTTCATTTTTTCCTTCCATATAGTATAAAGCGTAGTCAAAATTTAATTTGTTTTCGAAGAAAGAAAGCCATCCTCCAACCTCGTAATTATTGAAAGTTGCGGGATCCAGATTATAATAAAAATCAGCAGGAACGCCAGTTGTGCCGCCAGTTCCGGGTTTGGTTCTAAAGATCGACGTAATTCCCGGAGGCGCAAAACCCTGGGAGTAATTACCGTAGAAACCGGCAAATTCGGTTGGGTTGTAGTTGGCTCCGGCTTTAAAAGTCATTTTGTCATAAACTTTACTTCCGGTCGAATTGTCAAGTGCGTTGTTGTAATTGACTTTCATATTATCGTAACGTCCGCCAACCGTAATAATCAGTTTTTCGATTGGGTTAAAACTCAATTGCGCATATCCGGCAGAGTTGAAGATGTCAGCTGTATAATCGGCTAATTTTGAGTCCGGATGTTGGGCAACAATCTCGTACGAACTAACAGTTTGTTTGCCAGCTTCTCCAGGGTTTAGATTGGCTTTTAGATCAATAACATACGACCAATACGTCACGGGAGAGTAATCGTATAAAGCTCCGGCAACCAATTTAGTGTTCAAAAAATCGAATTTTTGAGTATGTTGTCCAATCGCGCCATAACTTTTAAAATTATTCGAGTTGACTTCGCCTTTTGCTGTAGTAGGATTTACGGTTGGACTCCATCTAATTCCGTAAGAAGGATTTTGTCCCAATTTATTATCACGCAAATATCCTGTAATGTAACTGCTCGAATTGCTGTTCCAGTCGTGTTCTAATGTTAATCGGGTTCGCAAAGCATCAGATTTTCTATAGGTAAAATTCGAGGTGCTTTGGTAGGTTCTGTTATTAAAAGCATCTTCATTAACCGTTCCGCTCATATCCGAATAATATTTTCCGTACATCGTATTGCTAATCAATCGGGTCGAAGAGGAGATGTTGTAATCGATTCTCGCATTCAGATTGTCTTTATTATAATCAGAATACGTCATCCAGCCATTTTCCTGCAAACTCGAAATTCCGGCAATATGAAAACCAACTTTACCAATGGTTGCACCACCAGCCGCCTGAAATCTTCTGTATCCGTAATTATCAGCCTGAACGCCAAATTTAAATTCCGGATCAACAGGAGGTTTTTGTGAAATTAAATTAATCGTTCCGCCAACTGCTTCAGGTCCGTACAAAGACGAAACTGGGCCTTTTACCACCTCGATACTTTGTATATTAAACTGATTAATTTCAAGTAAAGCATTGTGATTAAAGATTCCCATTGGGCGAATAGGCAAACCATCTTCGAGATATAAATAATAAGCATTAGTTGTCATAGGCTGACGAATAGACATCATGTGCTGCTCGTTTCCTAAGTTTACCATTAAAACTCCCGGCGTTTTATTGATGATTTCATAAACCGCTATTGCCTTAGTTTCGTTGATCGTTTTAGCGGTCAATTTGCTTATGGCAACCGGAGTTTCTTTGCGCAAAGTAGCGGTACGATTTGCGGTGATAAAAACATTATCCAGTTCCTGAGATTGTGTTGTGTCTTGCTTGACTTTGTTTTGCGCTAAGACACATTGCCCTATAATGAATAGAGCGAAGTATATTTTCTTCATTTTAAATGATATAAATTTTATAAAGTACCCGACATTCTCTTGGTAGAATGCCGAAAAAGCTTTTCAAAAGAATTGAAAAGCGGGACTAAAATCTATATCAAATAAGACGGTGGATGAAAGGTAGCATTCGAAACCGAAACAGGTTTTTTGTCCGTAGGAGCAAAGATTTTCGCTCTCGATTCTGTTGGTGGTATTATTTTAAAATCGGTTACAATGATATTCTGAATATAAACAACTTCTGCTTTTTCTTTCAGATTGTCGTGCATTCTTTTTTCGTTATCATCATATTTTTTTAAACTTTTCTGAAGTTCGCATCGGCCATTACAACTATTAAAAAGCATTTTGCGTTGTACACAAATAGTCTTTGATATTTCTTCCTGATTGAGTTTAAATGCCGTATAAACGCAGAAACTGCCAAATGATGGCATTAAAAGCATGAAGGAAAGAAATATAATGACGATTTTTCTCAAAGCTTTTTTCGTTGTTTTTTGAATCTTTATTTTAAATGCAAATTAAAAGTTGAAATGTATCTTTAGATACATAATATTGGTAGTCTATTTGATTTGAAATTCGTTGGCGTGCCGTAGGTACGCAATGATTCTCGTTTTGTTGCGTACCTACGGCACGCTAAATTTATTTCTTGATTACTATTTTCTATCAATATTTAGTGCCTAACGGCACAAATTGTAAAATTTTATGCTTTAGTATGAAACTATAAAGTATAATTTAAGTTGATGCTCCATCTGTAATTCGCCTCCATATTACCGCTTGATAAATTTTGGTTAATAGGCAACATCGCATTTATTCCTACCGAAAATTTATCTTTTCCGGCTTCAATGCCAAATTTGCTAAACAAAATATCGCCAGCGGTATTAGGTAAATCCAATCCGTGTTGTTGATTGGTTTGGTAAACTTCGCCCGCCAAACCTGCTTGCGGAATAATTTGAACTGATTTTAAATCGAACAAATAAAAGAACGTTCCTGCATAATTAAACTGATCGCCGTATTGGTAATTTTTACTGTTTTCGGTTTTAAAAATGTAATTTAAAGTGGTGTTTAAACCTAAGTTTTTATGCTTAATCACATATTCTGAAACTATCGGGAAATCCCAACTTCCGGTTCCTAATTGAAAACTCTGATTTACGCTTCCTAAATTATTCGCTTCTTTAAATTTCCCGGTCGGAAGTTTTACACCACCACCCAAATTTATTTTGTGTGTAAAAAACGTGCTGTCTTTTTTGGTTTCAAAAACCGTGTACAAAGCCATTACCGTAATATCGCCTAAACCTTCGATATCTTCTGTTCCGGCAGTTAATTGTCTTTCGTTAAAATGATACGGAACCAACGCCGAAATCTGAATTTTGTCCGTCACAGGAACTCGCGCCCAAGCCTGAATTGTATTGAAGTTTTCATCAATCCATGGCGAATTGGCAAAGATTCCGTCGCGACTCGTATAACTTTGTTTCATATATCTTAAACCCACAAAATTATTGTTCAGCATCGAACCAAAACCCATGCTTCCGCCACTTGCCGAACATCCGCAAGCATCGCAATCAAAATCTTCCATCATTGCCAAACGCTGAAAAGTAAAGGCCGAAATACTATCTTTTACATTAAAACTAAAGGCCGAAAAACCAACCAAAAGTGTCAACATTACTATTATTTTTTTCATTTTAATTTGTATTATTTTTAGGAGCTGATCCCGCTTTTCGTTTCAAGCTTTTCTCAAAATCCCATTTTTCTATGTTTTTACAAAGCTTCCGCTGGTCGCTTTATAAAACCTAGAAAAATTAGGTCTTTTTTTAAAAAGGCTTTTCACTGCAATCGGGGCTAGGACTCCGGTTTTCATTATGATTTTTGTTCTTTGCTGCAGATTACACAGATTAAAATGATTTTTTTTCAAATCTGATTTTCAATTGATTTTTAATCTGTGTTAATCTTTTTAATCTGTGGCAAAATTTTATTTCTATTATTTGAGTTGCCTCCAGCTTTAGCTGGAGTAATCCATTTGCATTTAATCTGGGCTTTAGCCAAATACAAGTTTGGCTAAAGCCTCTATTTAGTCTTTTACTATTTAAATCCAGCTAAAGCTGGACGCTATTCATAATTATTTTTGCCACAGATTCCACGGATTAAAATGATTTCCAATTGCTTTTAATCTGCGTTAATCCGTACAATCCTTAAAACCCGTGGGCCAATTTCTTAAAACTCCGAGAAACGTTTATCTGTCAAATACTGATTGTCCGTCAGTGTTTTCAAAAATGCAATTATTTGTTTTTTCTCATTTGCGTTAAGAGATATTCCAAATTTCCCGTTCTGTTTTAAAATAGGATCTAATGTTGGAGCATCTTCAATACCACTTGCATAATGATCCAAAACACCTTCAAGCGTTCCGAATCTTCCGTCATGCATATAAGGTCCTGAAACTTCTACATTTCGTAAACTTGGCACTTTGAATTTGTAATAATCCTTTGCTAATTCGGTTACTTTATAGCGACCAACATCGTTTACCATTGGGTTTACAGCTAAACCATTATTCCGAAACGAATTGTCGGTTTGTAAATCAGTTGCATGGCATGAAGCACATTTTGATTTAAACAAATCGTAACCTGCCAATTCATCAGTTGAGAATGTTCCGCCAGTTTCATGACGTCGGTATTTATCAAATTTTGAATTGGATGAAACAACCATTACCATAAATTGCGAAAGTGCTTTCAACATATTTTCGGTTGTAATCGCATCATCGCCAAAAGCTTGTCCGAATAATTTTTGATAGTCTTTATCGGCTTTCATCATTTTTAGAATAGCGTTCAAATTTCCGTTCATTTCAATATTACTCGTAAGCGGAATTATAGGCTGTAAGTCTAAATGGTCTGCGGCTCCGTCGTACATAAATGTAGTTTGGTAAGCCAGATTCTGAATCGATGGTGTGTTTCTGGTTCCTTGTGCATTATCGACACCATGACTTACCGTGTGTCCGTGATGCGTAAAGGCGTTGGCTTGTATGTGGCAAAACCCGCAAGAAACGACTCCATCAGACGCTAAACGTCCGTCGTAAAATAGTTTTTTACCCAGTTCAAATCCTTTTTCTGTTGGCGGATTCAGTGCAATATTGTAGGCTAAAGCAGGAAAGTTTGACGGAACTGTAAATTCCAGGGAAATGTTTACATATTCGTTTTCTTCACTAGAGCAGCTCCATACCAACGGAATCATCAGCCATAGAAAATATTTTATTTTCAGCATGATTTTTTGTGTTTAAAAGCAAAACAGTAATTTTTTTGCCACGAATTCCCGCGAATTACAATGGGACTAAATTTCTTATAATGATTGCTTCTTTGGTTGTTAAAAGCACAAAAAGTTCTGATTTAGCCCCGATAGAAGCGACATCCTTTTGTGGCGGGGTTCGCCACAAAAGATATAGTGAATAGCGGGACATTACTTCTGGAAAAACGAAACTTTTGTGCTCCTGAAAAAATTAATCGTTATGTACGTGATCTACCTTAAACATAGCCGAAATGTTTTGCGTAATTAAGGGTAGGTTGGCACCGCCCATGATCATTGCGCCCATTCCGCCAGCGTTGTTGTCAGAAAGTTTGATTTTGTTTTTACCGTCGATAATTTTAGAAAGATCTGTAATAATGTGAACGGCAGGAGTGATGTTGTCGCGAACCAAAGCTTTTGTTGGTAGATCTACGGTTACTTCGGTATAATTATAATCGGTTCCGGTTTTTCCGGTGTGAATCATAAAAGGGGTTGCCGTAGTAACATTTGCTGAGGTAAAAGTGCCTTCGAGTGCCAGGAATTTATATCCTGCAGCCCAAGACCACAACATGCCTGCATCATTTGCCTGAGCCAGAAAATCGCCTTGTCCGGCTGCGCCTAATTTCCATTGGTCTTCGTCAACTCCAATACCAAATTTTACTTTTACGTAATCTCCGGCAGGAATATCTGTTAGTTTAAATTGTTGTCCGGCTGCGGTAGATTCGTCAGCAATAAAATAGCTTTTGCTTTTTGGGTATGCAAAAGTTGTTCCGTCAGCTTTTGTAAGTACAACGTTGCTCACGATATATTTTACAAGACTAATTTTCAGGACTTCGTTGTTAGAAGTTGTGTTTCCTTGTGTGTTTAAAATTAAATCGTTCGCGCCAAAAGCGTTGTCGAATTTTAAAGTAAGGTTTCCGTTTCCTGAACTTGCCTCGTTGTTATCGTCGTTTGAACATGAGATAAATGCTATAGAAATTGCTACAAGAGCAAGGGCTTTGTATAATGTGTTTTTCATTGTATGAATTTTATATAATTTGAATTTAATACCGATTGTATATTCAATATAGTCCAATTACATTGTACTATTTTCATATTACATCGGCATTATACCAGAAAACATTGAACTAAAATATAAATAGAATTGGTATAAAATGTGCGTAAACACGGTTTCGTTGTTTGGGGAACAACGAAAATTCATTTCAATACGAATTGAAATGTGATTTTAAAAATTATATAAAATAGGATGGAGGACGAAAAGTACTAGTCGAAACGGCAATAGGTTTTTGATCTAAGGTAGCAAAAAGTGCTACTTTAGATTCTATTGGATTGACTAATTTGAATTCGTTTGTAATGGTATTTTGAAGGTAAACAATCTCTACTTTTTCTTTTAGATTGTTTTGCATTTTCTTTTCGTTGTCGGCGTATTTTTTTAAACTTTTTTGAAGTTCGCATCGACCGTTACAGGAATTAAAAAGCATTTTGCGTTGCACACAAATGGTTTTCGAAATTTCTTCCTGATTTAATTTGAAAGAGGTATAAACAAAGAAACTGCCAAAAGATGGCACCAGAAGCATAATAGAAAGAAATATGATCAATATCTTCTTCAAGAGTTGTTTTTTTGTTTTCGAGAGCAAAAGTACATTTTATTCGTTTTGTTTTTAGTTTTTATTGAAAAAAAGTTTTAGTCGCTGTTTCAGTCTCAGTCTCAGTCTCGGTCACAGTCACAGTCTCCGTTTTATTTTGATGATGAAAAGTATTCAAAAGAAAAACCCGACAGATTTTTAAAATCTGTCGGGTTTGATATATAATTTGAAGTACCAGTCTGTAAACTGAAAACTGAGACTGAATACTGAAAAAATTATTCTTTAACAATAACCCAAGCTCCTGAAGCTAATAGCGTTTCTGCTTTTTTGAATTTCATTGTTTCTGTTTTACCAGTAGCAACTTCCTGAATTGTTACGTTGTCATTACGATTGATTTTTGGATTGTCTCTCACGATGGTTTCTGTAACCTGACGTTGTTGTGTTTCTCCAGCTTCGCGGTTGATGTCTTCGCTGTTTACAATTTCGTCTTTGCTTAACTTGAAGTTTTCTTTTTGGCGAACTTCTCTTGCTTCGTGAATTTCAGGAACGTTTTGAGCTGGTAAATCACCTTTGAATAAGAATGAAATTACTTCTTTGTTAACGTTGTCTAACATTCCTCTAAACAAATTAAATGCTTCTAATTTGTAAATAAGCAATGGATCTTTTTGTTCGTGAACGGCTAACTGAACAGATTGCTTCAATTCGTCCATTTTACGTAAGTGTTTTTTCCAGGCCTCATCAACAATAGATAAAGTGATGTTTTTCTCGAAATCAGCAATTAACTGAGCACCTTGGCTGTCGTATGCTTTTTTCAGGTCTGTAACTACATTTAGCGTTTTGATTCCGTCAGTAAACGGAACTACGATACGCTCAAAATGATTGTTTGGCTCTTCGTAAACTCCCTGAATAATTGGGAAAGCTTCTCTAGCGCTTCTTTCTGTTTTTTCAGTATAGAAAGCTAAAGCTTCTTTGTACACTTTTCCAGTTACTTCAATATCTGATAATTTTGTAAAATCTGCTTCAGAAATTGGAGATGTAATTCCGAAATAACGAATCAAATCAAAATCAAATGTTTTGAAATCATTAGCTATTTTATTGTTGCTCACGATTAATTCGCAAGTATCATAAAGCATGTTTGCAATATCCAGTTTCAAACGCTCACCAAATAAAGCGTGACGACGACGTTTGTATACAACCTCACGTTGAGAGTTCATTACGTCATCATATTCTAATAAACGTTTACGAACACCAAAGTTGTTTTCTTCTACTTTTTTCTGAGCACGCTCGATAGATTTAGTCATCATAGAATGTTGGATAACTTCACCTTCCTGAAGTCCCATTCTATCCATCACTTTAGCTACTCTTTCAGAACCAAATAAACGCATTAGGTTATCTTCAAGCGAAACATAGAATTGAGAACTTCCCGGATCTCCCTGACGTCCTGCACGACCACGTAACTGTCTGTCTACACGACGGGAATCATGACGCTCTGTACCCACGATTGCTAAACCTCCGGCAGCTTTTACTTCTGGAGTTAATTTAATATCGGTACCACGACCAGCCATGTTTGTTGCAATAGTTACAACTCCGGCTTTTCCTGCTTCTTCTACGATTTGTGCCTCTTGTTTGTGCATTTTAGCATTCAAAACGTTATGCGTAACGCCTCTCATTTTCAACATTCGGCTTAATAATTCTGAAATCTCTACAGAAGTTGTTCCAATTAATACTGGTCTTCCTGCGTTTGATAATTCAGTAACATCTTCGATTACAGCATTGAATTTTTCACGTGTAGTTTTGTAGATGTAATCTTCTTTGTCTTGTCTTGCAATCGGACGGTTGGTTGGAATTTCCACCACGTCTAATTTATAAATCTGCCATAACTCTCCAGCTTCTGTAACTGCTGTTCCTGTCATACCACCTAATTTGCTGTACATTCTGAAATAATTCTGTAATGTAACAGTTGCAAAAGTTTGTGTAGCAGCTTCGATTTTTACATTTTCTTTAGCTTCAATCGCCTGGTGTAATCCGTCAGAGTAACGACGACCATCCATGATACGACCTGTTTGCTCATCGACAATCATAATTTTGTTGTCCATGATCACGTATTCTACATCTTTTTCAAAAAGAGCATACGCTTTTAAAAGCTGAGTAAGAGTATGGATACGCTCGCTTTTTACTCCAAAATCCTGGAATAATCTTTCTTTAGCTTCTGCTTCACCATCTTTATCCAGTTTTTGTTTTTCGATCGCTGCAATTTCAGTTCCAATATCCGGAAGTACGAAAAAGTCAGGATCTGTATCTCCTGAAAGGTATTGAATACCATTATCAGTCAATTCAACTTGATTGTTTTTTTCTTCAATTACAAAATACAAAGCTTCATCCACTTTATGCATTTCGCGATTGTTATCCTGCATGTATTGATTTTCGGTTTTTTGAAGTAATTGTTTGATTCCTTCTTCACTCAAAAATTTAATTAATGCTTTGTTTTTAGGTAAACTTCTGTAAGCTCTCAATAATAAGAATCCACCTTCTTTAGTGTTTCCTTCTTTGATAAGTTTTTTAGCTTCTGCTAAGAAACCATTTGCTAACTGACGTTGTTGTGCAACTAAGTTTTCGATTTTTGGTTTCAACTCATTAAATTCATGACGATCTCCCTGAGGAACCGGTCCTGAAATAATAAGTGGCGTTCTTGCATCATCAATTAATACAGAATCGACCTCATCGACAATTGCGTAGTTGTGTTTTCTTTGCACTAAATCTCCAGGAGAGTGTGCCATGTTATCTCTTAAGTAGTCAAAACCAAATTCGTTGTTGGTTCCGTAAGTGATATCAGCATCATATGCTTGTTTTCTTTGTTCTGTACTTGGCTGGTGATTATCGATACAATCAACAGTTAAACCATGAAATTCGAATAAAGGTGCTTTCCATGTACTATCACGTTTTGCCAAGTAGTCATTCACCGTTACTAAGTGAACACCGTTTCCTGTTAAAGCGTTTAAGTAAAGCGGAAGTGTAGCTACTAAAGTTTTACCTTCACCCGTTTGCATCTCTGCAACTTTACCTTCGTGTAAAACCATACCACCAATTAACTGAACATCGTAGTGAATCATGTCCCAAGTAATTTCTTTTCCGGCAGCATTCCATTTGTTTGCCCAGGTTGCTTTGTCACCTTCTATAGTAACATAAGTTTTTGTAGCTGAAAATTCGCGGTCTTTTGGCGTAGCAGTAACTTCAATAAATGAATTGTCTTTAAAACGACGCGCTGTTTCTTTAACCACAGAAAAAGCTTCCGGAAGAATCTCCAGTAAAGTTTTTTCTGAGATTTCGTATGCTTCTTTTTCAAGAGAATCGATAGCATCATAAAGATCTTCTCTTTTGTCGATGTCTTCGATGTTTTCAACTTCTGCTTTAAGAGCAGCAATTTTAGCATCTTTATCAGCTCTTGCTTCTTTTATTTTTTGTTTAAAAAATACGGTTCTAGCTCTCAATTCGTCGTGAGACAAACTCATTAAGCTGGTTTCGAATGTTTTAATTTTGTTTAAATAGGGCTGTAAAGCTTTGACATCTTTCTGTGATTTATCACCTACAAAGACTTTAATAATACTGTTTATGAAACTCATGATTTATTGTATTTCTATTTTATGTAAATGTGTATTTGAACCAAAAAAAAAGCCTCGGTGATGAGACTTTTTTCTTTGGTTTATTTTTTAATATTCATCCTCGTTCCAAAGATAATCTTCGTCTGTTGGATAATCAGGCCAAATTTCTTCCATTGATTCATATATCTCTCCTTCATCTTCGATTGATTGAAGGTTTTCTACTACTTCTAATGGAGCACCAGCTCTAATAGCGTAGTCTATAAGTTCATCTTTGTTAGCAGGCCATGGCGCATCACTTAAATAAGATGCTAATTCTAATGTCCAATACATCTGTTATCTGTTTAGTTTGTGCAAAAATAAATTTTTTACTGAAAAAGACAAGTAAATTTTGATTTATTTTAATAAAATTTAAGAACGTCTCTACTCGTATTCAGTTTTCAGTGCCAGTTTTCAGTCTTAAAACTGAAATTTGTTACTGATTGCTGTATTTTTTGTATTCAGTTTTTGGTGCTGCTTGTAGTCTTAAAACTTAAAACTGCGACTGTTTACTTTCTGGGAATCCACTTCACTTCATCCGCTTTTAAGTCTGAGGACAACTTCCGTGCCAAGACAAAAAGGTAGTCAGAAAGTCGGTTTAAGTACTTAATTGCGATTTCAGGAACGTGTTCATTATGACTTAAATGTACTGCCAAACGCTCTGCACGACGGCATATACAACGTGCAATATGACAATGTGACACGGTTGGATGTCCTCCTGGCAAAACAAAATGAGTCATTTGCGGAAGGCTTTCTTCCATTTTGTCTATTTCGTTTTCTAATAATTCAATATCAGAATCGATTATTCCGAGATTTTTTAGTCGAAGTTCACCGTTTTTTAAAACTTCTTTTTCTGCCGGAGTTGCTAAAATTGCTCCAACGGTAAAAAGACGGTCCTGAATTTCGATTAATATGGTTTTATAATGCGCATCCATTTCCTGATCGCGAATGAGTCCTATATAGGAGTTCAATTCGTCGACAGTCCCGTAACTGTCAATGCGAATGTGATCTTTAGGAACGCGCGTGCCTCCAAAAAGAGCAGTTGTTCCTTTGTCTCCAGTTTTTGTATATACTTTCATTTTTTATTTTAGATTGTAGATTTATGATTTTAGATTGAAATGCTGTAGCTCAAATTTTAGATTTAGAAAATAATCTAAAATCTAAAATCAAAATTCTAAAATTATTTAGTTGTGTCGCTTTCAATCAAACCATCACGTAAACGAATTACACGATGTGCATAGGCCGCAATGTCTTCTTCGTGAGTTACCAGAATTACAGTATTTCCCTGAGCATGAATATCGCCAAAAAGTTTCATGATTTCTACAGAGGTTTTACTGTCTAAGTTTCCTGTAGGTTCATCGGCTAAAATAATCGAAGGTTTGTTGACCAAAGCTCTGGCAATGGCAACACGCTGACGTTGACCTCCTGATAGCTGATTGGGTTGGTGATCCATTCTGTCGGCCAGATTTACTTGTTTTAAAACTTCTGTAGCGCGAGCATTTCTTTCGGATTTTGAATATCCGGCGTAAATCATAGGTAACGCCACATTATCTAAAGCGGTTGTTCTGGGTAAAAGATTAAAGGTCTGAAAAACGAATCCAATTTCTTTGTTTCGAATTCCGGCCAATTCATCATCTTTCATTTGGCTTACATCTTTTCCGTTTAACACATAATGTCCGGAAGTTGGCGTATCTAGGCAACCCAATAAATTCATTAAAGTCGACTTTCCGGATCCTGAAGGTCCCATTAAAGCTACGTATTCGCCTTTGTTGATTTCTAAGTCTATTCCTTTTAATACATAAACAATTTCGTTGCCTAATACAAAGTTTCGTTTAATGTCGGTTATTTTAATTAATGGGTTTGCCATTTCGATTTACAATTTTGGATTTAAAAGTACAAAACACTTTTCAATAAATGATAAGTAGTCCATAATTGATTTTTGTTACAGAAATGACTGTGTTTAAGTAATCACTCTTACATGTTTACTGTTTCTATTTAAAGTATAAACCAATCCTATTAAAAGATGTTATATCGTTGCGGATTGTTTTTGTATAATTACCATTTTTTCTTGATTTTATTGAATTATAATGTTTTAAATGTTATAAAAGTGATAATTATGTAATGTTAAGCGCTTTTATGTAGCCTATATTTGTTAATATCTAATCGTAAAATAATCAGAATTATGAAAAACATACAATTATTATCAGGAATTGCATTTATTGCACTAGCCTTTACATCGTGTAAAGATGAAAAACAAGAAAAAGCTCAAAAAACAGTCGATGCTTATGTAGCCTACGTTGATTCGGTTAAAAATGTAAAAGCCGATGATCTAAAAGCCGATTGGAAAGATGTTGAAGCAGAATATGACAGAAAAGCTGCAGAAGCTCAGGTGGCACTTGCAGACATTAAAGACAACTCTGCTGCGACAGAAAAAATAAATGCGAGTAAAACAAAATACGAAGAGTTTAAAAAAGAAATGACCACCGTTTTTGCCCCTCCGGCTCCAAGCCCGCAACAACAATTAAGAAATTCCTTATTTGGTGAAGGAAAAATTGGAGAGGATATGAATTTTGACTGGGTAAATGCTAAAAATATTCATAGCGTATACCAACAATTTGTTCATACCGTAGAAAATAATAAAGATAAATATTCCCGTGAAGATTGGGATAAAATTAAAATCATGTATGAAGCACTTGACAGCCGAAAAAATACGGTTGAAAAAGAAGGTCTTACATCTGAAGATAACAGAAAAATTGCTGGTTTGAAAGTGAAATTTGCTCCAATGTACACTCTTAACAGAATGGGAGCAAAATCTGAAGAAAACAAGGATGCAAAAAAATAATTAAGTATATTGAATTAGTATTAGAATGGCAATCAGAAATGGTTGCCATTTTTTTTATGCCCTAATTACAAAATGTTCTTTTTCCTGTTCGTACCTGAAAAATACAAATCCCCATTGAAAAGTATCAATGGTTACGGTAACTTTTGGATGATCTTTAATGGCTTTCCAGGCTTCTTCCATTTCAGGTGACCAATGAATATCATCAAAAATCCAAACAGAATCGTTGGTGATAGTAGTCAGTAAAAGATCGAAATACGCTAATGTTGCTTTTTTTGAATGATTTCCATCAAAATAAATTAGGTCGTAATCTGTAGCCTGAAGATTTGTACGAACTAAAAAGTCTTCAAATTCAGTTATAATCGTATCAACATTTTTGCAATCAAAATGATCTAAATGGTTTTTAGCAACATTTCCCGTTTCCGGACAACCTTCTAGTGTGATAATTTTTGCTTTTGGATTGCCTAATGCTAAAGCAGAAGTGGCAAGACCAAGTGATGTGCCTATTTCGAGAATATTTTTTGGCTGAAAATAATTCGTAACTCTAAATAGTAATTCGGCACGTTTTGGCGAAATTCCTGCTGTTGTGGCTATTTTGGATATTTGCCTTCTGTTTGATTTGAATACTTTTGATCCCGCACCAAAATCAGTAACTTCTATGAAATTTTTATTTTCTGTGAGTGATTGTCGATACCGTTTCAAAATTGAATATTCAGGTTTTGATTTTTTATCGTAAAAACATTTCGTCAGTAAATTAAATACAAATGGAGAATGTACTCCGTGTTCGTTTTTGGAATTCCAAAGGAATTTTAAATAAGATTTTATCTGAAATAGCATAGAAATAGTTACATCTGGCTGCGAAGATACAAAAAAGTCGAAAGTCGTAAAGTCGAAAGTTTTAAAGATACAAAGCGATACTTTACGACTTTTGACTTTGAACTTTATGACTATTAAAAAGACTATATTTGCGAACTTTAATTTAAGCTAATAGTAATACGTTTTTTATGATGTTGAAGGAAGAAATAGAAGATATAAGCAAGATATCTTCTGAAGAAATTAATCGATGCATTGCTATTTTAGCACAATTGAATGCCAATACAGATCAGATATTTGATATTCCGAAAGAACAGCGAATTGCTCTGATCAAAGAAGCGGGAATGTTTTCGAGACCTGACAGAGATGAATTTTCCAGAAGAAAAAAAGACGGAGTTCAGGCTGCTAAACGTAAAAAAGAAAAGAAAGACAAAACCGCTCGTAAAGAAACGGGAATTCGTCATGCACGTGAAGCCAGCATATTTGTTGCACCTAAATTATTAGCTCTTAATGATCTTGCTCACAAAGAGCAATTAGAACTTGAAACTCCAAGAAATTGCTACGTTTGTAAAACAGAATTTACTAAAATGCATCATTTCTATGATACAATGTGTACAGATTGTGGCGATTTTAATTATGCCAAACGTTTCCAGACCGCTGATGTAAAAGGACAAGTTGCAATTATTACGGGTTCTCGTTTAAAAATTGGATATCATATTACATTAATGCTTTTGCGTGGCGGAGCAACTGTTATTGCTACAACTCGTTTTCCTGTAGATTCGGCTTTGCGTTTTGCCAAAGAAGAAGATTTTATGGAGTGGGGGCATCGCCTAAAAATTCATGGTTTAGATTTACGACATATTCCGAGTGTGGAGATTTTTTGCAATTTTATTGAGCAAAAATACGAACGCCTCGATATTTTAATTAATAATGCAGCACAAACGGTAAGACGTCCTGCGGGGTTTTATTCGCATTTAATGCAAAATGAAGAATTGCCTCTAAGCGCATTGCCAAAACAAGCTCAGGAATTATTAGCGGATCATCTTAATTGTCTGGATGAATTGAAAATCCTGACAACTGGAGCTTCTTCCAACGAAAATATGCCGGTAACCTGGCACGGACCTGAACCTGGAATTGGTCTGCGAGCTTCGGCTCAATTGTCACAAATTCCGTATTCGTTTGATAATGCATTGGTTGCTAATGAAGTATTTCCTGAAGGAGAACTCGATGCCGATTTACAACAAGTTGATTTGCGTAAAACGAATAGTTGGCGTTTGCGTTTAGGTCAAATTGAAACTACCGAAATGATCGAAGTGCAATTGGTAAATTCTGTTGCGCCTTTTGTATTATGCAACCGACTTTCGGAAGTCATGAAAAAAGACAATACAGGACAAAAACATATTATTAATGTCTCGGCAATGGAAGGAAAGTTTCATCGCTTTTTTAAAGAAGATCGTCATCCGCATACCAATATGGCAAAAGCAGCGCTGAACATGCTAACACATACATCATCCGGAACTTTGGCCAAACATGGTATTTTTATGAATGCCGTTGATACAGGCTGGGTAACCGATGAAGATCCTGCCGAATTAGCCAAAAAGAAACAGGAATTAGAAGATTTTCAACCACCATTGGATATTGTTGATGGTGCAGCACGTGTTATGGATCCTTTGTTTGACGGAATCAATACAGGAAAGCATTGGTGTGGAAAATTCCTGAAAGATTATAACCCGATTCCGTGGTAGAATTAGTTTTCAGTCCCGGTCAAAGTTATTAGTTTTCTGCCTGATCCACAAAAGCCACAATAGAATTAAATTTTGTTGTGGCTTTTTTGAAATTATAAAATGATACTTTTAAATTTTATTAGCTACGTTTTCTAGTTTCATTTTTAAAATAGGGTAGTCTTTTCCTTCATCATCTTTATCAGTCCTATCGTAGCGTACAAATCCAAATTTTGAATAAAAATTTACAGCACTTTGATTTTGTTCGTTTACGTCGACTTTGTCTACATCCAGTTCATTAATAGCAAAATTCAATAATGTTTTGCCCAATCCTTTTCCAATATGTTCCGGTGCTAAGAACAACATTTCGATTTTATAATCTGCAATGCCCATAAATCCACCTACTGTATCAGTTTCTGTTTCTATAAGACAAAATACTGGAAAAGAATTAAAATCAATGCCGGATACAATTGTTTTATAATAATCAATATCGGCTGCAGCCAAAAAATGATGTGTAGCACGCACAGAATCTTCCCAAACAAGAATCAACTGTTCTTTAAATCTGTCGTTATAAGGTTGTATTTCAAATTTCATTTTATTCGTAATATTTCTTTAGACAAAAATAAAAAACCACAACAGAAAATTATTTGTTGTGGTTTTTTTATTGAGTGAGAAATAGATTATCTGTATATATTTACACCGTTATTAGCTTGCCATTGCTGTTCTAAATATTCAGCATCTTCACTATTACGTGGGTGAACACCTAAAACTACATTTCCTTCTTTAATTCCATCTTCGTAAATTTTTGCTCGGTCTTCCGGAATTCCAGATCCTACTAAAGCACCAATTAAACCTCCGGTAATTCCTCCGGCACCAGCTCCAGCCAATCCTGCAGCAAGCGGACCAGCAATAATTAAGCCCAATCCGGGAATAACTAAACTTGTTCCTAATGCAGCAACAACACCTACAATAGCGCCAATTGTTCCGCCAATGGCAGATCCTGTTCCGGCAGTTTCGGCTGCTTTTGTTCCTAATTCCGAATGATCATCTTTATCAGAATAATGTTTTTTTCTGGTTTCGTCTGACATGATAAGGTTGATTTCATCTTTTGTATAACCTCTATCATTTAAAGTAGTATAAGCTCTTTCTATACTGTCGCGATCTGAAAACATTCCAGTTAATACTTCGCGTTTCGTTCCGTCAGGATTATGTAAATTTTCCATTTTTATAAGTTTTTAAGAGTGAATGTGTTTTCACTTTAACAAAGCTCGTAAAATAGACCAACTATCTTTTACACAATTTTTTAGAATCATTACATAATGAAATTTTTGCTACTATTTCATTTTGACTATTTAATAGAAAAAGAAAGCCACAACAAAAAATAATTCTGCTGTGGCTTTTTATGGATTATAAATTTGATGTCTTAGTTTACTTTGATCAGTTTAATGTCAAAAACAAGAACTGCACCTCCTGGGATTTTTCCTCTACCGTCGTTTCCGTAAGCAAGTCTTGAAGGAACTAAAAGAATACCACTTCCTCCGGTTTTGAAAAAAGGAATTCCCTCTGTCCATCCTGGTATAACTTCATATAGATTAAACGAAAGTCCATCTGAACTACTTTGATCAAACACTGTTCCGTCAGTAAATGTACCTCTGTAAGCTACAGTAACATTTGATTTTGCAGTAGGTTGCGTTCCTGTTCCCGGAACATCAATTACATAATACAAACCAGATTCAGTTTTGTGAGCTGTTAGATTTTTTTTTGCGATGTAATCAGCGATTTCTTTGTCGTTTTCGGCAGTGTAATCTTTTTGGTCGTCTTTTGAGCAAGAGATAAAAAGTGTTAATGCCAGTAATGAAGTTAAAAGGTATTTCATAAAGTGTGGATTTTTTTAAAGTTCCAAATATAGTAAAATTTAGTTTTCAGTCTCGGTCTCGGTTTCCCGGGTTGTTGATCATGTAATTTATTAGTTTTCCAATCTCAATATTTTTCATATTCAATTGATCAAATTTTTCCTTACTGATATATTCACATCTAAGAGAAAATTCTAGCCAAACATTGGTTTCTGAGTTTTCAGCGTCACTATCTGTCAATTTACTTATAAAGTGATTGATGTATCTTCTCTTTCGATACGATTCTGCAATATTTGCTGAAACACTTCTTGAAGAACGCCTTATCTGATCAGTTAATGAATATCTTTCTTCTTTTGGAAATTCTTTAGAAAGTTCAAATATTTCCATTGCAAGTTCAAACGGCTTTTTGTAAGCCAATAGTTCTTTAAAATCCATTTCTTTCTTTTTTACAAAAATAAAAAAAAAGAAAGAAAAAGATTACTTAATAAAGAAGCTGTATTTACAAAGACAAACTGAAAACTGCCACTGAGACTGAAAACTGAGACTGAAAACTGAGACCGAGACTGAAAACTAAATTTATCCTTCAATCTTAGCCGAAAGCTCAAACCAACGTTCTTCTTTCTGGTCTATTTTATTGATGATGTTTTGTAGTTCGTTTGCTTTTTTCTCGATATCAGCGTCGGCTACTTTTCCGTCAGAGAACAATTGTTCGATTTTAGTTTTATCTATTTCAAGATCTTTAATTTCTCTTTCTAGTTTTTGATATTCTTTTTGCTCATTGAAAGTTAGGTTTCCTGTTGGGTTATTTTGTTTCCAGTCTTTCTTTTCGGCTTTGTTTTCTTCTTTTTGTGCTACATCGGCACTGTCTTCATAAGCTCTGAAATCAGAATAGTTTCCTGGGAAGTTTTCAATTTCACCATTTCCTCTGAAAACAAATAAGTGATCTACAATTTTATCCATAAAATAACGGTCGTGCGATACAACAAGCAAACAACCAGGATAATCTAAAAGGAAGCTTTCTAAAACGTTTAGCGTAACAATATCTAAATCGTTTGTTGGCTCATCCAGAATCAGGAAGTTAGGATTCTGAATCAAAACGGTACATAAATACAAACGTTTCAATTCTCCACCACTTAATTTTTCTACGAAATCGTATTGTTTTTTAGCATCAAAAAGAAAACGCTCTAATAATTGCGAAGCCGAAATCATACGGCCTTTTGCTAACGGAATAAATTCTCCGTATTCTTTGATAATATCAATTACACGCTGATTTGGTTTCGGGTTGATACCAGTTTGTGTGTAGTAACCAATTTTTATCGTTTCACCTTTTACCACGCGACCACTATCTAGCGGAAGTGTTCCGGTTAAAAGATTTAAGAAAGTAGATTTTCCGGTTCCGTTTTTACCAATAATTCCAATACGTTCCCCGCGTTGAAAATCGAAACTAAAGTTGTCCAGAATAACATGATCCTTGAATTTTTTAGAAATTTTGTGAAGCTCGATAATCTTGCTTCCCATACGTTCCATATTAATTTCAAGCTCGACTTTGTTTTCGCGACGACGACTCTGTGCTTTTTCTTTAATTACATAAAAATCATCCTGACGCGATTTTGATTTTGTTGTTCTCGCTTTTGGCTGACGGCGCATCCATTCTAATTCTTTTACAAATAAGTTTTTTGCTTTGTCAACGCTGGCATTTTCAGAGGTGATTCTTTCTTCTTTTTTCTCTAAATAATAAGAATAATTTCCTTTGTATTGGTATAATTTTCCGTTGTCAAGTTCGATGATTTCATTACAAACACGCTCTAAAAAGAAACGGTCGTGCGTAACCATAAACAACGTGATATTTTCTTTGGCAAAATAACTTTCAAGCCATTCGATCATTTCAAGATCTAAGTGGTTGGTAGGCTCATCCAGAATCAATAAATCAGGACGATTGATTAGAATAATCGCCAATGAAAGACGTTTTTTTTGTCCACCCGAAAGATTTTTTACTTTAAGTTTAAAATCTTCCAGTTTTAATTTGAATAAAATCTGCTTGTATTGCGTTTCGAAATCCCATGCATTATGTTGGTCCATTCCGTCAAAAGCTTTTTGATACGCTTCTTCGTCGTCCGGATTTTCAAGTGCTTTTTCGTATTTCTCAATTACTTTTAAAGTCTCATTATCTGAGGCGAAAATACTTTCTTCAATAGTCAGTTCTTCCTGCAAATTATTGTTTTGCGATAAGAAAGCCATTTTAATGCCTTTTCTTAAAACTACCTGACCAGTATCTGGTTCATCTAAACCATTGATAATGCTCATAATGGTTGTTTTTCCAGAACCATTTTTAGCAATAAAAGCAATTTTTTGGTCTTTATTGATTCCAAATGAAATGTTGTCAAAAAGCGTTTTTTCGCCAAACGACTTCGATATATTTTCTACAGATAAGTAATTCACTATAAACTAGGTGTTATAAATTATAAGTTAAGAATGTTTTGCAAAACATAACTTTTTTGCAAAAGTAAACTTTTATATTGCTATTTGCGAATTATTTATGGAGATAGGAATTTAGAACCGGACTTAAATCAATACGATGAATTTGCTGCGGGACATTAATAATAGGTTTTCTCACCAAAGATTCATTCGTTAAATAATAATGCAAACCATCTTGAGTTGTAATTCCTTCTATTTGGAGTATGGGGAATTTTACATTAATCCTGCGTTTGTTTCCGGATAAAAAATCATCGTTTCTATAATCGTATAAAAGATATAAAAATGGTTTACCAATTTTAGAGTAACCACAAAGTGCAATTAGTTTTTTATCTTCCAGATAAGTAGCGCCAGTTACCAAACCTTTGGTGTCAAGAGTATGTTTTAGTTGTGCAACGTGATCGCCGGATTGCTTGGGTAAAACATAAATAGTAGTTTTAGAAGAACTCCATTGTTTGGTAAACAAATAAATACTGTCCTTGGAGACGATAAAAGCTTCGCAATCAAAATTGGTGGTGTTTGGTTTTTTGGCAGATAAATCAGTTTGATCAGAATAACGAAATGCAATTTTTTCAATAATTGGATTTCGTTCCAGGAAAGATTTTTTTTCAATTTTCAGAATATTCAAATCCGTTCTGTTTCCTGAAGCGTTGTTTCCAAAATCTCCAATATATAAATGAGTGCTATCCTGAGAGATTTCTTCCCAGTCATTATTAGTTACTTTGTCCAGAATGATTTTTTTGTGGATTTTTCCTAACGTATCTAATCCGTAGGTTGTTTTGTCATGATCGTCATTATGAGTCCATAAAAGATTGTCGAAAGCAATTAATCCTGAAGTTTCATGAATAGAATCACTTAGTTTAATGGAGTATTCCGGTTTTATTTTAAAATTTTTATACAAGCAGCTTCCATCATTTACTGTTGCATTCGGGTTGTAATTTTTAGAAAGCGGATCGGTGCAACCCTTAATTTGTGCATATCCCGATGAAAAAATCAGGCAAAAGAATAAAATCGTTTTTATCATGGCTGCAATATTAAATTTGCATAATATAAAAGTAAAGTTTTAAAGAATAGCTTTAATTACTATTGAAAAATATAATTAAAATGCTATTTTGCGGTGCTGATTAATCAGATTTTTATTTAATATTTGTAGGTATAATTCCCCAGCATGAAAATTTTACAAAAACTGTCACATTACCGTTTTTCTCGCTATTTTAAACTTTTATTTGTTATAGTAGATGTGGTATTGTTAAATATCGCGACTATACTCTCTGCGTTGGCCCGATTTGGCAGTTTAGATAAACTTTTATCTAAAGAAGAAAGAACCGTTTCCTTACTGGCTATTTTAATCTGGGTGGCATTATTGCTTCAAAATGATTCTAACCGAAGTATACGCGTAGAACCAATAGAATCCATATTAGTCAGAACCATCAAAAAGCTAATTATTCATGCCGCTTTAATTTCGATTTTTGTTGTTTACTTAAAATACACTGATATTTCCCGACTTAGACTGGTCTCTTTTTATTTGATTTTCTTCGCATTATTGATGATCTCCCGTTATCTATCGATGAAGCTTTTAAAGTATATTAGAGCACAAGGCTATAATTTTAAAACTTTTATTGTTGTTGGAGCCAATTTATCAGGTGAAAAAATACGCAAAATATTAGCCAAAGATTTAACTTACGGATATCGTTTTTTAGGTTTTTTTGATGAAAATATCGACGACGAAATTGTAGATCCAAAATCTGTTTTAGGAGGATTTGATGCAATTCGAGAATTTGTTATCGAGAAAAAAGTCGATGAAATGTATGTGGCTTTACACATTGATAATATCGAAGTAATTAATGAATTGACAAGGATTTGCGAACAAAATATGGTCAGGATTAAGTTTATTCCGGATTTTCAGTTGTACACCAAATCGAGTAAAGTTGAGGTTGCTTTTTATGAAAATACGCCTGTATTAATGTTCAGGACAGAACCTTTAGAATTTCCGGTAAACAGACTTCTAAAAAAAGTATTCGATATTTGTTTTTCAATAGTGGTCATTTTATTGATTTTTCCGTGGTTGTTTCCCATTATCATGCTCATCATTAAAATAGAATCGCCTGGACCTGTATTTTTTAAGCAAGAACGTTCAGGTCGAGATAACCGATCATTTATGTGTTTTAAATTCAGAAGCATGTATGTAAACGGTTTGGCGCATAGAAAACAAGCCGAAAAAGGAGATAGCCGTATTACTAAATTTGGTGCTTTTATTCGTAAAACCAGTATTGATGAACTGCCGCAGTTTTTTAATGTTTTATGGGGCGACATGTCTATAGTAGGGCCAAGGCCGCACATGGTAAATCTGGCCAAAGAGTACAGCGATCTTATCAATAACTATTTGGTGCGCCAATATGCCAAACCCGGAATTACCGGCTGGGCTCAGGTTAACGGTTTTCGAGGTGAAACCAAAGTGTTAAGCGATATGGAAAATCGCGTAGAATATGATATCTGGTATATCGAAAATTGGAGTTTATTGCTCGACATCAAAATTATCATCAAAACAATCATTAATATATTCAAAGGCGAAGAAAACGCGTATTAATACCTTTTCTTAAGATTTGAAAAATTGATTATTGGCGATTACTTCCTTAAGACTAGAAATGTTGTCAATCTTTACTTTTTCATTAAAAGACGCGATATGTTTCATATGATGAACATCTGTTCCTGTAAAATCATACATTCCTTTTTTTAGAAGTTCTTCTGCAATTTTGCTGATTCTTTCTCCGTAATAACCTACCGTAGACAACAAATTGAGCTGAAATAAACATCCCGCTTTTTTTAGTTTCTCATATTCACCAAAGTCTTTTCGATAATATAAATAACGTTCCGGATGTGCCAAAACCGGAATATATCCTGCAACCTGCAACTCAAAAAGTGTTTTGTAAAGATGCATAGGAGCATTTTGATATGATATTTCGACCAGAACATAATTGTCTTTTAAGGTCAGGAGTTTTTCGGTTTTAAAATGAGTTTCAAACCAATCGTCTATAAAGTATTCGGCAGCAGCCTCAAAAGGAATTGTATTATTGCTTTCGTCGAGCAGGAGTTTTGTTTCCTGATGTTTGGCCGTAATAATTTCCGAAGTATTATTCCATATATAATGACTTATATGAGGCGTCGTAATAATATGAGAAATTCCAATTTCCTCAAATGCGGTGATCAGTTTTCGCGTGTCGGTTATGGTTTTTGCGCCATCATCAATTCCTGGTATAAAGTGCGAATGAATATCAACATAATGATCTGATAAAAGATCTTTTAAAACGGGCTTTGATTTTAAGAAGGATAGCATGTTGCAAAAGTATGGAAATAGGAAGAATTTGTTATGGTTAATTTTTAATGTAACAATTGTAACCTAACATTTCAGAATTATATTATATTTGAGATTGCTATAAACCTACTATTTTATGAAAATTAAAGAAAATTTATACAATCAAAGGATTATTTCTATTGATGCTTTACGAGGAATTACAATATTTGTTATGATTTTTGTAAATGAGTTGGCAAGTATTTCAGACGTTCCGCAATGGATGAAACACATGCCGGCTGATGCCGATGCAATGACTTTTGTAGATGTTGTTTTTCCTGCCTTTTTATTTATTGTCGGAATGTCGGTTCCGTTTGCTTTTAATGCGCGATTACTTAAAGGAGACAGCGCTAAAACCATCTGGACACATACGCTAAAAAGAGCGTTGGCTTTAATTATCATAGGTGTTTTTATGGTCAATGCAGAATATGGTTATGATGCTTCGAAAATGATTATCACACCGGTTTTCTGGGCGCTTTTGGCTTACGCGATGCCAATCCCGATCTGGAATAAATACGGAAAAGATTTTCCGGTTTGGTTAAAAAACACATTACAATATGGCGGAATGTTAGTTCTGGTTGCGCTATACTTTTTATATGTTCAGGATAATGGCGAAATCGGGATGACGCCAAAATGGTGGGGAATTTTGGGTTTAATAGGCTGGGCGTATCTTTTTACAGTAGTTTATTATTGGATTGTTTCGGGAAATTTATGGGCAATGATTGCTTTTTTGGTAGTTTGTGTTGCTGCAAATTCTATGAATCTAATCGAAGGATCTTTTGTACAGCAAACATCCTGGCTGAGTTTTATCGCCGGACATTTAACCCATGCCGCATTAGTTTCGGCGGGAGTGATAATTTCGTTATTGTTTTTTGACCGAAAAGTAGCTGCCAAAATCAATTGGGAGGTAATAGGTTTTGCGGTTCTGTTTTTTGCAACAGCATATTTATTAAGACCTTATTTCGGAATCTCAAAAATAAAAGGAACTCCATCCTGGACAATGTTTTCGGCAACAATTTGTACCGTGCTGTTTTACTTTTTATATTGGCTAATGGAGATTAAAAAACAAACCAAGTGGAGTAATTTCTTTATGCCTGCAGCGGCAAATCCGTTATTGATTTATATTTTGCCTGGCGTAATCTATTATTTCTGCAAAGCTGTTAATATTCATATTATTCCGGGATATTTCCGCGTAGGCGTTCCGGGAATTATCTGGGCATTGGTATTTTCGACGATTATGTTATTTGTAATGAAATTATGTAATAAGTATAAAATTCAATTGCATTTGTAAAGGGAATTTAACCGCAAAGGGCGCAAAGTTTTTTAATCTTGAAGCTTGAATAAAAACACAAAGTTCGCAAAGCTGTATCTTTATAGCTTTGCGAACTTCGCATTTAAATAAGCAGACTATAAAAACAAACTTAGCGTCTTCGCGACTTTGCGAGCAAATTAAAATCCAGCTTTTAAAAAAAAAACTTAGCGAACTTAGCGTAAATCATATCTCCCGATAGCTATCGGGATTGCGGTTAAATATTCTCATTTCAATCTCGGGAAGTTCTAATCAATAATTACGGATTTAATTTCTAAAAATGCTCCCGAAACCGGATTGTAATTCACAAAATTGAATTTACAAAGATTATGAATGTCTAAAAGTTTTCCGTCCGGTAATCCGTCTTGTTTAAAATCAGACCATGGAATTTTAACGGTTGTAAATTTTTTTGGAGAAGGAGCTAAATCTACTCGCGGATGCGAACCGCCATGCACGCAGCCTGTTCCTTCAATATTGCCTTCACGTGCTTGCAATTTTATCAAATGGGAAGATTTATAAGTAATCAGCACAAATTTAGAATCCTTAGATAAATTCGTTGGTGGGCCATCGTTAGAATCTGAATTTGTAATTAAAACATTCAATTCGAGTTCACCTTTCGGATTATCTTTTGCCGTTACCTTAATAATTCCTTTTTCCTCGCGAATACGATTAATCATTTCCTGATTTTCTAAAGCTGGGCCCGCAATAAACCAGGTTGAGGTTTTGACTAAATCTTTATCGGAATCTTTTTCAATAGCAATAAATCCTAATGTAAAAAATCCTATTATTAGAATGAAAACTAAAGATGTAATCTTGATCGACATTTGGTTTTTCATGGAAATGAAATTAATATTCAAACTCAAAAATATGCTTTTTTATAATCTGTTATGTTTTTCTTTTTTTTATTATTTCTAAAATAGCTTCTGTTTTAAAATTAATTTTAAATTTGTAAGAAGTTGTTTCTTAAAGTTTTACGAAATGAAAAATCTGAAATCTCTTATAATTTTATTTTTCTTTTTCACAATGCCTTTTTGTTATTCACAAAACGATTCAATAGTGAATAACAAAAAAGATATTTTAGATGTTTTGTACAAACTCTTCCATAAAAATGATTCCCTTCGAATGAATCCGGACAAAAAAGTGGCTTTTTCGCTGCTTCCTGTACCTATCGATGCCAATAAAAGTGCAGGTTTGGTAGTTTCGTTTTTAACCACATTTTATCTGGGCGACAGTAATACGACAAAAATGTCGCAGGTCGTTTTTTCGCCTTACTTTAGTTTTACCAAACAATATGTATTTCCCATTCAGTCCTATATTTATACAAAAGACAATAACTGGAATTTTATTGGAGATTACCGATACATGATTTATCCGCAGCCTACTTATGGACTTGGCGGACACAATACGGATAAAAAAATGTCGACTCTTGATTATCAACAATGGCGTTTTTATCAGTTTGCCACCCGAAAAGTTATCGGAGATTTTCGTTTGGGATTGGGTTTGTTGCTGGATAATTATAAAAATATTTCTGAGCAATCTTATATTGATGATGAAACTGATTATGTGAAGTATATGAACGGAGATTTCTCTGATGAAACTTCTCTTGGAGTGGCTGTTCAGGCTTTGTATGATTCCAGAAAAAATAACGTAAATCCGGAGCAAGGTTTATATGTCGAGGCTGATTACAGAATTAATACCAGTGGAGTAGACGGCGAAAAATGGAAATCATTTTATTTTGATGCCAGAAAATACCATTCTTTTAGTAAATACAAACATAGGGTTTTGGCTTACAGAGCTTTTTATTGGTCTACGTTTAGCGGAAAGCCTCATTATCTTGATTTACCCAGTATTGGTTGGGATCGGGACGGAAAAACAGGTCGCGGTTTTACCAGAAACAGATTTAGAAGCAATGCGTTAATTTATTTTGAAACCGAATATCGAACTGATATTTCTAAAAACGGATTCTGGGGAGCGGTATTTTTTACCAATCTTTCTTCGGTTTCTAAGTTGGATACTTATGATTTTAAAAAATGGAATCCCGCAGCAGGAGCCGGTTTACGCATTAAATGGAACAAGCAAAACAATAGTAATCTAATCCTGGATTTTGGTGTAAGTAAAAACGATTGGTCATTGCGATTGGGTTTGGCCGAAAATTTCTAACTTTCGAAAAAATCAATTCCTTCGTTTTTCATGCAATTATCGGTAATTATTCTTAATTATAATGTGCGTTACTTTCTGGAACAATGCGTTTTAAGTGTTCAGAATGCCATCTCGACAATAGATGCCGAAATTATTGTAGTCGATAATAATTCGACTGATGAGAGTTGTTTGATGATGAAAAGTAAATTCCCAAGTGTAAAATTAATCGAAAACAGCGCCAATTTTGGTTTTCCAAAAGGCAATAATATTGGAGTGGAACAAGCTTCGGGAAAATATATTTGTATACTTAATCCTGATACCGTTGTTGCCGAAGATACGTTCGTAAAGATTTTGGCTTTCGCCGAAAGGCAAATTAATCTGGGTATTGTAGGATGTAGATTAATCGACGGAACGGGAAGTTTTCTACCAGAAAGTAAACGAGGAATACCAACGCCCTGGGTCGCTTTTACAAAAGTTTTTGGATTATATAAAGTTTTTCCAAATTCGAAACTTTTCAATCAATATTATGCACAACATATAAAGGAGAATCAAACCGGAAAAGTAGAAATTCTGGTGGGTGCTTTTATGTTGATGCAACGTGATTTGTATTTAGACATAGAAGGTTTTGATGAAAAATGCTTTATGTACGCAGATGATATCGATTTGTCGTACCGAATGTTACTTAAAAATAAAACTAATTTCTACTTTCACGAAACCACCGTTTTGCATTATAAAGGAGAAAGCACGGTAAAAGACGAAAAATACATGAAACGTTTTCAGGAAGCAATGCATTTTTTCTATCAAAAGCATTTTAAGAAGTCGTGGTTTTTTGAATTTTTTATTCAAATTGGCATTTTCTTTTTTTCTTTTATAAAAATGTTTCAGGGAAAAAACAAACCAAAACCATTGCCAGAAAGTATCGTTTTTTACTCTTCAAATAAAAATTTGTCTGAAAAGTTACCTTCTATTTTAAAAAATAAAGTACTGTTTTTGGATTTAAAAAAAGAAAAAATGGTAAATTCGTGCCTGAATTTTAAGGGTAAAAAGACTGAGATTATTTTGGATAATCATTATGTTTCATTCAAAAAATGTATCAAAATCATAGAAACTCTTAGAGATAAGAACATTACTTTTAAGATTTTCCCTAAAAACACAAATTTTATTATTGGGAGTAATTCCCGAAATGACAGGGGGCAAATTATAAAAATTGAGTAAAAAATTATATTAAGTGTAATTTATATTTAAAATATTCAGTAATTTCGCAATCAGAAAATCAAAATCATCCTTTAGATTAACAATATGGCAAGATTTGAATTAAAACTTCCTAAAATGGGAGAGAGTGTCGCTGAAGCAACTATTACCAACTGGTTGAAAGAAGTAGGAGACAAAATTGAAGCTGATGAAGCAGTACTGGAAATTGCGACTGATAAGGTTGACAGTGAAGTACCAAGCGAAGTTTCAGGAATTTTAGTCGAACAGTTGTTTGGCAAAGACGATCTGGTTCAGGTAGGACAAACCATTGCAATTATTGAAACTGAAGGTGATGCTCCAGTTGCAAAAGCTGAAGAAGCTGATGCTCCGGCAGAAGTTGCTGCACTCGAAGCAACAATTGAAACGGCTAAAGAAACAGTTGCTGCTCCGCAGGATTTTTCAGGATCTGATAAATTCTTTTCTCCATTAGTAAAAAATATTGCGAAAGAAGAAGGTATTTCTGTTGCTGAATTAGAAAGCATTGCCGGTTCAGGAAAAGATGGCCGCGTAACAAAAGAAGATATTTTAAAACATATTGAAAACCGTAAATCTGGTGTTGTCGAAACTCCAAAAGCGGTAGTTCAGGCTCCAAAAGCGGCAGAACCAGTAGCTCAGGCAGCTCCGGTGCAAAAAAGCCAGCAAGCGGTTCCGGTTTCTGTAAATGGCGGTGACGAAATCATCGAAATGGACAGAATGCGTAAACTGATTTCAGGTTACATGACTGCTTCGGTACAAACTTCGGCTCACGTACAATCGTTTATCGAAGTTGATGTAACGAACATCGTAAAATGGAGAGAAAAAGTAAAAACGGCTTTCGAAAAAAGAGAAGGCGAGAAGCTGACTTTTACGCCAATTATGATGGAAGCGGTTGCAAAAGCATTGAAAGATTTCCCTGGAATGAATATTTCTGTAGATGGTGATTATATCATCAAAAAGAAAAATATAAATTTAGGAATGGCTGCAGCTTTACCAAACGGAAACTTAATTGTGCCTGTAATTAAAAATGCAGATCAGTTGAATTTAGTTGGAATGGCAAAAGCGGTTAACGATTTAGGAAACCGAGCTAAAGCAGGAAAACTAAAACCAGACGATACACAAGGCGGAACTTATACAGTGACAAATGTGGGAACTTTTGGAAGTGTTTTTGGTACGCCAATTATCAATCAGCCGCAAGTAGGTATTCTTGCTCTTGGAGCGATTCGTAAAGTGCCTGCGGTTATCGAAACTCCGGAAGGTGATTTTATCGGAATCCGTCAAAAAATGTTCCTTTCTCACTCTTACGATCACAGAGTTGTTGATGGAGCTTTAGGTGGAAGTTTCGTAAAAAGAGTTGCAGAATATTTAGAAGCTTTTGATATTGACAGAGATTTCTAAAATCAAATAAAAATAAATTCAAACCCGAAAAATTTTAATGATTTTTCGGGTTTTTTGTTTTGTAAGAAAACGTTAAGGAATTCAAGTTTGATCTTCTTTCAGAATGAATACAAAAGTTAAAATCGTCAAATTGAGCCTATTTTTCTTTAAAAAAATCAAGAATAAAAGAGGAAATTCGGCTTTAAAAATTACATTTGTAATCTTATAAAATTTAAAAATGGAACTCAAACTCAACAAACCAATTTGCTTTTTTGATCTTGAAACAACCGGAATTGATATCGGTAAAGATCGAATTGTAGAAATTTCGATATTCAAAGTTTTTCCAAACGGAAATAAAGAAAGTAAAACCTGGTTGGTGAATCCTACCATTCCAATTCCGCCGCAAACCACCGCCGTCCATGGTATTACAGATGAAAAAGTAGCCAACGAGCCAACTTTTAATGAATTGGCGCCGCAAATTCATAATATGATTAAGGATAGTGATTTGGGTGGTTTTAACTCAGATCGTTTCGATATTCCGCTTTTGGCAGAAGAATTACTTCGCGCCGGAGTAGATTTTGATATGAAAAATAAAGTGTCAGTAGATGTGCAGACTATTTTTCATAAAATGGAAGAGCGTACGCTAAGCGCTGCATTGAAATTCTATTGCGGAAAAAGTTTAGAAAATGCCCACTCTGCAGAAGCAGATACGATGGCGACTTACGAAATCTTAAAAGCGCAATTAGATCGTTATCCGGAACTTGAAAACGACATGAAATCATTGTCTGAATTTACAACCCGTAAAAAGATTGCTGATTTTGCCGGAATGATTGCTTTTGATAAAGACAACGAAGAGATTTTTACCTTCGGAAAACACAAAGGTGCCAAAGTTGATAAAATCCTTGAAACTGAACCTGGATATTTCAGCTGGATTCAAAATGCTGATTTTCCTTTGTACACCAAAAAGGTTTTGACAGCAATAAAATTAAGAAAGTTAAACACAAAATAAGTTTTCAGTCACAGTGTCAGTCTTCAGTTATATACTGGGACTGATTTTGTGTTTACAACGACTGTGACTGAAAACTGAGACTGAAAACTATAAATAATGAAGATCATCTGTATCGGTAGAAATTATACCAATCATATTGAGGAACTACAAAATGAGCGTCCGACAGAGCCGGTGGTTTTTATGAAACCGGATTCGGCAGTTTTGTTGAAGCAGCATCCGTTTGTAATTCCGGAATTTTCTGAAGAAATTCATCACGAAATAGAGATAATTGTTAAAATTAACAAAGTAGGAAAGTACATTGAACCTAAGTTTGCGCACAAGTACTACGATGAAATAAGTGTAGGTATCGACTTTACTGCCAGAGATTTGCAGGATAAATTGAAAGCAAAAGGATTGCCTTGGGAAAAAGCAAAAGCATTTGACGGCTCTGCGGTTATTGGAGACTTTTTACCAAAAACCGATTTTATTTCGATGGAAAATCTTACATTTGAGTTAACAAACAATTCTAAAACAGTTCAAAAAGGCAATACAAGCTTTATGCTTTGGAAAATTGATGAACTTGTTTCGTATGTGTCGCAGTTTTTTACTTTAAAAATTGGTGATATTATTTTTACCGGAACTCCTGAAGGTGTCGCTTCGGTAAAACCAAATGATGTTTTAGAAGGCTTTTTAGAAGATAAAAAATTATTCAGAATACAAGTAAAATAATGGCTTTAAAATACAACCTTTCGAAAGTGTATGCACTTTCAGACAACGATCCTGAATTTGTAAACGAAATTCTAAAATTATTTGTTACCGAAGTTCCTGAAGATTTAAAGCAAATCAAAGAAGGAATTAAGAAAAAAGATCATAAATATGCGTATTCGTATGCGCACAAAATTAAGCCAACATTAGATTTAATGGGATTAAATGTGGCTTTTGAAGAAATACTGCAAGTCGAGGCCTGGACAAAAGCCGAAGGCAAGAAAAAAGAAATTATCTAAACTTTTAAAAGTATAAAAGTGCAGGTAAAAGATGCTATCAAGGAAATTAAAAAAGATTTTGATTTGTAAAATTTGGGCGTGCCCCTGTTTTTGCCCTTTTTTAATTTAAGGCAAAAACAGGGTCGGGTTATCCGCTATATCTTTTGTTCCCGGAAATCTTTTGCTCAACAAAGGCGTCTATTTTGTCACAAAAGGATGCCGCTACTACCCCTCACGCAAAATCGTTGCGAGAACAATCTTCTTTATAATAATGACTTACTAATTTAAGTAAAAATATTCTACAGCTATGAAAGCAACTATCATTACTATTGGAGACGAAATTTTAATAGGTCAAATTGTAGATACAAATTCTGGTTTTATCGCCAAATCACTCGACCGAATTGGTGTCGAAGTTCATGAAATGATTTCGATAAGCGATGACAAAAAACACATTTTAGACACATTTGCACAATTGCAAAACAAAGTTGATGTTGTTATTGTCACGGGAGGTTTGGGACCAACGAAAGATGATGTCACTAAAAAAACATTCTGCGATTATTTTGATGATGAACTAGTCGTAAATCCGGAAGTTCTGGCTCATGTGACAGAATTGATCGAAGGTTTTTATAAACGACCAATTTCACAATTAAATAAAGATCAGGCCTTAGTTCCGTCAAAATGTACCGTTTTACACAATAAAATGGGAACTGCGCCTGGAATGTGGATGAAAAAAGAAAATACGGTATTTGTTTCGCTTCCGGGAGTTCCGTACGAAATGAAATATTTAGTCGAAGAAGAAATAATTCCTAAAATTGTTCGTGAATACAAGCGTCCGTATATCATTCATAAAACCATTTTAACCTATGGTCAGGGCGAGAGTCTAGTGGCAGAACGTATCGAACATTGGGAAAATAATTTGCCTGAATTTATCAAGTTAGCCTATTTACCTAATCCCGGAAGAGTGCGCTTGCGTTTATCGGCCAGAGGAACAGATAAAGACCTGCTTGAAGCAGCGATCGAAGAAAACGTAAAGTCATTAGATGCTATCATTCATGATATTATTGTTGGTTACGAAGAAAATGAAACGATAGAATCTGTAGTGGGCAAAATACTGACCAGACAAAATAAAACCATTTCGACTGCCGAAAGTTTTACAGGAGGAAAAATAGCCTCGATTTTATCAGCAGTTCCAGGAGCATCTAACTACTTTAAGGGCAGTGTAGTTTCGTACGCAACCGAGGCGAAGGTTAATGTTCTCGGTATCTCGCAGGATTTAGTCGATCAATTTTCGGTAGTTAGCGCAGAGGTTGCATCGGCTATGGCTTTGAATGTGAAAGAGATACTTAAAACAGACTATGCAATTGCCACAACCGGGAACGCCGGACCGACAAAAGGAGACTCTGATGCAGAAATTGGAGCTGTTTTTATCGCTTTGGCCACTCCAAACGGTATAATTGTCGAAGAATTTAATTTTGGTCAACCACGTGAAAAAGTGATAGATAGAGCGACGATTAAGAGTTTAGAAATATTACAGAAAGAAATTTTAAAAAATGTGCAATAATTTTTTGCTACAATGGTTTATTTTTCTTTTCTTTGCACCCTGATTTTGAATAACGATAAAAGTAAAGTATAATGTCAAGAGTTTGTGACCTTACAGGTAAAAGAGCGATGGTAGGAAATAACGTTTCTCACGCTATGAACAAAACTAAGAGAAAATTTTCTGTAAACTTAGTTAAAAAGCGTTTTTATCTTCCAGAAGAAGATAGATGGATTACTCTTAGAGTAGCAGCATCTACGATAAAAACAATTAATAAAAATGGAATTTCTGCTGTTTTGAAAAAAGCGCAGTCAGAAGGATTTATCAAATAATCTTTTCCTAAATAAATATATAGCAAGATGGCAAAGAAAGGTAATAGAATCCAGGTAATTTTAGAATGTACTGAGCACAAGACTTCTGGTGTTCCAGGTACTTCAAGATACATAACAACTAAGAACAAAAAAAATACTCCGGATAGATTAGAGATTAAAAAATTTAATCCAATCTTGAAACGTGTAACTGTTCATAAAGAAATTAAATAATTAAGTCATGGCAAAGAAAACCGTAGCATCGTTACAAACAGCTTCTAAGAGATTATCAAAAGCCATCAAAATGGTGAAATCTCCTAAAACTGGTGCATATACATTCGTAGAATCTATTATGGCTCCTGAAGAAGTTGATACTTTCTTGAAAAAGAAATAATAACAATTACAGTATATAGAAAAGCTACTTTCATTCGGAAGTAGCTTTTTTATTTTTTATATTTGTCTAAAATTTTGCAGAAATATAACAATTGGCTTTTTTTTAAGCATTAAATCCCGTTATCATCTCTATCTTTACTATCCGTTTTAACGGAAATAAAGCATAAATGCTATCGGGGCCAAATAAAGCAATTGGTCTTTCTGTAAACATTAGGATTATTTAGATTGTCAAAAAATCGTATAGTCTAAAAAACTAACAACCTATAAAAATGAGTTTTTTTAAAAAATTATTCTCTAGTGATAAAAAAGAGACATTAGACAAAGGTCTCGAAAAATCAAAAACTACTTTTTTCTCTAAGTTAAGCAAAGCTGTTGCTGGAAAATCTAAAGTCGATGACGACGTTCTGGATGATCTTGAGGAAATTCTTGTTGCTTCTGACGTTGGTGTAAATACAACGCTGAAGGTAATCTCAAGAATAGAAAAACGCGTTGCCGAAGACAAATATTTAGGTACAGATGAATTGAACCAGATTCTGCGTGAAGAAATTGGTGCTTTACTTTCTGAAACCAATACCGGAGAAGCAACTGAATTCGAAATTCCGAAAGATAAAAAGCCATATGTTTTAATGGTGGTTGGTGTCAATGGAGTTGGTAAAACAACTACAATTGGTAAACTGGCTTATCAGTTTAAAAAAGCGGGGTATAAAGTCGTTTTAGGAGCTGCAGATACTTTTCGCGCTGCTGCTATCGATCAATTGCAAGTTTGGGCAGATCGTGTAGATGTGCCTATCGTAAGACAAAATATGGGTAGTGATCCTGCTTCTGTTGCTTTTGATACTCTGCAATCTGCCGTAGCTCAAAATGCCGATGTTGTTATTATTGATACTGCCGGACGTTTGCATAATAAAGTAAATTTAATGAACGAGCTTACCAAAGTAAAACGAGTGATGCAAAAGGTTGTTGCTGATGCACCTCATGATGTACTTTTGGTTTTAGATGGTTCTACTGGTCAAAATGCTTTTGAACAAGCAAAACAATTTACAGCTGCAACTGAGGTAACTTCGCTTGCGGTAACTAAACTAGACGGAACTGCAAAAGGTGGTGTTGTAATTGGTATTTCTGACCAGTTTCAAATTCCTGTAAAATATATTGGTGTTGGTGAAGGAATTGAGGATTTACAGGTATTTAATAAATACGAGTTTGTAGATAGTTTTTTTAAATAATTTTTAGAATTAATTGAATGAGTTTTTCTTCTTTTAAAAATATAACACCTCTTACTTTTTATTTTGGGAGTGTTATTTGTTTTGTACTGGCAAATGTATTGCGAGACAAAATTTCGACTTTTTACTATATATTACTGGTTTTAGGTATAGCCTTCTTTTTTATGGGAGTTTTAAAAAGATTACGCACGAAGTAATCTTTTTTTGTGGTTTTATATTTTATAGATCAAACGCCTTAATTTAAAGATTAGCGATTAACTCTTGTTTATAATGAAGTATTGTTTTCTTATTTTACTTTGTAGTTTTGTTTCCTGTACAAATGCAAGGAAGGAAAGCGAGGTTAAAAAGAGTAAGGTAATTGTTATCCAGCCATTGGGTAATTTTAAAGCAGATCAGGCTAAGAATGTTCTTGTTCAGATCAAGGAGATTAATCCTGATGTTGTGTTAAGATCGGCTATTTCTTTTCCTGAAAACTCATATTACAAACCCAGAAACAGATATCGTGCTGATAGTATTATAAGATTTCTTAGTAATACTATTGGTAAGGATTCGGTTATTGTAGGATTGTCTAATCGCGATATTAGTACTACTAAAAACGGAATAGAGGATTGGGGTGTTATGGGATTAGGTTACCGCCCTGGTAAATCCTGTGTAGTTTCGGATTTTAGAATGGCAAGCAAAAACAGAAATCAACAATTTTATAAAGTAGTTTTGCATGAATTGGGTCATACTGAAGGTTTGCCGCATTGTAAAACGAAAACTTGTCTTATGAGGGATGCTGAAGGTGGAAATCATTTAGATGAAGAAAAAGATTTCTGCGAGGACTGCAAAAGCTTTCTGTTGAAAAAGGGCTGGAATTTAATATAATACATTTATTGCTTAAGTTCCCATTGTGTACCATCAGTAAATACAACTAAGTAAGCTCTTGCTGCTATAATGGCATGGGCGTCTGTTGAGAAATCTTCCCATATTTTAGATGTTGTTTTTCGTGGCTCTAATAAAATGTCGGTGTGACCTCTGGATATTCCTTTTACAAAGAAAAACTGGCCACTTGCCGGTTTGTCGAATACATTTTCGCAGTACCATTCAAATTTAATGGCTTTGATGTTTTTTCTTGTTGTGTTTTTGTAAGTTAGTTGAATGTCTTTATGATCAGAATATTGATTTTTAAGCAGTTTGGCTGAAATGATTTTGACTGGAGAATTCTTTGTTTTTTGTGTGTCCAGGAAGTTGTGTTTGACAGAATCTATTATCTCTTTTTCATTTTTCTCTTCTGTAATTTTTCCGTTAGTATTATCCTGAAGGATTGGTTTGGTTGCGTTGCTTTTTTTGTTGGTACATGAAATTAAAATTGGGATAATAAATGTTAGTATTATTTTTTTCATTTTGGTTGGTGTATGGCAAGTAGAAGGTCCGGTGTTAAATACTTATATAGGAGAAAAAAGTCAAAACATTTTTGCTGCAAAATTGCGAGATATTAAATTTTATTAAAGCCTTTAAAAGTTAAACTTTTATCAGAATAAGTTTTTTATGGAGGGAGATTTTTTATTCTTGAAATCTTGCAAAAATTAAGAGATAAATATTTTATTTGAATTTTATAAAGTTAACTTTGTATCACAGAATTTTCTTCTGAAAAAGGATGTCTAGCCCTGATGGAAGCGACATCCTTTTTCTGGCTTCTTTAGCCAGGAAAAGATATAGCGGACAGCAGGTATCAGCTCCTAATCATTCCTGAAATTTTTAGGATATTGAGAGTAAATCTATTTAAATTTTTAATAAATACAGTATGAAAAACACTTTTATGATTTTGGTTTTATCGCTTTTGCTGGTAAGCTGTAAACAAGAAATTAAACCGGCAGATATTGCAAAATTAAATGGCTATTGGGAAATTGAAAAGGTAGTTTTTGATAAGGGTGAAGAGAAGGATTATAAAATGAATGAAAGTTTTGATTACTTTGACATAAAGAATAATAAAGGGATTAGAAAGAAGGTGATGCCACAGCTTGATGGGACTTTTTTGACGAGTGATTCTTTTGAAAGTGTTTCGGTTCGATTTAAAGGGGATCAGGTTTTTCTGGATTATAAAACGGATTACGCAAAATGGAGCGAGGAATTGATTTCGATTACAGAGGAGAAATTAGTGGTGAAAAATCAGGAGAAAAAAGAGTATCATTATAAAAAAGCAGGAGCAATAAATTTATTAGACGATGGCAAAAAGACTAAATAATCAAAGTACGATTGGGGCTGTTTTGCAACAGATTATCCAAGTGAATAAGTTAGGTGCCGGAATGGATCAGATTGATGTAAAAGAGGCCTGGAGACAGTTGATGGGGAATGGAGTAAACACTTATACGAAGAATGTAATATTGAAGGGGAGTACGTTGTATGTAGAATTGGGTTCGGCAGTTTTAAGGGAGGAATTAAGCCATGGAAAATCTAAAATTGTGAAAATGATTAATGAAGAATTAGGTCGTGAGGTGGTGAAAGACGTTGTTTTGAGATAGATTATTTGGTGAGTTAATAATGAAGTTTTTGTTATGATGAGTATAAAATCTAAGTTTAAATTTTGGCCGATTCTTTTGATTTCTTATTTTACAATATTGCCATTAGTGGCGGTTTATTTTTCGGCTAAGTCGATAACCGCAGGTATGTTTTTGCCTATTTTATTTGTGTTATTTATAGTTTTTTTTTGGCTCACAGTTTTTAGAACCAGGGCATTTAAGGTTGAAATTGAGGATGATGCTATAATTATAAAACGTTATTTTGGAATTGGAAAATCTGTAAGTTATGATTTTAAGACGTTAGATGGTTTTGTAACATTGATTGAATCGGCAAGAGGAGGAGTTTATGAATCTCTTTTTATTCTTAAAGACGGTAAGAGAATTGGTAGTATTTCCAGCTTTTATCACAGTAATTTTGAGGAGCTAAAGTCGGTTTTGAAAGATAAATTGACAGATATGGGAGAGAGGGAACCTGCTTTTATAAAAGAAAGTGTTGAACTGTTTAAGTAAAGGATATAAAAAAACCTGTTTCAGATTAGAAACAGGTTTTTTTGTATTTGTAAACTGTCACTGATAACTGTGACTGTAAACTTATATTAGAATTGCTCTCTTCCAGCAAAGTGAAATGCACCTTCGATTGCAGCGTTTTCGTCGCTATCAGATCCGTGAACTGCATTTTCTCCAATAGAAGTTGCGTATGCTTTACGAATAGTTCCTTCAGCAGCTTCAGCTGGATTTGTAGCTCCAATTAAAGTTCTGAAATCTTCTACTGCGTTGTCTTTTTCTAAAATTGCAGCAACAATTGGTCCGCGAGACATGAATTCAACTAATTCTCCGTAGAAAGGTCTTGCTGCGTGAACTGCGTAAAATGCCTGAGCATCAGCTACAGTAAGTTGAGTTAATTTTAATGAAACGATTTTGAAACCTCCATTAGTAATCATTGCTAAGATATTCCCGATGTGTCCGTTTTGAACTGCATCTGGCTTAATCATTGTAAAAGTTCTATTAGTTGCCATTTTATATTTTATTAAATTTTGTGCAAAAGTATACTTTTTTTATGAATTGTTTTTAATTAATTCGTAATTAAAACATGGTAGAATGATGTTTTAATGAAAAAAATAAACCATATAAGTAATATAAGTTCATTTAATTTTCACGTGCAGAATATCTC
>NZ_CADCSU010000084.1 GCF_902804475.1 Flavobacterium bizetiae
CTTCTCTCCTAATGTAAATAAATTATTTGCATTCTTTGTGCTATTATCTGATGTAAACAATGCTCTATTGAAAGCTTCTTTTGATTGAAAAATCAAATGATTTTTTTCTTTATCTATCCTTTCAACAGTTAGTTTTATTTTTCCCCCATTAATTATAAATTTCTCATATGATAAAGGAATAAATGAAGTATAATCTTCAGAGTTTTCAATAACAAAACCTTTGTCTTTTTTATCTACAATTCCAAATTCATATTCTTCATCTTCTAAAAAATCATTTAAAACACTATACTTAAACATAGGTTTATCATAGTTTTCTAATGAAGAAACCTGCATTAGAACATTCTCACCAATTAATTTTGATAATTTTTTAGAAACATAAGTTATCCCAGTTAATTTATCTTTTAATATCGTAATTTTTTCTTTTTGTTCAAAAATTCTGAACTCCCTATGTTCATTTAAAATTAGTTTAGTATGGTAGCTAAAGGTTTGAACAGGGTCAGTATTTTCTTTTTCATCAAGCAATATTGACCTCGTGTTTGTTTTTAGTAGATTATCACTGCAAAATTCATCTACTAATAAATTATATGCATAAATATTTATTTTTGAATTAGGATTTGGTTCAACGGTTATATGTTTAGATTTCAAAAAACTAATGGCTCTTACAAGTGGAACATTTAATTCTCTTAAAACTTTTGCTAAACGAATATCTTTATTTATCATTTTATCCTCTACAATAATGTTTTTGTTTTCTTATTTTCTAAACTGTTGATAAACTTTCTTCAACATATAATCTCTGACAATATTTCCGAATTCCTTATCATTCATCATTTTAGTGAAAATATCCTGATTTTGCTCCATTCTGCTAATAGTTGTATCCATGAATTTATCTTCAAAACCGTATTTAAAATTTTCCATTGTATTAGATTGGGCTTGAAGAGCTAGATTGTCGTCCGCAATTAATTCTTCATAGATTTGGTCAAAATAAAGTTTATCAGCAGTACTGAATTCTGTTCCAAATCGTTTGTTTAGCACATTTATGATTTCTGACAAAGCAGTTTCTTCCTCTTGACTCATTCGTATTCCAGCCGAACCACCGCCTTCTAACTCATAAACCCCTCGTTCTTCCATTACGATATTGTTTTCTGCAATCTTTTGAAGTCTATAATATTCTAGTGAAACTTCATCACCTAACTTAAACTTTTCATCTTGATTGGTTCGAGGTAGTTTCTTAATCAAATAGCGTGTATAAGTAAATAACTTCTCTAAATCAATATCAGAAAACGGCATAATTTGAGTCAAGAAAGAATAAGTTCTTGTGAATACTTGCAAAGTATTTTTCAAATCCTCTTGTGTTATTTCTGTTCCAATGGTGTTTTCTTTTGACTTTTCTTTTGGCAGTTTTTTGAATCGGTCAATGGCTGGGTCTATAAAAGCGTACAACTTCTTTTGGTCTGAAACAGTTAGAGTTTTAGCGGATTTAAAATACACATTACAAAAATTATCAACCTCAGATTGCCAAATGATTTGTGATGCATCTATTTGTGCTTTTAAGTCGTACAAATGATTGGGGTCAGAATTTTCAATGATAGATGTTAATTCATAATACGGTTGAAATGAATTTAAAATATCTTCGTTGTCATTTGCAAAATCAAGTACGAAAGTATCTTCTTTACCAGCACACATTCTGTTTAATCTTGATAGTGTTTGTACTGCTTTTACTCCAGATAATTTTTTATCAACATACATCGTATGTAACAAAGGCTGGTCAAAACCTGTTTGATATTTGTCAGCAACTAATAACAATTGATATTCATCAGATGCAAATTTAGCTGGTAACATTTTTTCCGAAAAACCATTTAGTTCAACTTCTGTTACTCCTTCGGGTGAAGCATCGTGCATCACTTTTCCAGAAAAGGCGACAATGGTTTTTACATCAGTATATCCTTTTTCTGTTATGTATTTGTCAAATTCTTCTTTGTAGCGTACAGCATGTAAACGTGAGCTACTCACTACCATCGCTTTTGCTTTTCCTCCAATTTTTTTTGAAACAACTTGTCTGAAGTGTTCCACCATTACTTCTGTTTTTTGCGCTAAGTTATGCGGGTGTAATGACATAAAACGTCCAATGGCTCTGGATGCTTTTTTCTTATTTACTTTAGGGTCATCCTCAATTTCTTTGGATAGTTTGAAATAGGTTTTGTAAGTTGTGTAGTTTTTTAGTACATCCAAAATAAAACCCTCTTCAATAGCTTGTTTCATAGAATATAAATGAAATGGCTCTGGTTTTCCATTGCTACCTTTTGTGCCAAATACTTCAATCGTCTTGTGTTTTGGTGTAGCTGTAAATCCAAAGAAACTTAAATTATCTTGTTTTCCACGAGCCAACATTGATTTTCTGATTTCATCTTCAGCATCTTCTTCCAGACCTGTATAAGCTTCGTCTTTTTCAGCTTGCTCTAGTGATTTAGCAGACAATACTTCTTTCATTTTCTTAGTAGCTTCACCACCTTGAGAAGAATGCGCTTCATCAATGATTACAGCGTATTTTCTAGCTGGAATTTCTCCAATTTTTTCTAAAATAAATGGAAATTTCTGTAAGGTAGTAATGATAATATTGGAACCAGCCGTCAAAGCATCAGCTAGTTGTTGAGAGTCTTTATCAATTTTTTTAACAACACCATCTTTATGCTCAAACTGATAAATAGTATTTTGTAATTGAGAATCTAATACTTTACGGTCAGTGATTACAATAACAGAATCAAAAATTCGTGCATTGTTTTCATCATGTAAACTTGATAATCGATAACTTAACCATGCTATTGAATTTGATTTCCCTGAACCAGCTGAATGTTGAATTAGGTAATTTTTTCCCGCTCCATATAATTTAGCATCATCAGTAGCTTTTCTAACTACTTGCATCTGGTGAAACCTTGGAAAAATGATGCTTTCCTTTTTCTTTTTAATTCCGTTTAATTCAAATTCTTCAACACTTAGGTGAAGGAATTTACCGATGATGTCCATGAAACTGTCTTTTGTCCAAACTCCAGCGTTTCCATCAGCAAGTTTGTCCCATAAATATGATGTACGATAACCATGTTTGTTCAATGGATTTCCAGCACCATTATTACTTCCTAAATTGAAGGGCAAATAACGAGTACGATTCCCATCTAACTTAGTGGTCATATAACATTCATCAGCATCAACTGCAAAATGAACTAAACTTCTTTTCTTGAATAAAAAAATTGGTTCGTTTGGTTCTCGGTCATAAACATACTGCTTTTTGGCATTTTCTACAGATTGTCCCGAAAATTGATTTTTAAGCTCAACGGTTGCAATTGGAAGCCCGTTTAAAGCAAATACCATATCAAGCGAGTTTTTACCTACACGCTCATAATAAACCTGTCTGGTTACGGATAAATTATTCTTATTGTATAATATTTCGGCATCAGGATTTAAGGTGCTTTCAGGCTTAAAAAATGCCATTTGAAACTTTACTCCATAATCAGCAAAGCCATTACGGATAACATCCAGAATACCACGTAAATCTATTTCTTTGATTAATCGTTGAATTACTTTTTTATCTACTTCGTCTTTATGGATATTAGCAATTTTTGCCCATAAGATAGGTTGTGATTCTTTAAGAAAGTTGATGATATAAGAAGGAAATAATCCAGTTTGTGCATCAAAATCTTCTGAATAACCTTTTGTATAACCTCCGTCTTGCAATAAAGATTCTTCAATTGCTCTTTCAAAGGTTAGTTCTGTATGTATTCCTTTTGCCATTGTAAGTTAGTTTCTAATTTTAAAAAATAAAAATTATTGTATTCCTTCCAGTCGAAACTGTAATCGCCATCAATTTTAATATTTACCTCAAAACCTCCAATTGCTGTGTTCTTGATGATAGTCCCTTTTATTTCACTTCCATGAGAAATATCGTAATCCCAAAATTTGCCAGTCTTCTTTTTGGGAAATATTGCTGTTCTAAAATCTGTCATTACTAACATTATTCCCATCAAAAAGTTTTCTTTTTTGGAATAGGATTCTAATAACTCGATATCGGTATGAACATCTTTAAAAAAGACATCTAAGGCTCCACGCTTTCCACCACTTGAAGCTAATTTTTTATAACACTTCATTTCAATTGGAAGATAAAATGTAGAATCAGCTTTTTCAATTTTAATTACAATATCACATTCTTTAGTTTTACCGTTAACGGGTATAGTAGTTTCTAGTTCAATAGTAATTTTTTCATCTTCATGATGAATGGCTAAATCAATTGTGTTTTTAAGAAGGTAAGCAAAGTTCAATTGCATTGAAGCTTCCTTATTAATTACAATTAAGCCACAACCAATTTTTGCTGAAAAACTTTCCCAACATATTTCAATAATATCATTTACCCTTTTTCTTAATGCTTCCATGTATTACTGAGTTAGCATTGTGTAATATTTTTCCTTGTCTGCTATTGAAGCGTTATGAAATGGAACTTCAAATATTTCTGTATTTTCCCATTGACCGATTTTTCCGTATCTATTACTATTAAAATGAATTTCTGAAGCAAAATTCCTAAAAGCGACTCCTACATTACTATGCATTAAACACAATTTTGAAACTTGATTAGTTTTTAAAATTTCCATAATTCGTTTTACATCTGTAGAATTTACTTCAACATTTTTACTATTTGTTTCAACAATTTTTCTGTTAAGGTCGGTAACTCCAATTGACCAATTTTTGAAATTTATTTTAGTACTGCCAAAAACAGTTTCGTCTGCTTCCAATTTATTTAATATTGGTATAGTAATGAGCCTTGCTCGAAATAGTAAATTCCAAAAAGATAAATTATTAGTAAACCAATGCTTATTCATATTGGAGTTCTCAGGTGCATTTAATGCAACAAACAAAATATCCATTTTGGGATGTATATATTCCGATAAGGTAACTTTATCTTTCATTGACTATACATACAAACTCGGATTAGTTAAAACATTCGCAATTATATTTGATAAAATATCTTTTCCAAAACCTCCAATTGTTTGGATAATAGTTTTTTTGTCAGATTTACTTTGAACGAGCCCTTTTATTATTTCAAGCTGTTCCTCACTCAATTCTTGTTTTAAAGATTCAATGAAAATAGGATTATTAATCTGTTCAAAGCTAATTTGATTCGAATTTTGATTGAATTGCGAAATAGTATTGACGTTAAAATTATTTACAATTGAAGTTGCTGATTTGTCTTCAAATTGATATTCTTCAATTTTACCTTCCCAGACTAATAATGAATTATAGTGTTTGTAAAAATAGACGTCGGGTGATATTGATGAATGTTTTTATGATTATCAAGAAGTCCAAAAGCTTTTAACTTTCTAATGAAAGCTTGCTCATCAGCTGGTGAGTCTTTTGTAACTGAAACAAATCCTTCACTGTTGATGTACTCTAATATTTGATTTTCTTTTACATCCATAATAAAATAATTAATTTAAAATCACATCCCTAACATCAACCTTACCAGTAACCACTTCGCTTATCAAAGCCGTTTTGTATTCTTTTAATAATTCGATTTCTTGTTCCGCTTTTGAAATTAGCGAAGAAATATCAGAGATTTTACGACTTATGTAATTTGTAATTTGATTTTGCTCATCAATTGTAGGGAATCCAACCCCAATTAAACTAATGAATTTGTCCCAACTTGCTCTAGGCATTTTTGTACCATAAGTTGAGTTGTCTACAATTGTTATAATAGCCTCTGAAATCATTCTGTAATATAAAAAAGTAGGTGTTAAAAAATGATTAGCCCTTAGAACTAACAATTCACCAACACATCCACCATCAGTTTCTGTTTTTATAACTTTAGCAAGATAAGGTCTTAATTTGTTAAAAAGAATATCATTTTCTTTGAATAAATTAACGTCTCCTTCCATTTTGTTTTCATAAGGATTTCCAACTATTTCGCCAGTCCAACTTTTAATATTTTCTAGAGCCAACACATAGTCTGGTTTGTCAGAAGATTTTTCACTTATGATTTGGCATAAATACTTCAACTTCTTCAACTCCCAATGCTCAGGTATTTCTCCTAGCCATTCAATACCAGAATCTTTCATCTTTACTTTTGGGTCTAAACCTTTGGTAACAGCTTGATTGATTACAACGGTACGTTCTTCTTGTAATAAACTAATGAACTGCTCTTTTTTAGCAATTAAAGTGTCAATTTGGGCAGTTTTATGGTCTAGGTAGTTTGATATGTTAAGTTGTTCATTTATTGAGGGTAACGTAAGTCTTAGCTCTTTTATTTTTTCTAAATGCAAATTCGAAACTGATGTTTTTTGACTGCTTTCAAATAATTGACGGTCTACAATATTGCTTTCAAAAAAATAATAAAAGAATTTATTCAATAAAGTTTTTTCAAATTTCAATAAGCATAAACTAACAAAAATACTGAATTCCCAATCCCAATCAATAATCTTCATTAAACCAATTGTTCCGTTTTTTGACAGTAATAAATCCCCTATTTCTGGATTACACCGTTTAATCAATTCCTGATGTTCAGATAATGGGATATACTTTACTTCATCAAGTAAAATTTCTTTTGAATGTAAATCTGTTACTCTTAAAAAAGGGATAGAATCTTTTGATTTCTCAATATAAGTTGGTGTAAAATGCGCACCATCAATTATTTTTTTTGTATGAAATTTTAATTTAGTACATGACCAACCAGAAGGAATATTCCCAATCCAATCAATACCAGAATCTTTATAATTATCGTATTTCTTCATAATTTTCTTTATAAAAGATTGTGAGATTGTATAAAATTTTCAGTTTCTTTTACCAAACCTTTTTCCCCCATGAAACAATTACCTAATATTTCTATTAAAACAGTTTTGAAATCGTTATTTTCATTGATTGCATTTTCAATAGTTGCTATGGTTATATGTGTATGGTTTTTTCCACTTTGATTTCCTACACACACATTTTTATACATAGCAGTTATAGGCTGAAAATAGGGTTCTATTGCTTTTTGGCTATTGTTTTCTCTTAGCTTTTTATTTATTTCATTTCGAACTTCTAAAGTAAACCAAAGTTTGTTTTGCATTAAAATTTCTGTTGCATTGGTTACATAAAAATATACTGGATATATTGCATCTATATTTGTGTACCAATTACCTTTTTTTTCATAACCAAATATTGCAAAAGCTTCATTTATTTGTTGGTCGATAAACTTAGTGGTTTGTGCAATTTTATGTTGAATCTCTTCAATTTCTTTTCGATGCTTGGTTATGGAAAATGCAAGTGCGTTGTAGGTTGATTCTTCCATTTTTGAATTGTAATGCGATTGAATTGTTTTGATGTATTCTTTTAAATAAAGAAGCCCTTCTAAGTTTTGAACTTCTCCTATATTAAGTTGTTTTTGTATTTCTTCTACCCATTCTTTGTGCGTAATGTTTAGATAGGTAACTTTTCTACCTTTAACGTCTATTTCCAGTTTGTCGTCTTGTAAATCAAGATTGAAAAGGGTTAAAAGCACACCAATAATGCTATCACCACACGTTTTTTGAGTATGTTCCCAATAAGCTTTTAATGGATTTACAACATCATGGTAAAGTTTATTTTCGATAATAATTCCCCATTTATCATTCCCCATTAATGAAATATCAATTCGTTTTTTTGTTTCATTTTCGGCAAAATTGGTAGTATCTTCATTGATAACTTTAAATTCACCGTTAAAACATTCAAGAAATTCGGTACTTGAATACGATTTTTCCTCAATGATTGTCTTTAAACTATCAAAAAACAAGGATTGTAGTCCATGAGTTTCATTCACATCTAAGAAATAACCTAATATCTTTGAATTGATAGTTTCTTTATTGCGAACACCTAAAATATCAAACAGATTTTTAGGTTTTTGTTCAGGCAAAGTACCTAATCTCAAAGCAACGCCTTCAATAGCTTTTTCAAAATCAATCATTATCCAATAACTTTTTTAAGTAAACCATCCGTTTCTTTCTCAATTGCCATAATGTCCTTTCGAATTTCATCAAAAGAACGTAATGGCTTGTATTGATAGAAATATTTGGTAAAATTCACTTCATAACCAATATTTGTTTTACTGTCGTCTATCCAAGCATCGGGAACATGTGGTAAAACTTCTTTTTGCATATACTCTTGAAAACCCATTGTCAACGGAATATTCTCAGTATCACGTAAAGAGGAATCTGCTTTTGGATTTCCTTTTTTATCGGTTATGACCTCGCCTTTTGAATTGCGTTCTGGTCGTTCTACGGTTACTTTAGCATACCCAAATGCTTTATTGTCGAATATTTTAGAGTATTCGTTGGCTTTGAACTCACCATAGATTTCGGTAATTTCAGCAATTTGTTTTTTGGTTATTTCATTTCGTTTATTACCTAAGGATTTACTCATTTTTTTAGAGAAATCGACCGCATTAATCAGTTGAACTTTTCCTTTTCGTTCTTTAGGCTTGTGATTGGATATCACCCAAACGTAAGTTGAAATTCCAGTATTATAGAACAATTGGTTAGGCAATGCAATTACAGCTTCCAATAGGTCATTTTCTATAATCCATTGACGAATACTAGTTTCATTTTTAGTTTTACTAGGAGAACCAGAAAAGAGCGGTGAACCGTTGAATACTAATGCCAAACGAGAACCACCATCTTCAGGACGTTTCATTTTGCTCATTAGGTGCATTAAGAATAAAAAAGAACCATCACCTACAGAAGGTAATCCAGCACCAAAACGTCCGCCATGTCCTAATTGTTCGTGTTCTGTTTTTACAGGTTTTGCAAATTTTTCCCATTTTACCCCAAATGGAGGGTTGGTAATTAAATAATCAAACTTTTCTTTGGATAATTTATCTTCAGAGATGCTATTCCCTTTTTTAATGTTGGACGCATTTTGTCCTTTAATCAATAAATCTGATTTACAGATTGCGTATGATTCTGGATTCAGTTCTTGTCCAAATACTTCTAATCGAGCATCTGGATTAAGTTCGTTCAAATACTCCTCGGCAACAGATAACATTCCACCTGTTCCAGCACAGCAATCGTAAATGGTTTTAGTTATTCCTTTTTTGGTCAAAATATCTCTATCGTTCAAGAACAAGATATTAACCATCAGTTTGATAACCTCACGAGGTGTAAAATGTTCTCCAGCGGTTTCATTAGAAATCTCCGCAAATTTCCTGATTAATTCTTCAAACATGTACCCCATTTCCATACTAGAGATACGGTCTGGATGTAGGTCTATTTCTTGAAATCGTTTGATGACCATGAATAACAAGTTGTTGTCATCCATTTTATTTATTTGGTTTTCAAACTCAAATTGTTCAATAATTTCTCTGGCATCTTCAGAAAAACCGTTGATGTAGTTTCTTAAATTTAAAGCAATATTATTTGGGTCAGCAATTAATTTGTCAAAAGTAAAATTGCTTCTATTGTGAAATTTATACCCTGAAGCTTTGTTAAGTAGCAAATCAAAGTCTTCAATTCCTGTGTTTTTTAATTGTTCGTTTTTTTTTAGAACCGCTTCTTTTGAGGATTCCAAAACACAATCCAATCTTCTCAATACGGTTAGCGGTAGTATCACTTTCCCGTAATCACTCTGTTTGTAATCACCTCTTAATAGGTCAGCAATTGACCAAATAAAATTGGCTGATTCTTTAATGTTTTTCATTTATTAATTTGGATAGATAATGGTATTCAATGCTAAATTTAATACATTGATTAATGTATTTTATGACTAAAATCTACATTAAACAATGTAACTTTTGGCTAAAAGTAATTAAAATAACGAATTAAAAATAGGATTTTTTTGTGAAAAATGACGTGAGTGATAAGGGACAATTGAATGTACTTGAATAAAACGGCTTATAATTGCTAAAAACAGCCTTTTTTGATTTGCATGATATAACGCTTGCAGGAGCAATTATCTTATTATAGTACCAAAAGGGAATCAAATTCAACTATAGTGGAACATTCATTAACCAATAAATTGTTCAAAAAAATCCAGCCAAAAAAATAAAAAAAAAATTGAACGGACATTCGTGCCTGGCTTTTTCAGACATGGTGTTAGGGTATCTGACGGGCGGGTAACATAGGCATATCTATAAATTAGAATTAAGAAACGGGGGAAGGTGTAGTCATTAGTGTTAGGAGGGGGTAGGTATTGGTTCAAGGTGAGATAAAAATCTTAATTCAAAATTATTGACTGGCTTATTAAGGCTTAATTGAGTTAAATGGGTATTAACTTTTTCAGCCTTAATCTTCCAGAAAATTTACTTTTTTAAACTTGAATCATTTTGTTGATTTTTGTCAAGACTTTATCCGAAATTATAATTCCTTTATAATCATGATGTTGTTTTTCGATATGAAGGTTTTTAGAAATGGAGATGAATTTTTGAAAGTCCATTGAAGTTGAATTTGCTTTATGAATGAAATCAAGAACATCATCTGGTTCTTCATATCCTAGTTGACCTAAAATATCATACACTGAAATTGTGTCACCCAATTGATGTTTAGTTAGTATGCTTTCACTTAGTTTTCTTGTGTTGGTTTCTATATTGTAATCGCTAACTTCTTCATTTGAATCCTCGTTTTGAGAATCCTTTGATGTAATAGTCTGATTTACTTCTTGTTCAGTTGAATTAATATTTTGAATTGATGTTTCATCAGCTAAAAAAGCATCAAGTTTATCAATGTTAACCGTAATTTCATGTCCAGAGGTGCCTGTTTTTTCATCATAATCTTTTTTAACTGATTTGAAAAAATCATGCTTGTTTAACTCTCTTAAAACTGACCTGATACCTCCGTATTTTTTTCCGAATTTTGAAGCTAAAGTGTTATTAGTTTCGAAACACACTTTCCCATTCTTTTGCCATCCTAGGATGTAGGATACAAATAATTTTTGGGTTGAAGATAGTTTTGTTGTCGCTAGTAAATTGTACGATACTTTTACGAAGTTTTTCTTTTGTTTTTCTTTCATAATTTATTTGATTTTAAATGTTTTTTACTTGTTTTATTTCAGCAGGTGTTGCTGTTTTGGAAGCAGGGGCATGATGTTATGACAACAGCCACCTGATGCTAAATGAGCATGGTTGTATTGTTATTAAAGCAGGGGGATGTTGGATGATACTCTATCTATTAGACTATTACTATAATAAATAAGAATAAATATTAAAATAAAACTAGTGCTAACTATTATATTCATGCTCAGCAAGCTAACAGGCTTTATTTGTTTTTTTTATTCTTCTAGAGAAATAACAATCAATTTAGTTTTCAATTATTTCAATTAATTCAACTAAAAATAGAATAACATCAACGTACTTGAATTGCGACGCGATTGACCTAATCATAGTTTGTTAGAATTAATTTTAGGAAAACAAACTTCAACTCAATATTCTGCTTAGTATTTTATTTTTTCTTTCTAAAAGAATAATATCAACGTTGGGGAGCTTTGCTTTTTTTAGTCAAAACAATATCTCAACTAAAAGACAAGTTTTGGCTACGTTCAATTGCCACCCCCCAATTCCGCTCACCCTCCTCCGTAATTTAATTCATAGAAAGTTTTGTACCCAATTGCTGGATATAAAAGGTTTATGTTAAACTTTTAATTGTTTTATCTATTCAGAATCGAATAGATAATGAGGTAATTCACTGATATCTTGTTGAACTGATTTATGACCAATGAATTTAGGTTGTATTTTTTTAAATTTCTTTAAGATTTTTAGAATGATATCTTTAGATAGATTTTCATTTTTAAATTCTTCATCTTCAAGTATTTTAATTATAAAAAATCTCTCCTCATTTGAGAATTGAACAGTACTTAAAACTTCCCTTTTACCATCATCATGTAATAAGTATTCTTTAGACTCAGGATAAGTTAAGGATGCTAGAATAAAAAAAAGCAAACCTCGTATTCCTCCTTCCATTGCGTCTTCAAAGCTTTCATCGTTTCTAATCAATCCTAGTTTGCTATTTATCTCCGAAATTAGATTGTATAAATAGTTCAATTCTTCATTTGTTAATTTTACTTTCTTCATATTTTTTGCCATATTTATTTTATTTTTTTAATGTTATACGTTAAGATTAGACAGTTCTTTTCCTGTCTATATTTTAATAGATTTTAAAAATTATAATTTTTATTGATTTGCTAGAGAAGAAAATCTCTGGAGTTTTTTCAATCTTTAATCGATTAGCTAATTCGATATTTTGAGTTTGAGATTGAAGATTTCTTGAAGGTTAAATCCTTTTCAAGAGACTGAAATTGCTATTATTATTGAGTATCTCATCAATTTTATCAACTGGATAAAAATAGATTTCTCCCAGTTTTGTAAATGGTAGAATATTGTTATCGCGATAGCTAATAATAGTATTGTCGCTTAGTCCGTAATGCATTTTAAGATGCTTATTTCGATAAAATCTTTTTGGAGTTTCTATTGTCTCCATTTTGGATTTGAGTTCTTCTAATAGCTTAATAATTGGTGTGATGATTTCATTTGTTTCTTTCATAATATCATTGTTTAATTTTGACACTACAAAGGAAATTCCAAAAGTTGATAATTAAATTCAGTAGTTAACAATTGTCAACTATAAATTAAAACTTATATGAATCAAGAGATTCAAGTTTGTCTATTAACTTTCTTAAAACTTTATTGTTTGATTCAGCATCACTATAACTTTTTAATTTTGATATTTCGCTACTTACATCTTTCATAGGAAGTGATTTTCCTTTGTCATTATTATCTCGCATTTCTGTAAAACAAAAATTTTCTTCAATAAATCTGCGCCTTTGCTCTTCATTTTGAAAATTGAGAAAATTTGATTTTTCAAGGATATAAATAAGCATTATCGATTCTTTTTTGCTTAAATTAAATGTTGCTTTTTCTGAATTATCGGTCTTGAATGCGGTATTTAAGTCAATTAAATCCTTTTTAGAACCAGTAGTTGGAGTAAAGTTTAAAAAGCTTATCTCTTGGTTTAAAGAATTGACAATAAGGGATAATGTTTCTATTTTCAGAGAAAATGCTAATTTGTTATGTGCATATAAATTTTTCTCGTAGGAAAACAAATTTTCATAAAGCGAACTGTTGTAATTATGTGTATAAACTTTAAAATTCTCTTCTAAAATTGCTTTTGCTACTTTGGCTTCAGTTAAATAATTATGAATTGTAATAATGTCGGATTTTTCAAGTCTTTCAATATTTAAAAGGTTTTGGAAATTATTAAATAATTCTTCATAGTATTCTTCTATTGAATCGTCGTTTATGGCTCCAGTGATTCCAGCTTTTTTGGTTACTAAATAACTAGTTGGCATTGAAGTATGTTCAATTATTCCAATTATGTTGCTAATTGTGTACCTGTGTGTATTTTCCATAAATAGTAAAAGCCAACAAATGTTGGCTTTCAAATTTACATTTTAAATCTATTTAGTCAAATTCTTGTATTAAATTTTTCATATGTTTTTTAACGGTACCGTCAAGTAGCTGTGCGTAATGTTGCGTTTGTGATATACGCTTATGTCCCATGATTTGACTTATGACTTCCATTGGTATGCCATTTGCTAAAGCAACTGTTGTAGCAAAAGTATGTCTTCCAACATACCATGTCAGATTTTTATCAATATCACACAAATCAGCAATTTCCTTGAGATAAGCATTCATATTTGAGTTACTTCGATTTGGTACCAATCTATTTTCCTCTGCGCACTCTGGGTCATCTTTATATTTGTCTATAATACGTTGCAGTGGAGGAATAACTAAAACATTTGTTTTTACTCCTGTCTTTTGTCTTTTAGTTTGAATCCAACTGTCTAAATCATTATCTAGGTTGAAATTACCTTGACGTAGGTTCATCACATCAATAGGAGCGTAACTAGTATAGCAACTGAATAAGAATATATCTCGTGTTACATCCAATCTTCGATTTGAAAACTTTTTGTTTTCTATAGTTCTCAATTCTTCCAGTGTCAAAAATGTAGTGTCAATATCTTTTAATTTGCCATCATATATTGAAAAAGGATTATTAGTTACCAATCCAATTGTTATTGCATGATTAATCATTGAAGAAATGTTTCTAAGGTATTTTACAGTAGTATTATTTCCTAAGCCTTTATTCTTACCATGTATTCTTTCAAATCTTAAAAACTCATCGAGACCATAAACAAATTGTCTATTGATTTTATCAAATTGAATGTCTTTTGTTTTGTGTTTAGATTGTAGATAATCAAGGATAACACTTACCATTCGTTCATATTTTTCTAACGAACCCTTAGCACGGTCACCTTTGTTTACTTGTTTTTTAAAATACTCATTATGATTTGCAACAATTTCTAATAAGGATATTTTGTGTTCTGGTTTTTCGTTAAAGCAATAATTTTTTAAATATAATGGAGTTATTTCTACATTCTCAATGTTAGCCTTTATAAGTTCATGATACTTACTTTCAATGCCATCAACTAGAGATTTTAAATAATTCTTCAGGTTAATTTCATAATCAACTCTAACCACATTTCGAAGACTGTTGGTTTTAGACCAACGTTCCTGTAAAATGTACTTAGAAGTTGAAAATGTTGAATAGAGATTTCCGAGATAAATTTTGGCATAGATTGCCGTTTCTCCACTTTGATTTTTTTTGTCTCCTTTCAAATAGAAGCTCACTTTTAGTTTTTTCATATTTCCGTTTTTAAATTACTGCAAACGTACTATTGAAAGTTTCCAAGCCCCCGTGATTGTTAACAATTGTCAACTTTTTGGTACCCTAGTTTGAGGGTTCATTCTCAGGGTGCCAAATAGGGTACTTGTCGGATACGATTTAAAGGTTAAAATGAAAATGAACTCATTTAGTGATTTAAATCAAAACGACTGGTAAGTGCTGTAAAATATAGGATTTTGTAAAGTAGGGAAAGTATGGAAATGTAAAAAGCACCTCAATGAGGTGCTTTCAGCGGAGAAAGAGGGATTCGAACCCCCGGACCTGTTACAGTCAACAGTTTTCAAGACTGCCGCATTCGACCGCTCTGCCATTTCTCCAGTATGTCGCGATCATTTGCTGATTGCGAGTGCAAATATAGTGCGCTTTTCCGATTATAAAAACTTTTTTAGCGCTTTTTTTTATTTAATTTTTAAGTGTCTAATTATCAGTATTCCTGAAAATTATTTTTTTTAAAAATTAATCTAAATCGTCTAAAATTGGAGTTGGTTTTTTATTTTCATCCACTGCAACAAATGAAAAAGTTCCTGACACTACCGTTTCGCGAAGTTCCGAATACATTTGTTCCATAAAAATATCGACATGAATTTTACAACTCGTTCTTCCAACGCTATCAACTTTTGCAACTAATTCGATTAAAGTTCCCGCTGGAATTGCTTTTTTAAAGTCAATTTGGCCAGTTGATATGGTAACTACTTTTTTACGGCTAAAACGCGTGGCGCAAATAAAAGCTACTTCGTCCATAAGATGAAGCGCAGTTCCGCCAAACAAAGTGTCATAATGGTTTGTTGTACTCGGAAAAACGGCTTTGAATATATGCGTCTCTGATTTTTTAATTCTTTCTTCTAAAGTTCCCATATTAATAACTTACGTATTCTGTAATTTCAAGTCCGTATCCAATCATTCCCACACGCTTAGTTTGCTCTGTGTTTGATACCAGTCTAATTTTAGAAATATCGATATCATGCAAAATTTGAGCTCCAATTCCGTAATCCTTACTATCAATGATTACTTTTGGCGCTTTCATTGTCCCTTGAGCCTGTAATGCTTTAAGTTCAGAGATACGGCTTAGCAAGTTTACCGCCTGCATATCCTGATTGATGAAAATTACAGCACCTTTTCCGTTTTCATTGATAACTTTAAACATGCCGTCTAATTGTTGTTCAGCATTGTTGGTTAAAGTTCCTAATAAATCGTTATTTACCTGAGAAGAGTGGATTCTTGTCAAAATTGATTCTCCAAGATTCCAGGTCCCTTTTGTTAAAGCAATATGAATTTGTTTATTTGTCGTTTGTTCGTAAGCTCTTAGTCTAAAAGTTCCAAAACGGGTCTGGATATCAAAATCTTCTTTTTTAACGATAAGGCTATCGTGTTGCATTCTATAGGCTACTAAATCTTCAATCGAAACTAATTTTAAATTAAATTTCTTAGCCACTTTTACAAGTTCTGGTAAACGCGACATGGTTCCGTCTTCATTTAGAATTTCGCAAATTACACCAGCCGATTTAAATCCGGCTAATCTTGCAAAATCAATTGCGGCTTCTGTATGACCAGTTCTTCTAAGTACACCACCTTGTTTTGCAACCAAAGGAAAAATGTGCCCCGGTCTTGCCAGTTCGTGTGGCTTTACATTAGGATCTGTTAATGCTAATACTGTTTTAGATCTGTCAGAGGCAGAAATTCCGGTTGTTACTCCATGTCCTTTCAAATCTACAGAAACTGTAAAAGCAGTTTCCATATGATCTGTATTATTGGTAACCATTGGTCTTAAATCTAATTCTTTACAACGGCTTTCAGTTAGTGGAGCGCAAATGAGTCCACGTCCGTGAGTAGCCATGAAATTGATCATTTCCGGTGTTACTTTTTCGGCTGCAGCCAAAAAATCACCTTCATTTTCACGATCTTCATCATCCACTACAATGATTACTTTACCTTGACGAATATCTTCTATAGCTTCTTCAATGGTATTGAGTTGTATTTTTGTTGTTGACATAATTATTTTTGATTTTGAGCAGGAAAGAACCGCTCGGAAATTTTTTGGAATAGTTGTGAAATTGGAGTAGTAATCGCATCAAAATTGATTAATCCGTTGTCGTTTGTAGCACGATAGGTTAATAATATAGCCAATGGCGATAATACAAAAGAAGACATCCATGAACCCATAAACGGAGACATTCCGCCTTCCTGGGAGAGTCTTTTACCAAAAGTATTGATAAAGTGAAAAGTAATAAAAATTAAAACCGCGAAAACAATTGGTAAACCAAGTCCTCCTTTTCTAATAATAGCACCTAATGGAGCTCCAATAAAAAACATTAAAAAACATGCAAAGGCGATAACAAACTTTTCGTATAAAGCCGTTAAATGTTTATTGATGTCGCGTTGTTTGTCTTTTAGATCTTTTTGAGTAGTTTCAATCGAGTAGATGTTGCTGGTAACATTGCTACTGGCCATCTTTAAGATATCTGATTTTTGTTTTGTGGTATATAAAGATAAAGGATTGCTTGGTAATGGCTTTTTCTTTTTATCTGCTTTTACAGCAATTGGTGCTTTTCTAATTCCAACACGCTGATTGATATTTTCTGAAAAAGAAACAATTTCATTGTCCAGATTTTTATTCAAAGAATCCAGAGTATAACGCAATTCGTTTACGTTTAGCATTGCGTTGGTACTCCCAACACTTTCTTTGTCTTCGTCGACTTTGTTTAGTTCAGATAAATCAATATTAATGACCTGCTTTTTAAAAGCTGCTTTTACAAAAGGCAACTTCGCACGGTCTTCATATTTTGTAGGTGTGACATCCTGATAATAATAGCCATCGTTTAAAACCAGTTTTAAGATACTGGATTTCTCGCTACTGATCAGTTTTCCATCTTTTGCCTTAATAACAGTTTTGTTTTCACCGACATTATTAGGTTTTTCGTGAATGGTAACACCAGTTAAGATATTCCCGTTTTCACCTGATTTCTTATTAACTTTTATGTTATAAAAACCAACATCGCTAAACTGACCTTCGGCAATAGCCATTGCGGGCTTGGCCTGAGCGATATTTTTTCTGAAATTCATGAATTTATATTCAGCATATGGAATCACGTTATTGGCAAACCAAAACGCGACGATGCTTAAAACAAAAATAAAGACAATTAAACCTCTCATCGCTCTTTGAAGCGATATCCCTGAAGATTTCATAGCGGCAAACTCGTAGTTTTCGGCTAAGTTTCCAAAAGTCATAATCGAGGCCAATAAAACCGACAGTGGTAAAACCAGCGGAATGATACGCGGCATCGAGAATAACAGGAATTTTACAACCAGAATTAAATCCAGATCTTTTCCTGCAAGCTCAGATATAAAGAGCCAGACAGTTTGAAGTATGAATATAAAAAAAAGGATTACAAATACCGTAGTAAATGTAATCAGGAATGTTTTTAGTAAGTATTTGTCTAAAATTTTCAACCTTGTAATTAATCTAATTTGTTGATGTAGTATTTTGGATATTTGCTCGCTACAAATGTAAATTGATTTTTTGATAAAGGCTGATTGGTTTTAAAAGAATTAACGGTTAAAGTGGTTTTTGTTCCATTTTTACCAGTTTCAATTAAATTATAGATGTGTTTTGTCTGAACATCAATACCTAAAAGGATTTCTTTTCTTTGATCTTTTGCGCTTGTAGGAGCTAATTTTATGTATTGAATTTTTCTTCCTTTTACGTTTTGTACAATATCCATGTTGTATTTGTATCCGGAATTAAAAAACGTAAGCATTTTTGAAGGCGTAATTGCAGCATCGTCTTTTTCGTTTACTTTAGAAACGGTAACTTCTTCGTCTTCAGGAACAATTGTATATGTTTTCTGACCATCAAAAATTTTAGTAACACCCATAAAATTCAATACATATTGATTGCCTTTCATCGTTACGTTTCCTTTACTGTCCTGGTTGATGTTTTCTTTGGCGTTATTCAAAGAATATTTAAAATCAATAACAATATTGTCGTAACTCTTTATTTTAGCCGTTACTTCGTTCAATAAATCTTTGGCTTTTTTATCCTGAGCCTGAATAGAAGTGAAGCTCAAAAGCAAAATAGCTGCCATTTGAAAGCACTTTTTCGTCATCTTAGTAATAGAATTGTTTTGGATTTCCTGAATTTTTGTTCTCATGGGGATTAATTTTGTTCATTATTAAAAAATTGATCAAGAGCACTTAAGTCAGATATGTTTACACTTCTTGCTTTACTGCCTTCAAATGGTCCAACAATTCCAGCTGCTTCCAGCTGATCGATCAAACGACCGGCCCTGTTGTAACCTAATTTTAATTTTCTTTGCAATAATGAAGCCGAACCTTGTTGCGCATTGACAATAATCTCAGCAGCTTCTCTAAATAAGGTGTCTCTTTCGGAAATATCCATATCAAGATTAATGCCAGTTTCTTCTCCAATAAACTCCGGAAGCAAATAAGCTGTGGCATATGCTTTTTGAGAACCAATAAAATCCGTAATTTTTTCTACCTCAGGCGTGTCGATAAATGCACATTGTACACGAACCACATCATTTCCGTTGGTATATAATAAATCTCCACGACCAATTAACTGATCGGCTCCCTGGGTGTCAAGAATCGTTCTCGAGTCAATTTTTGATGTTACTCTAAAAGCAATTCTGGCAGGGAAATTCGCCTTAATTAAACCTGTAATAACGTTTACAGATGGTCTTTGAGTGGCAATAATTAAGTGAATACCAATGGCACGCGCCAATTGAGCCAAACGGGCAATAGGAATTTCGACTTCTTTTCCGGCGGTCATAATCAAATCGGCGAACTCATCGACTACCAATATAATATAAGGTAAGAAGCGATGTCCCGCCTCAGGATTTAATTTTCTTGCTCTGAATTTCTCGTTGTATTCCTTAATATTACGAACCATTGCATCTTTTAGTAATGAATAACGATTATCCATTTCAACACAAAGTGAATTTAAGGTATTGACCACTTTTGCATTGTCAGTAATAATAGCGTCGTCAGTATCTGGAAGTTTGGCTAGATAATGTCTTTCAATTTTATTGAATAATGTAAGCTCTACTTTTTTAGGATCAACCAAAACAAATTTTACTTCGGCTGGGTGTTTTTTGTATAAAAGCGAAGTTAAAACAGCATTCAATCCAACAGATTTTCCTTGTCCTGTAGCTCCGGCCATAAGTAAGTGAGGCATTTTGGCTAAGTCGACAACGAAGGTTTCGTTTGAAATTGTTTTTCCTAAAGCAATTGGTAATTCCATTTCGGCTTCCTGGAATTTGGCAGAACCAATAACGCTTTTCATCGAAACCATTGTAGGGTTCTTGTTTGGAACCTCGATACCAATAGTTCCTTTTCCTGGAATTGGCGCAATAATACGAATTCCTAATGCCGAAAGTGATAGGGCAATATCATCTTCTAAACTCTTAATTTTAGAGATTCGAATACCTGCTTCGGGTACAATTTCGTATAGGGTTACCGATGGACCAACCGTTGCCTTAATCTGGGCAATTTCTATTTTGTAGTTACGAAGCGTATCTACAATTTTGTTTTTGTTTTCTTCTAATTCTTCCTGATTGATCGTAATTCCACCAGTGGAGTATTCTTTTAATAAATCGATGGTTGGGAATTTATAATTCGATAAATCCAAAGTAGGATCGAATAAACCAAAATCAGCCACAAGGCGAGAGGCCAGGTTTTCTTCAATAATATCTTCTTCTTCTGCTTTTTCGATAACAAACTCTTCCGTGTGCAGGATAGGGGCAACACTTGTTGGTTTGATATCCATTTGAACTGGTTTTACAACCGGATTCAAATCAATTTCAGAGGAATGATTGATGGTAGGCTTTAAGGCTTCTTTGTTGATTTCGAATTGGCTATCATTAGATTTTAAATGAATATTATCTAATTCAGGATCTTCCTCAATTGCAAATTCTTCCAAATTATAAGCGCTTTCTGCTTGTTGTGGTTTTAGAGAGCCTAATTCTGATTTGAATTCTTTTTTAGTAGAATCAAAATAAGATTGAATTTTCTCCGGAGATAATTTAATTTTAAAAATCAGATAAATGATTAATCCAAAAAGAAGGGTCAGTAAAGTTCCTGTTTTTCCGATGTAATCCTGAAGAAATAAATTCAGTTCATATCCAATTGTTCCCCCTAGTTCAGGGGCCGACGTGGCGAAAAATCCAAATAGGACCGAAACAATAATAATGGCAAATAAATCCCAGAACCAAATGCCTTTTAGCTTTTTGGTCGAAAGTTCCAGGGCTAGAAACATTCCTGTTAAGAAAAAAAGGCGCACTAATATAAAAGATGCAATTCCGAAACCTTTATATACGATGAGATCAGCAAGAAAGGCCCCGAATTTTCCGAGCCAGTTTTGTACTACTTCAGAGCGATCGCCAAGCTGGCTTACCGCACTTTGGTCTGTTTGCCATTGTCCATTTACATAAAAAGAAATAAATGCAACTAATAATGCGATAGAAAATAGTACCAAAAGGCAACCCAAAACAAAACGTTGTTGTTTGTTGGGTCTCCAGGACCTTAGGGTCTCAGTTTTTGGTGCGTTTTTTTTGTCTACAGTTTCCTTTTTGGTTGTTTTTGCCATTCTTGCGTTCCTGTTGCCTATGTAAATTTTGGGATATAAATGATCAAGCCTATTGCTATTGCTGTCATTGCGGCAAAAAATACCGCTCCTGCAGCAATATCTTTAATAAATCCGATTCGTTTGCTGTAATCCGGATGAATAAAATCAGCAATTTTTTCAACTGCTGTATTCAAGCCTTCAACACTTAAAACCAAACCAATTGCAAGTGTTTGACACAGCCATTCGGTTTGTGAAATATGAAAATAGAATCCAGCAATGGTCATTGCAATTCCCAATGAGAATTGCACCATTATACTGTGTTCTGTTCGAATCAATTTTACAGCTCCGTTAAACGCATACGTCATGCTTTTTAAACGGCCAGTAACAAAAGTATTATCTTTTTGAAATTCCATTTATAGGTATTATAGTGCTGCTAAAGCTGCTTCGTAATTTGGCTCGTTTGCGATTTCAGCAACTTGTTCTGTATGAGTAATTTTTCCGTTTTCATCCACAACAATAATTGCTCTTGAATGTAAACCTGCTAAAGGTCCGTCAACGATTTCTAAACCGTTTGCTTTACCAAAAGCTCCAGCTTGAAAATCAGATAAGTTTACTACATTTTCTAATCCTTCAGCTCCACAAAAACGTTTTTGAGCGAATGGTAAATCTCTAGAAATACATAATACAGTTGTGTTTTCTAAACCGCTTGCACTTTGGTTGAATTTTCTAACAGATGTTGCGCAAGTTCCTGTATCAACACTTGGAAAAATGTTTAAAACTAATTTTTTTCCAGCAAAGTTACTCAGTGAAGCAACAGATAGATCGTTTTGTACTAATTTGAAATCAGCTAGTTGAGAACCAACTGCTGGTAATTCACCTGAAGTATGTACCGGATTTCCTCCTAATGTTATTGAAGCCATGATGTTTGTTTAAATTAATGAGGTTCAAAAGTAAGGATTAATATTTGAATCTAAAAGTATTTGTTGCGGGTTGTCACTACAATTAAGCTAGTAATAAGATAACGAATAATTGGAGTATTTATGTTATCAATGTGATGTTTTGTCTTTGCGAGGAACAAAGCAATCTCACTATAGTTTGCATTTTTATTTTGTAAAGTTTGATTATTGTTCGTGTGGTTGCTTGGTTCCTCGCAATGACTTTGTTTGTGCTAAAAACTGAAAATAAAAAAAACGCCCTCTTGGAATGAAAGCGTTTCTTAGGTCATGTTTTTTTAATTTGTAGTGCTCGATTATTTATCGATAGAGCCCAAAACACGTTTCATGAACGCATTTAAAGCTTCTTTTTTGTCTGTGCCCTGAACTACCATTTTGTGTACTTCCAGTGCGCCATACATATTGGATATTAATTCGCCAATTACATCTAATTCTTCGTCTTTTAGAGACGGGATTTCTGTCATTGCTTCAAGAACTTCGATCGTTTCGATAATATAATCCTGATCGTTTTCTTCGATAAATTGGGTCAATTGCTTTATTACGGGTAATTTCATGTTGAGATTTCTTAGATTTTTAGACTTGCTTAGACTTTTTAGACTTTTTAGACTTTGTTTAAATCTTCAATATCTAAGATATCTAAAAATCTAAGCAAGTCTAACGATCTAAAATTAAGCAATTGCGTTTACCAAATCGATTAAAACTTCTTGTTTATTGGTTTGAGTTTCTCCAACTAATTGTCCGTTTACAAAAGTTGCAAATGTTGGCAAGTTGCTTACATTGGCTAATTTTCTTGATTCCGGAGAATTTTCAGCATCAACCAAAACAAAAGTGATAGCTTCATTCTCTGTGGCTAATTTTTTGAATTTTGGTTTCATAATACGGCAATTTCCACACCATGAAGCTGAATATTGTACTACTACTTTTTCGTTTTTAGCAACTAAATCTGCTAACGTATCTTCGTTTAAGTCGATTAACATAATTTTTTGTATTTAAATTCCAAGATTACAAGTTTCAAATTCCAAATCGTGTGATTGAAACTTAAAAAAATAAATATTGAAATGTGATTGGATTCTTGTGAGAGAAAAACTCCAAATCCTCAAATTGGGATTTGGGATTTGGAATTTTAAAAAAATGTGGTATTCTATTTCTTAGTTTGCGCTTAAGTATTCAGCTGTACTGATTCTGTCTGCGCTCATTGCTTCTTTTCCAGCTTCCCAGTTTGCAGGACAAACTTCTCCTTTTTCCTGAATGTGAGTATAAGCATCAACCATACGTAAGTATTCGTTTACGTTACGACCTAATGGCATATCGTTAACACTTTCGTGGAAGATTTTTCCAGTCTCGTCGATAAGGTAAGTAGCTCTGTAAGTTACGTTTGAACCTTCGATAACTACTGAATCAGTCTCTTCGCTGTAGCTTGTAGATTCGATATCAAGGATACCTAAAATGTTTGCTAAGTTACGGTTTGTATCAGCTAGGATTGGGTAAGTTACACCTTCGATTCCACCATTGTTTTTTGGAGTGTTTAACCAGGCAAAGTGTACTTCGTTTGTGTCGCATGAAGCTCCTATTACGATAGTATTTCTTTTTTCAAATTCTGGTAATGCAGCTTGAAAGGCGTGTAATTCAGTTGGACATACAAAAGTGAAATCTTTTGGGTACCAAAACAATACTACTTTTTTGTTATTGTTTACTGCTTCTTCAAAGATGTTGATTTTTAAATTATCACCCATTTCTGAGATAGCATCTACTGCAATACTTGGGAATTTTTTTCCTACTAAAGACATATTTTTCGTTTTACGTTAAAAATTTATTTCTGATGCAAAAGTAGGGCATAAGTAAGGGTAGTTACAATAAGATGTGATTATTAATATTTATAAGTTGATAGTTTTTAGTTATTTTAATTTATAAGTTATTGGATGTCAATATTTACCGGAAGAATTCCCTTGCAAGGAATATTTTCTAAAAATTGAATTCCTGCATTTTTTTGAAATTCATTAAAATCCTGATACACCTGAATTAGTCCTGAAGCCTTTGTTAAGTAAGGAATAATAGGCAATACATAAGGATTTCCGAAAACGTAAACGATACATTTTTTGCTTTGCAATAGTTTTGAAAGCAATTCTAAAACTTCGTTGTCGATCTCGAAATTGTTCATTGGTTTTGCTTTTGGAACAAATAATGAAATAATAATCGTTTCGAAATTTTGCAATTCGTTTTTCAGCGATTCAACATTTGAATTTTCTAAACTCTCGAAAGCAAATTCAGGAGATTCGAGTTTTGAATTCAGGGTTTCAAAGAAAGTATTCCCAACACCTTTATACAAACTTAGTTTGGCTAACTGATTGTCTTTTTGGGCCTGAAAAGAAAGTTCGGTATTCGAATTATCGATAATCTTTGTGATCGAATTTTGAGCAATTTCAAGATTTAATGCGGCAGTTTTCTCGAAATCCAATTCTCCTGAAGTAAAAGTGTCGCCAGAAAGAATCCCAACTTTTTCTTTGGCTTTCATGATTCTGTTAAAGCTTTCTTCGATACGCTCAGGTGTTGCATTCTCAAGGATAGCTTCAATTCCCTGGGGAACATTTTCGGCGAAACATAAAACATCGTTTCCGGCGTTGAAGGCTTCCCATTCTAATTGTCCTTTGGTTTTATACAATTTAGAAACGCTGTGCATGTTCAGCGCATCCGAAATTACCAATCCCTCGTAACCCAATTGTTTGCGCAAAAGATTCTCGATAATAGGTTTTGATAAGGTTGCCGATGTATTTTTTCCGTCGTTTAAACTCGGAACGGCAAGATGTCCGATCATAATAGAGTCGACATTATTTTCGATTCCTTTAATGAAAGGATATAATTCGTTTTCTAATAATTCTTCGAGTGTTTCGTTTAAAACGGGTAATCCTAAATGCGAATCGACATTGGTGTTTCCGTGTCCGGGAAAGTGTTTCAGACAGCCTAAAACGCCAACTTCAGACATTCCCTTTAGATATTCAATCGAAAAATTAGCGACTTTTTCTTTGTTCTCACCAAAAGAACGATACCCAATAACCGGATTATTCGGGTTGTTGTTGATATCTGCCAAAGGCGATAAGTTATAATGAATTCCGGCAGCTTTAAGGTCTAAACCAATTTGTTTACCCACTTCGTACACCAAAGCCGATTTGTTTTCAGGCAAAGCGCCAAGTGTAATAGCGTACGGATATTGTGGTGTTTTTTCGATACGCATGGCTAGACCCCATTCGGCATCAATACTAATTAAAAGTGGAGTAGAAGCGGCTTTTTGGTAACGAACAATAAGGTCCTTTATTTTTTGATAACTGTCGTCATTAAAAACAATTTTTTTTTTGCTTTCGTAATTTGTTGCAGCACTGGCACGGCTGTGAAAAAAGGTAAGTCCCCCAATGTTGTGTTCTTTTATTAATCGTTCTGTTTCCTGAATATTTTCTTCGGTATCGTTGATAAAAACGGCAGGAAAAAAGAATTGTCCCACTTTTTGTTTTAATGCTTGAGCTGTCATTTTCATTTTGTTATAAAGTCTTTTTCATACAAACACTATTATCCATCTTTTGGTAAGGCGGATAATTTGGAATTATAGTATAATTTAATTTTTGATATAAGTTTATGGCTTCGGGCTGGTTTTTTCCGGTTTCAAGAATAGTATGTGTATAGCCGCTTTCTTTTGCCCAGATTTCTAATGCCGCTAAGATGGCAGAAGCAATGCCTTTTTTTCTGTAATCGTGATGAACGAACATTCGTTTAATTTCGGTTGTGCCGCTTTCTTTTTCTCTAAAGGCGCCACAACCAACAGCAATGTCATTTTCGTAATACACGAGAACATGTTTTATAGTATCGGTTTTATTAAACTGATTGTAAAACGCATGATCTTCTCCATCTCTAATTGCTAAATCTTTATCTAGTAAAACAACCAGATTTATAAAATCGATGTCGTCAGAGTTGGTGCGCTTTATGGTAATCATGATTTAGAATGCTTAAGATTAGTATCGTTTAATTTTCTAACACATAGAAACATAGTATTTAATTCTTGGAAAAGGCATTTCACTTTACTAAAATACATCCCGAAGCTTCGGGACTATGTGTTGAGAAACGAGTTTCTCTTTTTTATTCTTTTCACACAAGAAATCTATGTGTCTATGTGTTTAAAAGAATGTGTTATTTCAGTTTTGCTTTTTTTTGCTTGGCCAATTGTTTTTTGGTTTCAATCGCTTTTTCGAGTCGGTTTTTAAAACGGAAAAGTTTTGGTAAACCTTCCAGACGATCTTCGAGTGTGATTTCTTCGTAAACGATAATGGCTTTTTCTAATACCCGAATCTCATTGTCGAGATCTATTTGATTTTTGTAGATTGTCGCTAGTCGGTCGTAAGGATGATTTCCTTTAAAACCATCGGTAACATTTTCTTCGTATAACGCAATTGCTTTCTCAATTTCTCCTGCTTTTTCAAATTCAATTGCTTTCAGGTTTCGGTCAACCTGGATGTTTTCATTGATTTCCATGGGCGTTCTATTGTATAGCTGTTATTGGGTTTTTTTACCAAAATCTTTTGGGAATTCTAAAAATCGGGAAAGTATTAAACCCGGTATTGTAGCGATAAGAACCCAAATAAAGAAGTTATCATAGCCTAGATATTTCTGAATATAACCACTGAGCATTCCCGGAAGCATCATACCTAATGCCATAAAACCAGTTGCAATTGCATAATGAGATGTTTTTGATTCTCCTTCGGCCACATGAATTAAATACATCATAAAGGCAGTAAAACCAAAACCGTAACCAAATTGTTCTAAAATTACTACGGCATAAATGTAATAAATGGATGTGGGATGAAAAAAGGCTAGTAGAATAAAACCAATAATAGGTAGGTGCATTGCCAGAAACATCGGAAGCATCCATTTGGTAAGACCTTGTCTTGAAATAGCTATTCCGCCTAAAATTCCACCCAGAGTCAAAGCTCCAACACCAAAAGTTCCGTAGATTATTCCAACGGCTTCGGTGTCTAATCCCATTCCGCCCAATTCTTTTGCGTCCAGTAAAAACGGACTCAACATTTTAAGCAACTGAGATTCTCCTAATCTGAAAACAAGGATAAAAGCTAAAATTAATCCGATTCGTTTTTTCTTGAAGAAACTAATAAATACGGTAGCGAAGTTTTGATTCTGATGCGCTTCTTTATTGTTAGCTACAGCATTGATTTCATTTTTTGGTGTAAAGATGAAATTATAAACCGTTATAAAAGTCATTAATAAACCAACAGCAATCATGGTGTACGACCACGCTTTAGTATTATCTGAGTATTTGTGTTCGAGATAACCTGCAAAAAGTACAATCAATCCGTTTCCTGCAAGTAATGAAAGTCTGTAAAAAGTACTTCTGATGCCCAGGAAGAAAGATTGTTTGTCTTCGGGTAAAACTAGTAAATAAAAACCATCGCTGGCTATATCATTAGAGGCCGAAGCAAAAGCAGCAACCCAGAAAATGGCTAAAGTCATGATAAAAAAGCCACTGGCGGGAATGGTAAATCCTACGAGCAAAAAGGCAATTGAAATTAACAATTGCATCGATAAAAACCATTTTCTCTTGGTTCCGTGCAATTCTATAAACGGACTCCATAATGGTTTTATCACCCAAGGCAGGTATAATAAACTGGTATAGACGCCAATATCTTCATTAGAAATACCCAGATTTTTGTACATAATGACAGAAACTGAGATGATTACAGCATACGGCAGGCCAGATGCAAAATTAAGAAGCGGAATCCAAAACCAGGGTTTATTATCTGTTTTCATTAGGCTGAGCAGGTGAATAAAGTTTAAATGTCTTTTTTAAGTCGATCGTAGTTGGGGTACTTTCGTTCGCAAAATAATCAATAAATGTTACAGCGCAAGCTTTATATTGATTCATTTTTTCGGCCGGGATAGAAAACTGAATTGTGCCTTCGTTTTCATAAACCAAAATCTTGTCGATTATTTTGCTAGGATCGTTAATGTCTATTTTCGAAGTACTTTCACCACCATAAATCACCATATAGCGTACTTTTGTATTCAGCGGAGCTTTAATATTAAAAGCATAATGTACACTGTCTTTTTGATATTCGTTTACTACCGGAATATCAATAACAATGTGTTTCAAGTTAGGAACCGGGGCAGGAAGCGCAGGATATTTATATTGATTTTCTTCTAAAATGCGAACAATATCAGCATTTTTGTTCATGAACCATTTAGAACTGAAATAAGCGCTTCCGCCTACTTTTTTGAAACTTCTTGCAAAATCAATCTGGGTTGGGATCTCGTTTACAAAGTTCCAGCTTTTGTCACTATCGCCTCTAATTTTATATGAAGCGTGACCAATATAAAGAGCAGTATTATTAGAGTTTTCTGACCACCATTTTACCAATTTTGAGTAAGAAGCTCTCGGGTTATTCATACTCCAATAGAGTTGAGGCAAGATATAATCGATCCATTTTTGATCCATCCATAAAACAGGATCAGCATATAAATCATCATAATTAGATGTCGATTGCGTTTCAGAACCTTTTGGATCCATAGATTTATTACGCCAAACCCCAAACGGACTGATTCCGAATTGTACCCACGGTTTGCTGGCTTTTATTGTAGTGGAAATAGTGTGTACAAAACTGCTTACATTCGCACGACGCCAATCGGCAAGGGTCAAGCCTGCGCCATATTTTCTGTACGAAGCGTTGTCGTTAAATACTTTTCCGGGAACGGTATACGGATAAAAATAATCATCAAAGTGAATGGCGTCGATGTCGTATTTGTCGACAACCTCTTTTACAACCTTGGTCAAATGCTGCTGAACTTCAGGCAATGCAGGGTCGTAATATATTTTTCCGGCATATTCAATCATCCATTCCGGATGTTTAAAAATGTCGTGATTTGGGCTTAAAAGATTTTTGTTTAAATCGAAAGTAGCACGGTACGGATTCAGCCAGGCATGAAATTCAAAGCCTCTTTTATGCGCTTCTTCAATCATCCACGCTAATGTATCGTAGTATGGGTTTGGCGCTACGCCTTCTTTACCTGTTAAAAAGCGTGACCAGGGCGCAAATTCAGATGGATAGAAAGAGTCACCAACACTTCTAATCTGAACGATTACCGCGTTGTAATTTAGTTTTTTGTAAGCGTCTAAAATTTCAAGATAATCAGCTTTTTCTTTTTCGACTCCGTCAATGGCTGTTTTGGGCCAGTCGATGTTAACAACCGTTGCGATCCATACACCTCTAAATTCGTTTTTAGGGTAAATTATTTTTTCTTGTGCATTAGAAATTAATCCAAAGAAAAATAAAAATAGGATAGAGAAAAGTACTTGCTGATTTTTATGCATTTCAATCTTTTTTAACAGAAACCAAAAATAGTTTTTTTAGCGGACTATAATAAATAATTAATAAATTATAATTTGAACGGTATTTATTTGGTTTTCATATAATAGCTTATGTTTTTTATCATAGTTGCTGTACCGAAAAAATAGAGATTCAGTTTATAAACGAAAATTTAAGCGTGAATTTCTCTATTTGGGTTTCAGTATTTTATATTATATAAAGAAAAAATGCAAGCAAATGTGGTGCCGAAAAGTTTTTGAAGCTGAAAAATCAAATTTGTCAAGTGGAGCTTTTAGGTCTAAATAGGAAGTAGCAAAGTTTTTTGTTGGTTTGCTAAATTTGATACTCAACGTAGAAAAATAACAAAGAATCATTTTGTTTTTTATTTATATTTGAACTCAACCAATTAAAACTAAAATTCATGTTTGTTATTTTACCTATACTTATCCTGTTTATCTTTTTATGGATATTTTATTATAATTCCCTTATTGGAAAAAGAAATCAGGTGACGAATGCTTTTTCGGCAATTGATGTGATGCTGAAAAAACGTTTTGATTTAATTCCGAATCTGGTTGAAATTGTAAAGCAATATACTAATTACGAACAAAGTACTTTAGCCAAAATCGTTGAGCTTCGTGCCAAAGCAACTTCTGGTTCTGTTAGCGATACCGAAAAAGCGAGTCTTGATGCTGAATTGAGCACTACAGTAAGAGGTTTAATGGTAAATGTTGAAAATTATCCTGATTTAAAAGCAAACGCAAGTTTTACAAATTTGCAAACCACCTGGACAGAAAGCGAAGAACAAATTGCCGCTGCCAGACGAACGTATAATGCCGTGGTAACTGATTTTAATAATGCTATTATGATGTTTCCTGGTAATTTATTTGCTGGAATGCTTAGTTATACCCCAATTGCAGTTTTGGCAACAGCCGAAGAAGAGCGTAAAAATATTAGTGCAAAAGAGCTTTTTAATAGTTAATGGATTCAGAAATTAGTAATAATCCGGCCTTTCAGGAAGTTTTGAATACATTAGAAATCGACCGAAAAAAAATAGCGTCGACTTATAGCGTTTGTTATACCGTATTTGGTATTGCAGCACTAGTTATCGTGGGTGGTTTGATTGTAGGAGCCGCAACTGTGGCTATAATACTGAGTTTGATTCCGATCATAGTTGGGATTGTAATGCTTTTTCAGATCGATGGTGATGCCCAAAAATACAAAATAGCCTATAAAAACAATGTTGTGGCAACAGCATTAAAAAAGATCAATGAAAGTCTAACTTTTGTACCTCAAAGCGGACTTTCGGAAGGTGAATTTATAAGTTCTGATCTCTTTACAACAGAACCGGATCGCTATAAAACACAGGATTTAATAACGGGAATTGTCGATAAAACTTCTTTCTCGTTTGCCGAAGTTCACGCCGAATATAAAACCGAAACGCAAACCAAAAACGGAACACGTACGGAATGGCATACCATTTTTAAGGGGATTATTTTTGTAGCCGATTTTAATAAAAACTTTAGCGTGTCGACAGTTATAAGACCAAAAAGTTTTGGAAATACAGTTGGTGCATGGTTTTCTAAAAATATTTTTAGTTTTGGAAATACTGAAATTGTACAGTTAGAAAATACCGATTTCGACAATCAGTTTGTTACTTATTCGAGAAATCAAATTGAGGCGAGATATATCTTAACGCCCGCCATGATGGAAAGAATTTTGAATCTAAACAGTAAATCTGACGAAACGATTTCGATCTCATTTATAAGCTCTAAAATGTATATCGCTTTCCCGTTAAGCAACAATTATTTTGAAGCGCCTATTCATACTTCGCTTTTAGTACCTGATTTACTTACCGATGATCTTTCGATTGTTCAGTTTATGCATGATATTGTTCATGAATTGGATTTGAATACGAGGATCTGGGGGAAAGAGTAATTTTTAAATTTAAAATAATTAGTTGTGTTTATACTATTAAGATCTATGAGAAAATGAGACAAATTGGTGTGCAATTTATAATTTCAAGCAGTATCATTTTGATAATTTCGATATTCGCTTTTTTTCGTTCTCCAGCTATATTTGCAATGTTTTTTGTACCGGCGTTGCTTTTTGTTACTCTTGCAAATGTGATTTTTTCGGGCATTATTTTTTACATAAATAATTATGTATCAATATTTGTTTCGATATTTATTTTTATAATAAGCTGCTGGCTTTTAAAAGTAATTAATAGTAACTATTATGAATATAGTAACTATGAGAATTGGCAATTTTATAATCATCAACAGATTATATCTACTAAATTAGATTTGATTATAGGGAAGAATTTATTCGGCTTTCAGTTCTGTTTATTTATGATTTTGCTTAATTTGTTTTCTGGTTTTGTTTCATTTTTAATGAATTACTTTAGAGAAAAAAAAAGCAAATTGAATGTAGTAGAATAAGATTATCACGCTTGATTTGAGATTTTCAAGTACAATAAAATTATAATTTAAAATATGAAAATAATACGCTTTCATTTCGTTATACTGTTTTTAATCACAATTAATATGGCGGCTCAGGAAAAGATAGAAAGAATATTTAATGAAGTGGAATTTAAACCTGATAAAATTTTGCTAGAGAAAAGGGAAGCTTTTAATTATCAAAAAGATGGAAATCATTTTTTGGTTTTGGATTTAAACAATAACGAATTGATTATTGGAGATATTACTTCTTTAGGTGATGGTAAATTTAGTAGTGTAATTACTTTTGTTGCAGAAAATAAGAAGTTTTCTAATGCTAAAATTATTGGTAGATCAGATCTGTTTTTTGCAATGTTAAATAATAATGTTATCAATAAAGAGTTTAAAATAGATCCTGAAAAGCTAGACGTTTTTTTTGCAAAGTACAATGAATTGAAATAATGTTTGTCTAGCTTAAATCACATTTTTCATTCCAAATCTTCTCATCAAACCCATTGCCCTAGCCAGGATAGAAGTGGAAATCCTTTTGTGGTGAGCTTACCAGAAAAGATAGGAATGGATTACTTCGCCAGTTCGCACTTTCAGGCTCGGGTGCAGGAAATAGCTTCTAATTGAAATTCAAAATTTTTAGATTTATTCTGAAAAAAGGATAGGAGTTTTTTTTATATACTAACTCATTTTAAGTTTTCTTCAAAATATATTTTTTTGCTTTTGCATCGTTAAAACAGGTATCAATAAATGGACTTTTCCAGATATAAGTACTGTTTTTTAGAGTTAAAACACCAAAATCTTTAGTTTTTTCTAAAGCCCAACTATCAGTATTATCATAGCTTTTCTTAAAAGTTAATTTTAAAGTATTGTTGTTTTCAATAGCAGAAAGCTTATAAGAGTGATACAATTGATACCCTTCAGCGGAATATAGTACAGAATCTTTATTAATTACTATCGATAGGTAATGTGCATCTCTCCAATCTTCACTATCTTCATTTAGTGCGAATGAATAAGTTCCGTACCATTTGTTCGAAATAGTTTTTTTTGTAATACTGCGATTAGCATTAGTGTTAGTTATTTTTTCTCTTTCAGATTCTTTACAGCTTATAAATAATAAAAGAAAAATTAGAATACTATTCTTCAAAATCTTTGAAATGGGTTTTAAAGAAACTTGATGCTTTTGAGAGTATCCATCTGGGTACGGATTTGCTAAAAAGTAAATTCTGTCCGGTTTCATAGATTTATGGGTTTATAACTCAAATATATATTTTAAATTCCAAATCTCAACTTTCGAAAAAGAAAACCTTTGAACCTTTGTCACTATGCACCTTTGAACCTTAAAAAATAACTATTTTTGTAATTCAAAACAAAGCAATAATGTCAATACTTAAGGATTTAGAGCAATTAGCCGGCACGCTCGAAGGCACACTTTTATATGATGATCTTCATAAAACGCTTTATTCTACAGATGCTTCGGTATATAGAATTAGACCCAAAGCGGTTGCCGTGCCTAAAACGATCGAAGATATTAGTAAGCTGATCAGGTTTGCGGCGCAGCATCATATTTCGATTACACCAAGAACGGCCGGAACTTCGCTTGCCGGACAAACAGTTGGTGAGGGAATTGTGGTGGATGTTTCGAAAAACTTTACTAAAATCCTGAATTTTGATCCGGTTAAAAAAACGGTTACCGTGCAGCCCGGTGTGATTCGCGATGAACTGAATTTGTTTTTAAAACCTTATGGTGTATTTTTTGGGCCTAATACTTCGACAACAAATCGCTGTATGATTGGCGGAATGGTGGGGAACAATTCATCGGGCACAACCTCAATTCGGTATGGTGTTACACGTGATAAAATTGTAGAAATAAAAGGACTTTTGAGCGATGGTTCGCAGGTGTGTTTTAATGAACTGACTTCGGCTGAATTTATCGAGAAAACCAAAGGAGATACTTTAGAGAATAAAATATATAAAAGTCTTTACGACGAACTCTCTGTTAAGTCAACGCAGGACGAGATTATAAAGGAGTTTCCAAAACCGGAGATTCACAGAAGAAATACCGGTTACGCGGTTGATATTTTATTAAAATCGGATTTGTTTGGCGGAACAGAACCTACAATAAATGTGGGGAAATTGCTTTGCGGAAGTGAAGGAACTCTGGTTTTTACAACCGAAATCACCTTAAAAGTTGACGATTTACCGCCAGGGCATAATATTATGGTGGTGGCGCATTATCATAGTATTCAGGAATCGCTGGAATCTGTTGTAGTGGCAATGAAACATCATTTGTATACAGCAGAAATGATCGACGATACGATTTTGGATTGTACGAAAACAAGTCGCGAACACATCAAAAACAGATTCTTTTTGGTTGGCGAACCGAAAGCCATTATGATGTTTGAAGTGGTTTCGAACGATCCTGAAGATGCCGAAAATCAGGCAAATGCTTTGGTGGCTGATTTGGAGAAAAATAATTTTGGTTATGCGCTTGTGAAAATCTATGGAACGGATATCGAGAAAGTAAACGAACTTAGAAAAGCCGGACTCGGACTTCTGGGAAGTATTGTAGGGGATGATAAAGCAGCAGATTCTATAGAAGATACAGCCGTTGAATTGAGTGATTTACCAGCTTATATCGAAGAGTTTTCAGCCATGATGCTGCGTCACGGACAAGGCGCGATTTATTATGCGCATGCCGGAGCGGGAGAACTGCATTTGCGTCCGGTTTTGAATTTGAAGAAAACATCTGACTTAAAATTATTTAGAACCATCGCAACCGATGTGGCGATTTTGGTAAAGAAATATAGAGGTTCGCTAAGTGGTGAACACGGCGACGGAATTGTACGCGGAGAGTTTATTCCCTTTATGATTGGTGAGACGAATTATGAATTGCTGAAAAGAATCAAATTGGCCTTTGACCCGAATTCGGTTTTGAATATCGGGAAGATCGTAAACGCTTTGAAAATGGACGAAAACCATCGTGTAGTTTCGGGAAGGGTAGAACCGGATATTAAAACCTTTCAGGATTTCTCAGATAGTTTAGGAATTTTGCGCGCTGCCGAAAAATGCAACGGATCTGGAGATTGTAGAAAATTACCTTCGGCAGGAGGAGCGATGTGTCCGAGTTATAGAGCGACCAAAAATGAAAAAGAAACAACACGTGCGAGAGCCAATGCGTTACGTGAATATTTGACGTATTCTGAAAAAGAAAATAAATTTGACCAGAAAGAATTATACGAAGTTTTTGAGTTATGCGTGAGCTGTAAAGCCTGCGCCAGCGAATGTCCGAGTAATGTGGATGTTGCAACCCTAAAAGCTGAATTTTTATACCAATACCAAAAAGCAAACGGATTCTCGACCCGAAATAAGATTTTTGCGCACAACGCAAAACTGAATAAAATGGGAAGTTTGTTTCCGTCGATTACCAATTTTATTTCGAATCAATCGCTGGTGAAGAAAAGTATGGGAATTGCGCCTGAAAGACAAGTTCCGCTTTTGGCGAAAAGAACTTTCAGGAAATGGTATGAGAATAATAAATCACGAAATAATAATTTTCCAAATGGAAAAGTGTATTTGTTTAATGACGAATTCACGAATTATTATGATGTGAATATCGGAATCGATGCTTTTGAATTGTTAACCAAATTAGGTTATGAAGTTGTAATCGTAGATCACGAAGAAAGCGCAAGAACGTATTTATCGAAAGGTTTTCTGGAAGAAGCCAAGAAAATTGCAAATATCAACGTAAATATTTTCAAAGATTTAATTTCCGCCAAAGCGCCATTAATAGGTATCGAACCTTCGGCAATTTTGACGTTTAGAGACGAATATTTGCGTTTGGCAGATGATAAAGAAGCTGCTGAAAAAGTAGCCCAAAGTGCCTTTACAATCGAGGAATTCTTTAAAAAAGAAATCATAGACGGAAAAATAAAACCGGATTCATTTTCAGAAGAAAAGAAAGAAATCAAAATTCACGGACATTGCCACCAGAAATCATTGAGTTCGGTTGAAGCGACTTTTGCGATGCTGAATTTACCAACCAATAATACCGTTACGATTTACAATTCGGGTTGTTGTGGAATGGCGGGATCTTTTGGTTATGAAAAAGAACATTATCAGGTAAGCATGCAAATGGGTGAAGATACTCTATTCCCAAAAGTGCGTGCCACTGCCGAAAATGTAAAAATTGCCGCAGCAGGAACAAGTTGTCGTCATCAAATTTTTGACGGAACCAGTAGAGAAGCACAGCATCCGGTGAGTATTTTGAGAAGCTGTTTGCGATAAGATTTATTATTGGACTGAGAATGGCACACGGATTAGACGGATTCACCTCGTGAAAGCGCAGATTGGTACGGATTTTTTTGTTTCACGCAGATTTTGGCAGATTTAATTTAAATTTTTAATCTGTGCTAATCATTTTAATCTGTGGCAAAAAATAATTAGTGCTAATTTGTGAAATTCGTGGCGAAAAAAAAAAAGAAAAACCCGCGTAAAACAGTTAAATCTGTAAAATCCGCGGGCAAAAATCTATTTAAATATCTTGTCTTACAGCAATCTTGAAGCTGCTTCATCAACAAACCAAGTCAATTTTCCGTCAATAGGATTTATCAATTGAGAAGGGTAGTTGTGAACCTCTTTTTGCTCGTCTTTAATTACATGTTTTAATGCTTCGGCTTTGTTTTCTCCAAAAACCAAAAACGCCACATTTAATGCTTTATTGATTAATGGAGCCGTTAGACTAATACGATGTGTGTTTAATTTTTCTACAAATACTGATGCTACAGTAGCTTCAGTATTACCAACCAAAGTAGTGTGCGGGAAAATAGAAGCGGTGTGTGCGTCATCTCCCATACCTAAAAGAATCAAATCAAAAACAAGATCATTATTGTTAAAATGTTTGTCGATTCTGTTTTTATAATCCGCGGCCGCAGCTTGTGGATCTAAAGTAGTATTGACATAAAAAATATGATCTTCCGGCGTTTCTAAAATATCAAAAAAAGATTTTTTAGCCATCAAACCATTATAATTTTCATCGTTTGCAGGAACATTGCGTTCGTCACCAAAAAAGAAAAACACCTTGTTCCAGTCGATTTTATTTCGGTATTCAGTAGCCAGAAAAGTATAAAGTGCTTTTGGTGAATTTCCTCCGGTAAGCACAAAATTAAAACGGTCGTTTTTCTCTATTGCTTTTTGTGCAATTTCAATAATGTAATTGGCTAAATCCAGCGTTAATTCTTCGGTTGTTTTGTATATACGTAAGTTCATGTTTTTTATTCTAAATAAGTAATAACGAAGCACAAAAAATTTTTAATTCATTTGTACTTCGCTTGATTACATTTGTATTATTCTTTTTCCTTTAATGGCAGATTAAACCAGTGAAAGCCATCTCTTGCAATCAATGCTTCCGCTTTTTCAGGCCCCCAGCTGTCAGCATGATAATTAGGGAAGTTAATCGATTTTTTGCTTTCCCAGGAGTTCAGAATTGGCATTACCAATTCCCAGGCAGCTTCTACCTGATCGCCACGCATAAATAATGTTTGATCGCCCATTATAGCATCTAAGAGTAAGGTTTCGTAAGCCTCCGGACTGTCATTTTTATAAGTGCCTTTATAGTCAAAAATCATGTCTACAGGATTTAGAACCATATTCAGACCAGGTCTTTTAGCCAATACTTGCATACGAATACTCATCTCAGGCTGAATGCTGATTATTAAGCGGTTTTGCTGCCAGTTTTCGGTTGCACTTCCCGAAAAAATCTGATGAGGCACATCTTTAAATTGAATAGTGATTAAAGACGAAGTTTGGTTTAATCGCTTTCCTGTTCTTAAATAGAAAGGAACGCCTTGCCATCTCCAGTTATCGATATGAAATTTAGCCGCTGCAAAAGTTTCTGTATTAGATTCCGGGTCAACATTTTTTTCCTGGCGATATCCAAGTACTTCCTGGCCCTCGACCCATCCTTTGCTATATTGACCGCGAACAGTGTTAAAACGAATATCCTCCTGAGAAAACGGACGAACAGCTTTTAGAACTTCTACTTTACGATTTCTAATTTCGGTCGCATCAAAACTTATAGGAGCTTCCATTCCAACTAAACAAAGCAGTTGTAAAAGGTGATTTTGAATCATGTCTCTCAGCGCTCCGGCTCCTTCATAATAGCCACCGCGATCTTGTACTCCCAATTGTTCTGTTACCGAAATTTGGATATGATCAATATATTGCCTGTTCCATAAAGGTTCAAACATAGCATTTGCAAAACGGAAAGCCATCATGTTTTGCACCGTTTCTTTTCCTAAATAGTGATCTATACGATAGATTTGTTTTTCAGTAAAAATGGTACTTAACAAAGAGTTTAAATCTTTTGCCGTTTCTAAATCGTAGCCAAAAGGCTTTTCGATTATAATTCGGCTATTGTCTTCGTTTTCAGTTAATTTGTATTTTTTTAAGCTCTCGGCAATTACAGGAAAAAAGCTAGGCGCTACGGCTAAGTAAAAAATTACCTGTGTACCTTCTCCATATTCCTTTTGGTATTTTTCGATACAGGATTTTAAATTTTCAAAAGTTTGAGGCTGATCAAAATCCGTCGCACAATAATGTAAAGTATTGCCAAAACGATCCCATTTTTCTTTGACTTTTCCGGTGCGTGAAAATGCGCAAACAGCGTCTTCCAGCGCGTCTTTATAGCCTTGATCAGTATACTCTGTTCTCCCTGTGCCAATGATGGCAAATTGATCCGGCATATAACCTTCGATAAACAAATTATAAAGTGCCGGAGCTAATTTTCTTTTATTTAAATCACCTGTTCCTCCAAAAATTACAAAAATAGTGGGGTTTAACTTGGCTTTAGTTTTCATATTTATATTGTCATTGGTGTATTAAAACATTGATGCTGGTTAGTTCCATTTGGCATGAAAAACACCTTCTTTATCAATGCGTTCAAAAGTATGAGCTCCAAAGAAATCTCTCTGTGCCTGAATTAAGTTCGAAGGCATTCGAGCGCTTGTAATAGTGTCAAAATAAGTAAGAGTCGAAGCAAAAGCAGGAATGCCAATACCAGAACTCACACAAGCAGCAACTGTTTTACGCGTACCTGCCAGAGTAGATTTGATGATTTTTTGAATGCCGGCATCTCCAAACAAATGTTCTAATGAGTTATTTTTATCATAAGCCTGATAAATATCTTCTAAGAATTTGGCTCTAATGATACATCCTCCACGCCAAATTTTGGCAATTTGGTTTAATTTCAATTCGTACTTGTATTCTTTAGAAGCTTGTACAAGCAAATGCAAACCTTGCGCGTAAGCAGAAATCATAGAAAAATAGAATGCATTTTCAAGATCATCAATTGAAATATCAATTTTAGAATCTTTTTTACCAAAAGCCTCTTCCAGGGAAACTCTCAGCGCTTTGTATTTAGATAAATCACGATTGGTAACCGCTTCATTAATGGTAGGGACAGGTAATTGCAGTTCCATTGAAACCTCTGAAGTCCATTTTCCGGTACCTTTTGATCTCGCTTCATCTTTGATCATATCCAGAAGATCGTTTGGTGTTTCTGTATCTTTAACAGGGAAAATATCAGTCGTAATTTCTAATAAAAAAGATTGAAGTCTTCCTTCATTCCATTTTTTAAATACATTGTGAATTTCCTGATTCGAGTATCCCAAACCATTTTTAAGAATTCCGTACGTTTCGGCAAGAAGCTGCATAATAGCATATTCAATTCCATTGTGCACCATTTTTACAAAATGTCCCGATGCACCAGGACCAATATAAGTTACACACGGATCATTGTTTACTTTTGCAGCAATGGCTTCAAAGATGTCTTTCATAACATTGTAGGCATTTTTGTCTCCGCCAGGCATCATACTAGGTCCAAATCTTGCACCTTCTTCACCACCGGAAATACCCATCCCAAAGAAATGTAATCCATCATTTTCTAATTCTGCTACTCTTCGGTTAGTATCACTAAAATGAGAGTTTCCACTATCAATAATGATATCGCCTTTGCTTAGAAGCGGTTTCAATTCAGCAATAACACTATCAACAATTGGTCCGGCAGGCACTAATAAAATTAGCGTGCGCGGTGTTTGCAAACTGTCAATGAAATTTTCGATATTATCAAAACCTTCCAGATTATGATTTTTACCTTCATCTTCAAGTTTCGCAATCATTTTTTGGTCTTTGTCATATCCTGTAACAGAAAAACCTTTGTCTGCCATATTCAATAAAAGGTTTCGGCCCATCGTGCCTAATCCAATCATTCCTAATTTATATTTTTTAGAATCGTTATTTGCCATTTTTTATACATTTAGAATATTCAAAAATAAGGTTTAAAATTTATATTATTGAGGATTAGTCCTGATTTCGAAGTAAGGAAATGATATTTTAACTTTGAGGCTATTGAGGTAAATTATGTTATAAAGAAAAATCTTTAATTATTATATTGTTTAGATTTAATTTTATGAGAATAACTAAAGAGAAAACAAAATGGTTTTATATATTTGAAATCAGGATAATTTTTGCATTATTTGCAAAATAAAACAGCAAACACCGATTTAAATTAATTTAAAAGCAAAACCATATATGGCATTATCAGGTTTATTCCGAAAAAAAACGGTACAAGATATTCTGAAACAAGTTGCAAAAAACGAAGCAGATGGTCATAATGCATTGGGAAAGCATTTAACTACTAAAGATTTAACTGCATTTGGAATTGCTGCAATTGTTGGTGCAGGAATTTTTAGTACTATCGGAAAAGCCAGTGCAGACGGTGGTCCAGCGGTGATTTTTTTGTTTTTGTTTACTGCTTTAGCCTGTAGTTTTGCCGCATTTGCTTACGCCGAATTTGCCTCAATGGTTCCGGTTTCAGGAAGTGCTTACACGTACTCCTATGTTGCTTTTGGAGAATTAATCGCATGGATAATTGGTTGGGCTTTAATCATGGAATATGCCGTGGGTAATATAACGGTCGCCATATCATGGAGTGATTATTTTACGACACTGCTCCAGAGTGGCGGAATTCATCTCCCGCAATGGATCCAGATGGATTATCTAACCGCTTCAAACGGATTTAAAGATGCCACAGCATTAATGCAAGGCGGAAAATCATACGATAATTTAGGTAGAGGTTTACAAGAAGCCTATACTGCCTGGACCACAGCGCCAACTATTGGTTCTTTTCATTTCGTTGCCGATTTACCTGCATTGTTTATCATTATATTAATTACCGCTTTGGTTTACAGAGGTATGAAAGAATCGCGTAATGCGAGTAACTTAATGGTAATTGTAAAACTTTGTATCGTACTTTTAGTAATTGCAGTGGGTGTGTTTTATGTAGACACAGCCAATTGGGATCCGTTTGCACCAAATGGAGTTAGCGGAGTCTTAAAAGGAGTTTCGGCCGTTTTCTTTGCCTATATTGGTTTCGACGCCATCTCAACAACTGCCGAAGAATGTAAAAATCCGCAGCGTGATTTACCACGAGGTATGATGTGGGCGATTATTATTTGTACTATTTTATACATTGCCATTGCTTTGGTTTTAACCGGAATGGTACGTTATAACGAATTAAATGTTGGAGATCCTCTGGCATTTGTTTTCGATAAATTAAAATTAAAATGGATGTCAGGTATTATAGCAGTAAGTGCTGTAGTAGCAATGGCGAGTGTTCTTTTGGTATTTCAAATGGGACAGCCACGTATCTGGATGAGTATGAGCCGAGATGGTTTATTACCAAAGAAATTCTCCAGAGTACATCCAAAATTCAAAACACCATCTTTTGCTACAATTGTAACCGGTTTTGTGGTAGCGGTACCGGCTTTGTTTCTAAACCTGACAATGGTAACAGATTTATGTAGTATCGGAACATTATTTGCCTTTGTATTGGTTTGTGCAGGAGTTTTAGTTTTACAAAACAAACCTGAAATTCCAAGAGGAAAATTCAAAACGCCTTATATAAATTCAAAATTTATTTTGCCGGTTTTAATGATTGCAGGATTGTATTATGCTTTTGCTTTCAATAATAAAGCAACAATGGCTTTCATTAATAATGATGCTCAAACCTATGATGCAACAACAATTATTACATCATTAAATAAAGAAGAATCAGCAAAAGTTTTCAATTATTTAGAAAGTATCGATGTTCATAATAAAACTGCCGAAACTGCCGATTTAGAGCATTTGCTAAGTCAATATCAGGACGACGATGTAAAATATGCCGAGGTTGTAAAAGGATTGCCTATCAGCGATTCATTAAAATATGAAACAGGTTTTAGTTTATTCAAACACAAAATCCCAATGTGGATATTCTTAGTGGTCTTAGTTGGTTTAGCCGTTTGGGCATTTAGAAAAAATCTTTCTTTAATTCCGCTTTTAGGACTTATTTGCTGTCTTTACATGATGGCCGAACTAAGTGTTTGGAACTGGATCTACTTCACTATCTGGTTATTAATCGGATTATTTATTTACTTTACATACAGTAGAAAAAACAGTAAACTAAACTTCGTTGAGAAGATTTAAATTATAAAATATAAATAGAAAAAGCCGTTTTGAAAATTATTTCAGAACGGCTTTTTTATTTTACTAAGAACTTAAAAAACGAATTTAGTTTCACGCAGATCTTGCAGATTTCAGCAAATTTAATTTAGATAATAATAAATAAAATCCGTTTATATCGGCCTGGATCTTTCAAAATCTGCGTGAAACAATTTTATTAAATTCTCAGTGAATCTTCTCGAAATTAATCGTTATAAAACCCCAAGCTCCACCATACAAGCCTTCATCATTTTATAAGTACGCTCGATATCATTATCCAATCCAATCGAAAAACGAATCAAGCCATCCGTTAATCCCATTTCGTGTTGCTCTTCTATCGGAATCTCGCTCGAAGTCGAAGTTCCAGGCGCGCTAAACAATGTTTTATAAAACCCAAGACTTACGGCCAAATAACCTAAGTTTCGGGTTTGCATCAATTCCATCAATTCATTGGCTTTAGCCAAAGTACCAACGTCAATTGTCAGCATTCCTCCAAAACCATATTCCGGATTTATCATCGTTTTGTACAGTTCATGACTCGGGTGACTCTTCAAGCCCGGATAAACCGTTTTAAGTCCGTCTTTTTCAAAGTGATCCGCCAGAAAATGTGCATTATGACTGTGTTGTTTGATACGAATATGCAGCGTACGCAGGTTTTTCATCACACTCGCAGATCGCAAACTATCCATCGTTGGTCCCAAAAGCATACTTGCTCCCGAGTTTACATTTTTCAGTGAATTAATAAATTCTTTCGATGCGCAAGTCACCCCACCAACCGTATCGCTGCTTCCGTTGATGTATTTTGTCAAACTATGAATCACAATATCAGCCCCTAATTTTGCAGGCGAAACCGACAAAGGTGAAAACGTATTATCGACCACCAATTTCAGATTATGCTTTTTAGCAAGTTGAGCCAAACCCGCAATATCCGCCACTTCCAATAAAGGATTACTTACCGTTTCGCAATACAAAACCTTGGTTTTTGGTGTAATTGCCGCTTCTACAACATCTAGTTTTGTAATGTCTACAAAGCTCGTTTCGATCCCAAATCGTGGCGTAAAATTTTTCAAAAAAGCATAAGTTCCGCCATAAATTGTTCGGCTCGAAACAATGTGATCGCCCGCACCACAAAGCTGCAATAGAGTAGGCGTAATTGCTCCCATTCCCGAAGCCGATACGTTTGCCGTTTCCGTTCCTTCCATAGCGGCCAAAGCCTGATCCAGATATAAGTTACTAGGCGAAGAATGGCGCGAATACAAATAGCAACCCTCCATATTTCCCTCAAAAGTATCAAACATCGTTTTTGCCGATAAAAAAGTATAAGTTGAAGAATCAGAAATTGAAGGATTCACTCCTCCAAATTCACCAAAGTATTGTAAATCCTGAATCTTATCTGCTGGGTTAAAGTCTTTCATTTTTATGTCATTGCGAGGAACGAAACAATCTCCTCTGGTTAGTATTTATTGTTTTTGTTATTAAAATTGTCATTGCCATTGGAATTTGGAATTTATTTTTGGAATTTAAATTTGAAGCTATTCCAGCTTTCCGTTTCATCTCGATAGCTATCGAGACGTAAAAAAGGCAAGTTTCTAATGTTCTAAAAAGAGCTTCCGTTGGTCACTTTTTTAGAACAAGAAACTTTAGCCATTTTTTACTCCGGGCTTTTCACTACAATCTGGGCTAGGAGCGTCGTTTACAAAATAAATTCTATTCAAAATAACGTTTATTAAGAAAATTAATCAACCATATAGCTTGTAATTAGATTTTAAAACTACAAAAAAGTATTTGTAAGGATTTTTAATCTAAATTTGATGTAGAAAGTACAATTCAATAGATTTTCTTTCACTTCAACAATAAACCGGAACCATGACTTTAGACGCCACAGATAAAAAACTCCTTATTTTACTACAAACCGACAGTAAAAAAACAACCAAAGAATTGTCCTTAAAACTCAACCTTTCGGTAACGGCAGTTTACGAACGCATCAAAAAGTTAGAGCGCGAAGGCATAATCAAAAACTATGTAGCATTAGTCGATAAAACCAAAATCGATAAGGGATTTGTCGTTTTCTGTCATTTAAAACTCATTCAGCATACCAAAGAGTTCTTAACCAAATTTGAAAGCGAAGTCATCAAACTCAACGAAGTATTAGAATGCCATCACGTAAGCGGTGATTACGATTATATTCTCAAAGTATTAGTAAAAGATATGGAAGCTTATCGTGAATTTTTGGTAACAAAACTGACCTCATTGCAACATATAGGAAGCACACAAAGTATGTTTATGATTAGTGAAGTGAAGAATTCGACGGTGATTTTTTGAGGAAGGTTTAAAGGTGCTAAGGAAAAGAGAGACAAAGGTTGTTTAAACTTTGCGACTCTGCGTCTTTGCGAAACTAAAAAAAACAAACTTTTGCGAACTTTGCGTTAAAATTCGCATTCTAAAACAAAAAAACTTTCACTAAACTTTCACACAAAAAACATTGAGATTTAAACTTTAAACAAAACTTTATTCCTTAATTTTGTATCGCTAAAAATAAAATTTACAAACTATGAGTTCATTTGACGTAGTCATTATAGGTTCAGGTCCTGGCGGATATGTATCAGCAATTCGTTGCGCACAATTAGGTTTCAAAACAGCAATTGTAGAAAAGTATAATTCTCTTGGCGGAACCTGCCTTAACGTAGGTTGTATTCCTTCAAAAGCATTATTATCTTCTTCTCATCATTATGCCGAAATTGCTCATTTTGCAGATCACGGAATCGAAGTTTCTGGAGATGTAAAAATCAATTTAGAAAAAATGATTGCTCGCAAACAAGCAGTTGTAGATCAAACCGTAGGTGGAATCAACTACTTAATGGATAAAAATAAAATTACAGTTTTCAACGGTTTAGGTTCTTTCGTAGACGCAACGCACATTGCAGTTGCAAAAGCTGACGGAACATCAGAAACTATCGAAACTAAATATGCTGTAATTGCTACAGGTTCAAAACCATCTTCTTTGCCATTTATTAAAATTGATAAAGAAAGAATTATCACTTCTACAGAAGCTTTGGCTTTAAAAGAAGTTCCAAAACACTTAGTAATTATTGGCGGTGGAGTTATCGGAATCGAGCTTGGACAAGTTTACCTACGTTTAGGAGCGCAAGTTTCTGTAGTAGAATTCATGGACAGAATCATTCCTGGAATGGATAGTTCATTGTCTAAAGAACTCACTAAAGTATTGAAAAAACAAGGAATGAAATTCTACGTTTCTCACAAAGTAAAATCAGTAGAAAGAAACGGCGATGCTGTTACAGTTCAGGCTGAGAATGCAAAAGGAGAAACTATTACTCTTGAAGGAGATTATTCATTAGTTTCTGTTGGTCGTCGTCCTTACACAGACGGATTAAACGCTGATAAAGCCGGAGTGAAAATTTCAGACAGAGGACAAGTTGAAGTAAACGATCATTTACAAACTAATGTTCCTAATATCTATGCAATTGGTGATGTTGTTCGTGGAGCAATGTTAGCGCACAAAGCAGAAGAAGAAGGAACTATGGTTGCTGAAATCTTAGCAGGTCAAAAACCACATATCGATTATAATTTAATTCCTGGTGTAGTATACACTTGGCCAGAAGTTGCTGCAGTTGGACAAACTGAAGAGCAGGTAAAAGCTTCAGGAACGGAATATAAAGTGGGAAGCTTCCCATTCAAAGCTTTAGGTCGTGCAAGAGCAAGTGGAGATCTTGACGGATTTGTAAAAATCATTGCTGATGCTAAAACAGACGAAGTTTTAGGAGTTCACATGATTGGAGCACGTACTGCAGATTTAATTGCAGAAGCTGTTACAGCAATGGAATTTAAAGCATCTGCTGAAGATATCTCAAGAATGAGCCATGCGCATCCAACTTTCGCGGAAGCGGTAAAAGAAGCAGCATTAGCCGCTACAGATAATAGAGCATTACACGTATAATTTGCGATAAATCATTTTAAAAACCGCCAATTCTGAGATTTCAGGATTGGCGGTTTTTTTATTATGTAATGATTATAGGTAATAGCATTAAGTGAAGAAAAACATCTTTAATATTGTATCGAATAAGTCTCGTGCCTAGAAATGACAATTAGGCGAAAGTATTCTACTGAAAATGATTGCCCTAGCCGCGATAGAAGAGGAAATCCCTTTGTGGCGGTGTTCGCTACAAAAAGATGGGAACGAATTGCTTCGCCAATTCGCACTTTCAGGCTCGGGTGCGGGATTAGCCCCTGAAAAAAAAGATTTATTTTATCATTACCAATCGAAAAGACAAGATTGAGTTAAGCTTTGTTTTTAAGTCTTTGTAGTTTAGAATAAATTTTCAATAGTTAGAAAATATAAAATCAAATAATAATTCTGTAAAATAGTTTTCCTGATCTCGTGTTATCTTTATAGATCTAAAAGATGATATTATGAAAAGTAGATATATAGCTCCGGTTTTAGTTGGAGCAGGAGTAGCCCTTGCGCTTTATTCCTGTGGAGCAACAATTCCCGAAAAAGCAAAAGCAATCACTAATTTTGATAAAGCAAAATACTTAGGAAAATGGTATGAGATTGCCAGACTTGATTTTAAATATGAAAAAGGTCTTAACAATGTCACCGCCGAATATTCTCTAAACGATAACGGAACCATAAAAGTGGATAATAAGGGCTACAATGTCAAAAAAGACAAATGGGAGGAAAGTATAGGAAAAGCCAAATTTGTCAAAAAAGATAATATTGGTATGCTTAAAGTCTCATTTTTTGGTCCTTTTTATGCCGGATATAATGTAATTGCGATTGAAGACAATTATAAATACGCGCTTGTAGTTGGAGAAAACTTAAAATACATGTGGATACTTTCAAGAGAAACTACGATCCCGGAAAGTGTAAAAGCAGATTTTCTGATAAAAGCCCGCGAAATTGGATTCGAAATTTCAGATCTGGTTTGGGTAAAACACGATAAAGCAAATTGATAGGGATTTTAAGGTTGAAATTTTTATTAAAGGACAAACCCGATACTTTTTGAGTACCGGGTTTGTTTATTTTTAAAAGAAAATAGATTATCTGGTAAAAACACTTTTATAATTATCCCAATATCTGTAAATCAAAAATAAGTTAGCCAGGAACAATAAAACCGCAATTGGTAAACCTTCGGGAGCTAAAAAATAATTGATAAACAAAATGTTTACCGTAATGGGTAAGATCAAAATATTAGCCAATGTTACGTAACGCCCGGTTACAAAAGCAATTCCGCAAAGTAATTCGATTGACTTTGCTAAAGGCATTATATACTTAGAAGCCATTAAACCAACATTAAAAGCTTTAAAATTCCCTGTTGTTTCCGGTTCAGGAGCTAAGTGAAAAAAGTAACTGATAGAAGCAAAGAGTAATAAAAGACCAATTAAAACGCGGACAATAATAGTAGCAATTTTCATAACACTTAGGGTTTTAAAATAGGTTAAAAAAGTATAATTTATTTTGTGGAAAACGTTAGAATCTGAATCCTCTAATAAAATGAAAATCAATTTTTAAAGCTATTCTACTGAGAATTTTACAATCTTTATAATCCTATTTTGGGATTAATATAATGCTATATCAAATATAATGATTTTTTTGTTATGAAATTGCTATTTTATTAACAGTTTTATTGTTTCTTTCCGTATTTTTTGTAAAGGAAGAATCCACCAAAACCAAGGATTATAAAAGGCCAAAGATTAATTAAAAACACGAAAATTGATTCCAGAATATACCAGCCACTTTTAAGGGAATCCAGAATTTGTAAACCTAAATTGGGTTTGTAAGCATTGCTGTTTTTCTCGCCGGCCATTGTTTCGTGTCTAATGGTTTCGTTTTGATAAAGCTGCAAAGTTATTGTGCTAAAATTTACCTGATCCTGCAATGATAAATTATCAATTGCACGATTGTCAGAAGCTTCTTTTTGGTTGGCCAAAGTATTTTCCGCCTCCATAATATCATTTATTTTTTTGCCTTTAGCATCTATTGCTTTCTCAACTCTTTTTTCGGTTGATGCGCTTCTTTTTTGCGAAAGCTGATTTGCTAATAATTTCAGTGAAACATCATCGGCTTTAATTACTCTAAAATCAAGAAAATCAATTTGTTTGGCAATTGTTTTAATCACTGTATCCAATTGAGTATTAGGAACGCGGATCGTAATACTATTTTCTACCGTGTATTTAGTAGTTTCAAGGGTGCTGTCCTGACTGATTTTGGTTTTAATCTGTTCATGAATGTTGCTTTGCAAATTAGTATAAGTAACAAAACCTCCAAATTTTTGCGTAGCATTTTCAATTGCATAAGTAGACTTGACGACATTTTTTACCTTGAATTTAATATCAGCAGTTCGAATAAATTTCTGCTTACTGTTTTTATCGACTACCGCAGCCGAAGATGAAACAGCAGTACTATCTGCTGAAACTTTCATATCTGCCGATTCTCCGTACGACGAGTTATCAGCTTTTTTACAAGAAAATAGTAATGCGATGATTACTACAAAGGTCAGTCCTAATTTTGCAATTGTTTTCATAAAGGTTTTAAAATTTGATTAATAAATAAAGTTTTTGGTTTTATTAATAATGCTTTTATGTTAAAAAGCTATTTAAATAATAAGTCTTATTTCGGTATACTAAAAAGTGTGCCAATAATTTTTTGAGTATTATTTTATCGAAGGATTTTTTTTGTCGTAATTTTGAAATCTAAAAATTATACCTTTTTGAGAGTTTCTATTCATAAACATATTTCAAATCCAGAGCATTTTAAACAACAACTTTTAAGCTGGTCGCAACAATTTCGCGAGGTTATTTTTTTGGATAGCAATTCGTATCCTCAAGAATATTCAAGCTTTGATTGTGTGCTGGCTGTGGATGCTTTTACATCTTTAAAAACCGATTTTCACAACGCTTTTGATGATCTTAAACAATATCAGCAAACTACTAAAGACTGGCTTTTTGGCTATCTTTCCTACGACTTAAAAAATGATGTAGAGCAATTAAAATCATCTAATTTTGATGGATTAGATTTTCCGGATTTGTTTTTCTTTCAGCCAAAAAAGATTTTTTTATTGAAGGGAAATCAGCTTGAAATTCAGTATTTATTACTTTGTGATGATGAGGCTCAAGATGATTTTCAAGAAATTGTTCAGACTGAAAATAATTCTTTTGAAACTTTGAGTGAAATCGAAGTCAAACAGCGAATTTCAAAAGATTTATATGTAGAAAAAGTCACAAAAATGCTTGACCATATTCATAAAGGAGATATGTACGAGGCTAATTTTTGTATGGAATTTTATGCTGAAAATGCAATTATAAATCCATTGGAAAAATTTCAGAAACTAAATAAAATATCACAAGCGCCGTTTTCGGTTTTCTTTAAAAATCATAAACAATTTTTACTCTCGGCGTCGCCAGAACGATATCTTAAAAGAGTAGGAGAAACTTTGATTTCGCAGCCTATAAAAGGAACCTCAAAACGATTTTTAGATCCTGTTGAAGACCAAAAGTCAAAACAGTTTTTAGAATCGGATGCAAAAGAACGCGCTGAAAATATTATGATTACAGATTTGGTTCGCAATGATTTATCGCATACGGCGCAAAAAGGTTCTGTAGAAGTGACAGAGCTTTGCAGAATCTATTCGTTTTTGCAGGTTCACCAGATGATCTCTACGGTAAGTTCAAAATTAGATCCGCAATATTCTCCAATCGATGTTTTAAGAACCACTTTCCCAATGGGAAGTATGACCGGGGCTCCAAAGATTTCGGTTATGAATATTATCGAGAATCTGGAAGAAACCAAACGCGGTTTATATAGCGGATCTATCGGTTATTTTACTCCGGAAGGTGATTTTGATTTTAATGTTGTGATCAGAAGTATTTTGTACAATCAGGAAAATAAATATGTTTCATTTTCTGTGGGAAGCGCTATTACATCGTTATCAATTCCTGAAAACGAATACGAAGAATGTTTGTTGAAAGCCAAAGCAATGCACGAAGTTTTGCAGTAAAAGTTAGCTACAGATTATAGGATTAAAAGGATTTTGTTTCACGCAGATTCTGCAGATCAAAGCAGATTTTATTAAAAATAATTTGCGGTAATTTGTGTAATTCGTGGCAAAAAAATGATTTAAAAAATCTGCGTAAATCTTTTAATCAGTGGCAGAAAAATAGATCCGCTAAATCTGTGTGAAAAAATAATTCGTGGCAAAAAAATATTACGCTTAACAATTCATTTAAAAATAGATCGAATTTAATTTTTTACTTTTATCGAATGTTTTCAAAATTTCAAAATCACATCGCTTCAAGATTTCCATTTCTGGGAGATAAAAAACTATTTCTGGCAGTTAGCGGAGGTTTAGATAGCATGGTTTTATTGCATTTATTACAGCAATTGCCTTGTCAAATTGCGGTTTTGCATTGCAATTTCCAACTTCGCGGATTAGAAAGTTTTGGTGATCAGAGTTTTATTCAGGATTATTGTGATAGAAATAACATTCCTATTTTTACCACTCAATTTGATACCGAAGCATTTGCCAAAGATTACAAATTATCGACGCAAGTTGCAGCGCGTGAATTACGTTACAGTTGGTTTTACGAACTTTTAGAAGAAGAAAAATTCGATTATATTCTAACGGCGCATCACGCTGATGATAATCTGGAAACCTTTATTATCAACTTAACTAGGGGAACGGGATTAGAAGGATTAACCGGAATTCCGGAAGAAAACGATCGAATTATTCGTCCGCTTTTGCCTTTTTCAAGAGACAAAATCCTGAAATATGCGCAGGAAAACAATATCGACTGGCGAGAAGACAGCAGCAATGCATCGAACAAATATCTTCGAAATAAAATTCGTCATGATTTAGTGCCGATACTGAAAGAAATCAATCCTAATTTTTTGAATGCTTTGCAGAAAACACAGTCCTATTTGCGGGAATCTCAGGAAATGGCCGAGGATGCGTCGATTATGATTTATCAGCAAGTGGCAAAAGAAGAAGGTGAGGATATTCATTTTGATTTAAATCAACTTAAAAAATTACCTAATTATAAATCTTACCTCTACCAGTGGCTCAATGAATTTGGTTTTTTGGCCTGGAACGATATTTATGATCTGGTTGATGGACAATCTGGAAAACAGGTGTTTTCGGCTGAATTTAGAGTGTTAAAAAACCGCGATACTTTGATTTTAAGCCCACTTTCTCAAAGATTAGAAAAGGAAGAATTTGAGATTGGAGTAAGTGATACAGAAGTTAATTTTCCCTTAAAATTGAGGCTTTGTAACATAAGTCACATCACAGTACATGATAATAAGGCTATATTTGTGGACGCTGAAAAAATCCAGTTTCCTTTGGTTTTACGTAAATGGAATACGGGGGATATTTTTCAGCCATTTGGGATGAATGGAAAATCAAAAAAAGTGAGTAAACTTTTTAAAGATGAGAAATTATCGCTGATCGAAAAAGAAAAAATATGGATTTTATCCTCAGCCAATCAGATTGTCTGGGTGATTGGTGTCAGACAGGATGAACGTTTTAAAATTGAAAATACTACAAGAAAAATACTTAAAATAGAATTGCACAATGAACTTTAATCAATACCATCAAACAATAATGTCGAAAAGTGTTTGGAATAAAATCATCATAATTTTCCTGTTTTTTGCTTTTGCAAAAGGAAATGCACAAATCCTAGAGCCAGTAAAATGGACTTCAAAAATTGAAAAAAAATCAGCAACTAATGCTGTTTTAATCTTTGATGGAACAATTGAAAAAGACTGGCATATGTATTCGCAATTTACACCAGATGGTGGGCCTCTTGCGCTTGAGATTACATTTAAAAATCAAAAAGGTAATTATACTTTAGTTGGAAAGGCTAAAGAAGGTAAAACCAGAACAGCCTTTAATGATGTTTTTGGTGTAAATGAAACGTTCTTTGAAGGTAGAGCACATATCGAGCAGGAAATCACGATCATTAATCCGAACTTAAAAACGGTTGATGTTGAGTTCGATTTTCAGGTTTGTAAAGAAGTTTGTATCAATTCGAATAAGAAATTCTCTATTGCAATTCCCTCAACATTTAAAATGGATGCCGTTGCAAGTGTAGCAGAAGTAAAGAAAGATGAAACTAAAGTAGTTGGTCTGACAGTTGATACTGTAAAACCAACAATTGAACCAGCTAAGGTTGAAACAATAAAAGATGTTGTTGCTCAAACTCCATCAAAAGAAGATATGCCTGGGCCAGCTCCGGCAAGAAGTTTATGGTCGATCTTTTTTATTGCTTTTATCTCAGGATTTGCAGCGTTGCTTACGCCTTGTGTTTTCCCGATGATCCCAATGACGGTAAGTTTCTTTACCAAGCAAAGTAAAAGCAGAGCAAAAGGTATTCGTAATGCTATTTTTTACGGACTTTCGATTATCGCTATTTATGTTATTTTAGGATTAATTGTAACTAAAATATTTGGTGCAGATGCATTAAATGCTTTGTCTACAGATGTTTGGTTTAACTTAATCTTCTTTATTATATTGATCATTTTTGCTACTTCATTTTTGGGTGCATTCGAAATTATGCTGCCAAATTCATGGGGAAATAAAGTAGATCAGCAAGCAGACAGAGGCGGAATAATAGGAATACTATTTATGGCTTTAGCTTTGGCAATTGTATCATTTTCTTGTACGGGGCCAATTGTAGGGACTTTATTGGTAGAAGCGGCTTCAAACGGAGGGATTGCTCCGGTTGTCGGAATGTTAGGGTTTTCTTTAGCATTAGCATTACCATTTATGTTATTTGCAATGTTCCCGGGCTGGTTAAATTCATTACCAAAATCGGGTGGATGGTTAAATACTGTAAAAGTAGTTTTAGGATTTTTAGAATTGGCTTTAGCATTTAAATTTTTATCAAATGCAGATTTAGTTTTACAATTGCATTTTCTTGAAAGAGAAGTTTTCATCGCGATCTGGATCGCTATTTTTGCAGCTCTGACTTTATATTTATTTGGTAAAATTTCATTGCCACACGATAGTCCGCTGCAACATATTTCAGTTGGAAGATTGTATTTAGGATTACTTACATTAGTCTTTACAGTGTATTTAATTCCAGGACTTTGGGGAGCACCATTAAAATTAATTAGCGCTTTCCCGCCACCGCCACAATATAGCGAAAGCCCGTTTGGAGTAGGAGGTTCTGCTAATTCATTAGGAGGTGCCGAAGCTATAAAAGGATTGCCTGACGGAGCAGAATTAGGCCCACACGGTATCATGGTTTTTCATGATTATGAAGATGGTCTGGCCTATGCAAAATCAATCAATAAACCAATCATGCTTGATTTTACCGGGTATGCTTGCGTGAATTGCAGAAAAATGGAGAACAATGTTTGGTCTGAGCCAACGATTTTACCAATCCTGAAAAACGATGTTGTGTTGATTTCTCTTTATGTAGATGATAAACGCGAGTTGCCAAAAGAGGAACAATTTGTAACTAAATCTGGCGATAAGATCATTACAGTTGGCGATAAATGGACTGATTTTATGATTTCAAAATATAAAACCAACACGCAGCCATTGTACATTATAACAGATTTGGAAGGCAATAATTTAAACACTTCAAAACCTACTATAAGTTATGTAAATGCAGATGAATATTTGCATTGGCTGAAAGAAGGAATTGGAAATTTTAAATAATCCTTTTTTTTTAAGAAGATAGAATCTAGAGAATAGCATAAAGAAGTTAAGGAATCTAAAAACTGAATTCTAAAATCTAAATAATATTAAGGTTGAAATTAATTCAAAATAAAAAGCACTCTAAGTCAGACTCAGAGTGCTTTTTTGGTCTTAGGAATAATGAGAATAGTTTTTTTCAGGAGCTAATCTCGCTATAGGTTCCAATCTTTTATTTTTTAAAGGAAAAAAATAAAAGATTTCCACTTCTATCGGGGCTAGGACAATCATTTCCATAACCATGTTTTCGTTTAGTTTGTCATTTTAGAATCTATACTCTATACTCTATTCTTTTTAATCTATCTTCTTTCCTTAAAAATAATTAAAGCAAAAAAAAGCACTCTGAGTCAGACTCAGAGCGCTTTTTTAATTTTGGCTAGGTTTTGGTTTTGGTTTGTTTTTTATAAAAATTCTCCGTGTTGAGAAATGTCTAATCCTAATTCTTCTTTTTCTTCAGTAACTCTTAGTGGTGTAATTTTATTTACAACAAAGAATAAAATATAAGAACCTACAAAAGCGAAGATTGAAACCACTACTAAAGCAGTTAATTGGTTGATGAATAAAGTTGGAGTTCCGAAAATCAAACCTTGATTATCTCCAACAGCCGGGTTGATCGCTTTAGAAGCAAAAACACCAGTTAGCAACATTCCTACCATACCACCAACACCGTGACAGGCAAAAACATCTAAAGCATCATCAATTTTACCTTTAGGAAATTTACTTACTACAAGGTTACTGACAATTGCAGAGAATGCTCCGATGAAAATTGCGTGAGGAATGCTAACGAAGCCTGCGGCAGGTGTAATAGCAACAAGGCCTACCACAGCTCCGATACATGCACCAAGTGCTGATAATTTATGTCCGATTATTTTATCAAGGAAAACCCATGCCATAGCAGCTGCAGCAGCGGCAACAGTTGTAGTTCCTAAAGCCTGAACAGCTAAACCGTTTGCTCCAAGTGCAGAACCTGCGTTGAAACCAAACCATCCGAACCACAGTAAACCTGTACCTAATAGTACATAGGTAATTCTGGCAGGATTTACTTTTTGAACTTTTCTTTTTCCTAAGAAGATTGCTCCGGCCAATGCAGCCCAACCAGCGCTCATATGCACCACAGTTCCTCCGGCGAAATCTAATACTCCCATTTTAAAGAAAACTCCATCAGGATGCCAGGTCATGTGTGCCAAAGGAGAATATATAAAGATGATAAATAAAACCATGAATAGTAAATAAGCCCAGAAACGTACACGCTCTGCAAATGCACCCGTAATTAATGCAGGTGTAATGATGGCAAATTTTGCCTGAAACAATGCAAATAACATAAAGGGAATAGTTGGGGCAAGACTCCATGCGGTATTAGTGCCAACACCTTCAAAGAATAAATTAGTAGATGGATTTCCGATGATTCCTCCAATAGTAGGCCCAAAAGCCAATCCGAAAGCAACAACAACCCATAAAATAGTAACAATTACCATTGCCATGAAACTTTGAAGCATTGTACTGATAACGTTTTTCTTACCTACCATTCCTCCGTAGAAAAATCCTAGTCCTGGTGTCATAAGCAATACAAATGCAGTTGCTACGATCATCCAAGCTGTATCTCCTGTGTCAAACTTTACAGCTTCTGCCGGAATAGGGTTATCGCTCAGAATAAAGTTTGATATAAAGGTTAGTACCAAAATAGTGATTAGGATCACACTTAAAATAATTTTTCGCATAGTTATTTGGTTTTAAATCTTTTATAAAATTAAAAAATCAATCGACAGCCCTATAAAAAATAGAGTGCAATGCTTAATTTTTGTTAATTTTAAAATTTAACCCCCTGTATTTTACGTGTATTTGTTAAAATGAACTTAAAATTTGTAATTTATTAATGAGAAACACTAAGATTTGCCTGGAAAAAGATTTTGTTAACAGAAAAATGAAAGAATAATTGTAATTTTAAGAGTAGTTGCGTTTAAAAAATTAAAGATTTAATCGAAACTATGATAATTTTAAAATAAAAAGGCACCAACTGAATTTCTCAATTGGTGCCTTTTTTATCAAAAAGTGTTGGTTTATTTCTGGTTGTATTTCGCTTTAAATTTATCGTTTAATTTCGTTTGGAAAGTTTCTAAGTTAATCGATCTTCCCTGAATAAACGCAGTGGTTAATTTATTGGTTCTCATATCAAGTGCATCCCCTTCAGAAATAAATAAAGTAGCATCTTTGCCTGATTCTAATGTACCACAAGTAGCATCAATACCTAATAATTTTGCAGTATTAGAAGTAATAAGTTGTAATGCTTTTTCTTTGTCTAAGCCAAAAGCAGCGCAAGTTCCTGCCAGAAACGGAAGATTTCTAACACTCATGCGCTCGTGATCTCCGCTGTTTTCAAGACCCACCACAATACCTTTATCTGTAAGTATTTTAGCCATTTTGTAGGGAAGATTTACATCTTCGTCATCACTTGTTGGCATATCATGAACGCGTCTTAGTAAAACACCCACATTATATTTTTGCAACACATCAGCTGATTTGTATGCTTCGAATCCGCCAACAATAACAATTTTTTTGATCTGGTTGTCAACAGCCAATTGTATTGCATCTACAATTTGTTTCTCTTCATCAGCATGAATATAAAGTGTTTGAGTTCCGTCAAAAAGTCCTTTTGTAGCTTCTAAAACTACGTTTCTTTCTTTTGCAGGAGCCTGATTGTATGCTTTTGAGTTGACAAGAAATGCCGATACTTCTTCAACTTGTTTAGGATAATCTTTGTTGGCTTCGATTATTCCCGGTTCAAACCACGATCCTGATCTTTTAAAGTTCGATGGAAAATTAAGATGAATTCCGTCGTTTTCTTTTAAAATAGCATCTTGCCAGCTCCAGGCATCTAATTGTACAACTGAAGATGTTCCTGAAATTCGGCCTCCTCGTGGCGTAATTTGTGCAATTAAAATACCGTTTGGACGTACTGTTTCTACTACTTTTGATTCTGAGTTGTAAGCAATAATACTTCTCACATTCGGGTTAAAACTACCAATTTCTTCCTGATCGTCTGATGATTTTACAGCATCAATTTCTACCAAACCTAATGTTGCGTTAGGAACAATAAATCCAGGGTAAACATGTTTTCCGCTGGCATCAATTGTAGTATCATAAGCATTGGCGGCAAGTCGTATTGTTGTTGCATCGGCCACCAGCGTAATTTTTCCGTCTTTAAAACCAATCGCACTATTCTGGATAACAGTCCCATTTCCTAAATGCGCAGTGGCATTTAAAATTAAAACTGATTTAGTTTGTTTTGGTGCCGGTATTTGTTGTGCTTTTATTTGTACCGAAGCACAAACTGCCAGCAGCATTATATAGATGTTTTTATGTATCATATTGTTTTTTTTAATCTTTATGAATTTGTAACGCCCTAATTATTGTTCTAAAGTATCACAGTGATATTCTGTTTTTTCTTTTTTTGTAGGTGGTTGAGTGCTCAATCCTTTGTTTTTTTCTTGTAGCATTTGCCCAATCAACAAACTTCTTTCCTTAGTAATGGCCAATTGTTTTTCGGCATCTTTTTCAATATCAAAATAAACAACACCTTCAATAATTGTTTTCTCGGCTTTAGCATAAATAGATAAAGGATTATCGCTCCATAAAACAACATCAGCATCTTTACCTACTTTAAGACTTCCTACCTTATCATCAATATGTAATAATTTAGCAGGATTCAGAGTTACGAATTTCCAGGCATCTTCCTCAGAAATATTACCATATTTCACCGCTTTAGCAGCTTCCTGATTTAGTCTTCTAGACATTTCGGCATCATCAGAGTTATACGCTACCACCAATCCTTCATTGTGCATAATTGGCCCGTTGAACGGAATTGCATCATTTACCTCAAATTTATAAGCCCACCAGTCAGAGAAAGTCGAAGCTCCAACTCCGTGTTGTTTCATTTTATCAGCTACTTTATAACCTTCAAGAATATGGGTAAAAGTGTTTACTTTAAAATTGAATTTCTCTGTAACATTCATAAGCATCAAAATCTCAGATTCTACATAAGAGTGACATGTAATAAAACGCTCTTTATTGATAATTTCAGCAATGGTTTGTAATTCTAGATCAACTCTTGGCGCTTTTCCTTTTTTAGAACCAGCGTTGAATTTTTTCCAGCTTTCGTCATATTCTTTAGCACGCTGAAAATAATCGGTAAAAACCTGTTCAACACCCATTCTTGTTTGTGGAAAACGAGTAGGATTATCAATACCCCAATTCGCTTGTTTTACATTTTCTCCCAAAGCAAATTTGATAAACTTAGGTTGATTTTTGTATAACATTTCCTCTGGTGCAGCGCCCCATTTCCATTTTACAATAGCAGAACGTCCACCAATAGGGTTCGCAGATCCGTGTAATAATTGAGAGATTGTTACACCTCCGGCAAGATCTCTATAAATATTAATGTCCTCAGAATTCACTACATCCTGAATCGTAACTTCGGCAGTAGAGTTGTGGCCCATTTCGTTTACACCCTTAGAAATAGCGATATGCGAGTGCTCATCGATAATTCCGCTTGTAATATGTTTGCCTTTTGCATCAATAACGGTTGCAGATGCATCTGAAAGATTTTTGCCAACAGCAGCAATTTTTCCGTTTTTAATTAAAACATCCGTTTCAGTTAAAATACCTTCTTTTTCGTTTGTCCAAACTGTAGCATTTTTAAACAACAAAGTCTGAGCCGTTAGTTTTTTAGCATCACCAAAAGCAACATTTGGATACGTTGTTGGGATAACAGGATTTGGTTTTTCTGCTTTTACAGTATCTTTTACTGCCACAAATGCGCTTGTTCTTAAAGCCGTCCAAACTAGTTCGTCTCCGTTTGCAAAGACTGCTTTTCCAGATAAACTTTCCGGTTTTTCTATGAACCCTGTTAAACGCGTAAAGTTAGCTTTGATAGTATCTGCAGGTTTAATTAAAAGAGAAATCCAGTTTTTAGAAACCGCAAAAGTGCTATTTACTTTTTTATCGTCAGTGGTAGTTATCTCTGATTTTGGAGCATTAGCAGTTCCTTCAATTTTCCATTTATAGGTATCTTTTCCAACCGTTAGATTGTAGTTTCCACGAATGTCTTTTGAATTAATATCATTTACAACATACTTTGTTCCCTGAACCCAGTTTTCGTATAAGATTGTTTTTTCATCGAAGATTTCTCCCGAAGTAATCACAAAATTGGCATAACTTCCGGTTTTTAAACTTCCTACTTCATTGCTTTTTCCAAGAATTGCAGCCGGAATTGTAGTTAAGGCTTCTAACGCTTTTGTTTTATCAAAACCGTATTTAATAGCTTTGAGTAAGTTAGGTTTAAAGTCTTCTGTCTTTTTTAATTTGTCTGTAGTCAGGGCAAAAACAACACCATTATCAGATAATATTTTTAGGTTTGATGGCGCCTGGTTCCAGAAACGCATATCTGTTAATTCAATTTGATTTGATAAATACGGATTCGAAACATCATACGCTTCGGGAAAACTTACCGGAATAATAAATTTAGCATTCGTATTTTTGATTTCGTCGATTCTTTCAAACTCATTTCCGTTACCTTTTAGAATATAGGTTAAACCAAATTCCTTAGCAATTTTAGCAGCTCTCAAACTGTTTAGTTTGTCTTCGGTAGTAAAAATCTGAACCAGTTTTTCGTTGTTTGCCAAGGCTTCTAACGATAAATCTTTAGTTTCAGAATTTCCTTTTTTGTACCAGTCAAGATCCAAATACATTTGGCGCAACAAAGCCATCATACCCATTAATGAACTCGGATAAGCCTGATTTGTTAGAGCGCTTCTTGAAAAAGCAAGGTGATTGGTGATTTTATTGGCAATTATTTGTTTGCTGTTTTGGGTATTGTTTAATGCAACCAGGATTCCGGTTCCCTGAGCAATTCCGTCAGGAATGTGAGTTCCTACTACTCCAAAACCAGCTTTTAGTAATTCTTCTGCTTTTGGTTGGTCGTATTTAAAAGTCTCATAAGTATTTACTTCAGGACGAACGCTTTCGTTCCAGTAGTAACCCACTCTTTTTGTATCATACAAAGGATCGCGGCTACGGCCTAAATTACTTTTTGGTTTTTCAACTCCAAAACTCGTGTAAATATCAATAAACGAAGGATAAATTGTTTTTCCTTCAAGATCAATTGTAATACTGTTTTTAGGAACTGAAATGTTATTGCCAACAGAAACAACTTTACCATCCTGAATGAGTAAAGTACCTTTTTCGATTTTTTGAGTTGGAGTAACATAAATAGTGGCATTTGTAAAAACAGTGTAATTTTTGTTCTTGTTCTGCACACTTTCATTAATAGGGAAATAATCCTGAGCGTATGTTTTTGTTAAAAAAACACTCAAAAAGAGTAGGAGTAGGGCTTTTTTCATAGTTAATTTGCAAATTTGTTGCTAAAAATATGAAATATATGTTATCTAAAATTTATTTTATAAATGTTTTTTCTTTATTTACATCATAATTAATTAAACCATTGATAAGTAGCGCTTATAGAATAGTATGAAAAATGACAATACAATAAAGTGGGGAATTATTGGCCTTGGAAATATTGCAAATCAATTCGCAGCTGATTTAGTATTATTGCAAGATGCGACATTATTCGCGGTGGCTTCCCGAGATCATAATAAAGCAATTGAGTTTGCCCAAAAGTACAATTGCATAAAATCATACGATTCTTATGAGGCCCTTTTTAAAGATGATCAGGTAGATATCATCTACATTGCAACGCCACACGATTCACATGCCCAATTATCGATCAAAGCATTAGAAAACGGAAAGCATGTTTTATGCGAAAAGCCGATGGCATTATCTTATAAAGATGCAGGGCGTATGATTGAAGCTTCAAGAAAACACAATAAATTTTTCATGGAAGCATTCTGGACACGTTTTATTCCGTCAATTAACGAAGTTCTGGAGAAAATCAATCAGGGAATAATTGGTGATGTAAAGTATGTTAAAGCCGATTTTGCTTTTTATGTAGATGAAAAAGAAGGAGGAAGACTATTTAATAAAAATCAGGGAGGAGGCGCGCTATTTGATATTGGCGTATATCCGTTATTTCTCTCCTATATATTGCTGGGAATACCTAAAGAAATAATAGCAAAATCTATTTATCATAAAAACGGAATTGATCTTCAAACTTCCATGATCCTGCAGTATGAAAATGCCCAGTCCGTTTTAAGTGCTTCGATTGCTTCAGAATCTGATATGAAAGCAACAATAAGCGCAACTCATGGACATATCCAGCTCAATGCTCCGTGGTTTATTGCTGATGGATATTCTGTTTCTACAAATGATGAAGAAGAAACTTTTAGTTTACCAAATTTAGGCAAAGGATATACGCATGAAGCTCTTGAATGTCATGATTGTATTAGAAACAACCAAATAGAAAGTAAGCTTTGGTCACATCAAAACAGTTTGGATTTGAGTAAAATTGTAGAGGAAATAAAAAATCAGATTGGTTTGAGTTTTGAAAAATAATATATTTGAAACTAAACAACATTTGATTTTGTTACACATAAATAAATTACTTGAAGGCTTATCAATATTATAATTATATGATTGAGAAAACGGAATATCTTGCCAATAAAATAAATGAGCTTATTGAGAAATATGGAGAAGTACCTCCACATTGGATTTTCAGACCAGACTCTCACCCTTATAGTATTATCTGGAGATACGGAAGCGGTGACGAATTTTGTGACTGTCTTTATATTTGGTTTGAAGAAAATTGTAAAACAACAGAAGAAAGAATCAATTATTTTAAAAAACATTCTCCACCGCCAAGATGGTTAGCATCGGTAGTAGATACTATTTGGGATCTTGAAGGCTGGAATGAAGAATTTTTTGATTATACGCCATATTTTAAAAAACTCGAGGAACTTGGGTTTACAGGAACATCTGAATATGAAAGTGATTTGGATGATCAAAAATGGCTAGATAAAGAGAATAATTATTAAATTCACTTTTGTGAAAGACAAACTAATAACTCGAAAGAAAATCGAACAAAACTCATTAGAGTTTAAAGTTAATATGTTATCGGCATTTGAAATTTATAGCTTTGAGAAACTTTTTGACTATCTGCATT
>NZ_CADCSU010000085.1 GCF_902804475.1 Flavobacterium bizetiae
GTCTTATTCTGAAATATTAAATTATTATATTGCGTATTATTTTTCTTTCAATAAAAATTTCTGGTTAAAATAATGTCGGAGTTTATTTCTACTAATAAATAATAAATATGAAAAAATACATTTTTGAAGGCACGCAGGAAAACAGAATATCGATGGTAATTTATTTAATAATAATTTATGGTTTTTCTTTATATTTCCTGGGGAAAATTGTAGGTAAAGCAATTTTTTATTTTAGCCATTACTAGAAAATTATGCAAACTAAAAAACTACTACATAATTATTGGTGCGGCAATTTTAATGTTTTTGACTATTTATATATCTACAAAATGAATTTTTTTTGGGGCAGGCTTTGGGGCATTAGAAAGTCTTAAAATTAAATATTAAACTCCTCTTTATATTTAAAGTAAGTTAGTTAAAACTTACTTTGAGTAAATGTTTGCTTTAAATGTTTGTTAATTAATAAACATTTAGATTTCTCTTTTTATCAAGATACTGTAACTTTACTTTTTAAACTTTATCAGCTTCAATTGATATTGTAAACCCATTAAAAGTTACAATTATGGCGTCATTATTATTTTCTCCACTTACAATAAAAAAAATCACTTTAAAAAATAGAATCGTTATATCGCCTATGTGTCAATACTCAGCAATTGACGGATTTGCAAACGATTGGCATTTAGTGCATTTAGGAAGTCGCGCCAGCGGTGGCGTAGGACTGATTATTCAGGAAGCAACCGCAGTTTCTCCCGAAGCCAGAATTTCTCCATCTGACTTAGGAATCTGGAAAGACGAACATATCGAGAAACTAAAAACAATCAACCAATTTATAGTTTCTCAAAATTCGGTTCCCGGAATCCAATTGGCACATGCCGGACGAAAAGCAAGTGTTTCGGTTCCGTGGGAAGGCAATAAAAAGTTAGATTTCGCTCAGGGCGGATGGCAAACGGTTTCTGCAAGCGCCATTCCTTATCATGATGACGAACCTTTTCTTCCTGAAGCTTTAGACCAAAACGGAATCCAGAAAGTAATTTCAGATTTTAAAGCTGCGACAAAAAGAGCGGTTCAGGCCGGTTATCAGGTAATGGAAGTTCACGGAGCCCACGGTTATTTACTGCACCAGTTTTTATCTCCGTTAACCAATAACAGAACCGATGAGTATGGCGGAAGTTTCGAAAACAGAATCCGTTTTACCTTAGAAATTGTTGAAGCCGTACAATCAGAATGGCCATCAGATTTGCCTTTATTTGTTCGAATTTCAGCAACAGATTGGGCAGAAGGAGGATGGAATCCCGAAGAATCTGTACAGCTTTCTAAGATCTTAAAAGAAAAAGGAGTAGACCTAATTGATGTTTCATCAGGCGGATTAGTTTCATATCAAAAAATTCCGGTTGGTCCGGGTTATCAGGTTAATTTTGCAGCAAAAATCAAAAAAGAAGTAAATATTGCAACTGGCGCAGTAGGCTTAATTACCGAAGCCAAACAAGCCGAAGCCATCCTGAAAAATGCTCAGGCCGATTTGGTTTTATTCGCCAGAGAATCATTGAGAAACCCAAACTTGCCTTTAGACTTTGCCAAAGAACTAAACGACGATATTCAATGGCCAAAACAATACGAACGCGCTAAAATTTAAATGAATTATTGCCACAGATTGCAAAGATTAGACTGATTTTAAAAAGGAAGTTGCCACGAATTACACTAATTTCCACGAATTATTATGGTTTAATTTTTTAAGTTCAACGATTTGTGAAATTGCTTCGCCTGTTCGCTATCGCTCGGGTCGTGGCGAAAAAAAATCATTTTAATCTGTGAATCCCGATAGCTATCGGGAGTGGCAAAACAAAAACACACACAACATGCAAAAAATAAAAACAGCACTATTATCATACGGAATGTCGGGAAAAGTTTTTCATGCTCCGTTTTTAGATATTCACCCCGGATTTGAACTTTTAGGATCTTGGGAAAGAAGCAAAAAACTCATTCAGGAAGATTATCCAACAGTAAAAAGTTATCCTTCTATCGATGATTTATTGGCAGACGATGTCGATTTGGTCATCGTAAATACTCCGGTTGGAACACATTTCGAATACGCCAAAAAAGTTTTATTAGCAGGCAAACACGCCGTTGTCGAAAAAGCCTTTACCACAACCGTTGCCGAAGCCGAAGAATTAGCGGCAATCGCCAAAGAAAAAGGATTAAAATTAGCCGTTTTTCAAAACAGAAGATGGGACAGTGATTTTAAAACCGTTCAGAAAATAATCAAAGAAGGAACTTTGGGAGATTTAGTCGAAGCCGAATTTCACTTTGACAGATACAATCCGTTATTGAGTGCCAAAGCACACAAAGAAACCGTAAATGACGGAGCAGGAATCCTGAAAGATTTAGGCCCGCATTTAATCGATCAGGCCGTATGTTTATTTGGTTCACCAAAGTCGGTTTTTGGAGATATTCGTTACACAAGAGAGAACTCTTTAGTAGATGACTGGATCGATTTATTGTTGATTTACGATAATTTGAGAGTACGATTAAAAGCCAGTTTTTTCGTTAGAGAGGCAAATCCGGGATATACCATTCACGGTAAAAAAGGATCTTTCTTAAAACCCCGTGGTGATGTTCAGGAAGACGAATTAAAATTAGGTAAAAAACCAAACTTAGAATCCTGGGGAACAGAATCAGAAACCTTACAAGGACTTTTGCATACTGAAATTGACGGAAAAGAAATCAGAGAAAAAATCCCAACCCTTCAGGGCAATTACTTCTCGTTTTTTGATGGCGTTTACGACTCAATTGCAAATAACAAAACAGAACCCGTTACAGCACAAGACGGTGTAAAAGTAATGCAAATTATAGAAGCTGCAATTGCAAGCCATACACAGCAAAAAGTCATTAATTTGTAGAGATTTGGCCCACGGATTAGACGGATGAAACTGGTTTTCGCGGGTTTTTTTTATTATATTGTAGAGACGCACAGCAGTGCGTCTTTTTTATGCGGACACATAAAAACCTTTGCCATTTAAAAGAAAATTTGTAGAGATTTGGCGCACAGATTTTGCGGATAAAACGGATCATCACAGATTTGTTTTAAGGCAAACATTTTCTGTAGAGACGCACTGCAGTGCGTCTTACGTTTCAAATAGCAAGGTTATTTTATTTTTGCCACAGATTAAAATGATTAAAAAACCCGCGAAAACCAGTTTCATCCGTAAAACCCGTGGGCATAAAAAACCTTAGTACCTTAGCATCTCAGAACCTTAGTACCTTTAAAAAAAACTTTGTAGAAAGTTAGCCCACAGATTTTGCAGATAAAACGGATCATCACAGAATTTTTTTAAGGCAACGATTTTCTGTAGAGACGCACAGCAGTGCGTCTTACGTTTCAAATAGCAAGGTTATTTTATTTTTGCCACAGATTAAAATGATTAAAAAATCCGTGTAAACCCGTTTCATCCGTAAAACCCGCGGGCAAAAAATCTTAGCACCTTAGCATCTCAGAACCTTAGCACCTTTAAAAAAAAACCTTTGTCCCTTTGCACCTATGAACCTTTTCTCCTTAAAAGAAAATTTATAAACATACAACGTTATAAATTCACGAACTAGTAGGGTTTTATAGTCTGTAAAGTTGCTTTTTAGTACTTTTATACTAGAATTCAAAAATAAATCACATTGATAAGTTTCAATCCATTATCGTTATTCCAAACCAAAGGAAAAATCAAGAAAGTTTACAGAGAAGCAAAAGCCTCTTATTTAAACCGAATTCGCTTTGCCGTAGGAATGTTTTATTTCGGTATGGGATTAAGTTTTGCAACCTGGGCAAGTAGAATTCCGGACATCAAAACAGCTTTGCATTTAACCGAAGGAGATTTGGGTTCTATACTTTTTGCCCTGCCAATGGGGCAATTAATTATTATGCCATTTTCAGGAAAAATGGTCACCAAATTTGGCAGTCATCGCATTTTGATTTTTTCATTGATAATGTACGTTTTATGTCTGGCTAATTTAGGTTTGGCAACATCAGCATTACAACTATCGTTAGGATTATTTTTATTTGGAGTTTTCGGGAATTTGGCCAACATCGCCGTAAATACCCAAGGAGTTTATACCGAAGTACTTTTCAAAAAAACAATCATGTCTTCTTTTCACGGTATGTGGAGTTTTGCAGGATTCACCGGAGCCCTGGTTGGTTTAGGAATGTTGACTTTAAAGCTCACCCCATTCCACCATTTTTTAATTGTTGGCGCAGCAGTACTTTTAATGGTTGCCTTTAATTTTAAATTTCTGGTCAGAGCCAAAGAAAAAATAAAAAATAAAACATCCGAAAAGAAAAAGCTATTTGTAAAACCCGACAGCTCTTTGCTTTGGCTTGGCGTAATTGGTTTTTGCAGTATGGCAAGCGAAGGCGTTATGTTCGATTGGAGCGGAGTATACTTTAAAGATATTGTAAAAGCACCCGGCCCATTAGTTATTTTAGGTTATACATCATTTATGATTATGATGGCCAGCGGACGATTTTTAGGCGATGGTCTAATCAATAAATTTGGTCGCGAACGCGTAATGCAAATTAGCGGAGTCATGATTTCTGTCGGACTTTTTACCGCAGTTTTTCTTCCTTATATAATACCTTGTACCATTGCTTTTATGCTTGTTGGTTTAGGAGTCGCGACAATTGTTCCTACCGTTTATAGTATGGCAGGAAAAAATCCAACCGTTCCTCCCGGCGAAGCTTTAACCATTGTTTCGAGCGTAAGTTTCTTAGGTTTCTTAATGGGACCTCCAGTTATCGGACATATTGCAGAGGCTTTCGGACTTCAATTTTCTTTTGCCTTTATCGGAATCTTCGGTGTTCTAATCGCCTTTATGGTGTCTAAAATTAGAACTACTGAAGCATAATTTTTTTTAGGAGCTAATCCCGCTATACGTTCCAATCTTTTGTGGCGAACACCGCCACAAAAGGATTTCCACTTCTATCGGGGCTAGGACAATCTTTTTCATAATATTATTTATAAAATAAAAATTTGTAAGAAATTTCTTTTATGTTGATTTTTAATTATATTTGAAGATTGAAAATTAAGTTTCATATTAATTTCAATTTTTTGAAAATCTTTTTTCCAAAGACCAATTTTATCTTTTGATATAAGATTAAAACGTTTTGACAATCAAAGCAGTTTAATCTCAAAATTATTTATCAAAGTAAATTGGGGTTTTCATGGAAAAAAAATACCTGCTGATTTTTATTTTATTGTCTTTTACATTTGCTTTTGCGCAACAGGAAACTACTTTTACTGGAATAGTAATCGATGCCAAAACACAAAATCCTATTGAAAATATTGTAGTAAGTATTCAAAACTCTTCGATCACACAACTTACCAATACAAACGGAAAATTCGAATTACATTCTTCTATACAAGGAGAACAACTTTTATTACTGCACAGTCAGGGATATAAAGATTTACTTTTAAAGATAAATTCAAATCCCGAACAAACCGTAAATCTCGGAATATTACAATTAGAAGATAATTTTTCAGATGACGTTCCGGCAACATTAATCACATTATTAGACAGTGATTTATCAGATGATAACAGTTCATCCGAAATGACTTCCGGACTGCTTCAATCTTCAAAAGATGCGTTTATGCAAGCTTCTGCTTTCAATTGGGGACAAGCCCGATTTAGAGTTCGTGGTTTAGACAGCGAAAACGGAACCATGATGCTCAACGGAATGATCATGAACAAAATTTATGACGGAAGACCACAATGGAGCAATTGGGGAGGTTTGAATGATGTACTTAGAAATCAGGAATTTTCTGTTGGTGCCGCAGCTTCAAATTTTACGTTTGGAGGAATATTAGGTACACAACAAATTTCGACCCGGGCCTCAACCTATAGAAAAGGAGCAAGGCTTATTTTTTCAGGAAGTAATACTACTTATAATTGGCGCGCCAATGCTACTTATGCTTCGGGAATGAATTCTAAAGGCTGGGCGTATGTAGTTTCGGCAGGAAAACGTATGGGCAACGAAGGTTATTTTGACGGAACTAGTTTTGATGCCGAATCTTTTTTTATGAGTATCGAAAAGAAATTAAGCAATAAACATTCCTTAAACTTCACCGGATTTTATACGCCAAATTCAAGAGGAAAAAATTCAGCCAATACAAATGAAGTTACAGAATTAATCAACGAAAAATACAATTCGTATTGGGGTTTTCAGGATGGAGAAAAACGAAATGCAAGAGTAAAAAAAGTCGAAGAACCTTTATTGATGCTGAATCATTATTTTAAAATAAACGAAAAAGCAAACCTCAATTCGAGTGTAATGTATCAATTCGGGAAAGTAGGAAACAGTACAATTGATTATCAAAATGCAAACAGTCCGGATCCTACGTATTATCGAAAATTGCCCAGTTATTATACCTCACTTTACGGAAAAGATATCGGAGAATTTTCAGGAGAATTTACACCCGATTATGAAAATGCGGAACTTAATAAAAAGCTATTTCTAGAAGATCCTCAAATCAATTGGGATGCAATGTATCAGGCCAATCAACAGCCAACATTAAATGCTGATGGAGTCATTACAGGTTATCAGCCTGCTCAAAGCCATTATGTTTTATATGAAGATCGAACAGATGATAAAACCTTTTCTGCCAATTCAAACTTAAATATACAAATTACAGAAAACAGTTTTTTCGATGGCGGAATCACTTTTCGGAATTTAAAATCACATCAATTTCAATATCTTTTAGACTTACTCGGAGGTGAATATTTTGAAGATATTGATGCATTTTACAACGGAGATCAGGCACAATCTGATTTACAACATCCAAATCGTCAGGTAAAAAAAGGAGACATTTACGGTTACAATTATAATTTGCAGGCAACAATTATTGATGCTTTTACACAGTTTAAATTCAATTATAATAAATTCGATTTTTATTTGGGGCAAACCTATTCTACATCCAGTTATCAAAGAGAAGGTTTGTATCAAAACGGAATTTACCCCACAACTTCTTTAGGTAAAAGTGAAAAAGTACATTTCGAAAATTTTGGTTTCAAAGGAGGTTTTACTTATAAGATTTCAGGAAAACAATGGTTGTTTTTTAACGGAATGCATCTTACTCGTGCGCCATCACTTCGAAACACTTTTGCTAATTCAAGATTGAATAATTCAGTTGTTGACGGAATTGAAAATGAAAATATAAATAGTGCCGAAGCCAATTATATATTTCGTTCGCCTAAACTTAAAATTAGAACAACCGCTTATTATACTTTAATAAAAAATACCACAAAAACCTCTTTTTTCTATGCTGAGGGAATATTTGACAGAGGTGCCAGTTACAATAATACAGATGCATTTGTAAGTCAGACTTTAACCCATTTAGACAAAAAGAACATTGGCGCCGAATTAAGTTTCGAATATCAAATTTCATCTACACTAAAAAGTACTTTATCAGTTGCTTATGGCAATTATACTTATAATAGTAACCCAAATGTTTCGATTACAAATGATGCAAATGCCGCCAAAGGAGATACACAAACGACTTTTGATTTTGGAGAATCGTATCTCAAAAACTACAAACAGTCCGGCATGCCACAACAAGCCTATTCTGTTGGTTTAGAATATCGGGATCCCAAATATTGGTGGTTGGGAGCAAACATAAATTATTTGGCCGAAAGTTATATCGATGTTTCGTCTATTGCCAGAACAGCACGTTTTTATAAAAATCCAATAAGCGGTTTGGTTTTTCCTGAAGCCACAGAAGAACGCGCAAGAGCTTTACTCAAACAAGAAAAATTTGATCCTGTTTCTTTACTAAATATCTCGGGAGGTAAATCCTGGCGTATCTTAGGTAAATATGTCGGACTTTTTACGAGTATAAATAATGTGCTGGATAAAACCTATAAAACGGGAGGTTTTGAGCAAGCACGAAATGCAAATTTCAGAGCATTAAATCAGGATGTTTCTAGTGGCACACCATCATTTGGACCTAAATATTATTACGGATACGGAAGAACCTATTTCGTAAACCTCACCATAAGTTTGTAAAATTCTAATACACATTCGAAATGAAAAATATATTTTTAAACCCTTTTTTAACCTTGTCAGTTTTCTTTTTTTATGGATGTAATAATGAAGTTGAAGTTCCAAAATTAGAATGTACACAACCTAATTTGACAGTAAATCAAACGGTTCAAAAAGTAAAAGACCTTTCAGGATCAGTTCCTAAACCATATAATTATAATGATATCATTGAAGCATATGTGGTATCGAGCGACGAAGGGGGCAATTTTTTTAAGGCAATTTCTTTCCAAACCCTTGCGACCGATAAAACACCCGCAATAGGATTTAGCATCCCGGTGGATGTTTCGAATGCCTATATCGACTTTCATGTTGGAAATAAAGTATTTATAAAACTTAAAAACCAGTTTACAGATTTGTATTTTGGAGGAATGCGAATTGGTAGCTTGTATGTAAGTAATGCAGGCGACCCCACTATTGGAAGGGTTTCGCAAATTGACTATAAAAATGTCCTGAATGCTTCATGCGTAGTAATTGATGAAAATCAATTAGTTAAGTCCGTTACTATCGAAGAAGCATTAAACGATGATAAACTCAATACTTTGGTCGAGCTAACAGATGTACAATTTACAGAAGAAGCAATTGGGCGTCATTATTTTGAAGAATCTAATAATGTGGGCGGTTCAACCAATTGGAATTTAAGGGATAAAACCGGTAATCAGATTATTTTTAGAACCAGTAGTTATGCCGGTTTTGCAGATCACATCGTGCCTGAAGGAAGCGGAAAAGTCAGAGGGATATTGACAAAATTTGGTTCAGATTATCAATTGATGATCAGGTCTGAAAAAGATTTGGTAATGAACGGAAAAAGAACCGTTCCGTTTTTTGCAGAAGATTTTCAATCGGTAAAAAACAATGTCAATTTTACGCTGCCGGGTTGGAGTAATATTGTAGAAAAAGCATCAAAATTATGGAAAAGCATGTTGTATGCCGGAAATGGTTACGCTGAATTTAACACTACAAGTACAACAACAGCCGAAAATGTTGCCTGGCTGGTTACACCAAAAATCAACCTGAATGGTTATAAAAATGCCGTATTATCTTTTAGAAGTGCTCAGCATGATCTTAAAGTCGATTCTCCGTTAAATACTCTTGAGGTTTATATCTCTACAGATTTTAATGGCTCGAATATAACCAAGGCAAAATGGACAAAACTACAAGCAAATTTACCTTCATTATCAACACCTACACGTCAGTTTATAAGTTCCGGTGGGATCGATTTATCTGCCTATTCAGGAAATATTCATATTGCATTCAAATACATAGGTTCAGGAAAAGACAAAACCTTGAATGGAGCTTTTATGGTCGATGATGTTAAAATTTTTGGAGAAAAGTAAGGCGTTCAATTTTTAAAAATGAAATTAAAGTATTGATTTTTAAGCGATAATTTAATTGTGTGTTGTTTTTAAGTTTTAAACTGTTAAAATTTAATTGAATTTTGTATTTTGGTCATCCCAAATCAATACAAATACCACATGAAAACCTACTTTATCGCCATCATGATGATGGTTTTTCCATGCTTGCTGCACAGTCAGGATCAAAATGCTCCTGTTAGATTAAAGCAAATCAACATTGTAAAAACAAATTACCAAAACTCTAAAGACGGTGAAATTGTAAACAAAACAGTTGTTTTTAAAGAGGGTAAGCTTCAAACTATCACTACTTCGGATGTTGTTCAGCATTTTTTTTATAATACTAAAGGACTGTTGGATAAAACTGTAAAAGACAAAGTGGGAAGCGAATGGAAAGAAGTCGTAAATTACTCTTATGATGCCGATAATAACATTACAAAATTTATTAAAAAATATCAGGAAGGTAACGACTACATTACTAAAACAGTAACTTTTGGTTATGAGGGAGCAAGAGTAAAAGTAATTACTAAAAAAAGCACCAATCACCAGAATGTAGTTGATGATGTAGAATATATTGTAGAAAATGGTATCATTGTAAGACGCACTACAAGAGACAGAAACAAAGCAATTATTGGTAAAATCGAATATGTTTATACCAATGATAATGTGGTAAAACACAAAGGCTTAGTTGGAGATAAAATATCTAAAACATATACTTTTGATGATAAAAAATCTGTAGATCAATTAATCGTTCAAAGTTTGTTTGGTGATAATTATAAAGTTATTGTACCAATGATTTCGTATCACGAAGATGAGTTTAGTTTTGAAGCAATATCCTATAACAACGAATTGAATTTTAGTCCGTCATCTACCGTTTTGGTTGGTGTGAGCAGAAAATACAAATACAACAAACTGAACTTTCCAATCTCTTGTTCTCAGATTGAAGAAAACGGAATTGTAAAAACAGAAAAGACTTTTATTTACGAATAAAAACATCTTTTTTAAAAGAATTAAAGCCATTTAAAATTTAAGTTTTGTTAAGATTAGATTCTTAGAATGCTTAATTTTTAAATGGTTTGCTTTTTTATACGAGTACTAATTTCCCAAATAGAACTTAAAAACGGAATTCTATAAGCGTTAGTACCTTACAAATCATTAAATTTGCACCTTATTCAAAGCTATGTTAGAAAAAGAAATTATAAATTTTGAGAAAACAGCCATTGTTGGTATTGTAACTCAAAACCAAAGTGAAGAAAAACTTAACGAATATCTTGATGAATTAGAGTTTTTGACTTTTACCGCAGGTGGTGAAGTTATAAAACGCTTTTCACAAAAAATGGAACGCCCAAATCCTAAGACTTTTGTGGGTACTGGAAAAATTGAAGAAATCAATCTTTTTGTAAAAGAAAACGACATATCGACTTTAATCTTTGATGATGAATTATCGCCATCACAGCAAAAAAATATCTCTAAAATTATAGATTGCAAAATCTTAGACAGAACCCACCTTATTCTGGATATTTTTGCACAAAGAGCCGAAACATCTTATGCAAGAACACAGGTAGAATTGGCGCAATGTCAGTATTTATTGCCTAGACTTTCGGGAATGTGGACGCACCTTGAGCGTCAAAAAGGAGGAATTGGAATGCGTGGACCAGGAGAAACCGAAATTGAAACTGACAGACGTATTGTTCGTGATCGTATATCGCTCTTAAAAGAGAAAATAAAAACGATCGACAAACAGATGGGTGTGCAGCGTAGTAATCGTGGTGCAATGGTTCGTGTGGCTCTGGTAGGATATACGAATGTTGGGAAATCGACATTGATGAATGCTGTAGGTAAAAGTGATGTTTTTGTTGAGAATAAATTATTCGCAACACTTGACACAACAGTTCGAAAAGTGGTGATTAAAAACTTACCATTTTTACTTTCAGATACGGTAGGTTTTATTAGAAAATTGCCAACTCAATTGGTAGATTCTTTTAAAAGTACTTTAGATGAAGTTCGTGAAGCCGACTTGCTTTTGCATGTTGTAGATATTTCGCATCCGGATTTTGAAGATCATATCGAATCTGTAAATCAAACCTTGTTAGAAATCAAGAGTAATGACAAACCAACGATTATGGTTTTTAATAAAATTGATGCCTACAAACATTTAACAATCGATGAGGATGATTTGATTACCGAAAAAACAAGAAGACATTATACGCTTGAGGAATGGAAACAAACCTGGATGAGTAATGTGGGTCAGAATAAAGCATTGTTTATTTCGGCGACACAAAAAGAAAACTTCGAAGAATTTAGAGAAATAGTTTACGAAGCAGTTCGTCAAATTCATATCACAAGATTTCCTTATAATAAGTTTTTGTATCCGGATTATAAAGATGCAATCGAAAAAGAAGAAGATTCTGAAGATCAGGAATAAATTAATTTTATCGCAAAGGACGCTAAGGTTTTTATTTTAGCGTTTTACAAAACACAAAGTTCGCAAAACTATATATTTTTAGCTTTGCGAACTTTGTGTTTTTATTAAATTTAACCTACAAATCTTAGCGTTCTTAGCGGTAAAATATAAGCGGTTTTTAGAATCCGAAATTAATTCCTAAACCAAATACTTCTCTGGTCTGAAAACCACTAAAAGCATTATCGTCATAAATAGCTTGGAATGATAAGTTCGCAGATAAAAACTTGTTTACTTTCATGATAATATTCAATGAGTAATTGATATCTACGTTTTGTGGATCTTCTAAATAATTAGAATATAAGTTCAAAGTATTTTCAGCAGTTACATTGGTCATGATCGCCAATTTGTAATAAACCGATGCATAGAAACCTAATTCGTAACGCATTGTTTTGTTCGCATCTACACCAAAGTAAGACCCGTCTACATAAGGTAATCCGGTTGCCTGATCAATCCCTGAAGTATAAGCTCCGTCTACAAAAGTGAATTTTGAAGTTAATGGAGCAAAGTTTATTTTTAAGTTATCATCTTTTGTCCAGTAAATACCAGGACCTGTTGTAAGATAACCAGGTGACATAAATTTAGTATTCTCAGTTCTGATTTCTTTTCCGTTCTCATCTTTTCCATACAAATAACCGGTTGAAAATTGAGTTCTGAAATTCAGGAAATAAGAGTAATACCATTCTCCAAAAGCTCTTTTCCCTAAGATAGAGTTGAATTCAAGACGGTCATCAGTCTTTTTTTCATAATCGGCATTTTTGGTTTGTAAAAGTCCGTAAGAAGCCAAAATTTTGTTATCCCAGGTAAGATCGTCTTTTTTGTAATTGAAATCGTAGTTGATTCCTAAAGTTCCGGAAAAGCTATCTTCACCTCCTGCAATCCAGTTATTAAAGCTAGATTGGTTTAGTAAAAGAGAAACAGTTCCTTTAGCTTTCCAGCCTTCTCCCTCAATAGTATCGTTTATTTTCTTTACTGCTTTTTCAGTGTTTTGGATTAATTCTTTTTCAGAATTTTGGGCTTGAACAAAAGTTAAGTTCGCTAAAATAAAAAGTAATAATGTTAGCTTTCTCATGGTATATAGTTTAAATGTGTAAGAACAAATATACTAAAAAAGCGTTAAAACGTAGGGTATTGTTGATTGTAAAAGAAAGTTATTTCTTAGATTCTTTATACAAAGGTACCGCAGAACATGCTTCACCATACATTATACTTCTTGCAAAAGGTTGCAAATAAGTTGCGGCTAAAATATAAGCGCGGGTCGGAACCGGTTTTTTAGAACATCCTTTTACAATAACAGGTTTGTTTTTGTATTCAGAATAATCGAGTTTACTTAAGATTTCTTCATACAAGCTTGCATCTAAATCTTCGATAGTTCCGTTTATTACTTTTTTTGCATAAGGTGCTAATTGAATCGCTACCAAAATAGACGACCAGGCAGGAACAATAGCATCTGTACTACAATTGATAGCAACATACTGATCTTGATATTGTGACCAATCATGATTTTTTAAATGCTCTCTAAAGTCTTTTTCTTTTAATAAAAAACCTTCTAAAAGCCATTGCGAAATGTCAATTTGCACACGCACTCCTTTAGGATAATAATCCTCAAGATCAAATACTTCTAAAGCACTATTGGCAACTTTATTGATGATTTCTTCCATTTTCTCTAGTTTGCAGTTTACAGTCTCAGTCACAGTTAATACTGAAAACTGCGACTGTAAACTGTATACTTTTTTTATAGCATTCCTAATTCTAATTTTGCTTCTTCGCTCATTAAATCTTTGCTCCAAGGCGGATCGAAAGTAATTTCAACGTCGACATCTTTAATGTTTTCGATTGTTTTTACTTTTTCTTCAACTTCTCTTGGTAAACTTTCCGCAACCGGGCAGTTAGGAGATGTTAATGTCATTAAGATTTTTACTTCGTAATCTGTATTAACCATTACGTCATAAATCAATCCTAACTCATAAATATCTACAGGAATCTCCGGATCGTAAATGCTTTTTAAAACCTTTACAATTGATTCTCCTAATTCGTTTGTGTCTATTTCTTGTTCCATTTTTTTGTTTTTTGTTTTTCCACCATATAAGTTATATAAGTTCATTTAAACATTGTGTTTATATTCTCTTACTTAACTATGGTTTTACTATTTTAATATTTAACCAATAAACTTATAATTTATATGGTTTTAATTCTTTAATCTTCTAGCCAACGATATAATTCGTTGACATATGTTTTTTGACCTTCGTGATAAATATTTGTTACATTAAAATTTATCATTAATCAAATCGGTGATTTTAAAAGTTTCATATAAGACATTAACTTGGCAATGTGAATTGGTATGATTTTATCAACGGCTTTTAATTCCAGAACCAAACAGTTTTCAATAAATAAATCACATCTTAAATCAGATTCAAGCTCTAAACCTTTATATTGAACAGGAATTACCAATTCAGATTGAAAATTGATTCCTCTTAGCGATAATTCTTTAATCATACACTGATGATAAATATTTTCTAAAAGTCCTGCTCCAATATTTTTATGAACTTCAATTGCCGCTCCATTTACCTTGTAAATTAAATCAGTCAGATATTTCTTTGTCATTACACTTCTTTTTAGCAATAATAACAAAAAAAAAGAAAGACAAAACTTACTTTTAGTGTTTTTTACCATATAAGTTATGTAAGTTCATTTAAACGTTACTTATATGGTTCTTTATATTTTATTGTATAAATAGTTTAAGCGTAAAACTTAAATTTTCTTATATAACTTATATGGTTTAAAAAACTTAATTTTTATTTTTAGCATCAAAAGCCAAAGCGTACATTTTGATGTTTTTTATCATCGAAACCAATCCGTTGGCGCGAGTGGCTGATAAATGTTCTTTTAAACCAATTTCATCAATAAATTGAGTATCGGCATTGATAATATCTTCTGCTTTTTGATTAGAGAAAGCACGAATTAAAATCGCGATAATTCCTTTGGTTAAAATCGCATCACTATCTGCGGTAAAAACAATTTTATCGTCTTTTTGTTCGCCTTGCAACCAAACTTTCGATTGACAACCTTTTATTAAATTCTCTTCGGTTTTATATTCTTCTTTAATCAACGGAAGACTTTTTCCCAGTTCGATGATGTACTCATAGCGTTGCATCCAGTCATCAAACATCGAAAATTCGTCGATTATTTCGTTTTGTATTTCTTTTATAGTCATAATTATTCTTTCGTAAAACTAATCAGCAAATTTACCAATTTTTCTATTTCCTTTGGAGGATAGCCATTGTCGAAACCTGGAGTTTCATATATTTTCTGATTCTGAGTTATCTTCAAATTTCCAATCGCAGCACCGTCATAAAAACGTTTCTCGGTTGGACCTTTTAAAGTTGGAATACTCTCTAAATTTATTTTCGAAAATTCCGCTACAATCTGTTTCCATTTTGCATCGTCTATTTTGCTTTCTACTGCTTCAGTATTTCTACCATTGGTAACCGAAACGGTTTTGTTCTGAACTACTATCTTTTTGTAAAGTCCACGAGACATCGCAGAATATTCCATTTGTGTTGATGTCATATCGCTGGTTTTTTGACTTGAGCAACTTGTTCCGATGAAAATCGTTAACAACAATAAAGATAATAGTCTCATAAAATTTTTTTAGCTTAACATGGTTTTTGCCTTCTTAACCGCTTCAACCATTGTGTCAATTTCTTCTATAGTATTGTAAAAAGAAAACGATGCACGAATAGTTCCCGGAATGCAGAAAAAGTTCATGATAGGTTGTGCACAATGATGTCCGGTTCTAACGGCAATTCCTAATTTATCGATAATTGAACCAACGTCATAAGGATGAATTCCGTCAATATTAAACGAAACTACAGAAGCTTTATTTTTTCCGGTTCCGTAAATTTTCAAGCCATCGATTTCTAAAAGACGTTTTGTAGCGTGCTCTAATAATTTTTCTTCTTGTTTCTGAATATTATGAAAACCGATATGATTTAAATAATCTACAGCTGTTCCTAACACAATTCCGCCCGCGATGTTTGGAGTTCCTGCTTCAAATTTATGAGGAAGGTCAGCATAAGTCGTTTTCTCGAAAGTAACTTCTTTGATCATTTCGCCACCACCTTGATAAGGAGGAAGTTTGTTTAACCATTCTTCTTTTCCGTATAAAATTCCGGTTCCGGTTGGACCACACATTTTATGGCCAGAAAAAGCATAAAAATCACAATCTAAATCCTGAACGTCTGGTTTTAAATGCGGAACAGCTTGTGCTCCATCAATTAAAACAGCAGCGCCAACAGCGTGTGCTTTTTCGATCATGTATTTTATAGGATTAATAATCCCTAATGCATTCGAAATATGATTTACCGTAACCACTTTAGTTTTTTCTGAAAGTAAAGCGTCAAAGGTTTCCATGATCAGTTCACCTTCTTCGTTTATCGGAATAACTTTAAGAATTGCTCCGGTTTTTTCGCATAACATTTGCCAAGGCACAATATTACTATGATGCTCTAATGCCGAAACCAATATTTCGTCGCCAGGTTTTAAAATAGAGGCAAAACCATTGGCTACTAAATTGATTCCGTGCGTTGTTCCTGAAGTAAAAAGTACTTCATGAGAAAACTTAGCATTGATATGATGTTGGATTTTTACTCTTGAAATTTCGTAAGCATCAGTTGCCAATTGACTTAGTGTATGAACACCGCGGTGAATATTGGCATTTATTTCCTGATAATAGGTTGCGATCGCATCGATCACAACTTGAGGTTTTTGTGAAGTTGCTCCGTTGTCGAAATAAACCAAAGGTTTTCCGTTTACTTTTTCCGAAAGTATCGGAAAATCAGCTCTTATTTTTTGGATGTCTAACATGTCTTATTTAGAAAAATTCTATCTACAAAAGTACTAAAACTAAATTGGTTTATCCCTTAAAACGATAATTTCCTTTTATGGCGCTATTGACAAATGACTTGAATGTTGATTCTGTAAAATTTAGTTGTGTTTTCTAAATTATTTGAATTCAAAATGTGAATTTGATGCTAAAATCATGAGGATAAATTATTTATATTGCAGTAATAAATATCTTTTTAATGCTATGAAAAAAATCTTCAGGTTACTTGCGCTTGTTTTGTTGATTGTAGTTTTTTATTTTGGATTCACCACTTATCCAAAATTGGAATTAATTTCTGGCTTTTCAGCCAAAAGTATTGCTTCAGGACATTTTTTAGATCACAGATCGAAAGAATTGATTGAAAAAGGAGATAATGATATTCCGTTGATGGATTTGGCGACGAATACAATTGATGGGGCAGGAAAATTTGCAACTTCATCTGTTTATGGTTTAAAAGAAAGAAAAGCGATTTATCGTGAAGGTTTAGGTGCGACTTTAGTAGATGATGATTATGATGTTTCGAAACCCTATTTGCTTCCTAAACGAACTAAATTAGTTAATAATCTTCCTTTTCCTTACGGGAATAACGAACCTAAGGATTCTGCTTTTTCGAATGTTGATTATTCGAAACTAAAGAAAGCAATTGATGATTCTTTCGATAAAAATGGAGGAAAGGCAAAACGTACTCGTGCCGTTGTTGTTTTATATAAAGATAAATTGATTGGTGAAAAATACGATACAGGTTTTAATAAAGACAGTAAAATTTTAGGTTGGTCGATAACTAAAAGTATCACAAGTTCTGCTTTTGGGGTTTTGGCAAAAGAAGGAAAAATTGATATTTATAAACCTGCTCCAATTGCCGAATGGAAAAATGACGATCGTAAAATTATCACGATAAACGATTTGCTGCACATGAATTCAGGATTAGAATGGGAAGAGAATTACAGTAAAATTTGTGATGCTACAATTATGCTTTTTCAGTCTGGAGATATGGCAAAAGTACAACGCGAAAAACCAGCTCAGTTTAAACCCAACACACATTGGAATTACTCTTCCGGAACAACTAATTTATTGTCTAGCATTTTAAAAAGTCAGTTTAAAACCCAACAAGAATACCTTGATTTTTGGTACAGCGCCGTAATTGATAAAATAGGAATGAATTCGATGATTGTAGAGCAAGATATGGCCGGAACTTTTGTTGGTTCTTCTTATGCCTGGGCAACAGCCCGCGATTGGTCTAAATTTGGATTGTTATACCTTCATAAAGGAAACTGGAACGGAGAACAAATCTTAGATGAAAGCTGGGTAAAATATTCTGCAACACCAACGAATACTTCTAACGGTGCTTATGGAGCACAATTTTGGCTAAACGCAGGTGGAAAATTTCCAGATGTTCCTCGCGATATGTTTTATTGCAGCGGATATCAAGGACAAATGGTAGCAATTATTCCGTCTATGGATATGGTAATTGTGAGAATGGGATTGAAAGAAGAAGATCAGGGATTTGATTTTAATGGGTTTTTGAAGGGGATAATTTCTTCAGTTAAAAAATAAATTTAACCGCAATCCCGATACCTATCGGCAGCCAAGTAAAAAGCGCGAAGTTCACAATGTGTGTAGTAAACCTTCAGAACTTTTATAATACTATTAATGATTTTATGAAATTAAAATTGAGTGATGATTTTAGATTTTTGCAATATTTAGTTTGCACGATAATTTTTATTGGAAGCTTTGGCTTTTTGATTTACAGTATATGGATTCAGGAAATTTCTGCAATTATTTTCTGTACAATCTTTTCAGTGTTTTTATTCTTCTTGAGAAAAAAGCTTAAAAATTAAAAGCTCAAAACTTTTATAAAATACAAAGTTCGCAAAGCTTAAATAAAAACTTTGCGAACCTTGCGTAAATCCTAGCTCCCGATAGCTATCGGGATTGCGGTTAAGAAAATCTACAAATCAAATCCTAAATTCACGCCTAATTTTGTAGCAATGATTTTAGTAATACGTTGTTTTAATTCAGGTATTTTAATGCTTTCGATAACAGCATTCGAGAATGCGTACATCAATAAAGCTTTAGCTTCTTTTTTCGGGATTCCACGAGATTGCATGTAGAACATTGCCGTCTCGTCAAGTTGTCCTACGGTACAACCGTGAGAACATTTTACATCATCAGCAAAGATTTCTAATTGTGGTTTTGCATTGATAGTCGCTTTGTCACTCAATAAAATATTGTTGCTTTTCTGGAAAGCATTTGTTTTTTGAGCTTCTTTTTCTACTAAAACTTTTCCGTTGAAAACTCCAGTTGAGCGATCAGAAAAAATTCCTTTATAATCCTGGAAACTCTCACAATTAGGTGTTGAGTGGTTTACCAAAGTATAATGATCAACGTGTTGTTTGTCGTTAAGAATCGTGATTCCGTTAAGCGTACTTGTCAATCTTTCACCAAAGTGATAAAAGTTTAAGTTGTTACGTGTAAGGTTTCCTCCAAACGAAAACGTATGTACAGAAGCATGACTTTCTTGTTGTTGAGAAACGTAAGTATTGTCAACTAAGTTGGCTTCGCTATTGTCATTTTGAATTTTATAATAATCGATAATGGCACGTTTTTGAGCAAAAATCTCTGTAACCGAATTGGTTAAAACCGGATTTTCATTCAAACTCTGGTGACGCTCGATAATTTGAACATGTGAATTTTCGCCCACAATTACCAAATTTCTTGGTTGTACCATTAATGCAGCTTCGTTTCCTGTAGAGAAATACATGATTTCAATAGGTTTATCAGCCACTTTTTTCTTCGGAATATTGATGAAAGCTCCTTCACTTGCAAAAGCAGTATTTAGCGTAGTAAGACTTTCGTCTTTGCTTGCTACCTGATTGAAGTAAGTATCAATAATCATTTTATATTTTGGTTTTGTCAATGCCGATGACATCAAACAAACATCTATCCCGTCATGTGTAGTAGAAGACAAATGCGAACTAAAAACTCCATCTATAAATACTAATTTATAAGTGTCGATTTCGTGTAAAAAGTATTTTTTTACCTGATTAAATTCGATTGCATTTTCTTGCTTAGGAAAAACCGTAAAGTCATTTTTTAAGATGGCGTTTAGCGATGTATATTTCCAAGCTTCTTCTTTTTTGGTTGGGAAACCTTTATCTTCAAAGTTTTTTAGTGCTTTGGTGCGAATATCATGTAAATCTGAATGTACATCGACACGCTCTTCAAAAGCCATAAAAGACGATACTAATTTTTCTTTTAAATCCATTTTCGTAGTTGTAAGTTATAAGTTATGAGTTATGAGTTTTTGTAAACTGTAAACTGTAACTGTAAACTAGTTTTCTGCTTTAATCCAGTCGTATCCTTTTTCTTCCAGTTCGTAAGCCAATTCTTTTCCTCCAGATTTTACAATTCTTCCGTTGTAAAGAACGTGAACGAAATCAGGAACGATATAATCTAATAAACGTTGGTAGTGTGTGATAACGATAATTGCGTTTTTCTCGCTTTTCAATTTGTTAACTCCGTTAGCCACAATTCTTAGTGCATCGATATCAAGACCAGAATCGGTTTCGTCAAGAATAGCTAATTTTGGCTCTAACATTGCCATTTGAAAAATTTCGTTTCTTTTTTTCTCTCCTCCCGAAAAACCTTCGTTTAAAGAACGAGATAAAAATTTACGATCAATTTCTAACAATTCAGATTTCTCACGAATTACTTTTAGCATTTCGTTTGCAGGCATTTCTTCCTGACCGTTTGCCTTACGAGTTTCGTTGATGGCAGTTTTCATGAAGTTTGTTACACTTACTCCGGGAATTTCTACAGGATATTGAAAAGAAAGGAAAACTCCTTTATGTGCTCTTTCTTCCGGAGCAAGATCAGCAAGATCTTCTCCGTCAAGGAAAACTTCTCCATCAGTAACTTCGTAGTTTTCGTTTCCGGCAATTACAGCCGAAAGTGTACTTTTTCCAGAACCGTTTGGTCCCATGATAGCGTGTACTTCGCCAGCTTTAACTTCTATATTAATTCCTTTAAGGATTTCTTTATCACCAATTGAGGCGTGAAGGTTTTTTATTGATAACATTGTTTTTTTATTTTATATAAATGTCAATTCTATTTTTGTTGTTTGGTTCAGGATGTTTGCATTAAAATGCGCGTGTCCTAAATATTCCATGCCTAAATAATCGGCTGATTTTTTGAAAGGGATGTAAAAACTTTCTTCAATTTCATTGTCGTGTGAATTTGATATCACGCCAATTTTCTTTCCTCTAAGTTTTCGTCCGGTTTCTTTTTCAATTCGGATTAAATCCGAAATCCGATCAAAGAAAACCTTCATTATTCCACTCATATTATACCAATAAATTGGCGTTGCAAAAATTAAAGTATCGTACTTTTCGATAATTCCTTTTATTAAAGGCAAAAAATCATCTTCTCTGTTTTTGCTTTCGTAATCATAATAAGAAATATTATAATCACTTAAATCAATTACATCTATTCCGGTATCTTTAGAAATTTCGTCTACAATTTTTGTTGTATTTCCGTTTTTTCTGGATGAACCTAAAATGATTACTTTTTTACCTTCCATTTTGCAATTAACCTACAGATCCTTCTAAAGAAATCTCTAATAATTTTTGAGCTTCAACAGCAAATTCCATTGGTAATTTGTTCAATACATCTTTACTGAAACCGTTTACAATTAAGGCAATCGCTTTTTCAGTTGGGATACCTCTTTGGTTACAATAAAAAACCTGATCTTCTCCAATTTTACTTGTAGTTGCCTCGTGCTCTATTTTTGCCGATGGATTTTTACTTTCGATATAAGGGAAAGTATGCGCTCCACAATTGTTCCCCATTAAAAGAGAATCACATTGCGAAAAGTTACGTGCATTCTCCGCTCTTGGGCTAATTTGCACTAATCCACGGTAACTGTTTTGTGATTTACCAGCCGAGATACCTTTAGAAATGATAGTCGATTTAGTGTTTTTGCCTAAATGGATCATTTTGGTTCCTGTATCTGCTTGTTGGTAATTATTGGTAACGGCTATCGAATAAAATTCTCCTACCGAATTATCTCCTTTAAGTACACAAGAAGGATATTTCCAGGTTACAGCAGAACCAGTTTCTACCTGTGTCCATGAAATTTTAGCGTTTGTTTCGCATAAACCTCTTTTGGTTACGAAGTTATAAACTCCACCTTTTCCTTCTTTGTTTCCAGGGAACCAGTTTTGAACGGTAGAATATTTAATTTCAGCATCATCCAAAGCGATTAATTCAACTACAGCAGCGTGCAATTGGTTTTCGTCACGACTTGGTGCAGTACATCCTTCAAGGTATGATACGTAACTTCCTTCGTCAGCAATAACAAGAGTTCTTTCAAATTGTCCTGTTCCTGCCTGATTGATTCTAAAATAAGTTGAAAGTTCCATTGGGCAACGAACGCCTTTTGGAATATAACAGAAACTTCCGTCAGAGAAAACTGCTGAGTTTAATGCTGCGTAGAAGTTGTCTTTTTGAGGTACAACAGTTCCTAAATATTTACGAACTAATTCCGGATGTTCTTTTATAGCTTCAGAAATCGGACAGAAAATAATTCCTTTTTCTCCTAAGGTTTTCTTGAAAGTTGTAGCAACAGAAACAGAATCGACAACAATATCCATAGCGACATTGTTCATCATTTTTTGTTCATCTACAGAGATACCTAACTTTTTGTACATTTCAAGAAGTTCCGGATCTACATCATCCAAAGTTTTGTTTGGATCTACTTGTTTTGGAGCAGAATAGTAAGAGATAGCCTGGAAATCTGGTTTCGCATAATGAACATTTGCCCATTCTGGTTCAATCATTTCTTTCCATGCGCGAAAAGCCTCGATGCGCCATTCGGTCATCCATTCTGGTTCTTCTTTTTTAAGAGAAATAGCTCTTACGATATCTTCGTTTAAGCCAATAGGAAATGTCTCTGATTCAATATCAGTATAAAATCCGTATTCGTATTCTTTGGTTTCGAGTTCGATTTTTAAATCGTCTTCCGTGTATTTTGACATTTTTTAGTTTTTTAAAACGCTTAAAATTTAAGATCTTAAGCGTTTAAATTTTTGCTTTTTGACTTTAATTTATAGCGAAAATGATTCTCCGCAACCACAAGTTCTACTTGCATTTGGATTATTGAATACAAAACCTTTTCCGTTTAACCCGCCTGAAAATTCAAGTATTGTTCCGGCTAAATAAAGGAATGATTTTTTTTCAACTGCAATTGTTATGTCGTTGTCTACAAATATTTTATCGTCGTCGCCTTTGGTTTTATCAAATTTTAAATCATATGACAAACCAGAGCATCCACCGCTTTTTACGCCTACTCTTACGTAGTCGCTAGCAGCATCAAAACCATCATCTTTCATCAAGTCGATGATTTTCTTTTTGGCTGTATCAGAAACTTTTATCATTGTTTATGGTATTTGTTTTTGCTTTTATTTCAATTTACATTCAAAACAGTAATCCAATTATTACAATTTAAAGTGCTGTCTTTCAATGTTGAAATAAAATTATCTGCAAAGATACGACTTAAAAACCTTTTTCCATAACGGTTCACATTATTATAACAAATGTTAAAATAGATATTACTTATATTGCTAAATCAAATATCATTGTTAATGTGGATTATTTGTTTATAAGCGTTTTTATTAAAAATTTAAAAAGAATACTAATTTGTAAGATTTAGGTGTTGATTAGTTCTTTTAAGTGTTAAAAAAGCGTATTTATACCTGTTGTGCGCAAATTTTAATTGGTACTTTTGCAGAAAATTGGGAGTAATTATGAAAAAACAATACAAAAATAAGTGGGTAAAAGCACTTTTAGCAGTGTTTTTTGTTTTTGGATTAGGTGCTACAGTCTTTATTTTTAGCAGAGAATCAGACAAAAATGTTGCCGAAATTAAAGAGGTAACAAAAAAGGAAGAACTTAGCGAATCAGCTGAATCCCTTTCTCAAAGAAATATTTTAGATTCCTTAAATACTTTAAAAGTAGCTTATGATGTGGCCATTTTGGAGAAAACAGCCTTGTCGCAACAATTGGAGCTTGAAAAAAAGAACATCGAAAACTTGATGGAAATCATCAGAGCATCTAAAAATCCATCTTCGGAACAAATTCAAATTTATAGAAAACAGCTTTCAGATAGGAAGATAGCTTTAGAAGCTAAGGTTGTTGAAATTAAAAAACTGAAATCTCAAAATAAAAACTTACTTACTGAAATTGAAAGTCAGAATGTGGTCATGTACAAACAAAAGACTGAAAATGATACTTTGGTTTCGAAACAAAAGCGATTAGAATCAACTTTAAAAGATGCCTCGAAACTTGTTCCTGGTAATTTTACTGTGATTGCACTTCGGGAGAAAAAATCAGGAAAAGAGGAGCAAACTGAGAAAGCAAAATATACCAATAAGCTTAAGGCTAGTTTTTCTATCAACGGAAATCCTGTTGCAAAAACCGGAAAAAGAGTTTTCTATATTCAGGTTCTGGATCAAAAAAATAAAGTTTTAGGCGAAAACAAACTGATCGAATTTGGAAACAATAAAGCCTTAGTTTATAGTTTTATAGTGGCTGTTGATTTTCAGGGAAAAACAGCTAATGTTTATGGAGTATTAAATTCTGATGAAAACAAATTTCAAAAAGGAACCTATTTTGTCAACTTCTTCGACAAACAGGAAATAATGGGAAGCACATCGATTACTTTAGAATAAATTTTTTAGCCCACGGATTTTACTGATTTAACGGGTTTTTCGCTGTTTTTTATTTATACAGATAGTTAATATATCTATAAATTTAAAGCTAAAAAAACTGTGTAAATCTGCTAAATCAGTAAAACCTGTGGGCAATTTAACATCTGCGGTTAGCATAACGTAATTGTATTTCCTAGCTTTGTTTTCAATATTAGAAATGTACTCTTATGAAACTTTACCCGATAGAATCAGGAAATTTTAAATTAGATGGTGGTGCTATGTTTGGTGTTGTGCCTAAAACAATCTGGAGCAAAACCAATCCTGCAGATGACAATAATTTAATTGATATTGCTGCCCGTTGCATGTTAATTGAAGATGGAAATCGTCTGATTTTAATTGATACCGGAATGGGCGACAAACAATCGGAAAAATTCTTTGGTTATTACTCACTTTGGGGATCGCATTCGATAGATAAATCATTGGCAAAATATGGTTTTAGCCGAGATGATATTACTGATGTATTTATGACGCATTTGCATTTTGACCATTGCGGAGGAAGTGTACAATGGAATTCAGATAAAACTTTTTATGAGCCGGCTTTTAAAAACGCCAAGTTTTGGACAAACGAAAATCATTGGGAATGGGCTACAAAACCCAACGCCCGAGAAAAAGCGTCTTTTTTATCAGAGAATATTTTGCCAATGCAGGAAAGCGGACAATTGAATTTTATAAACCGTCCTGAAGCTGATTTTGGTTTTTCTGAAGAAATGAATTTCGGAATTTATTATGTCGATGGCCATACCGAAAAGCAAATGATTCCGCATATTCAATACCAGGATAAAACCATTGTTTTTTGTGCTGACTTATTAGCTACGGCTGGACATATTCCGTTACCGTATGTTATGGGTTATGATACAAGACCTTTATTGACAATGCCGGAGAAATCAAAATTTTTGAACGCAGCGGCAGATAATAATTATTATTTGTTTTTAGAGCATGATGCGCATAATCAGATTATAACGGTAGAACACACGGAGAAGGGTGTTCGATTGAAAGAAGTTTTTACGTGTGAAGATATTCTTTAGAAGATAATTTTAGACATAAAAAAATCCCATTTTCAGTATGTCGAAAATGGGATTTTTTGGTTTATATAATTTAATTATTCAATGATAATTTTCTTTGCTGAAGCAGCATCTTGATTGATTAAGTATACATAATAAATTCCTTTTGGTAAACCAGATAAATTAATTGTATTATCTGTATTGCTTGAGTTTAGTGTAAAAGATTTTACAAGTTGTCCCAAAGTATTATAAACATTAGCTTTTTCTAAAGTGACATTACTAATGGTTAGTTCTCCTTTTGTTGGATTAGGATACATTGCTATTTTTTCAAAAACAGAATCTTCGATGCCTAAATTTTTACAAGTGTTAGCATAATTCGTGTTTGTTTCTTTAATTTTTGACCAGTTAGTATTTGAATAATTTGCATCGTCAACTTGTATGCAGCTTAATGTTTTGTTGCCTAAAAAGCTTGTGTATATGGTTGCATCGGCATTTTTTCCGGTTTGAGAAGGTAGTATGAAATTTTTGTTATTGCCATTTTGAACATTCAAAGTCGTTAATGGATTAAATTCTAAGAAAACCAGTTCTAAAAGGGGATTGTGTGATAAATCTAATGAAGTTAGTTTGTTCCAACCTAGGTTTATTCTTTTTAGTAATGGGTTGTTACTTAAATCTAAGGTGGTTAATTGAGCATTATTGAAATATAAGTTTTCTAGTTTTGTATTAGAACTAACATCTAATTTTGAAATCTTGGTATTGGTGCAGTTTAAATCTGATAAGTTGGGCTGGTTAGAGACATCTAATACTGTTAGATCGGCATTACCACAGTAAAGAGATCTTAGTTGAGTATTTAAAGAAATGTCCAGATCTTTTAGCAGATTTCTATCACAGATTAAATTTTGAAGGCCTTTATTTTGTGATAAATCTATTGTTGAAATCTGATTTTTACTGAAAGTTAAACTAAATAATTCAGTATTTGCAGAAACATTTAGACTTGATAGTGTGTTATCATGTAAATCTAAACCTCTTAATACTTTGTTATGTTCTACATTTATATTTTTTATTGTATTGTATTTGCAATCTAAATAAAGTAAAGCTTGAAAATCTTCAATTCCGGTAAGATCACTGATGTTAGAACTTTGTAAGTTTAAAGAAGTAATCTGACTAATACTAGCAGTTTTAACTTTACCATTTTTTCCATCTTTGTCAATTTCTAAGGCAATTAATTTGTCTTCAAAATTAGAGTCTGGAATTAAGGTATATTTAATACAGTCTACATTGTAGTTTGCTGTGGCATCTTTTAGAGTTGTCCAATTTGTCTCAGAATAATTTGCGTCATCAACCTGAATACAAGTTAAGTTGGGGTTATTAGTAAAGTTAGAAGTAAGAGTCAGATTATTGTTATTTCCGTTTTTTAAATCTAAACCTATTAATATATTATTACTACAATTTATAACCTTTAAAGTTTTGTTTTGAGAAAGATCTAAAGTTGATAAAAGATTTCCGGAACAATTTAAATTGCTTAAACTTGTAAAACCTTTAATTCCGGTCAAGTCTCTTATATTGCTTACAGAAACGTCTAATGAGGCAATTGTTGAAATACTGGTATTTAAAACAGATCCGTTTTTACCATCAGTATCAATATTCATTGCAATTAATTTGTCTTCAAAGGCTGGATCAGGTATTGTTGTAACTTGCGAACAATCAACAGTAGAATAAGATGCAGACGGATCTTTAAAGTTTTCCCATTTTTTATTAGAAAAAAGCGCATCATCAACTAAAATACAAGTAAGTTCCGGGTTCTTTGAAAAATCAATGTTATATAAATTTAATGGTATATTACTATTGTTTCCATTTCTTAAATTTATACTTTTAAGAGGTTTGTTTTCAGAACATAATATACTGTGTAAGGACGTGTTTGTAGAAAGATCTAAGCTTGTTAATTGGTTTGAAGCGCACCAAAATGCTGATAGTTTCTTATTATTTGAAACATCAATATTTGTTAATTTGTTTGATTGACAAGATAAAAGATTTAGGTTGACATTTTGAGAAAGATCAAGACTAGTTATTTCATTATAAGAGAAAGATAAATATTCTAAAGCAATGTTTTTTGAGGTGTTTAAAGTTGTTAATTTATTATAACCAGCATTTAGATTCGTTAAAGCTAAGTTTTTAGAGATGTCAAGAGTAGTTAATTTATTAGACATTATACTTAAATTTGTCAAAGACTGAAAGTCTTCAATTCCTTTTAAATCAGTAATGTTACTGTTGTAAAGATCTAAACTTGTTATTGTAGAGATTTTAGAGGTCATTACTTTTCCATCGGGAGTTCCGGAATCAATTCCCAAAGCAATTAATTTATTTTCAAAATTAGGATCAGGAATTAACGTGTAAGGAGTACAATCGATATTGTAATTCGCTGTAAAGTCTTTTTTTGCAGACCAATTTGTTTTTGAATAGTTAACATCATCTACTTCAATACAGGTTAGACTTGGGTTGTTGATGAAGTTAGTATAATAGAGTTTAAAATTGATATTATTTCCATTCTTTACATTCAAATACGTTAACTGATTGTCGTTACAAGCAAATTCAGTAATTTTTGAGTTTTTAGAAATGTCAATGCTTGTAATTTGATTTTCATAACAATCAAATATATTTAACTCAGGATTTTTTGATACGTTTATAGTAGTAAGTTTATTTCCAACACACACGAACTCTGTAAGTAATATATTTTTAGAAATATCTAAACTAGTAATCTTATTATAATGACAGCCAAAAGAAGTTAAAAGAATATTGTTTGATGTGTTTAGGCTGGTTATATTATTATTTGCACAGTTTAGTTTCTTTAATGCAGTATTATTGTTAATGTTCAAATTGATTATTTGATTTTTCTGGCAATCAAGAAATTTCAATAAAACATTTGAGGTAATGTCTAATGTCGTTAGTTGATTTTCTGAAACTTCCAACTCTGTTAGCTTTTTGTTTTGACTAACATTTATGCTTTTTAATTTGTTTTGAGAGCATTTTAAAATCTCTAATGATGTAAAATCTTCAATTCCTGTTAAATCAGTAATTGAGGAATTATCAAGATTTAATGTTGTTAGCGATGAAATGTTTGAAGTTAATACTTTCCCATCGGCAATACCGGTATCAATTCCTGCAGTAATAAGTTTATTTTCAAAATTCACATCAGGTATTAATGTGTATTGCGCAACTGGCTCATTAGGATTAACAACAGAAACATCATCGACTAAAACATTAAAAGTTTCATCATCAAAACTGAAAACGGAGATTGACAATTCATATGAAAGATCCATATCCGGAGTAAAACTGATTTCTTTTTCAGTCCAATTATTATCTGACGCAAAAAAGCTTTTTGATACCGTAGTTCCGCTTCCGTTTTGAAATATTTTTAAAGCAATTGGGTGTAATCCGCTATAATTACTACTAGCATATTTGTATTTAAACTTTATGGTATAAGTTATGTCGGCTTTTAATTGAATCTGAGTAGTAACTTTTGGAGCCAAAGTTTTATCTGTTAAAGATAATTTTGCACTGTATTGTCCTTCGCTTTTATCTGTACTAGATGAAACTGAATTTGCAATTGTCCAGTTTTGAGGTGAACCACTAACCCAATTTTCAAATCCTCCATTTGGGACTAAATTAGTTTGTGCATAAAGAGAAAAATTTGCCAATAATAGCAAGAAGAGTAGTTTTGTTTTCATAGACAATTGATTATGTGATACAAGTATACGGTTTGTGATCGACATTTTTTTACGGAAAGACGTAATGTGTTTAATTGACTTTTTGAAATTAAAATAAGAGACATAAAAAAATCCCATTTTCAGTATATCGAAAATGGGATTTTTTAGTTAACAAATTATAATTATTAAAATTTTAGTTGGTTTTAAATTTCCAGACCTGTCCAACTGTTTCTCCTCCTTTATTATCCTTTACGACAATTTTCCAGAAGTATTGAGTTGCAGGATCAAGTGTAAGATCAAAAGAAGTTGCGGTTGTATTCTCGCTTACTTTTGCTGTAGGCGGGTTCGTTTTTCCAAAATAAATATCATAAGTTAGTACATCTGTTGCATCAACATCTGTTGCTTTCCATTTTAAAGTAGCAGTTGATGTATTTAATACAGAATTAATAGTAGGTTGTACTAGTTCAGGAGAAAATGGCAAATGATTCAACACAGCTTCACCAGTTGTATAAAGCTTATAAGTAGGCGAATAAGCGCTAGATAAACCTTTACTGTCTGTAGCTTTTACTCTCCAGTAATACGCTGTGTTTTTATCTAAACTTATCGAAGAATTGTCGCCAGTAACTTCATTTGTTTTTATAATTTGAGTAAACGTATTGTCTTTTGCTACCTGAATTTGATATGTTATAAGGTCTTTATTGGCATCTGTAGAAAGTTTCCATTGAAACGAAACAGTATTGTCTACACATAATTTATTATCTGCCGGAAGGACCAATGCAGGTACTGTTGGTGCTACATTTGCTTCAGGAGTTGGCTCTGAATCATCTCCGCCGCCACCGCCGCAAGCTGTGAATAAAAAACCAATGATGGATAAGTATATTAAATTCTTCATTTTTATTTTTTTATAATTTTAATGTATTCCGGAGTATCTAAATAAATTTTGGCAGCATAAATTCCTGAAGGTTGGTTTTCAAGATTTAATTGTGCTTTTCCATTTTCGATAGGATAAGTTTTAGCCGAAATTAATTGACCGGAGAAATTGTATAGTTCTATTTTTACTTCGTTTTTAGCACTTGGAATTTCAATTTCAAAACTTCCTCTTGTTGGATTAGGATAAGCAGATAAAATTTGATAATCAGAATCAAAATCTGAAACAGCAACCTTTTTAGCAAAAACACCTTCGCAAGCTTTTGCAGTCGCGACTTCTACTAATGCGTTTTTAATAACATCTAAAGAAAAACTAGCATCATTGGTTTGAAATTGCTCTGTTCCGTCAACAAAAACAGTAAATGGTGCAGTTCCTGATGTAATTTCAACGTCAACGGTTTTGCTCGTAACACTAGATTTTCCTGTTATAGTCGCGCCTTTTGCAATAGTAACAGTAAAGTTTTGCTCGAAAATCATCTCAGGAATGGTAATCGTGATTTTGTAAACACCCGGAGTTAAGCTCGTTACTTTTAAGTTGTTGTTATTAAAAGTGTAAGTTTTGTCATTTATCGTTGCAGTATAAGCAAATGAGTTTTTTGCAGCAATACTTATTTCTCCATTATTTTCACCAAGACAAGATTCGCCTTTAGTTTCAACAGTGAAATTATTTGCAGGTAAAGTAATTTCTCCTGTACATTCTGTGTTAAAAGTTGCAAAATCATCTTTTCTATTTAACCAATTGGTATTAGCATAAGTGACATTATCAACAAGAATGCAATATAGTTTTGGATTTGTATAAAGAGAAATATAACCGTTTGTTAAAAATGTGTTTTTACCATTTTTTAAATTAAGGTTTGTTAACTGGTTATTATTTACAGTTAAAAAATTTAAAGCTGGATTTTGAGATACATCAAATGTTTTTAAAATATTTTGAGATACTTTTATAACTTGTAAAAGGGGATTTTGTGAAACATCCAAACTTGATATTTGGTTAGATGCTATATCTAATACAGTTAAATATTTATTGTTTGAAATGTTTAGACTTTCCATTTTGTTACTAACTGCGTATAAAGAAGCTAGTACTGAGTTTTTCGAAACATCAATAGTTGGTATCTTATTATAATTAATGTTTAGTGAAGTTAAATTTGTGTTCTTAGAAATGTTTAAATCTGTAAATTCATTATTTGTAATAATCAAACTGCCTAATTTAATGTTTTTAGAAACGTCAATATTTGTTAGGCGATTAAGAGAGGAATCTAAATTTGTTAGATTGGTATTTTTAGAAATATCTATACTTGCTAATTGATTAACAGAAATATCTAAATTTGTCAATTCAGTATTTTTAGAAATGTCTAAAGTTGATAATTGATTATTTCTAAGAGATAAATTTTTTAAAGAGATAAAATCCTGAATCCCGGTTAAATTTTTAATTTCTGAATTGTCTAAATTTATTTTTACGATAGCATTAATATTTGCTGTAGCTACTTTACCATCTTTTTCACCTGAATCGATTCCAAGAGCAATTAATTTGTCTTCAAATTTAGGATCTGGAATTGCTGTTGAATATTCACAATTTGAACTATAATTAGCACTACTATCTTTATAAGATGCCCATTTTGCATTAGCATTTGTTTCATTATCTACCTGGATACATCTTAAATCTGGATTATTTGTAAAGTTTTTAATACCTGAAATATCAGAAGCAGTATTGTTGCCGTTTTTTAAATTTAACGAAATCAATTTGTTGTTAGGACAATAAGTCGTGATTAAACTTAAGTTTTTTGATAAATCAAGATTCGTAAGTAAATTATCACTGCAATAAACAGTTACAAGTCTAAGATTATTGGTAACATTTAATCTCGTTAATTGGTTTTTTGAAACATTTAAATTCGCCAATTTTTGATTTTCAGAAACATTTATTTTTGTTAAATTATTTGAATCGGCGGCTAATGATTCTAAATTTATAAAAGATTCAATACCAGTTAAATCAGTAATTTGAGCATTTGAAACATCTAAAGAAGTCAGGTCTACGATATTTTTAGTGAGTACTTTACCATCTTTTTCGCCAGAATCAATTCCTAGAGCAATTAGTTTATCTTCAAATTTAGGATCCGGAATGAGTGTTGAATAAGCACAATCTGTACTGAAATTTGAAGTTTCATCTTTTTTAGTATTCCAATTAGAATTAGCATAACTAACATCATCAACTTGTATACAATCTAAGCCAGGATTAGATTTGAATTCAACAGTAGTTGCTTTGGTGTTATTTCCATTTTTAAAATTTATGCTTTTTAATCTATTACTGTTAGCACTTACTTGTGTCAAAGCTGTATTTTTAGAAAGATCTAAATCGGTCAAAATGTTCCCGTAACAACGAAAAATCGTAATCTTCGGATTTGAGCTCAAATCAAGTTTGGATAATTGATTAGAACTACAATCTAAAGAGGTAAGTAAAGGATTGTTGTAAAGATTTAAAGTGGTGATTTTACCAGATCCTCCATTCGTTTGATAATAACTTCCAGAACAATTAAGGTTCTGTAAGTTTTTATTATTAGTCAGATTCAAGGAAGATATTGGGTTTTGGGCGCAATTTAAAAATTCTAAAGCTGTATTTTTAGAAACATCAATATCAGTTATAGCGTTGCGTTCAAAGTCAAGAGCCTTTAATGCCAAATTGTTTGTTACATTAAGACTTGTCACAGAAACATCAGTACAATATAAATAAGCTAATGCAGGATTTTCGGAGGTATTAATTTTAGTTATTGGATTATTATTACAATTAAGCGTTGTTAAGTTTTTGTTTGCTGAAAAATTTATCTCCGTAAGTTTATTATTGTTTAAGTATAATACCCCTAATGACAGATTTTTTGAAACATCTAAATTAGTTAATTGATTGTAGGAACAATTTAATTCCGTTAACATTAGGTTTTTCGAAACATCTAGTTTTGTTAATTTTCCATTTGAAACATTAAAAGAGCCAGTGCCTTTACAAGATAATTTTTTTAAATTTTTAAAGTCTTGTATACCGGTTAAGTCTGTAATATCATCGGTAGAAACATCTAGTGATGTTATAAATTCAATGCTTTCTGTTTTAACTTTTCCGTTTTTCCCATCCTTATCAATATTAAGCGCAATTAGTTTGTCTTCAAATTTAGAATCTGGAATTAAGGTATAAAGATTACAATCTAAGTTAAAATTTGTTGTAGCATCTTTAGTAGTATTCCAAGTATCAGCAACAGCAACATCGGCAACCTGAATACAGCTTAATGTAGGGTTGTTTAAAGTGTTTAAGGTTGTTAAAGCGCTATTTTTAGAAAGGTCTACTTTTTTTAATAAATTTCCAGAAGCAATTAAAGTTGTTAGAGCTTTAAATCCTTGGATTCCTTCTAAATTAATAATAGAGCTATTTGAAATGTCTAATGAAGTTATTGCAGCAATACTTGAGTTTAATACCAATCCATTTTTGGAGTCAGTATCAATTCCCATAGCAATTAATTTGTCTTCAAATGCAGGATCTGAAATTTGTGTAATAGTTGCACAATCATAAGAAGAGAAGTAAGCTTCACGGTCTTTTTGATCTGTCCAGTTTTTATTTGCGTAGGCAACATCATCAACTGTAATACAAGAAAGTTCTGGATTTTCGGTAAGAATTATAGAATATCCTTTGATTGTAGAATTGTTACCATTTTTCAGATTTAAACTCTTTAATTGATTTGTAGCACATCCGAAATTTGATAATTTAGTATTCTTAGATAGATCAAGAGACGTCAACTTATTTACGTTACAAATAACGTTGGTTAATTTAATGTTTTTAGAAACGTCAAGAGTTGTTAACTGATTTGAATAAACAGATAAATTATACAAATTTAAATTTGTAGAAATATCAAGAGAGGTTAATTGATTATTAGAACCACTTAATACAGATAAATCAATGTTTTTAGAAACATCAAGAAATTTTAATTGATTGTTCGAGCAGTTTAACGAATTCAACTTAATGTTTTTAGAAACATCAAGAGAAGCTATTTGATTTAAATTACAATTTAATGCAAGTAAATTGATATTTTTTGTAACATCAAGAGCGTTCAATTTAAGACGACTTACTTCTAAGTAGTTTAGACCAATGTTTTGAGATACATCAATTAATGTTATGCCTGGGTTATCGACACATCTTAAATTAGTTAAAGCTGTGTTTTGAGACAGATCAATAGCAGATATTAATGTAGTTGTAAATTCTAAATTTTCTAAAGCAATATTTTTTGTAACATCAATATCCTTAATTTGATTGTAGTTAAAAGTCAAAGAGGTCAATTTTACGTTATTAGTAAGATCGATCATTGGGATTTTATTAGCGCTGAAATTTAAAGAAGTTAGAGCAGTATTTTTAGAGACATCGAGACTGGTTAATTGATTGGAAGAAACATCTAAGGTTTTTAAGTTTAAATTTTTAGAAACATCCAGGTTTGTTAGTTTTCCATTGCCTCCATTTGCACCAGAAATCCCAGTACCTTTGCAAATTAGGGATTCTAATGATTCAAAATCTTGGATACCTGTTAGATTAGAAATAACTAATGGGTTTAATTGTAATGTTTTAACAGACTTTATATTCAACGTAGGTACTTTTCCGTCTATTGCTCCGGAATCTAGGCCCTGATCAATTAGACTTTTTTCAAACTCAACATCAGGAATCAAAGTATATTGTACTGGCACATCAGCAACATCTACAACAGACACGTTATCAATCAAAATTTCAGAATTAAGAGAACCGTTTGTCCAGATATCGACTTCGATATTTTCCGCAACTTTCGATGTATATTCAAACTCAATCTTTCTCCATTCTGTAGTAGAAAAAGTAACATCAGATTTCTTGATTATTTCTTCTTTAAACGTGCTCGGTTTGTGGTATAAACTTAAATCTATAGAAGAAAATGTTCCCTTTACAGCTCTGTGATACAAGGTTACACGATACGTTTTGTTTGCTTGTACAGCAAAATATTCACTATTAATATAATTAAAAGTTCCGGTGGCAACCATCATGTTTACACTCGATTTACCGTTTTGGGCAGTTGTACTCTGAGAGACATATCCGCTAAAAAAACGAATCCAATTGTCAGGTTGAGAAGAGGAGGACCAGGTTTCGAAATTACCATTAGGTACCAAATTGGTCTGAGCGGTAACGGTTAAAGAAAGTAATAGTAAAAATAAGAGTAGTTTTGTTTTCATAGATTTAATTTATGATTAGCATGCGCAAGTGTACAAATTACCTACGTGATTTTATTACGGGAACACGTAACCAGTCTAATTTTTTTCAATCAGTTTTTGATAAGAATGAATCAGGTAAGAATTTTACTTTCAAACTAAAGAATTACTTGTTTGTGTGCCTTTTATATGGTTTTAAGGTTGCCTGAACGTTAAAATAAAAATCATAACACAGTGTTAATCGTTAGTTTTATGTAACAAAAAATCATAATTTAGGCCCATATTTTAACTTTTATTAAAAATAGATACATGAGTCCTATAAAAATAAATACTTTATCAACTTTTGCATTACTTGTACTTGCAGGTTGCAGCGCTACTTTGCAAGCGCAGACTTCTTCTACTAAAGAAATGATTACCGCTCCTTTGGCAGTGGTTAAAAAAGCACCTGTTAGCGAAAACGAATTAAAAAGATGGAGTCATCTTGATCTGGTTAAAGATTCGATTCCGGGAATGAGTGTTGATAGGGCTTACGCCGAATTATTGCAAGGAAAAAAAGGAGTAAAAGTAATTGTAGGTATTGTAGATTCTGGAGTAGATATCGAGCATCCTGATTTACAGGGAATGATCTGGACCAATCCTAAAGAAATTCCGGGTAACGGAATCGATGATGATAAAAACGGATTTATTGATGATGTTCACGGATGGAACTTTCTTGGAGATGCCGTTCATGAAAATCTTGAAATGACACGTATTGTCAAAAAAGGAGATGATGGTTCTGCCGAATATAAAAATGCATTGGCACAATACGAAGAAAAGTCTAAAAAAGTTTTAGAAGACAAACAACAAGTAGACTTTTTAATAGATGTGCATAATACTATAAAAAAAGAGTTAAATAAAACAGACTATAAATTAGAAGATCTGAGCAAAATTACTTCAACTGACCCAAAAGTAGCGAGAAGTAAAATGATAATGACTCAAATTTTGACAAATGCAGGACCAACTTTTAATCCTGAATCAGAATTAGAAGATTACAGAGAGTCAGTTTACGATCAGTTCAATTACAATCTGAACAAAGAATATGACGGAAGAAAAATCGTAGGTGATAATCCTGAAGATATAAAAGACAATCACTACGGGAATAACGTAGTTTTTGGACCAGATAAAGAAAAAGCATTACACGGAACTCACGTTGCCGGAATTATTGCACAAATTCGTGGTAATGATTTAGGAGGAGACGGTGTATCAAACAATGTTGAGATACTAACCGTTAGAGCAGTTCCTGACGGAGATGAGTACGATAAAGATATCGCTTTGGCTATTCGTTATGCGGTTGATAACGGAGCAAAAGTAATCAACGGAAGTTTCGGAAAAAGTTTTTCTCCGCACAAAAAGTGGGTGTATGATGCGATAAAATATGCTGCTAAAAAAGATGTTTTAATTGTACATGCTGCAGGAAACGACGGATACAATATCGATAAAAAAGAAAACATTAATTACCCAAATGATTCTGAAGATAACGTAAAAGAGTTTGCAAATAATGTGATTACAATTGGTGCAATTAATAAATCATATGGAGAAACAGTAGTGGCTCCGTTCTCGAATTTCGGAAAAATAAATGTTGACGTTTTTGCTCCGGGTGAAGAGATTTATGCAACCGTTCCCAATAATAAATACAAGTATTTGCAAGGAACTTCTATGGCGTCTCCAAATGCAGCAGGAGTTGCAGCATTAATTCGTTCGTACTATCCAAAATTAAAAGCAGCTCAGGTAAAACAAATTTTAATGGATTCCGGAGTAGCGCTTCCTTCAATGGTAATTTTAGGTGAAAATCCAAATCCGGATGAAAAACCGGTAGCAGTTTCTTCTGCAGAATCATCAAGAACCGGTAAAATGGTAAATGCTTATAATGCTTTATTGATGGCAGAAAAAATGTCAAAAAAATAAAACAAAAACAAAAATAGTAACCAAATGGAAGAGTGGCAACTCTTCCATTTTTATTGAAAAAACGATGCGAAAAATTATACTACTTTCCTTTTTGAGTTTAGGTTTAAACTCGGCATTTGCACAAAATGCTCCATATTGGCAACAACACGCCGATTATAAAATGGAGGTTTCTATGGATGTAAAAAACTACCAGTACAAAGGAAAACAAGAATTGGTGTATACCAATAATTCTCCTGATACTTTAAAAAAGGTATTTTACCATTTATTTCCAAATGCATTTCAACCGGGAAGTGAAATGGACGGACGTTTGCATTCTATAAAAGATCCTGACGGAAGAATGGTAACCAAAATAAAAGGTGCCGATGGAAAGGAAACAAAACAAAGCCGAATTGAAACCTTAAAACCAAACGAAATTGGTTTTTTAAAAATCACCAATTTAAAACAAGATGGTGTAACCGCTCAAACCAGAGTTTCAGGAACAATTCTTGAAGTTACTTTGGCTAAGCCAATTTTACCTAATTCGAAAACAACTTTTACCTTAGATTTTGACGGACAAGTTCCGGTACAAATTCGTCGTTCAGGACGTAATAATTCTGAAGGAGTAGAACTTTCTATGGCACAATGGTACCCAAAATTAGCCGAATTTGATTTTGAAGGCTGGCACGCAGATCCTTATATCGCAAGAGAATTTCACGGTGTTTGGGGTAATTTTGATGTAAAAATTACGATCGATAAAGACTACACTATTGGAGGTTCTGGATATTTACAGGATAAAAATTCAATTGGTCACGGTTACGAAGATGCTGGTGTAACAGTTGTTTATCCAAAGAAAACGAAAACGCTAACCTGGCATTTTATCGCGCCAAATGTGCACGATTTTACATGGGCAGCAGACAAAGAATACACGCATGATATTGTAAAAGGACCAAACGATGTAGATTTGCATTTCTTTTACAAAAACAATCCAAAAACTACTGAAAATTGGAAACAATTAGAGCCTTTAATGGTAAAAGTAATGGATTATTACAATCAAAGAGTAGGAGCATATCCGTACAAACAATACTCCTTTATTCAGGGAGGAGATGGCGGAATGGAGTATGCAATGTGTACTTTGATGTTAGGAAACGGAACACTTCAGGGGATTCTGGGAACTGCAACACACGAATTAGGACATTCATGGTTTCAGCACATTTTGGCTTCAAACGAGTCAAAACACCCATGGATGGATGAAGGTTTTACCACTTATATCGAAGACAGCGCTTTGAATGAATTAAAAGGAGATAAAAAAGAAGTAAATCCTTTTAAAGGAAATTATGCTGCTTATTATCAATTAGTAAATTCTGGAAAAGAGCAGCCACAAGGAACTCACGGAGATCGTTACGACGAAAACAGACCTTACAGTATTTCGGCTTATATAAAAGGAAGCATCTTTTTATCTCAATTAGAATACGTAATTGGTAAAGAAAATGTTGATGCCACTTTAAAAAGATATTTCAACGATTTCAAATTCAAGCATCCAACGCCAAATGATATCAAAAGAACAGCAGAAAGAGTTTCCGGAGCTGAGTTAGACTGGTATTTAATCGATTGGACAGAAACAACAAACACAATTGATTACGGAATTAAGGATGTAGCAGATAATGCAGGAAAAACAACCGTAAGCTTAGAAAGGATTGGAAGAATGCCAATGCCAATAGACTTAACAGTCGAATATACAGATGGAACTTCTGAAAATTTCTACATACCGTTAAGAATGATGAATTTCATTAAACCAAATCCAAATCCGAACGCAAAAAGAACAGTTTTGGAGGATTGGGCTTGGGGACAATCAAACTACAGTTTTACCATAGATAAAAACAAAACAGCGATCAAAAAAATCACTATAGATCCAAGTGGATTAATGGCCGATGTAAAAGCTGCAAATAATGTATATGAAGTGAAGTAATCTTCATTTTATAAAAGTAAAAAAAGTCCCGTTTAAATTAATGAGGGCACTGAAAAACACCTCTTATTTTGATTGGGATTGGTTTTTAGAGAATTAAAAAAACGCTTGTAACAGGATTTTTTAACCCGTTGCAAGCGTT
>NZ_CADCSU010000086.1 GCF_902804475.1 Flavobacterium bizetiae
CTTAGATTCTTAGATTCTTAGATTCTTAGATTCTTAGATTCTTAGATTCTTAGATTCTTAGATTCTTAGATTCTTAGATTCTTAGATTCTTAGATTCTTTAAAATAAATTTACTTCGTAAATTTATTTTACGCCGTGTGAGTTTACACAATAAAAAAAGCCCCTTCAAAAGAAGAGGCTTTAGTACTCAGAGCGGGACTTGAACCCGCACGAACATTGCTGTTCACTGGATTTTAAGTCCAGCGTGTCTACCAATTTCACCATCCGAGCATTATAGGACATTGAGCGAAAAACGGGGCTCGAACCCGCGACCTCGACCTTGGCAAGGTCGCGCTCTACCAACTGAGCTATTTTCGCATTTCAAATTCTTGTAAGAACTACAATACCTGAATTGTTCTGTATTGCGAGTGCAAATTTAGGACATTTATTCAATTACACAAGCCTTTTTTGAAAAAAAAATCTACTTATTTTATAACTTTCTGATAACCTAAACTTTAAATCTGAAATTATTTTTTAACCAACATTCTTTTAATCTCATTAAGCTTCATTAAGGCTTCAACCGGTGTTATTGCATTTATATCAAGACTCATGATCTCTTCTTTTATTTCTTCCAACAAAGGATCATCCAGATTAAAGAAACTCATTTGCATTTCATCACCAGCTTCTTTTATTCCGTTTAAAGCATCACTTGAGTGATTTTTTTCTAATTTCTTTAATAGCTTTTGCGCTTTCAAAATTACAATTTGAGGCATTCCCGCCATTTTTGCAACATGAATTCCAAAACTATGCGCACTTCCTCCTTTTACAAGCTTTCTGATAAAAAGAACGGTATCTTTTAATTCTTTTACCGCCACATTATAATTCTGAATTCTTGGCAAAGATTCCGTCATTTCATTTAATTCATGATAATGCGTTGCAAACAACGTTTTTGGTTTCCCAGGATGTTCATGCAAAAACTCCGCAATAGCCCAGGCAATCGAGATTCCGTCATACGTACTTGTTCCTCTTCCAATTTCATCTAAAAGCACTAAACTACGATCAGAGATATTATTCAAGATAGAAGCCGTTTCGTTCATCTCGACCATAAAAGTAGATTCTCCCATCGAAATATTATCTGATGCTCCTACTCTGGTAAAGATTTTATCTACAATTCCCATTCTCACGCTATCAGCCGGAACAAAACTTCCCATTTGAGCCAATAATACAATCAGAGCGGTTTGCCTTAAAATAGCCGACTTACCGGACATGTTAGGACCGGTAATCATAATAATTTGCTGCGTTTCTCTGTCTAAATAAACATCGTTGGCAATATACGGAGTTCCAACCGCCAATTGTTTTTCGATAACCGGGTGCCTTCCGTTTTTAATTTCAAGCTCAAAAGTTTCATCAATTTCAGGACACACATATGAATTCTCTACCGCCAACTGTGTAAATGAGCATAAACAATCTAATTGCGCCACCAAATTAGCATTCATCTGAACAGGCTTGATGTAAGTAGCAATCCAGGCTACTAATTGCTCAAAAAGATCTGTTTCTATTTTATGAATTTTCTCTTCGGCTCCTAAAATCTTTGTTTCGTATTCTTTTAATTCTTCTGTAATATAACGCTCGGCGTTTACCAAAGTTTGTTTACGAATCCATTCTGTTGGCACTTTATCTTTATGTGTATTTCTCACTTCGATATAATAACCAAAAACATTATTGAAAGATATTTTCAAAGAAGAAATTCCGGTTCTTTCTGATTCTCTTTTTTCTATTCCTTCTAAATATTCTTTTCCTGAAGTTGAAATAGCACGCAAATCATCCAGTTCTTCGCTAATACCTTTTGCAATTGCATTTCCTTTTGCAATCGCAACGGGTGCATCCTGATTTAAAGTCGTTTTGATTTTTTCTCTCAACAAATCACAAGCATGCAAACTATCTCCAATAACTTTTACAGCTTCTTGCGGACTTGCGAGCGCTAAAGTTTTAATCGGAATAATAGCATCCAGAGATTCTTTCAAATAAACAATTTCGCGCGGTGAAACTTTTCCGGCAGCGATTTTAGAAATCAAACGTTCTAAATCTGAAATTTGTTTGATTTGATATTGAATATTATACAGTACTTCAGAATTTGCTTTCAGATACGAAACCACATCATGACGTCCTTTTATTTTATTACTATCTTTTAATGGTAAAGCCAACCAACGTTTCAACAAACGTCCTCCCATTGGCGAAAGCGTTCTGTCGATAACATCTAAAAGCGTTACAGCATTTGGGTTATAACTGTGGTATAATTCTAAGTTTCTAATAGTAAAACGATCCATCCACACATAAGCATCTTCGGCAATACGCTGAATCGCGGTAATATGCTGCACACGATTATGCTGTGTTTCGGACAGATAATATAAAATCGCTCCGGAAGCAATAATACCTTCTTTTAATTCTTCGATTCCGAAACCTTTCAATGAAACAGTCTGAAAATGTTTGGTTAAAGTTTCTAATGCATAATCTTCTTTATAAATCCAGTCTTCCAGATAAAAAGTATGGAAATCTTCGCCAAAAGAAGCTTTAAAGTCTCCTTTATTATTCTTTGGAACCAGAATTTCACTCGGATTAAAATTCTGCAATAATTTATCGATGTATTCTGCATTTCCCTGAGCCGTTAAAAACTCTCCGGTTGAAACATCCAGAAAAGAAACTCCGATATTTTTATTAGCAAAATAAACAGATGCTAAAAAGTTATTTGTTTTTGATTGTAAAACCTCATCATTTAAAGAAACTCCGGGAGTTACCAACTCAGTAACGCCACGTTTTACAATAGTTTTGGTCATTTTTGGATCTTCAAGCTGATCACAAATCGCTACACGAAGTCCAGCTTTAACCAATTTTGGCAAATACGTATTAATAGAATGATGCGGAAAACCAGCCAGGGCCGTTTCGGTTTCAGAACCCGCACCTCTTTTAGTCAAGGTAATACCAAGGATTTTAGATGCTCTAATAGCGTCTTCTCCAAAGGTTTCATAAAAATCACCCACTCTAAAAAGCAGACATGCATCAGGATATTTTCTCTTGATTTCGTTGTACTGTTTCATTAAGGGTGTTTCTTTCACCACTTTCTCTTTCGCTGCCAAATTATTGTGTTTTTAAATGAAAAATTAAGACAGCGAATTTATAATATTTTAAAGGAATATCGAAGTGGATCAAAAATTAAAATATTTTAAGATTATTTTATATTAACATATTAGATTTTTCTATAGATTTGTTCATAATTAAAACAAAGATTCTAAAGATGAAAAAAATAATTTTATTCGCTATGTTAGCTGTAGTTGGAATTACTGCTTCTAACGCTCAAGCTAAAAAAGCAACAGCTAAAGCTGCCAAAGTTGCTAAGATTGAAGGAGCTGGAATGGCTTTTGAAACAGAAACTATTGACTACGGAACTATCGCTCACAATGCTGATGGACAACGTCAATTTGTTTTTGTAAACAACGGAACTAAACCATTAATCATTACAAATACACAAGGATCTTGTGGTTGTACTGTACCAACAACTCCAAAAGAGCCAATCGCTCCGGGTGCTAAAGGTATTATTGGTGTAAAATATGCTACTGACAGAGTTGGTGCTTTTACAAAAACGGTTACTGTAACTTCTAACGCTGAAGGACAACCAACAAAAGTACTTACTATTAAAGGTACAGTTTTACCAGATCCAGTAAAAAGCTAATCTGAAAAACAAAATAAAATAAATCGAAAAAGCTTCCTTATCTTTGGAAGCTTTTTTTATGACCTGAATACAACACAAATGAGAAAACTCGAAAATAGCGAACTGGACAGAAAATCGATTGAAGATTTTAAAAAATCAGACAAAACACCTCTTATAATAGTACTAGACGACATTCGTAGTTTACACAATATTGGATCTGTTTTTAGAACTTCTGATGCTTTTTTGGTTGAAAAAATAATCTTGTGTGGTATTACAGCAACTCCTCCAAATAAAGAAATTCACAAAACAGCTCTTGGTGCTACTGAAACCGTAGCCTGGGAACATTATGAAAATGTATTGGAAGTTATTGAAAATCTTAAAAAGGAAAACGTAATAACAATGGCTATTGAACAAGTCGAAAGTTCGGTTTTTCTTCAGGATTTTAAAGTAGAGAAAAATCAAAAATATGCTCTTGTTTTTGGTAACGAGGTTTATGGCGTTGCTCAGGAAGCAGTTGCCATTTGCGATGGCTGTATCGAGATTCCTCAATTAGGAACCAAACATTCCTTAAATATTGCAGTAAGTGCAGGGATTGTGGTTTGGGATTTATTTCAAAAATTAAACTGGCCAAATACTATTTAAAAGCAGAATTTACTTTCGTAAAATGTTATTTTTCAAGAGTATTTAAGCTTTAAATGTTAGAAATCTAAATATATTTTTTTATCATTATAAAATTGATACTTTTATAAAATGAAAAGTATCAATTTCTTAAAAATAATCACAATATTTTTTGTTTTAAGCTTCAAACAATCTTATTCAATGGAGAAAATTAGATTCTTATATAAGGATTTAATAACGCTACCGAATGACACTCTTAAACCAAACAAAAAAAAGAATTCAAATTTAAGTCTTGCTATAATTCCTCCGGCAATCAAAGCTAGCGGGGATCAATTTTACTGTCCACAAACCACTATCAACGTTGTTACCAGCATTTTAATTACCCATGATCCATTAGAACCGGGAACTGATGCAGGATATGTTCAGATCTCTTCAGGTTACTCTGGTGGTTCAGATCAATTAGCACTATCAAATTCTGCGGCACATCCATCAGTTACAACGAGTTGGGATGCCGTTGCCGGAAAATTAAAAATATTTAGCGCCACAGGTGGTAATATCTCATATGCTGATTTAGAAGACGCCATTAAAGATGTTGTATTCTCTAATTCTTCGGCTACTGCTTCCGGAATTAAAACTTTTTCTATTACCATTGGCAATGCTAATTATCTTCCTTCTACACAACATTATTATTTATTTGTTCCCAGCATAGGTATTACCTGGACCGCAGCAAAAGCAGCTGCTGAAGCCAGTAATTATTATGGATTACAAGGTTACCTCGCGACTATTTTATCTGCCGATGAAGCCAAATTAATTGGCGAACAAGCATCAGGAACAGGATGGATTGGCGGAAGCGATGCGGAAACCGAAGGTGTCTGGAAATGGGTTACAGGCCCCGAAGCCGGAACTGTTTTCTGGAATGGAGCCGTAAATGGTTCAACTCCAAATTTTGCTTTCTGGAATACCGGAGAGCCCAACAATCAGGGGAATGAAGATTATGCCCATATTACCCAACCCGGAGTTGGAATAAAAGGATCCTGGAATGATTTATCGAATACCGGAGATACAAGCGGCAATTACCAACCGAAAGGTTATGTTGTAGAATATGGCGGAATGCCCGGCGAAGCAACGCTAGAAATTGCTGCCAGTACTAAAATTACGATTCCAGTCGCAACACCTGCAGCAAACCCAAGTCCGGTATGTGATTCAGGCACTTTTACCTTTAGCGCGACACCAACAGCTGGCTCAACTATAAGTTGGTACGATGCAGCTGTGGGAGGAAATTTATTAGCCACAGGAAATACGTACACAACGCCAACACTCAACATTACTACCACTTATTATGTTGATGCCGGTTGCGAATTGAACAGAAAATCAGTTGTGGCCACTGTAAATATTACGCCTTCAACACCGGTTGCAGTATCTTCGACAGTTTATAATTGCGGATCAGGAAATGTAACGATTGAAGCTAATTCAAATATTGGCACGATCAATTGGTTTACATCTTCTATAGGAGGGAATAGTATTCATACCGGAAATAATTTTACAACACCAACCGTTTCATCCAATACTACTTATTATGCAGAAGCCTCAAATGGCACTTGTATTAATACTACCCGAACGCCCGTAAACATTGTAATTTACACCCCTCCCGCTGTTACTGATGAAACTGTAATTTTATGTCAGTATCAAAAAGTTAATCTTGATGCAGGAATTGCAGGAATGACGTATAAATGGAGCACTGGCGAAACTGCACAAATAATCACCGTTACAGCCAGCGGAACATACACCGTTGGCGTTACAAGTCCGGCTCCCGAAAGTTGTACCAGCAGAAAAACAATTATTGTTGATGAACATTTAATTCCAGTAATTAAACGGGTTACAGTAAACGGTACAACAGCTACTATTTATCTTGCCAACGAAGCTGATTATTATGAATATTCAGTTGATGGATTAAACTTTCAGGATTCGAATGTATTTTACAATGTTCCTGCAGGTTTAAGAACTGCTTTTGCTCAAGGCAAAAATGGCTGTGGAGGCGATACCTTAAATTTTGTTGTTCTCGTTTTTCCGGAATTTTTTACTCCAAATAATGACTCTTTTAATGATGTTTGGGAAGTTGACGGAATGGAAAATTATCCTCAGGCAGAAATAACTATTTTTGATCGATACGGAAAACTTATAGCACAATTAAAAGGCCCGCAGATGAGTTGGGACGGCACTTTCAATAAAACGCCTCTACCCGCTTCTGATTATTGGTACGCCTTAAAAATTGATGACACCCATCCCGTTTTTAAAGGTCATTTTTCATTAAAGAGATAATTTTTTAATGAGATAATTTGTCAATTATATAATGAGATAATTAAAAGTTCCAAGAATTATCTAATTGACACATTCTCTAATTATCTAATTGGCACATTAACTCAGCTTCTTCTGAATTTCATCTAAAATAAAAAGGTAATCTTCGTGTTTTTTTACAAAGTCGCGATCAGAAACATCTATGATTAGAACATTCAAATCGGTTTGGGATTTTATATAATCGAGATAACCATTATTGATTTTATCCAGATATTCTGCTTCGATATTTTGTTCGTACGTTCTGCCTCTTTTTTTGATGTTTTGAAGCAAGCGCTCAGAATTCTGATATAAATAAACGTACAAATCAGGCTTTGGCATTTCTTTATAAATAATATCGAATAAGTTGCGATACAAACGGTATTCATCTTCTGCCAGAGTAATTTTAGCAAAAATCAATGATTTAAAAATATGATAATCGGCTACGATAAAATCTTTAAACAAATCAAATTGCGCCAGATCATCTGATAATTGCTGATAACGGTCTGCCAGAAAAGACATTTCTAACGGAAAAGCATATCTGTTTTGATCTTTATAAAATTTAGGTAAAAATGGATTGTCTGCAAAACGTTCCAGGACTGTTTTAGCATTAAAATCTTCGGCTATTTTCTGAACTAAAGTCGTTTTTCCAGCACCAATATTTCCTTCAAAAGCAATATAATTATAAGTTTCTAAGGCAATTTTACGCAACGGATTTTTTAAATCCTGCACTACAGTACAAACGCTGTCATCCGGCGAAATAGCAATTAGCTCCGAAATAGATTTCTGAAAAACAGGATGTTTCCAGTCGAGTTGTAAATCCTGAACCGGCAACAAAACAAAATTTCTGTTTTGCATTAAAGGATGCGGAATTTTCAATTTTTCAGAATCAATAATTTCGTCATCAAAAGCAATTAAATCAATATCGATAATTCGGGATTGATATCCTTCCTGATTCGATCTGATTCTGCCTAAATGTTTTTCGACTTTTAAAACCTGATTTAGTATTTTTTGTGCCGATGAAGTGGTATGCAAAACCAAAGCACAATTATAAAAAGCATCGCTTTCAAAACCCCAGGCGGGGGTTTCGTATAGTTTTGAAACCCTGATTACAGTTCCTACTTCCTGATGTATCAAATCGATACAACTCTCAATGTTTGCTAACCTGTTTCCCTGATTACTCCCTATAGATAAAACGACTTGATGCTGTGACTTCATAATAAATGCAAATTAACTAAAACTATTTTAGAATTACCGACATTATTTGATTCAAAGAATCAGAAGTTACCAACTATTTCTTATTTTTTATTTCTTTTAAGTTGCGATAAAAGCTCCAATATCTTACAAAATATCCTATCTTTAATTTAGAATTTTAAAAATGTGAAAAGCACAAATATTTGATCAAATCGTATATCTGAAATAATTTGTTTTTAGAGTACATTTGTAACAAACCAACCTTTTTCGCTACTTATTAAAAAAAATATACTTATGAAGTTTTTAGGAAATGTAATTGCCACAGTTGTCGGTATTTTTGTATTTATCATGTTCTTCTTTTTTGGAATAATTCTTATTGGAGCTATTTTTGGAGGAGATGATACTGTTTCTGTCAAAAGTGATTCTGTAATAGAATTAAATTTAAAACAAATTCAAAACGATTATGCCGGAAAATATAAAGATCCGTGGGTAAACGTTTTCTCCGATAAAAAAGGAATTGGTTTAACCGATGTTATCAATGCCATCGAAGCTGCAAAAACAGATGACAACATCAAAGGAATTTCGATTCTAAATGATGAATCCTCTTTAGGTTTAGCCCAATATAAAGATTTAAGAAACGCACTTGAAAGTTTTAAAAAATCCGGAAAATTTGTGTGGGCTTACGCCAATACATATTCTCAAAAAGAATATTATTTAAACTCTGTTGCCAATACGGTTTACATCAATCCGGCAGGTGATTTAGATTTTAAAGGTCTTTCGTCTGAAGTAATGTTCTTTAAAGATTTTCAGGATAAATCAGGTATTCATATGGAGGTGATTCGTCACGGAAAATATAAAAGCGCTGTTGAACCATTTTTAGAAAATAAAATGAGTGATGCCAACAGAGAACAAGTTACAGCACTTTTAAATTCGATCTGGACAACCGTTTCTACTGATATTGCAAAAAGCCGAAACATTCCTCTTGATAAATTAAACGAAATCGCAAATGGTTTGTTGGCCAGAACTCCTGAAATGGCAAAAGCACAACATTTAGTTGATATTGTAGCGTATGAAGATGTGTACCATAATGCCATAAAAAAAGCGCTGAAAGTAACCGGCGATGACGATTATAATAAAATTTCGATTTTAGATTATACTCAAAATAATGTTACGACAGCTTTAACGAATACAGCCACGGATCAAATTGCTATTATTTACGCTCAAGGCGAAATACAAAGCGGCGAAGGAGATGTTACCGTGATTGGTGAAGGTTCTATGCGTCGTTCGCTTCAGGAAGCCCGCAAAAATGAAGATGTAAAAGCTATCGTGCTTAGAATTGACAGCCCAGGAGGAAGTGCTTTAACATCTGACCTGATCTGGAGAGAAATTGAAATTACCAAAAAAGTAAAACCTGTTGTAGTTTCTATGGGAAATTATGCTGCTTCAGGAGGATATTATATTGCTTGTAATGCCAACACAATTTTTGCAGAAAGCAATACTATTACAGGTTCTATTGGTGTTTTTGGCATCTTACCTAACTTTAGTCCATTAGCCAATAAATTAGGAATTAATACAGAGCAGGTAAAAACCCACGAAAACTCAGCCAACTACAGTCCGTTTGTTCCGGTTGACGAAAAGTTTAAAGCTTTTACTCTTGAAGGAGTTGAGCACATTTACAACACCTTTGTAACACATGTTGCCGAAGGCAGAAAAATGACTTTTGCACAAGTTGATGCAATTGCACAAGGACGTGTTTGGTCAGGATCTGAGGCTTTAAAAATTGGTTTGGTCGATAAAATTGGAGGTTTAAATGATGCAATTGCCGAAGCAGCAAGAATTGCTAAAGTAAAATCATATAGCACACAAAACTATCCTGAATACGAGAAAACTTTCAATGATTTACTTTCTAACTTACCTTTTGCACAATCAAAAGAAGCGTTTATAAAAGAAGAAATTGGCGAAGAGAATTATATGCTTATCGAGCAGGTAAAAAGACTTCAAAAGCAAAAAGGAGTTCAGGCAATGCTTCCTTTTGGATTAAACATTAAATAATTACATTTCAAAATGAAAAAATTATTTGCTCTTGCGGCCTTTTTATTTTTGAGTGTTGCGAATGCCCAGAATAAAAAAGAAATTACGTTTAAAGAATCTCCTTTAATTTTAAAGATCAATATCGATCAGATTTTTGGTACGCTTACAACTCCCGATTTAACAACAAAATATCCGGTGGCTTTGATCATTTCGGGTTCAGGACCAACAGACAGAAACGGAAATATTCCGACGATGAAAAACAATTCGTTAAAGATGCTTGCTGAAGCTTTGGCAAAAAACGGAATTGCATCTTTACGATATGATAAAAGAGGAATTGGCGAAAGCAAAGGTTCTGCTGTTACAGAGCAAACTTTGGTATTTGAAAATTACACACAAGACGCCAAAAGCTGGATTAACTTATTAAAACAAGACAGACGTTTTTCTGAAGTAATTGTTATAGGTCATAGCGAAGGCTCTTTAATAGGTATGATTGCCGCAGCAAAAGCAAACAAGTTTATTTCTATTGCAGGTCCGGGAGAATCTGCTGATAAATTAATAAAAGCACAAATAGCTTCTAAAGCCAACAAACAATTAGAGGAAATGACTTTCCCTATTATTGATAGTTTAAAAAGCGGACACTATGCACAAAAAATAGATCCAATGCTTAATTCACTTTTTAGACCAAGTATTCAGCCTTATTTAATTTCCTGGTTTAAATATAATCCTCAGTTAGAAATTAAAGCTTTAAAAATTCCTATTTTAATTCTGCAAGGAAACAAGGATTTACAAGTTACAGTAAAAGATGCTGAACTTTTAGCTGAAGCTAATAAAACCGCCGAGTTATTGATTGTCGATAAAATGAATCATGTCATGAAAACCATCGACGGTGACACTAAGGCCAATATGGAAAGTTACAATAATGAAACCTTGCCCATTTCGACAATTATGACCGATAAGATTATTTCTTTTATTAAAAAATAGTCTAAATCATAAAACCATAAAAAATCCGTTTGAATCTATATTCAGACGGATTTTTATTTTTAACAAATACTTAAGTATATTCTTATATTTTACAAAAACTTTATTATGAACTCATTCAAAAAAAACTATTTTTGCAAGGAGTCCATTATCAATTAAACTCTCAAATCTATTTATATATGTTAAAGAAAATTTTAAAAATTACTGCCATTGTTCTCGTGGTGATTGTCGCTGCATTATTTACCATTCCGTATTTCTTTAAAGATCAAATAAAAGCTAAAATTGCTGATGCTATCAACGAAAGTGTTGATGCTAAAGTAAGTTTTGCTGATGCTGATTTAAGTTTGTTTAAAAACTTTCCGAACGCAACTGTAGGGATAGAAAAACTGGTCATTATCAATAAAGCACCTTTTGAAGGTGATACTTTGGTTTCGCTTGGACAATTGAATTTAAAAATGAGCATTAAGGAACTTTTTAAAGGAGAAAACGAACCTTTAAGCATTCAGGGAATAAGCTCTACAAATGGTTTAATCAATATTATTTTTAATAAAGATGGTGTTGGTAACTTTGATATTGCACTAAAAGACAAAAAGGAAACCAAAACAGACGAAGCAAGCAAACCGCTTTCGTTAAAAATTCAGAATTACAAAATCGAGAATTTTACTTTTAGATATATCGATCAGGGTTCTAAAATAAAAATGGTGATTGATAGTCTGAACCACGAAGGAACCGGAGATTTTACCAATTCAAAATTAGATTTAACCACAAAATCTACGGCTAAAGTTTCCTTGGACATGGATAAAATCAATTACATGAAAAATGTAAAACTGACTTTAGATGCTGTTTTAGGAATTGATTTAGAACAAAGTAAATATACTTTTAAAGAAAACAAAGCTTTAATCAACCAATTGCCTCTGGAATTTGACGGATTTATCCAAATGGTTGATGCTGGTCAGGTTTATGATTTAAAGTTTAAAACACCAACCTCATCGTTTACCAATTTCCTAGGATTAATTCCATCTGCTTACGCTTCCAGCCTTGATGGTGTAAAAACTACCGGAGATTTTACGGTTGTTGGTTTTGCAAAAGGACAATTAACAGAGACTACTGTTCCTAAATTTAATATTGCAATCGCTTCTAACAATGCTTCTTTTCAATATCCTAATTTACCAAAATCAGTTCAGAATATTGTAATTGACACTAAAATCATCAATGAAACCGGAATCTTAAACGATACTTACGTCAATTTAGACAAGCTATCTTTTAGAATCGATCAGGATGTTTTTAATGCTAAAGCAAATATCAAAAACATAACCGTGAATCCTTTTGTAGATGCGGCTTTAAAAGGAACCATCAATTTAGCTAATCTATCAAAAGCGTATCCAATAAAAATGGACAAACCTCTTGCGGGTATTTTAAAAGCCGATGTAACGACACAATTTGATATGGCATCTGTAGAAAAAAGCCAATATCAAAACATAAAAAATGCCGGAACAATGAGTTTGTCAGGATTTAAATATACTGATGAGAATAACAAATCAATGAATATTAGTACGGCTTTGGTTGAATTTAATCCGAGTACTATTAACTTAAAGAAATTTGATGCTACAACCGGAAAAAGTGATTTAAGCATCAATGGAGTTTTAGAAAATTTCTATGGTTTTATGTTTAAAAAGCAAGAACTAAGAGGAAACTTTAATATGAGCTCTAACCAATTGGCGGTTGATGATTTTATGACTGCAGGAGAACCTGCTAAAACCGGAACTGCAACCGAAAAAGAAGGAGAAAAGAAACCAACAACAGCAAAACCTGCTGAAGCGATGAAGATTCCTGCTTTTTTAAACTGTACTATAAATGCCAAAGCAACGACAGTTTTATATGATAATTTAAAACTAAAAGACGTTTCAGGAAAATTGATTGTTAAGGATGAAAAAGCAACTTTAGAAAACTTTAAAACATCGATTTTTGGAGGAACAATTGGTTTAACAGGAACTGTTTCTACAAAAGCAAAAGTACCTACTTTTGATATGAACTTAGGATTTAATCAGGTCGATATTGCGCAGACTTTTACGCAATTAGATATGATGAAAAAAATTGCTCCAATTGCAGGAATCATCAACGGAAAATTAAATTCTACGGTGAAATTAAACGGAAATTTAGATGCTAATGAATTGACTCCGGACTTAAAATCGATTTCAGGAGATTTAATTGGTCAATTGCTTTCCACAACCGTAAACGCCAAAAATTCGACGGTATTAAATGCTTTGACTTCAAACATTAAATTCATTGATATGAATAAGGTGAATTTGAATGATATTAAAGCGGCTTTAACTTTCGAAAACGGAAAGGTAAACGTAAAACCATTTGATATTAAATACCAGGATATTAAAGTTACTGTTGGCGGAACTCACGGTTTTGATCAAACCATGAATTACAACTTAAAGTTAGACGTTCCTGCAAAATATTTAGGAACTGAGGCCAACGCTTTTATTGCTAAAATGTCACCGGCTGATGCTGCAAAACTGCAAAACATCCCGATAAATGCTTTGATTACAGGTAACTTTTCTAACCCAAAAGTTTCTACAGATATGAAAACAGCTGTTACGAGTTTAACCACTCAACTGGTAAACCAACAGAAAGAAAAACTGACTCAAAAAGGTACTTCGGCTCTTACTGATTTAATCAATAAGAATACAAAAGCAAAAGATACCACACAGGCTGCAAAAACAGAAAAAGAACAGAAAACGCAAGAGGTTACTAAAAAAGCCAGCGATTTGATTAATGGTTTATTCAAGAAAAAATAAAACCAAAACTTATACAAAAAAAGAGGCATTCTATATAGAATGCCTCTTTTTTTTGCTTTAAACTTTTTTATATCGCTTTTGAATAAGTCTTTATTTTTCCGTCATTCAAAATAAAATTGATTATTTTGATATAATCTTTTTTAGTATATAATTTGACATCTATTCCGATACTTGAATTGTCGTAAGGTTCGTATTTCTTGATCTTCGAAACAGAAAATAATCCTATTGTTGGCGTTTGTACGGCACTGGCCAAATGCATAATTCCGCTATCGGCACCAATAAACAAATCGGCATTGGCAATCACAGAACCTATTTCGCGAATATCTTTACTGTAAAATGTAGGCGCTTTGAAAGCAATTTGCGAAACGTTTTCTACAGGCAGGATTTCAATAATATTATAGTTTTTATATTCTTCTTTAAGCTGTGTGTAAAATCTTCCCCACCATTCTTCTGATAAACATTTTTCGCCTGTTGCATACGTAAATATACAAATGGTTCTTTTTTCATTATGGAACAAATCGTTTAAGATCCTCTTTCCTTCGGTAATTTCAGATGAAGTTAATTTCAGATCTAAAGGCGCTATTATCTTATTTCTTTTAGGAAATCTAAGTTTGGTCAGATAATTTCGGAAATTATAAACAGGATATTTGGCAATGTGTTCGTAATCGTTTTTTACCAATTGGGTTTCTTCATTTGCATCACCAAAAAATTTATACTTTGCATTTGAAAACTGAACGGCCAGACGGCCAGAAGAAGAATTTTGATCTACGTTGATCGCAATATCATAATTTTGTTTTTTTATTGAAATCCAGACATTCAGATATTTCAATAAATTTTTGAAGGGCTTTTTAGGCAAGTCGATGATTTTATCAATATTATCGTAATTTTCGAAAATAATGGGAGCTAACGTTCCCTTAACAAACAAATCGACTTTACAATTTGGAAATATTTCAGTTACTTCCTGAACGAGAGGTGTAATCAATAATAAGTTTCCTAATCTTCCATTGGGTCTGCAGATCAGGATTTTTTTTATATCATTTTTGTCCACTAAAATAATATCTTCCTGTGATCTTGCTTTTCCAATATTCTTAGTAAGATTGCGCATTAAGCTGCGTCTAAAAACATTTATTTTGCCGAACATACCCATCTCATAAATAATTTAAGAATTATTAAATCTTCATTTAATTTTAAAAAAAAACAGAGCAATTGCACTAGTTTAAAACTAAGCTCTTTTATTTTTTAAAATTAAATTCTTTCAATAAGCAATTATTACAAAATTGTAAGCAAATGTATCAACATTCACATACTCAGCTACTTGAAAGCAATTTAAAAATACGAAAATTATTTTATAAATAACTATATAATAGACAGTTAGCCTATAAATTACGATGAGATGCCAATTAACCTATACGTTAATAGTAACAACATAACCTTCTGAACTGCGAACATTAAAAACAGTTCCGTTATCAAAAATTAAGTACTGGCCTTTTATTCCTACTAATTTTCCCTGAAAAGATGGAGTTTTATCCAGGTTTAAACTGGCTACTTTTGCCGGATAATTTAAAACGGGATAATGCAGTTCGTAAAGATCATTTTTTTGAGAATAAAAATACTCTTTTGCTTCATCAGGAATTAAGCTTTCGACTTTTACTTTTTCGGCAAGAAGGTCAAAACTTCCACTTGTATTTTGAAGCATTTTTCTCCAATTGGTTTTATCCGTATAATGATCTTTTAAAGCGACCTCTGTAATTCCGGCCAAATATCGATTAGGAACCTCAACAATGGCAATTGCCTGAGTCGCGCCCTGATCGATCCAACGGGTTGGAACCTGAGTTTTACGTGTTACACCTACTTTTACTTCACTTGCCAAAGCCAGATAAACAACATGAGGTTGCAATTGTACTTTTTGTTCGTACTCAAGATCACGATCTGCGATTCCTAAATGTGCTGTGCTTAATTCCGGTCTCATGATCCAGTCGCCCACTGCAGGACTGGAGTAAAAACAATCGTAGCAAAAACCCTGACGGAATATTTTTTTCTTTTTATGACAATTCAAGCATTCATAACCTGCAAAATTAATCTCAATCTCTTTATCTAAAAGTTGGTTCATGTTTAGAAAACTATCCTCGAAAACCAAATAATATTGAATTGGGTTGCCTAGTTCAGTTTGCATTTTGGTAAGTACTCCTTGATATGTCATAAGAATTTTAGATTGTAGATTTCAGATATTAGATTTGCCCTGTATTGTGAACTTTTATTTGTTAAAATTCCAATTGTCGGTTGGAATCTTTACTTTTATAGAACTGTTTTTTACAAAAAAACACTATTTTTGATACAACGGCAAAGTTAGTATTTGTCGATCGATATTCAAATTTTATATTTTTTGATTTTCGCGTTAAGAGAAAATTCAAAATCTAAAATCAGCAATTTAAAATCTAAATTTCACTCATGCCCTTATCAATAATCAATTCGTTTGCCTCATGGGTCCTGAAACAAAGGATACATCAAATAGAACTTTTTCTAAAATATCCCAATGAGGTTCAGGAGGAACTTTTGCATAATTTATTGACGGCATCTGAGAACACGATTATAGGTAAGAAATATGATTTTGAATCGATAACGTCGTATGCGACTTTTGCCGAAAGGGTTCCTATTGCAACTTATGAAGAACTGCAACCTTTAATAGAACGTACACGTCAGGGCGAGCAGGGTGTTTTTTGGGAAACTCCCATAAAATGGTTTGCCAAATCGAGCGGAACGACGAATGCTAAAAGCAAATTTATTCCGGTAAGTAACGAAGCGCTTGAAGATTGTCATTATAAAGGAAGTAAAGATTTGCTTTGTTTGTATCTGAACAACAACGAAGACTCGGAATTGTTTTTAGGAAAAAGTCTTCGCTTGGGCGGAAGTTCTCAGATCTATGAGAACAACAATACTTTCTTTGGAGATTTATCGGCTATTTTGATCGAGAATATGCCTATCTGGGCTGAATTTAGCAGTACGCCAAGCAGTAAAACGTCATTGATGAGTGAGTGGGAAGCTAAAATTGCTGCGATCATCAACGAGACAAAAAATGAAAATGTAACGAGTTTTGCGGGCGTTCCTTCATGGATGTTGGTTTTAATGAATAAGGTTTTAGAAAATACCGGGAAACAAAGCTTATTAGAGCTTTGGCCGAATCTGGAAGTTTACTTTCACGGAGGTGTGAGTTTTTCTCCTTATAAAGAGCAATACAAGAAAATTTTACCTAGCAAAGATTTTAAATATTACGAGATATACAATGCTTCTGAAGGCTTCTTTGCCATTCAGGATTTAAACAATTCGAGCGATTTGTTGTTGATGCTGGATTATGGCATTTTCTACGAATTTATTTCGATGGATACTTTTGGTACTCCGGAACAAAAAGTAATTCGTTTGGCTGATGTTGAACTTAATAAAAATTATGCGATTGTTATTACAACCAATTCTGGTTTATGGCGTTATTTAATTGGCGATACGGTTCGTTTTACCTCTTTAAATCCGTACAGAATTCGTGTTACAGGAAGAACTAAACATCATATTAATGTTTTTGGGGAAGAGTTGATGGTCGAGAATACCGATCAGGCAATTGCCAAAGCGTGTCAGGTTACACAAACTGAAGTTATCGATTATACCGTTGCTCCTATTTTTATGCAGGACAAAGAAAAAGGCGCTCACGAATGGATGATCGAATTCAAGAAAAAACCTGCTGATGTTGGACTTTTCCAGAAAGTTCTGGATGAAACTTTACAAACTTTAAATTCTGATTACGAAGCGAAACGCCACAACAATATGACATTGAATCCTCTAGTGATCAATGTAGCGCGTGAAAACTTATTTTATGATTGGTTAAAGGAACGTGATAAACTTGGCGGACAACATAAAATTCCGAGACTTTCGAATCAGCGGGATTATTTGGAGCAATTGAAGGAAATGTAATTTCAAACAATAACCTTAAATAATTGACCTATTTTAAAAACAAAAATGAAAAAATACATTTTATTTCTTTTCATCATATTTACGCAAAATCTAATATCACAAAATATTGAACCATTAAGTCCAATTCAAAAAGAACTTTATGATTTTGAAACAGTTCAAGTAAAACCTGAATTTCCTGGTGGAAAGGAAAAGTTTATTGAATACATAAAAGAAAATTTAAAAAAGTCCGATATTGATAAAAGCAAAGGGCAAATTCAAACAAGTTTTATTGTTGAGATGGATGGGTCGATAACAGATGTTAAGATTATAAAAGACACTGGAATCAAAATAGAAAAGTCACTTAAGAAAATACTAGAAAAATCTCCTAAATGGCTTTGTGGAGAACACGAAGGATATCATGTTAGAACAAAAGTAGATTTTACTTTTGATATATAATGGATTAACCTGAAAGATATGCTCATAAAAAAACCTTAGTCTTTATTGAAAACTAAGGTTTTTTATTTTTATTTCGATTGTCAGGCTGAGCGAAGTCGAAGCCCTTTCCAACATAAAAGCCTTTCTCCCAAAGCCTTGGAATCTCTCAGGGTGATAAACTAGTATTACATCATATCGATATACCTGTCGTGATATCCTAAAAGGTATAAAACTCCATCAAGACCTAAACTTGATATAGAGGTTGAAGCGCTTTCTTTTACTTTTGGTTTTGCGTGAAAAGCGATTCCTAAACCAGCTAAGTTTAGCATTGGCAAATCGTTGGCTCCGTCACCTACTGCAATAGTTTGATTGATGTGGATTCCTTCTTTTTCTGCGATGGCTTTTAGGTATTCGGCTTTCTTTTGACCGTCTACGATGTCGCCTAAATATTTACCGGTTAATTTACCGTCTTTAATTTCTAATTGATTGGCGTGAACGTAATCGATACCCAATTCTTTTTGCAGGTATTCTCCAAAATAGGTGAATCCTCCGGATAAAATAGCGGTTTTATATCCGTAATATTTCAAGGCTTTCATCAAACGATGCGCTCCTTTTGTGATAGGCAAATTGATGGCAACATTTTGTAAAACATCTTCGCTTAAACCTTCAAGCAACGCCATACGTTGTTTGAAACTTTCGTTGAAATCTATTTCGCCATTCATGGCAGATTCTGTAATAGCACGAACCTGATCTCCTACTCCGTTTAGTTCTGCCAGTTCGTCGATCACTTCGGTCTGGATTAAAGTAGAGTCCATATCGAAGCAAACCAAACGGCGGTTTCGACGGTAAATATTATCTTCCTGAAACGAAATATCGACATTCAGGGTTCTTGAAATTTCCATGAAACTTGCTGTCATGATAATCTTGTTTACAATTTCGCCTGTAACGGATAATTGTATACAAGAACGCGGATATTCTTCTTTCTCGACGATAGAAGTCCTGCCTGTTAATCGAATAATAGAATCGATATTCAGGTTTTGATCTGACATTATTTTAGTCACTGCGGCCAATTGTGAAGCGGCAAGTTTCTCTCCTAAAATATTAATGATATAACGTTGTTTTGATTGTGATTTTACCCAGGTTTCGTAATCTTCTACAGAAATCGGAATAAATTTCACCTTAACGCCTAGTTCATAGGCTTTGAACAATAGGTCTTTTAAGACTGGACCTGAACTTGAACCGGCTTCGATTTCGAACAAAATTCCCAAAGAAAGTGTGTCATGAATATCAGCCTGACCAATATCTAAAATATTAGCATCGTAAGTAGCCAAAACGGCTGTTAAACCTGCTGTTACTCCTATTTTATCATGTCCTGAGACTTTTAATAAAATAATCTCTTTACCTTCTATTGCCATTGTATCTATTGATTTTAAGAAGCGACAAAAATCGGCAATCTATTGTTGATAAAAAAGAATATTGTTTGTTTTTTTGAAAAGAAAAAGCACATATGAATGTGCTTTATTGAGTAATTTAACAATAATACGCTACTATTGAAATAACGTAACAAGTTGAGTATTTTTTAACCGCGAATTCATGATTTTTAATTGCTAATTCCTGAATTCGCGGCGGTATAAAATTATTTTTGAATTTCATCGAAATTGACCATCCAGCTCACACCGAATTTATCTTTGAACATTCCGAAATAAGCGCCCCAGAAAGTTTTATTCATAGGCATAAAAATCGTTCCGTTTGCCGAAAGTCCGTTGAAGATTCTATCCGCTTCGTCTGCGCTTTCGACATTGATAGAGATTGAAAAGTTTCCTCCAAAAGCTACATCGCCAGATTGTTCGTTGCTGTCACTTCCCATTAAAATGGTGTTCCCAATTGGCAATGAAACGTGCATTACTCTATTGGCATCTTTATCTGATACCTGAGCACAACCGCCATTTTCGTCTGCCGGCATGTCTTTGAATTTTCCGATATACGGAAATTCGCCTCCAAAAACTGATTTGTAAAACAGAAATGCTTCTTCGCAATTTCCGTTAAAAATTAAATAAGGGTTTACTGTTGTTGCCATGATATTTTTGTTTTTTGTTTGTTGCAATCTATTGTCTTGTTTCTTTCCTCTATTCTCTTTATTCTATTCTCTTTATTCTATTCTCCAGTTTCTGATAATTCCTTTACAACTTCTAATCCTTTTGGAAAAACTCCTTTATAATACTCGATATACTGTTCGACTGTATCAATCTGAGCGACTAAATCTATAAATTCATCGTCTGGAGTTAATCGATAAGTTTCCATTGCGCCGCTCCACTTTTTTGTTTCTTCGGTAATAGGCATTTCCTTAAAGGCTTTTATCTCACCTAAATGTTTAAAAGCCATATATTCATTTGGAATCTTAGTTTCGATAATACTATACATTCCTTCTCCGCTAGGAGACATGAAATGCACTTTATCACCTTGATTCCAATCGGTTATTGTGTATGATCCTTCACAAAAAACTCCTGTCCATTTTCTATAGGTTTCGTCGTCCCACAAAACCGACCAAACTTTTTCGGCAGGTGCTTTTATTCTAATTTTAAATTCTAAAGTTTCCATGATTATTCCATTTTACTAAAATCCATAAATAAAACATTCCAACGATGACCGTCTAAATCTGCAAAACCAAAACCGTACATCCAACCCTGCGTTTCTGTAGGCGGGCTAAAAATTTTCCCTCCTGCTTCCTCTACTTTCTGTGCTAATTCATCTACTTCGGCTACGCTTACGGCATTGATAGAAATCAAAACTTCTGAGCTTGTTTCTGTATCTGTCAATTGATTTTGAGAGAAACTGGCAAATCGTGATTCTTCAAAAAGCATTATAACAAAATGTGATTCACCTACCACCATACAAGTTGAACTGGGGGTATCATGCTGTTCATTAAAAGAAAAACCTATTTTCCAGAAAAATTTTTTAGCTTTTGCCACATCCTTAACCGGCAAATTCAACCATATTTGTTTTGTCATCATTTTTTTGTTTTTTTTTGTTTTTGTTTTAAACCATATAAGTGATATAAGATATTTTAAGGAGTTCTTTTTTGCCGCGAAGACTCTAAGACACAAAGCTTTTAAAACTTTGAACCTTTGCCCCTTTGTGCCTTTGAACCTCTAAAAAAAAAACTAATTTTGCTCTACGTAACTTTTAAAGTTATCCAGGATTGCATTCCAGCCTCCTTGTTGCATTTCTTCAGAGTTTTGAGTTTCAGGGTCAAAACTTTGTATGATTTCTACTCCGTCCGGAGTTTCGGTAAAAGTAATCTCGACTTTTCTTCCGTCATCTAATACATATTCAATCGCTTTATGATTTTCGACCAGCGTATATTCACCGCCAAAGTCAAAACTCATACTGCCATCTTTTGCAGCCATAGTCGATTTGAATTTTCCGCCTGCTCTTAAATCATTTTCTGCATAAGGCGTATGCCATTCTGCCGAAGCGAAACTCCAGTTTTTAATATGTTCAGGTTGTGTCCAAAATTCCCAAACCTTATCTATCGATGCATTAATTGTGCTTTGTACTGTTATCATTGGTTTTTTTATTTATTATTTGAATTAATTATTTTCGACGTATTTTTTTAAATTATCTATAACGGTCTGACACCATTTTTCCTGCATACTTTCAGAATCTTGTTTTGTAGGTTCGAAAGTTTCTGTGATTTTTACTGTATTTCCGTTGTGTTCAAAACTTACTTTTCCGGTTCTGTTATCATCAAGCCTATATTCTATTAATGACAAATTTTCGACTTTAGTATATATTCCCTCAAAATCAAAACTCAGGCTTCCGTCTTTTTTACTCATTTTATATTTGAATTTTCCTCCTTCGCTCAAATCATTGTCTACTTCCTGAGTAAACCAGTCGTCTATTGCAATATTCCATTTTTTAATATGTTCAGGTAAGGTCCAGAAATCCCAAACTTTATCTATCGATGCATGAATCGTATTCTGTACTGTTATCATTGTTTATTTATTAAAATTAAAGTTCCTTTTTTATAAAATTACAAATTATTTAAAGCAAATTTAAAATTTTAGCAAAACCTTTACGATACATTAAAAGTCAACTTTAGGGGCATTTAAGACAAAATAATTACTTTTGTAAAGAAGTTAACTTTGCAAAAACCACAAAATCATGAGCAAGAAAGTAGGTTTACTTGTACCACACGACTATAAATTATTAAGTATTGCTGCCATTTTAGAAGTGTTTGAAACGGCCAATAAACTTTCGGAAGAAAACAAAAAACCTTTTGAAATTATGGTTTTTCAGTTGACGGAGCAAATCAATCAGGAACGATTATTTGGGTATGAAATTAATGCTATCGAAACATCTAATGAAGTTTTAGATCTCATTTTAATTCCGGCTTTTACCACAGATAATATGAGTGAAATGATTGCAAAAAACAAGAATTTTATTCCGTGGCTTAAAAAACAGCATCAATCCGGAGCTGAATTGGCCAGTTTTTGTACTGGGGCATTTTTGTTTGCCGCTTCAGGATTATTAAACGAAAAACTGGCCACAACTCATGTCGATGCCTGCAGTGCTTTTACAAAAGCTTTTCCGTTAGTGAAACTTAAAGCCGAAGAAACCTTGACAGCCGATGGCAGTTTATATACGAGCGGTGGTTCGACCTCAACATTTCATTTATTGATTTTACTGGTTCAGAAATATTGCGGAAATGAAATTGCCGTACAAATTGCCAAAATTTTCTCGATCGACTTAAACCGGTACAAACAAAGCTATTTTAGCACTTTTAGACCCAACCATTTGCATAATGACACTTTGGTTGCGATGTTGCAGCAAAAAATAGAAAGTCAGTATAGTACGATCGAAAAACTGGAAGAGATTACAAAAGATATTCCAACGAGTGCCCGAAACATGACACGCCGATTCAAACAAGTTACGGGAATTCCGCCAATTGAATATTTACAGAACATTAGAGTTGAGAGCTCTAAAAAATATCTGGAGCAAACCCAGCTTTCGATCTCTGAAATTATCGAAAAAACGGGTTACAATGACCCTAAAGCTTTTAGAAAAGTATTTTTTAAAATGGTAGGCATGAAACCAATTGAATATCGCGAGAAATTTAGGGTGCAGTAATTTTTTTAAGGAGCAGAAGTTTAATTTTCAAAAGACCTTTTGTCCTGCTCTACACTATATCTTTTGTGCCCGCAGGGGCGAGCACAAAAGGATGCCGTTTCGATCAGGGCTATGCAAGACATTTTATTTTTTAAAGAAGATCAGGTTGGGGAGTTTAAACCAAACTTAGGACTTAATAATCCACATTAGGACTTTTTTATTTTCTTTGAGAAGCTTGTCAATTTCTCTCATGCTTTCATTAGATACTGCGGGACAGCCCCAGCCTTCCGGAGTTCCCTGAGGATAAACTTCGTGATTTGAAATGGCTTCCCAGGAATGCAAAACTATTGCCCTGCTTCTGGCATGCGAATTTGTTTTATCTTTTCCCTGCAAGACATAATTTACCTTTATTCCCCATTGGCTTACGCCGCGATCCAGAATAATAAATTTACCTATCGAGGAACAGTGCGAATCGAATTCGTTACTTATTGGTGCGTTATCTTTAGACATCGTTGCGCCCCAGCTATTATCGCCGCAACCATGACTTACCATATAGGATTGTACTATTTTATTTTTCTTAAAGTCATAAACAAAAAATCGCTTAAGACCGGAATGCACACCTAAATCTATTAAGAAAAATGTATCCTGATTGAGATTATTACGTTTGCAATATTGCTGTGCTTCTTTGTAAAATGCACTATAATCTATGTCAATACGGGGTTTTTCTTCTAAAATTATTTCACTTTTTTGTCTATTTATAGAAACAACTGCTTTATTTTCTTTACTACAAGAAAACCCAAAAGCAAAGAACAATGATACTAAGATTAAAAAATTTTGAATTTTAATTTTCATCTTGCTGAATAACTCGATTGTTAAAAAAAGCATTAAACATTCTAAATTCACCCAAATATGAATCTTGAAAACTAATATCCTCAAATTTATCAGTCAATATTTCTTTAGGAAATTTGGAGTACAATAGTTTCTTTTCAACTATATTCTCTATCTCTAAAACCAAATCTTTAATTTTTCTTCGATCAATATTTTCTTTTTCCAATTCTTCAATTTTTGATCTAGGAATAATCATTTGTTCTTTATGAATTATAGTCTCAATCACATAGTAAGGAATCAGAATACTTAAATGTAAAGTAATAGAACAAAATTCTCCTCCTTCAACAATACCCAAAAAAAATGTGTAGCATCGATCTTGCGAATCTAGTCTTGAAAAATCCTGAAAATCCTTTAGAACTAAATCTTTCTCAAACTCTATCTTTATAGTATTTCTTAATTTCTGGTTTTCATCAGCATTAAAAAAATCTATTACTTTCTCTAATCTTTTATACTCGACAGTTTCCAGATATACCTCCTTTTGATTCCATGGACATATATTTTTAGGATAATATAGGTATGCTAAATTTTTTAAAACTTCAGTTATCATTTATTATTAAAATAATTAAAAATCAAAAGTATAATTTTAAATAAAGAAAGAAAAGTATTACTTAAAAATCAAGCAAAAAAAACCTGCTCAAAAAAATGAGCAGGTTTTAGGTAAACTTTATCAAAGTTTATGAACCAATTTCCATTCGCTTCAATAAATTTTATTCAAAGTATGTATTTTGCGTAATCTTTATCGATTCTTCCTACTTGTTCTATTCATCTCATGTTTTAAGTAGTTACCTCTATGTTTTTATAACTAATTAAAGACTACTGTCAATTATTTCCAAAAATTACTATTTGTAAAAAAATAAAATAGCAAATCATTCTATTGCAAAAACAGGTGCAACTTCAGT
>NZ_CADCSU010000087.1 GCF_902804475.1 Flavobacterium bizetiae
CGCTATAGAGACTAGCTCAATGACTGTCTTGAAAAGCAAAACTAATAAAAATTAAGATTTAAATTTGGAAATCAACACAGAATCTTTGCGGTTAAATCTGCACAATCCAGTTTTGGAATTTTTTAAAATTTTGGAATTTAAATTTCCCTACATTTATATATCGAAAGATATTCAATTGCTTCAATGGAACATTCCGGTCAGAAACTAGATAAATATTACATCAAAAAAGTAGATGCCGACAAAAAAAGCATTTATTGTCACCATGATTTAATGGGAGAATTGTTTGTGCCTACACATAAACATGACAAAGCACAATTGTTGTATGCTGAAGGCGATGTGGTTTTTGTAACAACAGAAACCAAAACGTATTTTTTGCCAGCAAGACATTTTATCTGGATTCCTAGTGGTGTTGCGCACAGCATCGAACCAAAATCTGAAAGTGTGACCATGCGGAATTTATATTTTCCGGTTGAAAAAGACGAAGATGATTTTTATAAAGTAGAAGGTATTTATCCGGTCAATAATTTATTGTTGCAAATGATGCTTTTTACCAATAGGTGGAATGGCGATCTTAAAAAAGGAAGTCCGAATTTTGCGATTGCAAAAGCGATCAAGGCAATATTACCTCAAATTTGTCTGACCAATTTACCTTTAGAATTACCACAACCAAAAGATCCGCGTTTGAGTAAAATTTTACGCCATATTGAAAATAATCTGGGAGAAACCATTTTATTTGCTGAGGTTGCGCATCAATTTGGCTATAGCGAACGCTCTTTGTATCGCTTATTTCAAAAAGACCTTAATATGTCTTTTATTCAATATTATACCATTCGAAGAATATTAAAAGCGATTGAACTCTTATTAGAAAGAAAACTTTCCGTAAAAGAGGTAGCTCAGGAAGTTGGTTACAGCAGCGTGCCGACGTTTAGTAATACTTTCTTTAAATTCCTCGGACAAAGACCTTCTGATTACTTAAATGGAGAAGATATCCTGAGAACTAAATAGAAAGCTTTTTTGCCCACGGATTTTACTGATTTAAACAGATTCAGACGGGTTTATTATTATAATATCTGCAAAATTAGCTTTAATCTTTTTAAATCTGCGTGAAACCCCAATTTGTATAATTTTTCACAACGTATTGTTTTTCAATATTTTAATATATCGTTTTCGGGAAATAAAATTTTAACATTTGTCCGAAATGAATATGATATTGACTTTTTAGAATTATCAGTCAACGAAAAAATGAAGGAACTTTGCAGTACTAAAATTTTTATACATTCATGTTCCTTAAAACAACAAATTCTACAGAAGATTGTTTTCTCAAAATCATGTTGATATTTCTAATCGTATTAACATTCAGTAATTTACAAGCTCAGGAAATTCATTCGGTTTCGTTAAGCGAAGCAGTGAAACTGGCCAAAGAAAACAATAAAAAAATCCTTAGATCTCAATTAGAGACAACGCTCTCAGAGCAAAACATCAAAGAAAGAAAAGAACTCCGTTTGCCGGATATCGAATTAAACGGTGTGTATTCCAGAATTACCAATATTACGGAATTCAAAGGAAGTGGTTTTCTGAAAGATAAAGAAGTCACCAAAGCAATTCCTGAAATTTATGAGGTTAACTCTACTTTTAAAATGCCAATTTATGCAGGGAATAAGATCAATAATGCTATTAAGATTGCTAATCAGGAAAATGAAATCGCTAAAATAAAAAGCGAAAAGACTGAAAATGATATCGAGCTCGAAGTTGTGGCAAATTATCTGGCGATTTATAAAATGATGGAACTTCAAAAAATTTTCGAAGAAAACATCAAAGAAGAAAAAAGCCGATTGAAAGAAGTGCAGTCTTTGCAAAAACACGGAACGGTAACCAAAAACGAAGTTATTAGAGCTGAGTTACAACTTTCGGATCGTGAATTAAGTTCATTGACGAATTCTAAGAATATAAAAATCGCTTTGCATGATTTAAAGACTTTGATTCAGATTCCTGAAAACGAAGAAGTCGCAATCGATACTACGGCGAATATGGATGAAATGAAAGGTTTAGATCCGTATGACTTTTATTTGAATAAAGCTTTCAATAATGAAGAAATGCGAATAGCAAGCCAGGAATTAAACATCAAAAAAACGGAACTAAAACTGGTAAAAGGAAATTATCTGCCTACGGTAAACTTTTTTGGTAACTATGGTTTTTATTATCCTAACTACAAATTCTTTCCGCCAAATCCGTATTTGTACACTTTAGGACAAATTGGTATCGAAGCGCATTTTGATCTTTCGGCTTTATATAAAAATAAAACCAAAGTAGAACAGGCAACTACGCAAATCGAATGGCAAAAAATGCAAAGCGAAATTATCAAGGATGAAATTCAGGATAAGCTGTTTAAAGAGCATACGCAATATCAGGAAATCCTCGAGAAGTTTGTGGTAGTAGACAAAGCGTTGGATTTGGCCAATGAAAATTACCGAATTGTAAAGCTGAAATATTTAAATCAATTGGTTTTAATAACTGAAATGGTCGATGCGGATAACGCTTTATTACAAGCGAAATACAATAAGATTTCTACCCGATTAGACGCGATTTTAAAACATTACGAATTGCTTCATACGGCTGGGATAATGCCGGAGCAGATTTAAGATCGAAGCAAGATTTTAGAAGTAAGAAAATAGAAAACAGAACAAAGAAAAGATATACAGTTTATTATGGTTAAGATAAAAAATGAAACTAGAAGAAACAGAACGTTTCATATATTAATAACAATTATAGCTTGCGTTTTGGTGGCAAGCGGAATCATTTTAGGAATTTGGTTTTATGTGTTTAACAGAAATCACGAAGAAACCAATGATGCTCAGGTCGAGCAATATGTAACACCTATTATGTCCAGAATTACAGGTTATGTACAAGAGGTTCGTTTTGATGAAAATCAATTCGTGCATAAAGGAGATACTTTGGTAGTTATCGATAACAGAGAATATCAGTCAAAATTGAATGTGGCTCTTGCCGATGTACAAAGTGCGAAACAAAGCAGTGTTGTGGCCGAGAAAAATGTAGCAACAACCGCAAGTTCAACCGCAATTGGAGAATCGCAATTGGCTGCAGCCAAAACCAATCTTTGGAAAACAAAATTAGAATACGACAGATACAAAGCTTTGGTTAAAGATGAAGCTGCAACTTCGCAACAATTAGAAAAAGTGAAGGCAGATTACGAATCGGCGCAAGCCCATTTTCAGGAAATGCGAGACAGAATTCAGTCTTCGAACTTAAGTACTTCTCAGGCGCAGGCAAACGTGCCTACCATGCAAACCAATATTGCGTCGAAACAAGCTGTGGCAGACAATGCAGCATTGTTTCTTTCGTATACCATCATTACCGCGCCTTATGACGGTTGGGTGGGCAAAAGAACGATTCAGCCAGGGCAAATGGTAAAAGAAGGACAATCATTGCTTTCGATAGTAAGCAAAGAAAAATGGATTACTGCCAATTTTAAAGAAACGCAATTGCAATATTTAACCGTTGGACAGGAAGTAAAAATTCAGGCCGATGCTATAAATGGTAAAGAATTTACAGGAATTGTAATGTCGTTATCTCCTGCAAGTGGTGCGAGATTCTCGCTATTGCCTCCGGATAATGCAACAGGAAACTTCGTAAAAATCGAACAAAGAATCCCGGTTCGTATTCAGTTAAAAGATGCCGATAAACAAGCTGATTTTTTAAGAGCCGGAATGAATATTACCGTTATTGCCGAGCACAAATAAAATGGAAGATAAAAGTATTTTTAAATCCTGGGTTCCCAAATGGGCAATCATTATTATTTTGTTTGTCTGTTTGCTGCATTCCATGATTTTATTAGGAGTTTATACTTCAAACGTAACCTATGCGGCAAGTTTTCTTGACATTGAGCCAGAAGATTTGCAGTTTGCAATGTGCGTTACCTACGGAACTTTGCTGGCAACGATTTTGATCGAAAGTAGATTTTCGAGTTTTTTTCCGGCAAAAAATTACCTTATGGCGGTCTATTCCGTAATCGGAATTACTATTATTTCATCGGCTTATATTACCAATTTTTATCTTTTTTTATTATTAAGAGTTGCCGAGGGAATCCTGATGGCGCTTCCGGTAATCACAATTAGGCAATTATTGATAGAGCAGTTCAATTCTAAAAACGCCATCATAATAGGTTTTTCATTCTACTACGGTTCATTGTTATTGTCAACGCCGTTTATTATGAATATTGCCGTTTGGTTTCTGGATCATTACGACTGGAAATACATGTTGTATGTATCAGGCGGACTTCAGGTTTTAAACGTCTTTTTGATCCTGATCACTTTTCGCGGACACAGAATTACCAAGAAAATCCCTTTGTATCAAATCGACTGGATCAGTTATATTTTGGTTTTAACGGCGATTCTTTGTGGCGCTTATTTCTTTGTTTATGCCGAAAAAAAATACTGGTTCGAGTCTTCGCACATGGTTTTAATGCTCATGATTGCGCTAATTACAGGAGGATTATTCATATTTAAAGAACTTTTGGTAAAAAGACCCACTTTTGATTTCGAAGTCTTTAAATACGCCAATCTCCGAATCGGATTTTTATTGTTTTTCCTCTTTTATATCAGTAGAGCAACGCTTAGTCTTTGTCACTCAGCAATGTTCTCGATCTGGAACTGGGATCCGTCACGAGTTGCCGGAGTACAATACATCAACGGATTAGGAAACGTAATAGGATTAATTTTAGCCGCTTTTTTCCTGATGAAATCCGTTTCGACCAAAGTCATTTTTATGATCGGGTTTTCGCTTATTGCCTTGTTTCATTTTTGGTTTACGTTTCTTTTTGTGCCTGATGTAGCATTGTCAGATATTATTATTCCGTATGTTTTACAAGGCATTGGAGTTGGGTTTTTATTCGTTCCGCTTATTTTGTTTACCACATCGTCTGTTCCGGCAAAAATGGCCGTTTCATCCGGAATTGTTGGAGTTTCCGGACGTTTCTGGGGGAGTACAATTGGTTTTTGTGTGATGCAGAATGCAGTCGTATTTTTAAACAAAAAACACTTTTTAAAACTAAGCCAATTTGTAACCGGCGAAAATCCCGAAGCCCAGCAAACCATTGCTACAACAGCACAGAGTTTTATGGCAAAAGGATATTCAGCAGATAATGCGAATACATTAGCATTAAAAAAAGTATTCGGAACCGTTGCCAAACAAGCCACTTTATTGGCCGATATGGAGATTTATACCATCGTAGGATACGGTCTTGTCGTTCTGATTATTCTTATCGCTTGCAACCAGCATTTGCGACAAACAATGACATTAGTTAAAAGTAAAATTTGGATAGGCTAAAATGCCTTTCAAAATAAAAATATATTGAGGAGTGATTACCTTGATTTTTTCGATTGATGATGATGAAACCCGTGCTGATTACACGGGTTTTTTTGTGTGATTTGAGTGTTGATTTAATTTTTTTTAGGAGCTAATCCCGCTATACGTTCCAATCTTTTGTGCCGAACCCCGGCACAAAAGGATTTCCACTTCTATCGGGGCTAGGGCAATCATTTTCATAATTGCATTTCTGTTTAGTTTGTAGTACGATGTAATTATTGCTTAATAAACTTTGCAGCTTCGCGACTTTGCGAGAAATTAAAATCTCCTCGAGGAACCTTTGCGATTCTTTTTAGCTATTGGAATTATGTGTTTTTGGATTTTCTGGAAAGTAGTATTGTGCTTTTATTATTTCCTCTATTGTGCGATTGTTTTTATCGTATAGTAGAGTTAGATTTTTTTCAAACGCTGGGTTTGCAATAGTAATGTACCAATCAATTTGGATTGCTTTGATGTTTTCACTTAATCTGCTGATAAATTGAAACCATCCCCAGGTGGATTCTGAAATAGTGAATTTGTTTAAATCATCAGTATAAACATCTATACAAATTTCGTCATACGTAAGTAAATCTATTTTGTAAGCCAGAACAGTTTCAATGTTATTCCATTCATAAGTATTAAAACTGTTTTCATCAGTAATTTTAAAACCATTTTCGTTGTATTCAAATATCCCGGGATCATCTTGATTTTCTACAGCTTGTGAAGAAAATATTTCTTGTGCCAGTTTTGAATTTAGAGAAACAAAAATATTTTTTGGATTTAGAAATCTAATGAGTATAAAAATACCGCCTCCGCCAAATAAAATTAAGGGAAACCAAAAACGAACTGAATTGATTTTTCCAGCCCATAATGCCATAAAAGTAAACGCAAAGCAAATAATAATCAAAAATATTTGCTTGGTTTTGCTTTCCCAGATCACATTTTTGCCATTGTATTTTGCGCTTTTCATAATAATTTAATTCTGTATTGGCGAAGTTATAAAAAATGACATTGTAAAGATATTCGGAATTTTAAATTCGATAAAAAATATAAATCATTGTATCTTGCAACCGTTAAAAAAACAAAATATATAATGAAGCAGCAATGTGTTATTTTTGATATGGACGGCGTGATTTGTCACACCAATCCGCATCATGCAAAAGCTTTCGAAGCATTTTTCGATAAATATCAAATTCCTCATTCAGAACAAGAGTTTGAAGAACATATGTACGGAAAACATAATGGTTATATTATGACTCATTTCTTCAAGCGTCCCATTACAGGAGAAGAACTCGTAAAACTCGAAGACGAAAAAGAAGGAATGTTTCGTGAGATTTATAAGGACAAAGTCGAAACCATTCCGCATTATCTCGACTTTTTAGCCGAACTGAAATCGAGAGGCTTTAAAACCGCTGTTGCAACATCTGCACCACGCGCCAATCTTGATTTAATTATGGGAGCGTTGCAATTCCAGGACAAAATGGATTCTGTTATGTCAAGCGAAGATGTAAAATTTCATAAACCAAATCCCGAAGTATATTTAGAATCTGCAAAACGCGTTGGCGTTGCACCGTCTGATTGTATTGTTTTCGAAGATTCATTTTCGGGCGTTACAGCAGGATTAAATGCAGGAATGAAAGTCGTAGGTGTTTTGAGTACCCATACAAAAGAACAGCTTCCGCCATGTAGTTTTTACATCAATGATTATAGCGAAGTAAATGTCGATAAGGTTTTGGAGTTATTAAACAGCTAGAATTTTTAAACCATATAAGTGATATAAGTTCATTTAAATACAGCCTTTGTCAAAGTTTAAAACTTTGACAAAGGTTTTTTTATTCAATCCACTGACCTTCGTTAGTCTTTAAACCTAAATATTGCCCAGTATGTGCATTATAGGTTAGTTCCTTTAAAAGAAAGACGCCATTGGGTTTAAATTCCGGATTAATGAATTTCCAAATCAAAATGTTTTTGTTGGGGTCATAATACATTTCTATTTGTGTTTTTTCATTATAAAATTTTTTAGCAATGGCTTTGTTTTTAATTTCTTTAAAAGATACAAATTCATTGATCTTAGAATTGTTTTTAGGAAAATTTATATCCTTAATTATATTGCCAAATTCGTCTAATTGTACATTAGAAGTATATTCTCCAATTCCTTTTTCCGGGTTTGAATAAGCAAAACATAAATAGTAGTGATATCGCGTAGTTAGATTATTTATCTTAAAATATTTTTTATAATGAACGCTGTCTAATGTCTGACCTTGTTTAAAATAAACATTTTTGTAAAAATCTTCGCCTACCCTTAAGCGTAGATAATCTTTAATTTTCTGCGATATAATTATTGGCAAATCATCATCAATATTTCGAGGTTCTTTTGGTACATAAGGTGCAAAAGTAAAATAAGGGCAAGGAGAAACAAAAACGTCTTTTGAAAATGATTTGCAATTGCAGTTTGGGTTAGGTTTTAATTTTATGATTAAAGTATCATTGTTTTTCAGGTTTAATTCCTGATCAATTTTTACAAACCGGCGATCGTCTAGATATAAACGATAGGTTTTCAGACTATCCAGTTTTAAATTTTTTAAGTTGTAAAAGCCATTATTTTCATCAATGCCTAAATGATGCATACTATCATTTTCATCTAATAAATAGTAATTGAAGTATTTATTTTTTTCTTCATCTGGTTCGACCTTAATTACAGTCTGCGAGAATGAAGCTAAAGAATAAAGAAGGATTATGGTTTGAATTGTCTTTTTCATCTTAATAGAATTGTTTCAGCTATTTGTAACTTACTGTAAAATTAAAAATGTCAAAATTTTAAACTTTGATAAAAGTGTTTTACGCACTTGTGTAACCGCAAAATTTTTATTTCGAGAAATTTATTATTCTTCCCAGAAGATTTTTTGATTATGACCTACTAAAAACATACATGTTTTACCGTCTTCATCTGTTCCTTTTTTTATGTCAAAGACATAAGATCCTTTAGATTCTTTATTTCTCTCTGTGCCACAATCGCTCCAATTGAGCTCATGTATTTTTTTAGTATTTAAAATTCCGCTAATTTGTTCGTATGGGATTCCACTATCAAAAAGAAATTCCTTATAATCTATGTATTCTGTTGAGCTTCCATTTTTTAAATCACCAATAAAAGTTCCTGCAATTACCAAAGAATCAATATTTTCTCCAGTTTTATTGTAAAACTTTACGTGAAGATTTTTAAAGTTTAAATAAAAGATTGCGCCAAATACTATCAAAATAATAAAAATCAGGATTTCTGTTTTTCTTTGTTTTGATAATTTCATTTGTGTAAATGATTTACTGGGTTTATTTTAAAGGAAAATCAAACAATTCTTTAAGTTCAACATCTAAAGCATTGGCAATTTTTGCTAGGGTCTTTATGCCAGTATTTACTTTCGCAACTTCTAATCTTGCTATTTGAGATTTGTTAATATTGCAATCATCAGCTAAGCTTTGTTGGGATAAGCCTTTCTTTTCACGTAATTGTCTAACGTGAATACCAAGATTAATGAGAAAAGTTTCTTCTGAAATATTCATATTCCAAAAGTGAAAAGATTTATTTTGTTCATGTAGGCTAATTAGCATACAAATTATTATATTTGTTTCAAATAAAAAATAAGACAATGACTACAAATGAACTTTCAAAAGAAGTTGAAACAAGAATAAAAGATTTTTTTATTGATGTTATGGATCCCGAAGAAATGGCAAAAATAATTCGACAAATAAATTATGCACTTTCTTTATGCGTAATGCGAGGATGCGAAACGGTAGAATCTGAAGTAAAAAATATAGAAGATAATTTCTATTGGCTCAATAGATTGGCAGAAGCTTTAGATCCTTATTTGGATATTGATTAACCACACAGTTTGTCATTTCGAGGAACGAGAAATCACACGCGAACTCCGCACAGAATGTCGCCAATCTTTGCTGATTTCTATTGTGATTTCTCCCTTCGGTCGAAATGACAATATTGGAGTTACGTTGCGTTTCAAGGGATTGATTTCGATAGCTATCGGGACTTGCTACAAAATAAATCATTCCTTCGGAATTTTAGAAAGAGTTCCGGAAGAACAAAATATATTGTAGGGATTAAGGTTATTATTGATAAAGTTGCAATCATATAGAATGCATTATCGCATCCATCCTTCAATCTTATAATTTTTAAAAAATAATTTTCGTTCTTTTTTGCCATTGTCAGGTTTAAACCAAACTTCGAATCTTGCGGCATATGGTTGTCCCCAATCTCCTTCGTAAATTTTAAAATCATCAGCTAAGCTAAATTTTTTTATACTATCTGTAGGATTGTAAATTTTAATAGAACTGTTTTTTGGTAATTTGTCGTCAGAAAGACTAATATTTTGAGTGATTTCAAAAGCCTTTAAATAAATTGTTCCGCGTTCTATTTTTCCAATCCAAAATTCATATTCATAAATTCCCGGCTGGAATGAATTGTAAAGCTGAAATTCAGTATGTTCAACAATTCTATTTGTTATACTGTCGGGTTTTTTAGAGTCAAAATTATTGCCAAATTCCATGTCAACAGGATTGTCAATTTGTATGTTTTTTGGAATTTTTAAATTTTTGGCCCAAGTATCGGGTGTTTCTTGATTTATAAAAAATAGCGTAAGAAATATAATGAGTCCAATAACTATTGTGCTGCCAAATAAAACTAAGGTCAGGATTGTTTTAAGCCATTTCTTTTTTGATAATTGGTAAAATGCTGAAATCAATAAACCAATTAATCCGAGACAGAATATCGTAAAACAAACCTTTTCTAAGGTGGGATTATTAAAAGAGTTAGCAACTATTAAAAGTACAATAGAAACAATCCAGAATATTATAGGTTTCAACCAGTTATTAAAAAATGCTAAAAAGTATTTTTCTATCATTATTAGTTCTTTTTATGTCACGAATCTAAATTAAAAAAGAATGACAAACTAAATTTTGCTGTTACGATAAAGTAAATGATTTGTTGGAGGTTTTACATAGAAATATCCAGAGGAACGAAATATATTGTAGGAATGGATTTTAATCCATTCTAGATAGTTGTAATCGGCAATAAGTAATATTGCGTTTAAATTTCGGCGAAAGCCAAAACCTAAAAATCTTTAAACAATCAGAAAATAAATTACTCTTTTATGGAAAGCCGTAAAATGACTGATTTGCGCAGGACTACATTTGTCTATTATTAATTTAAGAAAAAAAACATGAAAAAATTATTATTAGTAGTTGTCTTGATTTTAGGTTTTAATGTTAATGCGCAAATAGTAATGCGTTCAGGAGAAAACAAGCCCGACGAAGTGATTTCGGTAAATATGGGTACTACGGAAATAAGTAGGTTTGGAGAAACTTATATCTTACAAATGCCTGATTTAACTACTAAAAGTGATGCGAAATGGAGTTACATGCTTAAAAAATCAGAGATGATGGAGATTTATAATGAAGTTTTTAGAGCTATGAACAGTGTTGAGTATAAAAAAGGAGAGCGTTTTGATTATAAAAATTGGAGAGGCGACATAGTCACAATTCGTTATGATAAAATGCTGGGAGTTAAAAGTATTCAGTTTATAACAATACAAAATGAATCGGTCAAACATATTGGAGGTGTGCTTACCTTAAAGAATTTGCAAAAGTTATTTAGTATAGATAGTACAGAAAAAGGTAGTTAACATTTTACGCCCGATGCAGAAATGTAATCGGGTTTTTTATTGTTCTCTTTTACAGAGGCTTTGTCTTTTTAAAAGATTTAATCACATAAAACTAAAATGAACTTATATTACTTATATGGTTCAAATAATGGCAATATTTGGTGAAAGACCAAAAACAAAAAAGCTTCTGATTTCTCAGAAGCTTTTGTTCAGTGCGGATAATAGGACTCGAACCTACACGCCTTGCGGCACCAGATCCTAAGTCTGGCATGTCTACCAATTTCACCATATCCGCTCAATTGTGGGTGCAAAGATAAACATAACTTCTAGATTTCAAAACATTTTTTCAAAAAAAATATTAATTCTCTTTTTCGTATTTTTGAATTTCTATAAAAATAATTGAAATGGAAAATATTAAGTCTTACGTTCAACAACATAAAGATCGGTTTATCAACGAATTGATCGAATTATTAAAAATTCCGTCGGTAAGTGCCGACACTGCATATTCGCAAGATGTGATCGATACTGCAGAAGCTGTTAAGGAAAGTTTAACAAAAGCAGGCTGCGATTTTGTCGAAATTTGCGATACTCCGGGCTATCCAATCATTTATGGAGAGAAAATAATCGACCCAAATTTACCTACAGTTCTAGTTTACGGACATTATGATGTTCAACCACCAGATCCTATCGAATTATGGACTTCGCCACCATTCGAACCCGTAATTAAAAAAACCGAAATTCACCCAGAAGGCGCAATTTTTGCCCGTGGAGCCTGCGATGACAAAGGGCAAATGTACATGCACGTAAAAGCCCTTGAGCTTATGGTGCAAACCAATACTTTGCCATGTAACGTAAAATTCATGATCGAAGGCGAAGAAGAAGTAGGTTCAGCAAGTTTGGCCTGGTTCGTAGAGCGCAATCAGGAGAAATTGAAAAACGACGTAATTCTTATTTCAGATACCGGAATGATCTCAAACCAACAACCGTCGATCACGACAGGTTTACGTGGTTTAAGTTATGTAGAGGTAGAAGTTACCGGACCAAATCGTGATTTGCATTCAGGATTATACGGTGGAGCAGTGGCGAACCCAATCAATGTTTTGGCAAAAATGATTGCTTCTTTGCATGACGAAGACAATCATATTACTATTCCTGGTTTCTACGATAAAGTGCAGGAATTATCTGCAGAGGAAAGAGCCGAAATGGCAAAAGCACCTTTTAGCTTAGAAAAATATAAAAAAGCCTTAGACTTAAACGACGTTTATGGCGAAAAAGGATATGTTACCAATGAGCGCAACTCAATTCGTCCAACATTAGACGTAAACGGAATTTGGGGCGGATACCAAGGCGAAGGAGCAAAAACCGTTATTGCGAGTAAAGCATTTGCTAAAATCTCAATGCGTTTGGTTCCTAATCAGGATTGGCATGAAATCACAGAACTTTTCACTAAACATTTCACAAGCATTGCACCATCTGGAGTTACCGTAAAAGTTACGCCACATCACGGTGGACAAGGTTATGTTACGCCAATTGACAGCGTTGGATATCAGGCAGCAAACAAAGCTTACACAGAGACTTTTGGAGTTCCTGCGATTCCGGTTCGTTCAGGCGGAAGTATTCCAATTGTGGCTTTATTCGAAAAAGAATTAAAAAGCAAAACCATCCTTATGGGCTTCGGTTTAGACAGCGACGCGATTCACTCACCAAACGAGCACTTCGGAATCTTCAATTTCTTAAAAGGAATCGAAACTATCCCGTTGTTTTACAAATATTTTGTAGAGCTTTCTAAGTAAATTGCCACTAAGGCACAAAGACAAAGTTTTTTAGGTTTAGCTCTTTGTCAAAGTTCTAAACTTTGACAAAGCTGAATCTCAAACCATATAAAATCCGTTCAGAAATGAGCGGATTTTTTTTTTGGAATTTGGAGTTTAATATGTTTTTGGGCGTTCCCTTCGGTCGGGCTTTCGGCTATATCTTTTATTCCGTTTCACTTCATAAAAGGATACCGCCTCTATCCCTAACGCTAAAAAAGGTGCAAAGTTGCTAAGGAACAAAGTGACAAAGGTTTTTCGCATCAAAATTGAATAGCCTCCAGCTTCAGCTGGAGTTTTTTGTGAAAAGAGTAATTGGCTTTAGCCGAATTCTTTAAATTTTTTATAGGTGTATTTATTCGGCTAAAGCCATTTCCTTCACATTTATTATAAACCCCAGCTGAAGCTGGAGCCTATTCAAAACCTTTGCTGCTTTGAATCTTTGCACCTTTGAGCCTAAAAAAAATTGGCTAAAGCCATTTTCTCCTCATTTATTCTAAACCCCAGCTGAAGCTGGAGCCTATTGAAAACCTTTGCCCCTTTGTATCTCTGCACCTTTGAGCCTAAAAAAAATCGGCTAAAGCCATTTCCTTCACATTTATTATAAACCCCAGCTGAAGCTGGAGCCTATTCAAAACCTTTACCCCTTTGCATCTCTGCACCTTTGAACCTAAAAAAAAACCTCAGAACCTTAGTAACTTAGAGTCTTAGTAACTTTTTTTTGCTTATTAAAAAAATAACTCTACATTTGTAGAGCAACATCTATAATTGTAGAGTTAATTCGAAAAATATGAAAAACCTTCTTTTGCTATTTTTTTGTGGAATCATGCTTTTAAGTTGTAAAAGTAAACCCATCAATCAAAAGATTGATAAAAAGAAAGAAGGTCTTTGGATTGATAATTACCAACAGGATAGCATTACATACAAATCGTTAGAATATTACAAAAGCGATCAACCCATAAAAAAATGGAAATCCTACATTAACGGAAAAATTTACAAAACCGAAAAATACAAAAACGGAATCTGCATTGTAAAATATTATTATGAAAACGGAAAACTACAATCAAAAGGAAAAACAAAAATCGAAGTCGATGCTGTCGAAACACATTGGTTTTATTTTGGAGTCTGGAAATTTTACTCGGATAAAGGGAAACTAACCGAAGTCAGGAAGTATAATAATGGTAATTTAATTTCAGAGCAAGAAATACAATAGCCCACAGATTTAGCGAATTAAACGGATTGTCGCGGATTTTTTTTTAGAATATAGATTGTTCTTAATCATCAAAAAAACTCAGCAACTTAGAATCTCAGAACCTTAGCACCTTAGAAATATGCAACTATCAAACTCAGAAGAACAATTAATGGAACATCTTTGGAAGCTTGAAAAAGCTTTTATGAAAGATTTACTCGAAGCCTATCCTGAACCAAAACCGGCAACAACAACCGTTGCAACGCTTTTGAAACGAATGATCGATAAGAAATTCGTAGCCTATAACGAATTCGGAAATTCGAGAGAATATTATCCTTTGGTCGAAAAGACGGTTTATTTCTCGAAACACGTAAACGGATTAATCAGCAGTTTTTTCAATAATTCGGCATCACAATTTGCTTCTTTTTTTACAAAGGGAACCAATTTGTCAGCATCAGAATTAGAAGAACTTAGAAAAATAATCGATTCAGAAATTCAAAAAAAGAAAAAATGATACTCTATCTTCTAAAATCAGGAATACTGCTTTTGGTTTTTTACGCAGTATATAAATTGTGGCTTGAAAACGAAAAAATGTTTCGTTTCAATCGCATTTATTTGTTAGGAAGTTTGGTGTTTAGTTTCGTGATTCCGTTGCAGGTTATTTCGTTTAATGCTGGTTTTTCGAACAAAATTGGATTCATTCAATTAGAAGAGTTGGTCATTCAAAAGAGCAATGAAAAACTGGGAACAATTTCTTTTGATGATTTTGCAACCGTTTTTATTGCAATGGTTTATGTTTTTGTCGTTTTGATGTTATCGATTCGCTTTGTTTTGAATTTGTATTCATTTTATAAAAGAACAAAAAATAATGAGATACAATTTGTACAAGGAGAAAAAATAGTTTTAATCGAAGAGCCTGTTTTACCGCATTCGTTTTGGAAATCTATTTTTATCAATAAAAATGAATTCGAAAAAGGTAAAATTCCATCAGAATTAATAGCGCACGAAAAAGCACATTTAGATCAAAAACATACGTTGGATATTCTTTTTATAGAAATTTTTCAAATCGTTTTTTGGTTCAATCCTTTGCTTTTGTTTTATAAAAAAGCAATCAAACTCAATCATGAATTTTTGGCAGATGAAGTTGTAAATATTCAATTTCAATCTGTTAGAAATTATCAGAATCTATTATTAGATTTTGCTTCAAATAAAAACACAGTTGCTCTGGCAAGTAATATTAATTATCTAATAACTAAAAAACGTTTACTGATGATGACCAAAAAAGAATCTCCAATTAAAATTGTATTAAAAGTATTTAGTGTAGGCGTAATGTATGCTTTATTATTGTTTGTTTTTAGTACAAAAGCGACTGCTCAAAAAGGATCAAATAAATCAGATGTAAAAGATAAAGATCTTTATACGATGGCCAATATTGAGAAACTGCCTGAGTTTCCGGGCGGACTTACGGAATTCTATAAATTTATTGGCAAAAAATTTAAAATGCCCGCAGAAGCTCAAAAAAATAAGCTTGAAGGGAAAGCTTATATGCAATTTATAATCGAAAAAGACGGAAGCTTATCAGACATTAAAACACTACAAGATCCTGGTTACGGGATAGGCGATGAGGCAACCCGCGTCCTGAAGCTTTCTCCAAAATGGACAGCTGCAACTCAGGAAGGAAAACCCGTTCGAGTGATGTACAGTTTGCCAATTACGATTCAGTCTAATAAATAAGTTTTCTTTTGAGGTTCAAAGGAGCAGAGGGACAAAGGTTCAGAGGTTTCTTTTGATATTAATAGACTCCAGCTAAAGCTGGAGTTTTTCTTTAGAAAGATTTGGCTTTAGCTGAAATATTTAATCCAACCAGCATATATTTTAGATAATTCTACAACAATTATTCAAAAACATTTGTGTCTTAGTGCCTTTGTCCCTCTGCACCTTTGTCCCTTAAAAAGAAAAAATCCGCTTCTAGTCAGGAGAAGCGGATAAAATTAAAAACTAAAAAAAAAATTCTAAAAAAACCAACAAAACCAGGCCTTAAAATAAGTCTGGATTATATCCAAAGTAAGGCATGTTTTGTTCATTAAAAATCACCCCATATTCCTCTAACTCCTTTAAGATAGGCTGATAAACTTCTTTTTTTATCGGAAGTTGTACGCCCGGAGTTGTAATTTCTCCATTCAAAATCAATAATGTTGCCATTGCAACCGGCAATCCCACCGTTTTTGCCATAGCAGTATAAGTTTGATCGTCGCCAATACAAACCATTTTAGAATCGATTTGCTGTTTTTTACCATTCAGTTCATAGCCAAACTTATGGTACATGACAATCATATCTTTATCGTTAGGCTCAAGAGTCCAACTGTCTGATAAGATTTTTTCTAATATCTGAGCAGGAGTAGCATTAGGCAAATCGACCTTTTTGTCCGGATTAAATAAATCCAGTTCCAGAAGTTTATCCCACATAATATCGTCCTGATCGATTTTTAAAATCAATCGCGTTTTAATCTCTACAGAATCTGTTGGATGATATGGCAAAAATGAATTAACGAACTGGCGATAACTCATGTTTTCAGAATCCTCCATAATATAACTATCGTCCGTCATGCCCAATTGCACAAACATGTTCCATGCTTTTGAGTAACCCACTCTTCTAATCGTTCCGCGATATAAAGTCAGGATATCATCTAAACCATAAATCGATCTGTATTTAAGAGAATCCCGATTCGAATACGCTTCGAATTTTCCGTAACCTTCAACCTCCAGAAATTCGGTTCTGCGAAATACAGTTGCGTATGGGATATATTTATAAGTACCTTCCTGAATAAACTTTGCCGCGCCGCCTTGTCCCGCCAAAACTACATTTCTGGGCGCCCAGGTAAATTTGTAATTCCATAAATTATTATCACATTCAGGAGCGACTAATCCGCCGCAAAAAGATTCAAAAAGCAACATATTACCGCCTTTTGCTCTGATTTCATCAATAACTTTCATGGCACTCATATGATCGATTCCGGGATCAAGGCCAATTTCGTTCATGAAAATCAAATTATTTTTCTTAGCTTCTTCATCAAGAGCCTGCATTGCATCACTTATATAAGAAGCTGTAACAAGGTGTTTTTTGAATTCGATACAATCTTTGGCAATTTCGATATGCAAATGAGCTGGCAACATCGAGATCACGATTGATGCTTGCTGAATCGCTGCTTTTCTTTGTTCGGTATCAAAAATATTTAAAGCAATTGGAGTAGCGTTAGGATGATTCTGAGTCTTTTTTTCGGCCAAAGCCAAAGACAAGTCTGCCACAATAAGATGTAGGTTTTCGCTTTCTGATTTGGCTAATAAATAACGAATTAGCGACGATGCAGATCTGCCTGCTCCAAAGATTAAAATGCTTCTCATGTTTTAAATTTGTAACACAAATATATTAAATTGTTAAATATGTAACAATTATAATTTTGTAAAAGTGCATTATTTTTTGATTTGAAGCTAAATTGTCATGAATTTCTTTTTCCGTAAAAGATTTTTGAAAACTAAAATGCTTTTTAAAATGTATTGAAGTATTTTTGTTGAAGAATAAAAAAAGTATAGAAAATATGAAAAGAAGAATTGTTTTAGCAGCAGCTTTTATGGGAATGTTATCGATTATTTTGGGCGCTTTTGGTGCACATTTATTAAAGAGATATTTATCTATAGAAGAACTTAATACTTTTGAAGTTGGTGTTCGTTATCAAATGTATCACGCTCTGTTTTTACTCTTTCTTTCTACCAGAAAAGATATCGCCGAAAAAACCTTAAAAGCAATCTATAATTTAGTTGTTGCAGGTGTACTTCTTTTTAGCGGTTCGATCTATTTATTAGCTACAAAAAGTCTTACAGTTTTTGATTTCAAAATTATCGTATTCGCAACACCTGTGGGTGGTTTTTTATTAATTATTGCTTGGGCGGTATTATTTGTTACGATTTTGAGGAGAAAATCATAAAATCCCGAATAAAAAATTTTATCTAAAAATTAATCTTTAATTTTGTCTCATAAATAACATATAATCTTATTTATGTGAATTTTTCTTGTTTTTTACTTTAATGAGTAAATAATATAACAAATTCATTTAATGGATTATAAGAAAACAAATTTGAAGCGGTTATTTTTTTATTTTATTGATTTTAAAGATCAAATTTTACTTTATTGATATAAATAAAAGTAAAATTTAATTTTTTTTAAAGGATTAACAATAAATCTGTAATTTTGCTTCTTACTAAATATCACACACAACTTAAAATTTATGGACAGTCACACCGTTTTCACGCAATCGATTTCGCTAAAGGAGTTAGGAATTGAAAATGCAAAAGTTCGTTACCAATTATCTGCTGATGAATTGCATGCGATCACTTTGCAATTAGGCCAAGGTGTTGAGAACTCTACAGGCGCATTGGCAATTAATACAGGTGAATTTACAGGACGTTCTCCTCAGGATCGTTTTATTGTAAAAGATAGTATTACAGAAGATCAGGTTTGGTGGGGAAATGTAAATATTCCTTTCGACCCAACTGCTTTTGAAAAATTGTATAATAAGGTAACTCAGTTTTTATCAAACAAAGAAGTTTTTGTTCGTGATTCTTATGTTTGTTCTGATGCCAATTATAGATTAAATGTTCGTGTTGTTACAGAAACGGCATGGTCGAACTTGTTTTGCTACAATATGTTCTTAAGACCAGAAGAATCTGAGTTAGCCAACTTTACTCCGGAATGGACGGTGGTTTGTGCACCAAGTTTTATGGCAGATCCTGCGGTAGACGGAACACGCCAGTCTAATTTTGCGATTTTAGATTTTACTAAAAAAATTGCACTTATTGGAGGAACAGGTTATACTGGAGAAATGAAAAAAGGAATTTTTTCTGCTTTGAACTTCATTTTACCAGTTTTCAAAAATACATTACCAATGCACTGTAGTGCTAATGTTGGTGAAGCCGGAGATACTGCAATTTTCTTTGGATTATCAGGAACCGGAAAAACAACTTTATCAGCAGATCCTGCACGTAAGTTAATTGGAGACGATGAGCACGGTTGGACTGCAGAAAATACTGTTTTTAACTTTGAAGGTGGTTGCTATGCAAAAGTTATCAATTTAACCGAAGAAAACGAACCGGACATTTTTAGAGCAATCAAAAAAGGAGCACTTTTAGAAAATGTGGTTTTCAAACCGGGAACAAACGAGGTTGATTATGATGATGTTTCAATCACTCAAAATACACGTGTAAGTTACCCAATAACACATATTGATAATATTCAGCCAGGATCTATAGGACATAATCCTAAAAATATATTTTTCTTAACGGCAGATTCTTTCGGAATTTTGCCTCCAATTTCTAAATTAACTCCGGGTCAGGCCGCTTACCATTTTATCTCAGGATATACAGCGAAAGTTGCCGGAACAGAAGCAGGAGTTACAGAACCACAACCTAATTTCTCGGCTTGTTTTGGAGCACCATTTATGCCATTACACCCAACACGTTACGCAGAAATGCTAACTAAAAAAATGAAAGACGCAGACGTAAAAGTTTGGTTGATCAATACAGGTTGGACAGGCGGAGCTTACGGAACAGGAACCCGTATGAAATTAAAATATACTCGTGCCATGATTACCGCTGCATTAAACGGAGAATTGGACAATGTAGAGTTTAAAAATCATGCCGTATTTGGAATCGCAAAACCACAATCTTGCCCAAATGTTCCAGCTGAAATTTTAAATCCTAGAAATACTTGGGAAGACAAAGATTTATACGATAAAAAAGCAATTGAATTGGCTCAGAAATTCAAAGCGAATTTCGCCAAATTTGAAGAGTTTGCCAATGCTGAAATTTTAGCCGGCGCGCCAATTACAGAATAAGGAAGATTACTAATTCAAACTAAAAAAAGCTGTTCGTTATGAACAGCTTTTTTGTTTATATCTCAGTCTCAGTCTCAGTCTCAGTTTTCAGTCTCAATCTCAGTTTTCAGTTTCAGTTTTCAGTCATAGTTAAGAAACTGAAAACTGAGACTGTGACTGAATACTTATTTCTTAGATTCGTCGATACGTTTCTGGATTAAATCCCAGGCGTAATAATGAAACGTCATTCCGTTGCTCATGGCTACGAAAAGTCCGTTTTTGAAATTTCCTCCTAAATTTACGCTGGTAACATCTGCACCATCACATTCAATAGTCGATGTTGGAATTTCAGCCAATAAAGGATAATCGTTCGGATTGCCTTTTGCACCTTCTCTTGGGTATACCATAAAAGTATTTGCTTGTTGGTTTGACACTAAAATATATCCCGTAGAATCTGTTTTTTTGTAAATAGCGATTCCTTCATTATCGGCTTTAAAGCCTGTTTTTCCAAAAATTGTCAATTCCTTATTATCATTTAAAGCGGGATCGGCTTTGTATTTTCTGATTCCGAATTGTTCGTCGCAATATAAAACAGTTCCTAACTCGTTGTCAACCGCAATAGCTTCAATTTCTTTCTTTCCGCTGTAAGCACCAAACTTACGAACTACTTTTGCTGTTGCAAATTTGCCGTTTCCGGAAAGTTCATATTGCCATAAATAACTTCCTGATGGTCCTGATTTTCTGCCTACAATAGCAAAAATTTTACCGTCGCTTTTTCTGGTGTATAAAGCAATTCCCATTGGGTCACGTAATTCTTCACCTTCAAAAACAGCAATTCCGCCATTGTCAATTGCTTTTAAATCAGGCAAACTAAAAACTCTTATTTTGTTTGATTCGCGTTCTGTGGTTACTGCAACATCTACTTTCTTTCCGTCTATTAATAAACCGTAAGCGATATCAACATTATTCGGGCGCTTTAAAACTTCAGATTTTGCAACTATTTTTCCCTTTAAATCAAAAGCATACAAAGCACCGTCTGTATCTTTATCTGTTCCTACGATAATACTTTTAGAAGCATCAGTTGGGTGAATCCAAATCGAAGGATCATCTGTATCGTGAGGCAAAGCTTCGGTAACAACTGTAGGTTTTACTGCATTTGCAGCAACAGGAGCAAGTTTGTCATCTTTACAAGCGATGAATAAAGTACTTAAAAGTAAAAAGGCTATTATAGATTTATTTTTCATTATGGATTTTATTTAATAAAACTAGACAGAACCGCTAAGTTCTGTCTAATTTAAGCATTTTATAAATTGATTATTACAAGTCAAGTTTCAAACCAAAATTATATCTGGCCTGGTAGTACTCTGCTTGTTTGGTATGCGCCTGAACTCCCTGGTAGTAACGTAAAGGCTGGTTAGTTAAGTTGTTGGCTTCAGCAAAAAGACGAAGTTTTGGTGTAATCTTGTAAGAAGCATTCGCATCTAAGAAAAATTGTTTGTCGTAATAACTGTCTTTGTACGATTCTGAACCTAATTCATCTAAATAATCTGAAGTGAAATTAGTCGAAACTCTCGCAGAAAAACGTTTGTTTTCCCAAGATAAAGATCCGTTAAACATATGTGGTGTTGTTCCCGGAAGACTAATATTGTTTCTTTCGTTCCCGTCTTCGTCAGCAATTCCTTTTGCTTTAGATTTTGTGTAAGTATAGTTCAAATAAATACCAAATCCTTTAAGAAATTTACCTGGAAGGAAATCTAACTGACGTTGAAATGCAACTTCGAAACCATAAACATCAACTGTATCTCCGTTTCTTGATTGCAGGAACGACCAGTTTTCTCCCGCTGGAATTGGATTAGTCTGATTAGGGAAGTCAGCAGCAAATTTTGCAGCATCGTATTGATTATCGCTATAATTGTAAATGAAGTTGTCTAATTTTTTATAGAAAACACCTCCTGAAATTAAACCAACAGATTTAAAATAATTCTCGGCCATGAAATCATAATTGTACGAGTAAGTTGCCTCAAGATCTGGATTTCCGGCTGTAATTTCTTTATCAGCAACAATATTGTTTACATAAGGAGCCAATGCATAATAGTTAGGTCTTGCTAAAGCAGTTGTAACAGCAGCTCTTAAAACTAAATCTTTTGTAGCATTATATTGTAAAGAGATACTTGGCAATAAATTAGTATACGAGTTTTTAGTATTGATTTGGCTTTCTAATTCTTCTTCATCCAAAACACGATTTCCGGTATAGTCAATATGTGTATTTTCGACTCTGAAACCTAAAACCATAGATAATTTATCATTAAAATCCTGATCCCATCTTACGTAAGCAGCATAAATACTTTCTTTGGCATTGTAATTTACTGCTAAATATTCTGCAGGATCCGCTGATTTATCAAATAAAGTAGCATTATTTAAATCTAAACTTCCTAAAAAGCCTGCCGAAGCAAAATTTCCCGGAACATATTTGCTTCCCGGATTAAAATTTTGACCATCATAATAACTGTTTGGAACTTGCGATAACAAAGCCATGTCTGTACCAATTGGCGTGTAAGCGTAGAAATTGTTATCTCTTTCTTTTTCTTTCAATCGAAGTCTAAGTCCGGTTCTTAATCTTCCTTTTTCAGAAGGAATAATGGTAAAAGGGAAACGAATATTAATTTTTGCTCCAAATTCGCTTTCGCTGGTTTCATCTGTATTTTCAGTAACCGTTTGAAATTTGAATTTATCTAAAGCTTCTCCAGTTGTTGTAACTAAAGGAAATCTGGTATCTGATAAATCCTGAGTCATATCAAGACCTTTCTGACGGTATTCGATATAACGTTCTCCCGGACGATATTCTCTTGCTTTTGCATAATTGGCAGACCAGTCTAAGTCTAATTTAGAATTGATTAAATGCTCTCCGCGAATCGAGTAATTCTGAACACGTTGGTCTTCTAATCTTCTGTTTTTATCACGATTATTATCGATTCCACCTTTTGTCTGACGTTTTACACGACCTTCAAAACCTGTAATTTGTTCTCCGTTATAAATAGGTTCGATATCATCATAAGTAGTTCTAAAACGGTTTTCTCTATCGTCTCTCCAGTTATAAATAGCATTGGCAAAAATGGTGTTATTTTCATCAAATTTATAGTCTAAAGCTACAGATCCGCTACGACGAATACGTTGTACATCATATTTTCTAATTTCTGATGCTTGCAGATATTCATTCCCGAATTTATCTTTTACCCATTCGTTTTCGATATTATCAGAACCATAATTTACATTATTGTAAGATCCGCTAAAAACAGCTCCAAGTTTATTGTCTAAAAAACGATTTCCGTAAACTAAACCAGCGGTGTAAGTAGCATGTTCGCGAATTGGCATATATCCACCCGCAAGTGTTGCTGAAATTCTTTCACCATTTGGAGTTGCTCTTGTTACTAAATTTACAGAACCTCCTATAGCATCAGCGTCCATGTCTGAAGTCAGGGTTTTGTTAACTTCGATAGTCGAAATCATGTCAGACGGAATTAAATCCATTTGAACGTTTCTGTTGTCTCCTTCTGCAGAAGGGATTCTGTCACCGTTTAAAGTTACAGAGTTTAAAGATGGAGCCAAACCTCTAATAATAATGTTACGCGCTTCACCCTGATCATTTTGCATCGTGATACCAGGAACACGTTTTAAAGCATCTCCAACATTGGCATCCGGAAAACGCCCCATTTGATCAGATGAAATAATGTTTCCGATGTTTTTACTGTTTTTTTGTTGATTCAAAGCTTTAGCCTGACCTTTTAAGATGTCCCCAACAACTACTTCGTTCAATTCAGTTCCCGAAGTTTTAAGTGCAAAATCTAGTACGTTATTTTTTCCTTGTTCTACTGTAATTTCATGAGTTATGGCAGTATATCCTATATATTTTACTTCGACTTTGTAAGTTCCAACATTAATGTTTAATAACTCAAAACGTCCGTTGTAATCTGAAACTGTGTATTTGTTTTCTCCTACAATTTGAATCATTGCTCCCGGTAACGGAAGTTTGTCATCAACATCTAATACTTTTCCTGAGATTATGGCTTTTTGGGCATAACCCGAAAAGGCTAATAGCATAAATGTTACTACTAAATAAATTTTTTTCATTGTGTTTTAGTTTGTTTAATTGCGAAACTAGAACCTTAATGTTATTAAAGACGTTGAAAAAAATTAACATAGTGTTATGATTCCCCTCAAGATTAGAAATAGATTAATGTTAAAATAACATTTAATAAAAAAGGATTTTTTATGGCCTGCAACTAAAAACAAATCAACTATTTATCTCAGAATTAAATTTTTGGCGCTAAATTTGCCCTATCAATCACAATCAAAAATCATCAATCATGCTTAAACAATTTTTTATCCTGTGTTCAGGAGCTGATCGTGACCTGCTCAAAGGTTGCTCAGAAGGCGAACAAACCAAATATGTTGGTATTGGTGCCACCGTTTTTTTTACAGCCGTTATGGCTTTTCTTGCCAGTGCTTACGCGCTTTTTACTGTTTTTGACTCTATTTATCCGGCTTTAATTTTTGGATTTGTATGGAGTTTATTAATCTTTAATTTAGACCGATTTATCGTTTCGACGATTAAAAAAAGAGATCGTTTTTTTGATGAATTTCTACAAGCAACGCCTCGTATTATGTTGGCAGTTATTATTGCCATCGTAATTTCGAAACCATTAGAGATTAAAATTTTCGAAAAAGAAATCAATACCGTTTTATTAAAAGAAAAAAATGAAATGGAATTGGCCAATAAAAAACAAGTTGGTAATTATTTCAAATCAGATTTAGATAAAAATAAAGCTGAGATTGCAGCTCTGAAAACAGATATACTGAACAAAGAAAAAGAAGTAAACGCACTTTATTCTACTTATATCACAGAAGCTGAAGGGACAACCGGAACTAAAAAATTAGGTAAAGGTCCTGTTTATAAAGAGAAACGAGAAAAACACGATGCAGCTCTCAAAGAGTTTGAAACTCTAAAAGCCACCAACGAAGCAAAAATTGCCGAGAAAGAAAAAGCAGGCAAACAATTGCAAGCGGATTTAGATAAAAAAGTATCGCAAACACAACCCATCATCGAAGGTTTTGATGGTTTAATGGCGCGTATAAATGCTTTGGATAAATTGCCGTGGTTACCTTCATTCTTTATTATGTTGCTGTTTCTGGCGATCGAAACTTCTCCTATTATTGCGAAATTACTAGCTCCAAAAGGCGAATTCGATTTTAAACAAGAGGAAGCCGAAACGGCCATGAAAGCAACTTTGGCACAAAACAAATACCAACGTGATTTATTAGTAAAAACAAGTGCCGAAATGCATGATAAAGTTTATGCTGATATCGCCGAAGATAAAAGCTTATACGATCTGCAGCGTAAAAATGCAAAGGAGTTATTAGAATTGCAATCGAATAGTTTTGTAGAAAAGCAGAAAGCTACTTTGTAAAATGTAGTTTGTAAAAAAGTAATCTGTAAAATGTAAAAAGTCTTAAGTTCAATTAGAGCTTAAGACTTTTTTTATTTCTAATAAGAAGTCATTTCACTTCTCACAAACTACATTTTACATATAGCTTAGTATTTCTTTTTTGTAAGCATCATATTCACCTTGCATGATCAAACCGTTATCAAGCAGCTTTTTATAATTCTGTAATTTATCAAAAAGTTCTTCTTTAGATAAATCACTTAATTTACGATCTCCAGTTGCAGGTTGAGCTGGCTGAATTGGCTCATAAGTTTCTGTATAAGATGGAGTAGCAGCTGGCATAATTTCAGCAAAACTTGTTACTTCTTCAGTTTCAACTTCTTCAACTTCCTCTTCGATATCATCTTCTTCTTCAACAACCTGAGCAGTTTCTACAATTGGTGTTTCGGCAACAACAGGATTTTTTATTAAATCTAATTGTTCTTTTGCGTAAGTATATATTTTTCTGGCCTGGATTTTCGGGATATAATCAATCGAAATTGATAAATCAGTATTAGTATTGAATGAGAATTCAGAACCTAAAATATTTTCTTTTACAAAAGCACCCGCAACATTATCCCAGGTATAATCTGTAAAATCCATCGAAAGACCTAAATTTTTAGGCTGACAAATAATGATTCGCTTGTTTGTTAATACAATACTGTCAGGAAAAACAGTAAGTGCCGGTTTTTTTTGAACGGCAATATATCCAATTTCTTCACCTTTCATCAATAAATCATTGAGTTTTGAAGTGACTTTTTCAATCGCTTTTGGATCTTGTTCTTCGTTCAGAAATTTTTTAAATTGTTCTTTCATGGTTGTATAAGTTGCTAAGTTATCTAGTAACTAAGTTGCTAAGTTTTTTTCTTATGATGCAAATGTAATGCCTAATTTTCTAATTCAATAATTTCATTCTGAATTTTCTTTGTCAAACTTTTGAAAACCAATTCATACGAATGATCTATTAATTCCTTGATCAAAGTATTCGATAAACTTCCGTTTAAAGCAATCGTATTCCAATGTACTTTGCTCATATGAAAGCCTGGTTTTATGTCGTCATATTCTGCTCTTAGTTCCTGGGCGCGTTCCGGATCACATTTTAAGTTTACCGAAGGCTCATTTTTTTCCCATTGTAAAAGAGAAGATAAAGCAAACATTTTTCCGCCTACTTTAAAAACCAAAGTATCTTCATCAAAAGGAAAATGTTCGCTAGCTCCTTTTTTCGAAAGACAATATTCGTAATATGTTTCCAGATTCATAATAATTTCTATTTACCAATTTCGCCCAAATGAGTATATTTAAAGCCACTTTCGTATTTTAAACCGTAACCAAAAATTCGATCCATTGCTGAATGCGAAAATAAAATAATTCCCGTTAATTGAATAATTTCGATACTGAAATAACATCCTAAAGCATAAATTAAAAGCGCGATTCCTTTATGATGAAATACGTTATAAAAAAACGCACCGCTTTTATTTCCAAAAAGATAACCTAACATTGATAAATCAGGGGCTAAAATTAAAACTAAAAACCACCACCATTCAAAACTCAAACGGCTGAACAAATAGATTCCTAAAATAAATAAAGCAGCTTCTTCGAGTTTAAGTATTGTTTTCATCATAATTTTTTCTCCATTAATTTTTCTGGATGTTCCAATTCAGTAAAACCAAATTTACGATATAAAAAATGTGCATCAGTAGTGGCCAATCGCCATATTTGAATGTTTTTAAGAATAGGTTCATTCATCATATTTTCAATTAAAATAGACGAATAACCTTTGCCACGATGTTCTTCGGTAATAAAAACATCCAGCACGTAACCGAAAACTACATAATCGGTAATTACTCTTGCAAAACCAATTTGTTTGTCGTTCAGGTAAATTCCAAAACAAACCGAAGCATCAATTGTAGTCTGAACTTCTTCGATGGTTCTTCCCGCAGCCCAATAAATGTCTTTTAGAAAGTTTTGTATAAACGGAACGTCAAGTTTAGTTTTATCTGTAGAAACGTTAATCATAGTATCCAGTCTCAGTTTTAAGTATTCAGTAAATCTAAAATCTACCCTTTAAAATCTACAATTTTATATAATATTGGTTTGCTAGGACTTGCATCATTTTCAAACGAAGCGATTTGAAGATTTAGTATGTATTCTCCATCTTCAATTTCGTCCTGAACATAAATCATCTCTGTAATTGTAGCATTCAATCTGGCATCAGCATTTAAATGTAAAGTATCTTTTACGTTCCAGAATGCTTTGTGTGCTAATAATTTTCCTTCGTCATGTTCTTTGTCAACACTTGGTAAATCGATTAGCAAATGTTGAATTTCGCTTTCGCGGATGAAAATCGCTGCTTCTTCAGATAAATAAGGTGGATTTGTATTCGAATATTTTCTTGATTTTTTATCTTTTTGATTTGGAAGTGTTCTGATAATTAAAGCCTTTGTCTTGCTGAGCGGAGTCGAAGCGCTGCCCAGTGATGTCACAGTGAGCAAAGTCGAAATGCTTTCTTTCGTAATCACCAAATCATCCCCAATCTTTTCAGGTTCAACCGTAATTAGTTTTGCAAAAAAGAAGAAATTTTTTAATGTCTGATTAATGCTGTAAAAATCATTGGTAATATGTCCTAAACATTCCGTGTGCGTTCCGTGACCATGCGGATTGAAGAAAATATTATTAAAGTTTGTTGATGATTTTCCTTCAGAAACTTTCCCAATCCAATCTCCAAAAACTACGGGTTCAATAACCGGTTTTTCGATATACCAAGCAATCGGGTTTTCGTCTGTATTGGTTAATGGGATAGAGATATCAATGGGTTTTGATAAGTCGATTTGATATTTATTGTCTATAAGTGCTAGCATAATGGAACACGGATTTTACGGATATTCTAACGCAGATTTTACAGATTTATCAGCGTTGCTTGCATCCGTTTAATCAGCGTCCAATTTTTATTCTTCCAAATTTAGATAAAATAAATCTGAAGCAATTCCATCCGTTAAAAATTTTCCTTTTGCGGTTGGTTTTAGGATATTGTTTTCTATTGAAAGCAATTCGTCGTTTAAGAATTTTTGAGATTGTTTTTTCAGATAAGTCAAATATTCCAATCCAAATTCCTTTTCGATTCTTTCTAATGAAACACCCCAAATGGTTCGCAATCCTGTCATAATATATTCGTTATAACGATCAGAAATTGTTAAGGTTTCTGTCTCGATTGGAAGTTCATCATTTTGAATCGACTTTAAGTAAAGTGAATTATTCGCTACATTCCAGCCTCTTTTTTCGCCATCATAGCTATGTGCCGAAGGCCCAATTCCGATATATTTTTTACCCAACCAATAAGCCGAATTGTTTTTAGAGAAATAACCTTCTTTACCAAAATTCGATAATTCGTAATGAATAAAGCCATTTTTCTGAAGCGTTTCGACCAGAATCATAAAATGATTCGAAGCCACTTCATCTTGAGGTTCAGCAATTTTTCCGGTATCGATTAATTTTCTTAAAGCTGTTTTTGGTTCAACTGTCAAAGCATAACTCGATATATGTGGGATTCCAAAACTCAAAGCCGTTTCGATGTTTTTCTTCCACATTTCGTCGGTTAATCCAGGGATTCCGTAAATTAAATCGAGCGAGATATTATCGAAATATTTTGTTGCTTCTGTTAAACAATTTATGGCTTCCGCCGAATTATGAGCGCGATTCATCATCTTTAAATCTTCTTCATAAAAAGACTGAATACCAATGCTTAAACGGTTTATTGAACTTTTTGATAATTCGAAAATTCGTTCTGCAGATAAATCATCAGGATTGGCTTCGAGCGTGATTTCCGGATTTTCGACAACATTATAATTGTTATAAATTTCAGATATTAAAAAGTTTATTTCGTCATTCGTCAACACCGAAGGCGTTCCTCCTCCAAAATAAATAGTTTCAATTTGATTGTCACTTTGAGCGGAGTCGAAAAGCTCGAACTCATTCTTGCGCATGACAATTTCTTTGGCTAAAGCCAAAACCATATCATCTTTCTTTTTCATCGAAGTCGAAAAATGAAAGTCGCAATAGTGGCAAGCTTGCTTGCAGAAAGGAATATGAATGTAGATACCGCTCATTTTGTAGTTTTCAGTCTCAGTCTCAGTCTCAGTTTACAGTCTCAGTCTCAGCTGTAAACTGTGACTGCGACTGTAAACTATTTTCTAATCTTGTCTTCGTTTTGTTTTACAAAAGCATCCCAGCCCGTATAGCTTTTTCCGGCAACTATTTTGCCTGAGTTAAAGAAATGACAAACTGCTGCTGCCAAACCATCTGTTGAGTCTAGGTTTTTAGGTAATTCTTTTAAACCTAAAAGTTGTTGCAGCATTTTGGCAACTTGTTCTTTACTGGCATTTCCGTTTCCGGTAATCGCCATTTTTATCTTTTTAGGTTCGTACTCAGTAATCGGAATATCTCTCGAAAGTCCCGCTGCCATTGCAACACCTTGTGCACGCCCCAACTTTAACATCGATTGCACGTTTTTACCAAAGAAAGGCGCTTCAATAGCAATCTCGTCAGGATTGTGCGTTTCGATTAGTTCAATGGTACGCTCAAAAATGATTTTTAGTTTTTGGTAATGATTGTCATATTTGGACAATTGCAATTCGTTCAATTGCAAAAACTCCATTTTTTTATTGATGACTTTTATCAAACCAAAACCCATAATGGTGGTTCCGGGGTCAATACCTAATATGATGCGTTCTTTTGTCAAGTTTTTTAATTTAAATAAGAGAATTTCTTTTCAACTTCTTCCTTAGAGATATTCTCTTTAATTATTTTGTTTTTATTATTTATAATGAAATACTTTCCATTTTTTAAAACATAAAATTCATCTACTTCCTTTTTTGCAGCAAAGGCTAAATCTGTATATATTTTTTCATACTCAAGAGGTATTATACTTTTATTATTAATGTTTACCACGCCATATTTGCCATTTTTAGAAAGAATAATTTTGTTATTATCGATGTAAAACAAACTATCATAAATAACCGGAATCACAGTTTTTCCTTCTTTGGTAATCAAACCATTCTTATTGTTTTTGCTAACAAAATGATAATTAGAACCTGGACCATATTCGACCCAATTTGACATTTCACTATATTCAAAAGGAATAACTATTCTTCCTAATCTATTTATAACGCCATATTTATTATTTTGTTTAGCTATGAAAAAGTTTTTATTGTCATAAAAACAAGGAGACAAATCCTGATAATCGAAATTTAAAATTGTTTTTAAATTTTTACCGATAATTCCGGCTTTGTCGTTTTTGCTTATGATATAATAATCGAGATCTTTCCCAGTCATTATTGCATCATTGTCTATTGGATATAAAATTTGGTTATCTGAACTAATAATACCAGATTTTCCTTTGAGTTCGACTACTGTATTTGCTGTTCCGTTAAAATCTTGAATTACATCATACATGAAAGGAATAATTATTTGTCCTTGAGCATCAACTACGCCATACTGTTTTTTAAAATTCTGAATGATATAAACTCTATGAATTTTTTTGCCCAATCGACTAAAATCAAAGCGATAATCTTTTATTTTGTCATAGATTTTATTTCCGCTTTTATCTAGTAAAGTAATATAATTTTTATTTTTTCCTTCGAAGATTTCAGATTCATGATAATCTTCTTCGGGATGTTCTAATGTATCATATTCCGGTTTAACTATTTCTTTTCCAAATTCATTTATAATTCCATATTTGTGATTTTTAGAAACAATTGCAATTCTATTTTGATTGAATCTTTCTCCGGAATCATATTTTCCAAAAGGAATTACTTCTTTTAAATTTTTATCTAAATATGCGGTTTGATTATTTTTTCTAACCAAAATCAATCCGTTTCTCCAAAAAGTACTTCCATTTTCTCCTTTTAAACTAATGTCCGTTACAAAAATTTCATCATATATAAAATCTGTTTTTTGTTTTCCCTTATAATCGAAAAATGCCCATTTCCCTTTTTTGTTCAATGTAATTAAACTGTCAAATGTAGCTTCATTGGCATTTTGATAATTGATTGAAATTATCTCTTTTCCTGTTTGATTTATAAATCCAAACTTATTATTTTTTTCTACAAGTGCTAATCCAGAGTTTGTAAAATCGCTATTATTATCAAATTGAATAGGGATTACTATTTTTCCTTTTCTATTTACGAAACCATACTTACCATTTTTTTTGACTGAAGCCAATTCATGATTAAATAGATCAATGTCATCATATTCGAAAGGAACTATAATTTTTTGATTAATATCAATATAACCATGTTTATTGCCTAATTCAGCTAATATCATTCCTTTCTCATCAATAGGATTTAAAAATTTATATTTTCCTAAAGGGATAATAGAATTTCCTTTTTCATCATTAAATCCCCAAGAATTTTCTCCCATGATTCTAATATATGTTCTAGGTTGGTTTTTAGAGTCAACTTTATTACATGAATAGAATAGGAAGGATACTAAGAATATTTTAATGAATAGTTTTATCATATTTTGATATGGATAATCGATGATTTTAATCTTTAGAAAAACGAATATTATTCGTACTCAAATTGATTACTTTTGCGGCATGATTTCAATTCCTCACAAAGCTAAACAATTCCTAGTTCTTCTGATCAAACTTTTGATTGTAGGTGGTGCATTTTATTTTATTTATAATCAGTTAGCGAATAATGACAAACTCGATTGGCAAAAGTTCATTACGCTGTTTCGCAAAAATCAATCGGTTTTAGGAATTGGATTTATATTGCTTCTAAGTGTTTTGAATCGTTATTTCGAGATTTTGAAATGGCAGAATCTGGCCAAAGTAATTCATGAAATTTCATTAGATGAAGCGACAAAACAAGTTTTAGCGGCACTTACAGCCGGAATCTTCACACCAAACGGAGTAGGAGAGTACGCCGGAAAAGCTTTGTTTTACCCGAAATCTGAAGCTAAACAAGTGGTTTTTCTGAACTTGATTTGCAACGGAATCCAAATGATTTTAACGGTGATTTTTGGTCTTTTTGGATTGTTGTATTTTAATGCTAAATATGAGGTTATTACGACTCGAACGGTAGCGATTTTATTTGGAGGTTTTGTATTGCTTTTTATTGTTTTGTTTTCACTAAAGAAAATAAAAATCAAAGGATATTCGATCGAAAAGTTATTGCATAAAATCAATGAAATCCCGAAAGCGGTTCATCGCAAAAACATTCTTTTAGGCGTTTTGCGTTATCTGGTTTTCTCACATCAATATTATGTTCTGTTTTTGGCTTTTGATGTCGATTTGCCTTATTTTACACTAATTGCGACCATTGCTGTAGTTTACTTTTTAGCTTCGTCATTGCCTACTTTTCAGTTTTTGGATTTTGCGGTAAAAGGAAGTGTTGCTATTTATTTCTTCGGAATTTTAGGTGTAAACGAATGGATTGTAGTTTTTATCAGCACTTTGATGTGGTTTCTTAATGTGGTTTTGCCTGTAGTTATCGGTGCTTATTATGTGTTGAATTTTAAAAGTTCTCCGAAGATTTAAGATCAGTTTTTAATGATTAAGTAATATTGTATAGTCCCTCCGGGACAAAATATTTTTGACAAAGTAATTTTGTTACCAATATTTAATCTCTACGAGATATACTGCGTTAGGAGTTAAATGTTGGTAGAAATAATAGAAACAACATCGGTAAAATGTCCCGTAGGGACTACATTTATTCATGAAAAATGATTTAAAATAAACGTTATGATTGCCATTATTCTTAGTGTAATTTTAGTTATTTATTTTTCAAGTATTGGCTTGCTTATTTATGGTTTTACCAAAGTAAAAAAGTACCAAAATAACAATCTAAAACCTCAAACGAGTTTTACCGTTATAGTTCCGTTCAGGAATGAAGAAGAGAATTTACCAAACCTTTTGCAAAGCCTTTCAAACTTAAATTATCCGAAGGATTTATTCGAAGTAATTTTAGTGGATGACAATTCTAGCGAAAAATTCCAAACTTTAAATTCCAAATTCCAGGTTTCTATAATCGATAATATTAGAGTTTCGAATTCCCCTAAAAAAGATGCTATTTCTACGGCAATGCAACACGTAAAAACCAATTGGGTTATTACTACAGATGCTGATAGTCTGGTGCCTGAAAACTGGCTTTTAACGTTCGATAATTATATTCAGCAAAATGATGTTTCGATGTTGGCGGGCGCCGTAACTTATGAATGTAAAAATTCATTTCTGGATCATTTTCAGCAATTGGATTTAACGAGTTTGCAAGGTGCTACTATAGGAAGTTTTGGACTTCATAAAGCTTTTATGTGCAACGGAGCCAATTTTGCCTACACGAAATTTTTGTTTGAAACATTAAAAGGGTTTGATGGAAATGATACAATAGCCAGTGGCGATGATGTTTTTTTATTGCAAAAAGCGGCTAATTTGTTCCCGGATAAAATGCATTATTTAAAAGCAGAAGATGCCATTGTGGTTACAAAACCAACTGAAAACTGGAAAACATTATTCTATCAACGAGTGCGTTGGGCAGCAAAGACAAGCTCATATCAAAGCAGTTTCGGAAAGATTTTGGGATTGATTGTTTTCTTTGGGAATCTGAGTTTTGTAATTGGTTTTTTTGCCTTTGTTTTTGGGATTTGGCCTTATCCATTTTTTGTTTTGTTTGTCTTTTTTAAATTTATAATTGACTTTGTTTTGCTTTATAAAGCCAATCAGTTTTTAACGAAATCGAGAATAAAGAATTTGATTTTAAGTAGTTTACTATATCCTTTTTTTAGTTCAGCTGTAGCTTTGTATAGTTTGTTTGGAACGTATGAATGGAAGGGAAGAAGATTTGGGAAATAAATCTCAAATTTTATTTTGTTGTTGTTTTTGGGAACGATAAAATAGCACGCGGATGACACTGATTCGCTTTGCGAAAGCGCGGATTTATGCGGATTTTTTTATTTTATTCTCAATTTTGTCATCCTGAGGAACGAAGGATCACACATAAAACTCTGTAAAGAAATTCGTCAATCTTTGTCGTGTTACATGTTGATATATGGAAATGTTTAAAAATCTGCGTGTTAAAAAAATATTTCTTATGATGAAAACAGAATCCCTAGCCCTGATGGGAGGGAAAATCCTTTTGTGCCGGTGTTCGGCATAAAAGATTGGAAGGAACAGCAGGAAATAGCTCCTAAAAATCCAGTAAAAAAATAATTATTTAAATGAACTTACATCACTTATATGGTGAAGAAAAAACTATTCTTTCCCTTTTTCTTTAAGAATAACAGGCAAAATAAATTGGGTTTTTACCGGAAGTCCGCGTTTTAAGGCAGGATTTATTTTAGGAAAATCGACTAACCTCGCATGCAAAATACTATCGATTTTGATGGTGTCGTAAGCAACAGAATCTTTAGGAAATTGCGGTTCGAATTTCATGGTCGAGTTAGGATAAACCGTTACTTTTACCTGAATTGTGTCGAGTTCAGGATACAATATTGAAAGAGTGTCTATATCTAGTTTTTGCTGAATAAGTTGCGCCATAACTTCAAAAAAGCATTGTTGGCGTTGTTTTTTATTGGCGATTTTTTCGCAATTTGCTACAGATGGATATTCGTCAACTTCTTTCCAGTTGATTGATTTTAATTCTTTTTGAAGTAACTCTTTTTCAGACGGAACCTGCTTGTCAATATATTGACAAGAATTGAAAGATAAGATAACTAAAAAAAGGAAAAACTGCTTCAAGATTTTGATGTTGAATTGAATGAACAAATTATGGTATAAAAATACGATTATTTTTTTTGAGAAGCTTTGTATTGCAGATAATCTTCATAGCTTTCTAAAAGCCATTTTTCTTTGTTTTCTGCTGCAACTTCTTTTTGATCAGGATATAAGGCAGACAATCGGTCTGAAAAAGTAGCGATTTGAACCGTGTAGTTGTAAAAATCTTTTCTTGTTAAAACAACATTTGGATCATTTTTGCGATTAAAGTATTCAAAGAAAAGTGTGTCAAATTCTTTCATAGAAAAATTTAAAACTTTTTTCTTCTTACTTTTATAAATACTATCCTGAATTAATTGATCGTCGACAGACAGTTTTTTAACTTGTGCGTAAGTAGTATTGTTGATTAAAATAATCAAAAAAACAAATAATACAAATTGCAAAAGTCTGCGCATTTACGGGCTTTTTTAAAAAGTTTGTAGGTGCAAAATTACAAAAAAATATATGGATTTACTATTGTTGTTGCTTGGTTTTATATGTATGATTGTGGGCATTTTGGGTAGTTTTCTGCCTGTTTTGCCAGGTTTGTCCTGTTGTTGGGTCGGCTTGTTATTGCTGTATATGACAAAAGCGGTCGAGAATAATTATTGGGTTTTGGGTATTACGCTTGTTATCACGATCATAATTACGGTTCTCGATTATGTAATTCCGGCAAAAGGAACCAAGAAATTTGGCGGAAGTTCGTACGGAATTTGGGGAACTAATATTGGGTTGATCGTTGGAATTCTGGCTCCCATACCTTTTGGAGTTATCATTGGTCCTTTTGTAGGGGCTTTTGTGGGCGAGATTATTTACGATTCTAAAAATCACAAACGAGCACTAAAAGCGGCAACAGGATCCTTACTCGGTTTTCTGGCTTCTAGTTTTATCAATTTTATGTTTTGCATTATATTTCTAGGTATATTTTTGAGTGTGACATGGGAATATCGAAACTTTTTGTTTTAATTGTGTAACAATTATTTAGCTTTTTTCTTATTTTTTGCTTTTTTTAGTAAAATTTACAAAAAAATAATTTCACTTTGGTTTGATAACGAAAGGGTTATGTTTGCTGACACGAGCAGTTTTTTTTGTTAAACAACTGTTAATCGATCGCGCATGTATTTCACTTATTTTTTGGAAATGTTAAAATATTTTATATTTTTATCCTGATAAACGATAAAAAGCCTCACTTTATCGGTTATTTTGAATAGATTTAAATAATTTTAAACCATTTAAGTATGACTCCAAACCTACAAATTGAACTTAGACGTTTTATTTCTTCTAATGTTGTTTCAAAGTTAAACAAGTTTTATTTTGAAAATGATGCACTTTTAATAAAGGGAATTGATGTTTCGATAGGTACAGTTTTAATGGGGTTATATAATAGGGCCGAGGAACCGGATTTTTGCAAAGACGTTGTCTCGCAAATAGAAGAAGATTCGACCTTTTATCAGGAAGTCGATTTTACATCCGGTCGAATTTTATCAGTAGATGATTGTTACCGTTTAGAAGGAAACTCGTTACTGAAAGAAATTTTTACCAATAAAAAAGGTAGAATTTCTGAAATGATCTCCAACGAAGTCGGAATCAAAAGTGAGACAGCAAGAGAGATCTTAAACTTTTCAGCCTTATTAGTTGCTTCTTATCTTAAAAACAATATCCAATTGTTAGACAGTCTAAAACTACTACTAGACGATCAAAAAAGAGATATTCTTAATAGCATTCCTCCCGGAATCAAAATTATCTTAGGTTTTTCATGTTACGAAACAGTAGAAGAAAAAAACCAATCTATCGGAAGATCCATTTTTACCCTTTTCGGTCATAACTTTTTCAGTTTCTAGAATAAAAAAATCCCGCCTTACAAAGTAAAACAGGATTCTATATTTAGATCAATTTTTTAAAGCGTTCTTAAACGTTCTTCAAGTTGATGATTTCCTGGTCTGTCAAAAAGCGCCAGTTACCTCTTGGTAAATTCTTTTTGGTTAAACCAGCAAACGATACACGGTCAATACGCAGAACGTCATAATCAAAGCTTTCGAAAATTGCACGAACCACTTTTACATTCGATGAACGTAATTTAAGGCCCACTTCGCTCTTCGCTTCTTTCTCGATATAACTAATTTCTTCAACAAAAACGCGGTGTCCGTCAAGAACCAAACCTTTGCTTATTTTTTCTAAATCTTCAAATTTCAAGTTTTTATCTAGAGAAACCTGATAAATTTTAGATGATTTCTGACTCGGTAAAGTAAATTTACGAATCATATCAGTATCATTCGTAAACAACAACAAACCAGTCGTATTCTTGTCCATTCTTCCAATCGGAGCAATTTTTGCCGTTGTAGAACCACGAACAAGTTCAAGAACGTTACGGTATTCCTGACCTTCGTCAAGAGCCGTAGTAAAGTTTTTAGGTTTGTTCAATAAGATGTATTCTTTCTTTTCAGGAGTTAAAACAACACCATCAAAATTAATAACATCATTCAATTTTACTAAATAACCCATTTCAGTTACCGGAACACCGTTTACTTTAACGTTTCCAGACTGAATGTATATATCAGCATCACGACGCGAACAAACACCAGAATTAGAGATGTATTTGTTCAAACGAATTTCGTCTGCAGCTTTTTGTCTTTTTGGAGCCTGATTCTGTTTTTTAAGTTTTTGTGCGGCTTCTTCTTCCGCAGCCTTAACAGCAGGTTTCACTTTTTTCGGCCCTTGGGCGCGCTTCGCCATAGGAGGTTTTGGCTTGTTAGAGTTTGGTCTAGAGCTATTTGGCCTAGAACCACCTCTTTTATTATTGCCTTCCTTATTGTTCATAAATTCTGTAATTTGTGCAAAGATAGTTTATTCTTGCTAAATAATCCTAAGTTCATTGTTCTTAGATTAATAGCTATTATTTTTTGGACTTGCAGGAGCAGTACAATCGGCTTTTTTTAGGCATGTTTTCCCGCTTTTGTTCCAATCTTTTGTTTTTTTAAAGAAAAAAAACAAAAGGATTTCCACGCAATCGGGGCTATTTTTCAGGCAATTGGCTTTTTTTAGACATTTTGAGAGTAGGGTTTTGCCACAAAGATTCACTAAGTTTTTTTAAGCTTTGTGTAATTCTGTTATTATTCTTTCAAACAAAAATCAGCGAAAACCAGCAAAATCAGTTAAATACTTGAGCAAATCTTCTAAGACTTTAATAGCAAATTCTTCCCGTGCCACAAAATACTCGGATTAATCAAAACAATGCAACAAACGCCGGAAACAATCAAAAACTTCAATACGTTATGAAGCAGTAAATATTGTTCTTTAGAATCCGATTTCCATAAATAAATCAGGAAAAACAATAAAACTCCAAAACACACATAAAAGTAAATATCCATATAACCCACATCATAAATGTTGATTAAAATATATACCGGAACAACTGTCAGGATTGTCAAAGCGGTGATTATTTGTTTAGAAACTGCTTCGTTATAAATAATCGGAATTGTTCTGTAATTGTTTGCCAGATCTCCTTTTAGATTCTCTAAATCTTTTATCATTTCGCGAATCAATAATAACAAAAACAAGAAAACCGCATGTGCCGAAATCACCATAAAATGACTCATATGATCCTCGATCTCTTCAAACGAAATCTTATTATAGAAATACAACAAAATCGCAAAAAAAGGCAAAACAGCCAAAAATGCAGCAGTCAAATTGCCTACAATAGGATATTTTTTTATTTTATGAGAGTAAAACCAAATCAGGAAAATATATGCCGAAAAGAATAAAAAAGCACGCCAGGAAACAATCAAAGCCATCAAAGCGCCAATAAAATTAAGCGTAAAATAAACCGACAGTTTCGTTTTTTGACTCACCAAACGATCCAGCATCGATTTGTTGGGCCTATTGATTAAATCCTTCTGACTGTCATAAAAGTTATTGATAATATATCCGGAAGCAATGGTAATTGCCGAAGCAAAAACAATCAAGAATAAATTGAAATCTAGTAAAATGTCAAGCGCTCTTTTCTCAGGAGCCAATATAAAAATCGCAGATAAATATTGCGCCAAAACAATAATCGGGATGTTATAGCCTCTCACTACCGAGAACAAACTAACAATTTTCATGACTAAAAGTTTGTGCTGTCTGCTTAACATTTTTTAAATTTCGTTTGGGATTTTAATTTAAGGCTTATTTTTGAGGTGAGTTTCTAAGCAAATGTTAAAGTTTGTCTTTTAACAATGCTGCAGAACCAATGCCTAATTTTCGAATGCAAGCTAAGGCTTCTTTTTGAGATAATCCAACTTCTGTAATGTCTTTTTTGTTTACAAAACAAACAGAACCGGTCCAGGGACTTGGCGCGTCAGGAACAAACACCGTAAAATTGTCTTCGTTGATTTGTTCTATTAAAAAAGCAAATTGCAAACCTGCATCTGTAGGAACTAAAACTACTTTTAAATTTTCATTAGATTCAAAACCCATAATGTTTTCGTTCGTTTTTTTCATAAACGAATAACCGGGAACGAAGCTTAAAATTCCGTTTTCTAATCTTTCGATGAGTTTCTTTGCGTAGCTTGTTCTGGCAATTAAGCCAGCACTAATGCAAATAATGAAGATGATTAAGATGGCTACAATTTCTTCAATTGCCAATCCTAAAATTTTCACTTTCGGAAAATGATTGATAATCGGAAGCGTGATTTTTTGAATAATATGATATCCTTTTTCTAAAAGAACCAGCAGTAAAACTAATGGTGCTAAAAATAGAATTCCGCCTAAAAAAGTTGCTTTGATAATCTTTAAAATATTCTTCATATTAAATAACTTTTAGGGTGGTGATGTCTAGAAAGGGATATTCAATACGCTTGCGTTTTTTAAAGAAACTTAAATTTAGAACTGATAAACAACTTCTAGTTTATAATCTTTCAAAGACACTTTAGCGCGCTCTAAATCCTCAGTAAAACCAAGAATATAACCACCTCCGCCAGAACCACAAAGTTTTAAGTAATAATCATTTGTATCGATTCCGTTTTGCCAGATTCCGTGAAATTGTTCCGGGATCATTGGCTTGAAGTTATTCAGAACTACTTTTGAAAGCTTTTTAGTGTTAGTAAACAACGATTTCATGTCGCCATGCAAAAAGTTCTCTACACAAGCATCAGTATATTTTACGAATTGGTTTTTAAGCATTGCACGGAAACCTTTGTCTTTTAGGTTTTCCATGAAAATGTTTACCATTGGTGCAGTTTCTCCAACAATTCCAGAATCTAATAAAAACACAGCACCTTTTCCGTCAAAACTTTGAGTAGGAATTCCGGTTGCTTCGATATTATCCTTAGAATTAATTAAAATCGGGATACTCAAATAACTGTTTAAAGGATCTAAACCAGAGCTTTTTCCGTGGAAAAAACTCTCCATTTGAGAGAATATATTTTTAAGTTGTAACAGTTTTTCGCGAGTTAAATTCTCTAAAACGGTTATTTTGTGTGTAGCATATTTGTCGTAAATAGCAGCTACAAGAGCACCACTACTACCAACTCCGTATCCTTGCGGAATACTTGAATCGAAATACATTCCGGTTTCAACATCATTCTTTAAACTTACCAAATCAAAAGCAACCAATTCCGGTTGTTCTGTTTGTAAAGTTTCAAGATAAGTTGCAAAACGTTGTAAACTTGCATTTGATGCGATTGCTTCAGCCGAAGGATCTTCGGATTTCTTCAATGCACCATTGTAAAAATTATAAGGAATAGAAAGTCCTTTAGAGTCGCGGATGATTCCGTATTCTCCAAAGAGTAATATTTTTGAGTAAAATAATGGTCCTTTCATGTTTATTTTATGTCTTTCTTTATTTTATTTGGTGTAGAAGATTTTTTATTTAATCCCTTCTCGAGAATCTCTCTAACTTTTCTTATGATTATAGGATTGTTACATTCCATAATCAATTTCATTACTTTGATTTTTTCCGCTTTGATGCCCATCAATCAAAATTTTAATTAAAGATACGGAAAATTATAATGCAATTGCACCGTCTCCAATTTTGTCGCAAATGTACTGACGATTCTGACAAAATACAACTAATTCGTCCTGAATAAACTGTAATACTTTCTCGCTAACGTTTTCGGGATAAAGTACATGAACATTTGCTCCGGCATCAAGTGTAAAACAAACCGGAATTTGTGTTTCATTTCTGAATTTCCAGATTGCATTTATGATTTGTAACGTATTTGGTTTCATTAAAATAAAATACGGCATCGATGTCATCATCATGGCGTGTAATGTCAAAGCTTCGCTTTCGACCACTTTTATGAATTCATCTAAATTTCCGCTTTCAAAAATTGCAATCAACTGATCCATATTTTCATGTGCCTGAGCAAAACGTCTTTCGGCATAAGGATGATTGTGCATTAAATCATGTCCAACAGTACTTGAAACTTGTTTTTCGCCTTTATCGACCAATAAAATAGTATCCTGATAATTTTTGAAATTCTCATGAATAGCGTACGGAAATTCCACTCCGTATAAGTCTGAGCTTCCTTCAATATTTGCCTGATTTCCCCATGCAACAACATTTCCCTTTACACTTCTACAAGCGCTTCCAGAACCTAAACGAGCTAAAAAAGATGCTTTTTGGTAGAAATATTGATCAGTCATTTCCGGATTCAGCACTTTTTCTAAACTCATAAAATTCATCGCCAAAGCCGCCATTCCTGAAGCCGAAGAGGCAATTCCTGAACTATGCGGAAATGTATTTTGTGTATCAATCGTAAAATGATACTCTTTCAAAAAAGGCAAATAAACTTCAACTCGCTCCAGAAACTTCTGAATTTTTGGTTTGAAATCCTCTTTAGGTTTTCCTTCAAATAATAAATCAAAAGAGAATCCATTTGTCACGCTGAGCGAAGTCGAAGCGTCTTTCTTCTCAAAACCTAATTTAGTAATCGTTTTGCAATTATTAAGCGTAAAACTTACTGAAGGATTTGCCGGAATTTGATGCTCTTTTTTCCCCCAATATTTTACTAATGCAATATTGCTGGGAGCGCTCCACTCAAAATTTCCGTTTTCGATGGTCGAAGTATATTTTTTGGGAATAAAATCAGTTGCTGTAAACATGAATTATAAAATTTTGGCAAAGATAGTTTTTAAATATTTTTACCATATAAGTTATATAAGAAAATGTAAGCGAAACTAAAATGAACTTATATAACTTATATGGTTTAAACTTTCTTTTTAACTATTTTTGACTAAAAATTGAATAGAATGAAAATAAACAAGATCACCAAAATCGTCATAGCGCTAGCAATTTGTTTAATGGTAGGATATTCTGCAAGTATCGTTACAAGACCAAGCGTTGAAACCTGGTATCCGACAATTGCAAAACCTGTTTTTAATCCGCCTAACTGGATTTTTATGCCGGTTTGGACATTACTTTATATTTTAATGGCGGTGGCAGCAGGATTGGTTTGGGATAAAATAAAAGAACAAAATCAAGAGGTAAAAGTTGCATTAGGATTCTTTTTGATTCAATTGACTTTGAATGCTATTTGGTCGTATATATTCTTCGGACTAAAAAATCCAATGTTGGCTTTGATAGAAATTGTGCTATTATGGCTGATGATTTACGAAACGTATTTAAAATTCAGCAAAATCAATAAGACTGCCGGTTATTTATTGATTCCCTATATGGCCTGGGTTGCTTTTGCCGGAATTTTGAATGCAAGTATTTGGTGGTTGAACAGATAAAGATTTAATTTTTAAGTTCTGCTTTTACTTTTTTAAACATTTCATTTTTAGCATACAAAAAATCCATTGTAGTTAATATGTTATTGTTTTCTATAAGAGTTTTAGATCTTGGGTCTGCATCGCAAAATTCAATAAAAAGATCTTTTTCTTCGGGTTTTAATTTTAAATCGGTTGTAAAAAAAGTAGAAGGAATAGAGGCCGCAATAAGTTTCTTAAAACTGCTGTTCTCTGTTTTCTTTTCTAGTTCTTCTTTCTTGTCGCTTTTAAACAGATTTAAAATTCCTGTTCCCATTCGTGCAAAGTCCATCCCATTTGGAATTGTTCCGTCGTAAACGCCAGTGTATTTTTGTAATGACGCAGCATCTTTTTCGAATTTTACGTTATCAAGATCTTGTTGCGAAATTTTAAACGGCTGAAGTTTCATATTGGTTATTACAACTTCGTTTAATTCTTCAGGTTTTGGAATCATGTTCACAACAATATTATTTTTGTCAATATTTTCGGGAGATATTTTTAATCTTTTAAAAAAGTGATTTTTATGAAAAAACAGCAAACTGTCTTTAGGTTTAACCAAAATAGAAAAGTCTCCTAAATAATCTGTTGTGGTGCTTGTCATAGCTGTTTTATTAATCACCTCTACTTTTGTAAGAGGAAAATTGTTCGACAGCACTTTTCCGTGAAGCATTTTTTCTGTCTGAGAAATAGAAAGCTGATAAGTTAAAAAAGAAATTGTGGTAAGCAGTTGTATTTTCATTAGAGATTATTTTAATCTTTTTTAATTTTTAGGTTCTGTTTTCAGTTTCTGAAATTCTATGTTTTTTATATGTAAAAAATCTATTGTTGCTAAAATATTGGGATGTTGGAGAACGATTTTAGATTTTGGATCAGCATCGCAAAAGTCAAGAAATAATTCTTCTTCTTCCGGTTTTAATTTTAAATCTTTTGAAAAAAAATCAGGATTTAAAGTGCTTTTTACAAGTTGGATAAAATTAATTTCAGGGTTTTCTTTTTGATGAATTTTTTCTTTTTTGAATAGGTTATGAATTTGCTTACCCAGTCGAATAAAATCAACATCTAATGGTCCGTTTTTGGCTTCTTGATAACCTAAAATTTTTAATCCTTCTTTTGATTTATGAGAGTTTAATTTAATTTCTGTTATATCTTCTTTGGTGAGAAAAACCTGTTTTGACGGTATCTTTGAAATAACAATTTCATCTAGTTCTAAAGGTTGAATCATCATATTGACCACAAGGTCATTGTTTTCAAAATCATGTTCAGTGAGTTTTAGCCTTTTAAAAGTGTAACCTTTAGCATAAAATATTAAACTGTCTTTAACATGAACTACAATCGAAAATTCCCCAGCTTCATTTGTTTTTGTATTGATTTTTGAAGTTTTATTGATTACTTCGACATTTTTAAGTAAAACGCTCTCAGAAAAAACCTTTCCGTGAAGCATTTTCTCTGTTTGAGAAGTAGAGAGCTGGTAGGTAAAAAAAGAAATTGTGGTGAGTAATTTTGCTTTCATCTAAAAAAATTAGTTTTTAATTTTTGTTTTCTTAAACTCTTCATTCTTAGCATTTAAAAATTCCATAAAAGCTAAAGCATTGGGATGCTCTAAAAGGGCTTTTGATTGTGGATCAACATCACAAAAGTTTAGGAAAATTTCTTTTTCTTCAGGTTTTAGGTTTAAATTCTGAACGAAAAAATCATGTGGGCAATAAGCAATTACAAGTTTTTTAAAGCGATCATCTTCTTCAATTTTTTCCTTCGGTTTATCAAAAATAGCATGACTGTAATTTATTGCTTTATCAATTTTTCCGTCATAAACATTAACCCTTGAAGTTACATCATCAAATTGCTTACGAATTTTAATTTTCCTTATTTCGTCTCTATTATAAGCGTTGTTAATGATTTTTGGAGCTTTAATGTTCGTTATAATAACATCATCTAATTCCTCTGCCGTTGGGTTTAATTCAACAATTAAATTATTTACCTGAAGATCTTTTTCGTTAAGTTTTAATCTTTTAAAGAAGTAATTTTTAGAGAAAAAAATAAGACTATCTTGTGCTTTAGCTAAAATAGAAAACTCTCCCAATTCATTTGTTCTCGTACTGGTTTTCGCTGTTTTATTGATAACCTCAACTTTATTAAGCGGACTATTATTGGATATTACTTTTCCGTGAAGTAATTTTTCTGTTTGAGAAGTAGAGAGCTGGTAGGTAAAAAAAGAAATTGTGGTGAGTAATTTTACTTTCATCTAGTGGTATTTAGCTGAGCGTAAAATTATTAGAATAGTCTTAATGAAAACTTACGGAACATGTAAATTCTTGTTAATAAAGTCAATCGAGTTTTTGAACAAATTTTTCCAGATCACCATTATCAAATAAAACAGGGCCATGACCAAAACACAATATTTTAGGCTTTAATGATACTAGCTTTAGAATCGATTTTCTATTGGTTTCTTTATCAGCGGTAAATAAATTAGGAGGTTCGTTCAGGCCTGCCATTGTCGTTAATAAGTTCATGTTGGTCATAACATCGCCAACAATCAAAATTCCGTCTTTTTCCCTGAAGAAAGAGAGATGTCCGCTTGAATGTCCAGGCGTTTCAATAACTGTAAATCCCCCAATCTGATCTCCTTCTTTTAAGATTTCAGAAACGAAATGTCCTTTTCCTGCCCAAAAGTTTTTCTGAAATTTCGAAATAATATGATTTGGATTTGGATATTCTGTGATGACATTCCCGTTTTCTGCAAATTCTTTCTCAGGTTCACTGCATAAAAGTGGAATATTCAGTGTTTCACAGATTACTTTACTACTTCCCTGATGATCGGCATGGGCGTGAGTAAGTGCATGTTTTGTTATTGATTTGTCTTTTAATGCTTTTAGAATTATTCTGTCTGAACTGCGGATTCCGGCATCAATTAAAGTATCTTCAATTACATAGCAGTTAATAGCATTTCTGGGAAATAATGGTATTTGATAAACGTCCTTGGCAATATTTTTCATTTGTTGAATTTTATATTGACAAAGATTTGAATTCCATTTTTCAATTCACTTGATAAATGTTAAGAAATGTTTTGACGAATTCTGCTTAAAGATTCGGGCGTAATTCCGAGAAATGAAGCAATATAAAGTAAAGGTGTTCGTTGAATTATTTTGGCTGGAGCCGATCCTAAAAAAGTGTGATATTTTTCTTTTGCAGGAATCATTTGCAATTTTAAAACACGGTCAGCCATGCAAAGATAATTCTGCTCGGCCAGAATTCTGCCGACACGTTCCCAGTTTGGAATTTCTTTATACAAAAGCTGCATTTTTTCGAAAGTGATAGAAAAAACTTCACAATCTTCAATGCATTGTATATTTTCAAAAGAAGGCGATTGATTTATAAAACTAGAATACGAAGCAATAAAACCGCCATCACAGCTTAAATAAGTGGTGATTTCTTTTCCTTCTTTTAAATAATAAACCCGCGCTAAACCTTCAACAATAAAAAATATTTTACTGCTAATTTTTCCTATTGAAGAAAGAAATTCTTTGGCAGTAAAATTTTGATATTCAAAACAAGAATCGATCTTTTCGATTTCATTTTCAGAAAACGAAGCGATCGATAGTATTTGTTTTTGTAATGAAGAATTCATGATTTATACTATCTCAATTAATTCCGAAGGATTATTAATTACCAATTTTGCACCACTATTTTTCAATTCTTGTTCGGTTCTGTAACCCCAGGAAACCCCAACTGCAAACATATTGGCATTATTGGCGGTTTGCATATCAATATCTGAATCTCCTACAAAGAGGATTTCTTCTGTTTTTAAGTTCCAGTTTTTGCTAATTTCTATCGCCTCAAACGGATTAGGTTTTTTAAGTTCTTCGGTACTCAAACCAACGGCAGCTTCAAAATAATCAGGAAATATTTCTGCTGCGATTTTTTTAGTCAATTCATCGGCTTTGTTAGAAAAGACCGCTAATTTGATGTTTTTTGAAGCCAAAGTATCTAATAATTCGATAATGCCTTCGTACGGTTTTGTTTTTAAGGTGCAAATTTCACGATATTCCGTAATCATGCAATCAAAGCATGTTTCAATTTGATCTTCAGAATTATTGGATGCAGGCAAGGCTTTACTAACCAAATTTCGTAAACCGCTTCCGATAAAATATTGATAAGTGTCGTAAGTATGAGTAGGGTAGTTTAGATTGGTAAGTACTGTATTCATCGCATCTGAAATGTCTTCTAATGAATTGACCAGCGTTCCGTCTAAATCAAAAATAATTCCTTTAAATTTCATTGTATTATATATTATTGGCTAAAATAAACCCGCTTGTCCAGGCATTCTGAAAGTTAAAACCTCCGGTAATGGCATCGATATTAACGATTTCTCCAGCAAAGTAAAGATTTTGATGCAGTTTACTTTCCATGGTTTTAAAGTTGATTTCTTTTAAATCTATTCCTCCGGCGGTAACAAATTCTTCTTTAAAAGTACTTTTTCCGTTTACTTTAAATTCGGCTTTTGTAAGTTGAGCAGCTAAGTTTTGCAATTGAGTTTTAGATAAATCAGCCCATTTTGTCTCTGCTTCAATTCCAGATGCTAAAACCAGACTTTCCCATAAACGATTCGGGAAATCGAAAGGGGATTTTTTAGAAACTGCTTTTTTGGCGTGTTCTTGTTTTAGGTCTTTCAGAATTTTCTCGGCATCTTCTGTGTCGACATCGTTTAACCAATTGACATAAATCGTAAACTGATAATTTTTATCGAATAAAGTACGCGCACCCCAAGCCGAAAGTTTTAAAATGGCCGGACCGCTCATTCCCCAATGTGTGATTAATAAAGGACCTGTCGATTCGAGTTTGGTATCTTTTACGTTTACGGTAACTTGTGCCGCAACGCCGGGTAATTCTTTGATGCGGGAATCTTTGATGTTGAATGTAAATAGGGAAGGGACAGGACTTACAATAGCGTGTCCTTGCGTTTGTAGCATTTCCCAAATTTTAGGATTACTTCCTGTTGCTAAAACTAATTTTTCGGTAGCATAATTTTCATCCTGAGTATCAATTTTCCAGTGATTCTCGGCTTTAAAAATCGATTGTACACTTTGACCTGTTAGTACTTTTATACCTAATTTTCCGGTTGCTTCGAGGAAACAATCAATAATAGTTTGTGATGTATTCGAAACGGGAAACATTCTTCCGTCGTCTTCGATTTTTAATTCGACACCGTGTTTTTCGAACCATTCGATGGTATCTCCGGAACAAAACTGATGAAAAGGACCACGAAGTTCCTTCTCGCCACGCGGATAAAATTTTACTAATTCGTTAGGTTCAAAACAAGCGTGGGTTACATTGCATCTTCCACCGCCGGAAACGCGAACTTTAGAAAGTACTTCTTTTCCTCTTTCTAAAATTGCAATTTTAAGTTTCGGATTTTTCTCTGCGATATTAATCGCAGTAAAAAAACCTGCAGCGCCTCCGCCAACAATTATTATGTCGAAATTTTTGATCATATTTTATTTTTTGCCATTGATTTGTTTTTTTGCCACGAATTGCACGAATTAGCACAAATTTTAAATCTGATGGTTTGTCTTATTTTTTGCCACAGATTAAATGATTCACACAGATTTTAAAAATCTATTTAATCTATGTAATCTGTGCTATTCTTATTATAATCTATCGGGAAAATCAGAGATAATTCCGTCTACTTGGTAACTTTTTATTTTTTGAATGTCTTCTGGATTGTTTACTGTCCAGGGTAAAACCAGAAAACCTTTTTCCTGTATTTCCTGAACATTCTCCAGATTCAATAATTGATAATCGGGATGAATGGCATGTGCTTCTATTACTTCGGCGAAAGCCAAAGCTTTTTCGACATCTTCTTCGGTTAAAACTCCAATCGCAATATTTGAATTTAGATTTGATGTTTCTTGCAGTAAATCCCAATTAAAACTAGAAACGATAAAATGTCCGTAATTCCAGTTTTGATCAACTATATATTCTTCGATTAAAGCGGCAACTTTATCTGCAGTTCCTAAACCTTTTAGTTCGATATTGATCAGGCATTTTTTGTTTACCAAATCAAAAACCTCTTTTAAAGTTGGAATTTCGTATTGATCATCAATCAAAAACGTTTTTAATTCAGCTAAAGTAAAAGCATTTACAAAACCTTTTCCGTTGGTGGTTCTGTCGATTGTCTCGTCATGAATTACGATTAAATGTCCGTCAGAACTAAGGTGAACATCTAGTTCAATTCCGTCAGCATTTAAATCTAATGCTTTCTGAAAGGACTTTAGAGTGTTCTCAGGTTCGTATCCTCTGGCACCGCGATGAGCTATTTTTAGCATGTATTGAGAGTTTAACCGTTTAACTGCAAAGGTCGCAAAGTTTTACGCAAAGTGCGCTAAGGATTAGATAAAAAGTTAGCCACAGATTATAGGATTAAAATGATTTTTGTTTCACGCAGATTTTGCAGATTTTTTAGAATGTATTTATAAATAATAGGTATAGATTTTTTAATCTGCTTTATCTGCGGAATCTGCGAGAGAAAAAAAGTTAGCCACAGATTAAAAGGATTAGCCCAGATTTGAAAATCCTTTTAATCTTTTTATCCCGATAGCTATCGGGAGTGGCAAAAAAAACGTTGTGATTAAATACGCTCTAATAAAACAAGTCCGAATTCAGAATGTACAAATGCTTTTCCGTCTTCAACTTCTGTTTCTTCACCAGAAAAAGCATCTTTTAGTTTTGTACCATTCTCAAAAATAGATGCTACGGGAAGTTCTTTTAAACCAACACCAAGATCTAAACCAATGATGACTTTGTCTGTATAATTTTCATTTGTATAACTTCTGGAGAAAATATACGGTTTTTGAGAGATCATATTATGTATTCCTGCCCCAACTGCAGGATGATTTCTACGGAATTGCCCTAGTTTTTGCCAATGCAAAAGTATTCTTTGTGTTTCGGGATTATTTTGAATATCATCCCAATTCATGAAAGATCGCAAAGTTGCATCGCCTACTGTGCCTTCGATAACCAGAGAGCGACCTGATTCATCGCCATAATAAACCTGAGAGATTCCGGGTGAAAGCAATAATTTGGTTCCGGATTCGAAAGTTCGGTTACGATGCGCATCAAAAGGATCAGGATCATCGTGGGACGATACATAGTTAAGAACGCTATAGCCTTTTAATTCATTTTGAAGTTTGTTCGAATATTTCGAAAATATAAATTCATAGTCGTTTTGTGCATCCAGCTTAAACTCAAAATTGATCATACAGTTAAAACCATTTTCGAAGTAATTTACTTTTCGATCTCCAAAATCATAATAAAGTCCACCATTTATGCCGTAACCGTAAACTTCGGCAATGCTGTAAAACGGATTCTGATCTAATACTTCTGTTGGATGGTTTTGTTTCCAGGTTTCGAATGCATAATCACATTCTTTTTTAAAATCTAACCAAACATTTTCTTCTGTGTGTTTTACGGTATCAGCTCTGTAACCGTCAATTCCAAATTCTACGATATAATCTGTCAGCCATTTTATAATGTAATATTTGGGTGTTCTGGGATAACTGGTTCTTTTGAAGAATTCATTGATCGAAGCAATTTCTTTTTCGTATCGACCTTCTTTATTCCATTTTTCGATTAAAAAAAACGGTATTGCCACTTCCTGATTGCTTTCGGTTCTCACATCCGGAAGATTATCTACTAATGTACACATTGTAGTATTTTCGAATGATTTGTAATCGCAAACCACTCCGGTTCTTACCCAGTCTTCCGGCCACATAGGATCTTCGGGAGTTACGGGGCCGGTATGATTGATTACGCCATCAAGCATAATCCTGATGCCTTTTGCATGGGCTTTTTTGACCAGATTACCTAAGTCTTCTTTTGTGCCAAAATTAGGATCTAAAGAAGTCCAGTCTCTTGCCCAATAACCGTGATAGCCATAACTGAGCCCGGTTCCTTCGTCGACTCCGTCATGAATTTGTTCCACTATCGGCGTAAGCCAAATAACATTTATGCCTAATTGATCGAAGTAACCTTCGTCGATTTTTTTTATGATTCCGATGATATCGCCGCCTTCAAAACCGCGTAGTTTTCCGGTTGTTTTGGTTCGGTTAAAATTTAGAACGTTAGAAGTGTCTCCGTTGTAAAAACGATCGGTAAGTAAAAAATAAACATTTGCTCCTTCCCAAACGAAAGGAACTTTCGAAGTATTGTCATTATTCATTGCAACTAATTTTGATATTTATTGTAGAGACGCACAGCAATGCGTCTTTAGGTACAAACGATATTAAAGATAAAGAAAGGAAAATGGATTTTATTGTTTATTTTAAATTTAACATGTATTTGTAATTTGTAGGAAAATAAGTCTTCGAAAATTCACGAATTAATCATATTTATGCGATAAAAAAAATGCCACGAATTCACGAATTATTTTTTGACAATCTTTGAGGATGAAAATTCGTGAATTCGTGGCGGAGAAAGGTTGTGTAAGACGCACTGCTGTGCGTCTCTACGATACATTTAGGTTGAAAAAAATGCCACAGATTAAATGATTAAAATGATTTTTTAAATCTGAGTTAATCCTTTAATATGTGGCAAAAAAAGTTGCGAACCTTGCGGTTAGTTTTTATTCCAATTCTAAAACAATAGCGGATTTTGGCTCTAAAGTAATTTCAGAAGCTAAATCGAATGTTTTTCCAGTTATAACATCTTTTCCTGATTTAAAGTTTTTGATGTTTTCTTTGAAACGATTGGTTTTAATAGTTTGCGCTGTAGCATTGTTATTGAAAACTACCATTACGGTTTTGGCATCTGTATATCTGAAATAAACATACGTGTTATTTTCCGGGATATAATGTGTCATTTTTCCGAAATGAACTGCTTCATTTGTTTTTCTCCAGTTGAATAATTTCGAAGTAAAATCAAAGTATTTTGCTTGTTCTGTTGTTCTTCCTGCTGCGGTAAAAGCATTGTTTTTATCACCAGCCCATCCTCCAGGAAAGTCCTGACGAATATCGGCATCGCCGCCTTTACCTTTATCACCGCCCATTCCAATTTCTGAACCGTAATACACTTGTGGAATTCCGCGAACGGTTGCCAATAAAGTCATGGTTAGTTTGTATTTTGCTAAATCATATTTGAAAGTATGATTGATACGATCTGTATCATGATTCTCAGCAAATACCAAAATATTATTCGTGTTTGGATATAAAAAATCCATTGCAAAATTGTTGTAGAATTTAATCAATCCGTTGTCCCAGCTTGGTTCATTTTCGTTAAAAGCAGACCCAATCTGACTTTGAAGCGTAAAATCCATTACACTTGGAAGATTTGAATTGTAGTTTTCGATAGCTCCAATTTTACTGTCTTTTTGCCAATAAGCTAAATTGGCCTGATTGTGCATCCAGATTTCTCCAACGATATTAAAGTTAGGGTATTCATTTGTAATTGATTTTGCCCAATTTGCCATAGCCGTTTGATCAGAATAGTTATAAGTATCTACTCTAAATCCGTCAAGATCTGCGTATTCAATCCACCAAATAGCATTTTGAGTTAAGTATTTTGCCACCAAAGGATTTCTAAGGTTTAAGTCTGGCATAGAAGGAACGAACCATCCATCGATACAAACTTCCTTATCTAATTTTGAAGCGTGAATATCTGTAATTACTTCACGACGGTGATGTGTTTGCGTGAAAGTATCAAATTGATTGAACCAGGTTTTAGTTGGCATGTCGTTAATCATCCAGTGTGTAATTCCCCAGTGATTGGTAACATAATCCATAACCAGTTTCATGTTCTTTTTGTGCATTTCTGCAGCCAAACGAACATAATCTTCATTGGTTCCGTAACGAGGATCTATTTTGTAAACATCAGATTGTCCGTAAGTATGATACGAATGTTGTTTGTCGTTGTCTTCGCATAATGGCGTATTCCAGATTGTAGTTGCACCAAGAGAAGAAATATAATCTAAGTTTTTAATGATTCCTTCAATGTCTCCACCATGACGACCGCTTGGATCTTGTCTGTTTCCTTTTTCTGTTAAAGCAGCATTGCTATCATTTTTAGGATTTCCGTTAGCAAAACGATCCGGCATAATCAGGTACATCATATCTGATGCATCATAACTTTTTCTGTTAGCCGAATTTGCTCTTCTTTCTTTAAGAGAATATTTCTGCGTAAAGGCAACTTTGTTTTTGTTTTTAAAAGAGAAAACCAGTTCAGATGCTTTTAAGTTTTGTGTATCAATAGTAACAAAAAGATAGTTTGGATTTTCTGTTTTTTCAATATTTTTAATTACCACATTATTCGAAACCGAAGCTTCGTATTGTGCAATGTTTTTTCCGTAGAACATAATTTGTAGTTCCGGATTTTTCATTCCTGCGTACCAAAATGGGGGCTCTACTTTCTGGATTTGCGCTTTCGCGGAAGCGGAAAATAACAGAACCAATAAAAGTAATGTATAGAATGAATGGTTGAGGTTGAGTGTTCTTTTTTGGATATTCATAGTAAAGTAGCATTTAAACCATATAAGAAATGTAAGAACATTTAAGAAAAAACGAATGATGCTTCAAATTAAATGGACTTACATTTCTTTATAAGATTAATTAAATTATTTAGTTTCGATAATGCTTATTGCATAACCTCCGCCTGGAACAGATAATTGTGATAATTTTGATTTGTTTGTTACAGCAATTTTCTTGATGGTATAAGCTTGCGGATTTGTTTTGTAATGTGCATCTTTTGCATCAGCATAAATTGTAGCGGTATATTTTTTACCTTTTTCAAGGAAACTGAAATCAATGTTTGATGTACGGGCTGTTTCTCCGTTTACGTTTCCAACAAACCAGTTGTTTGTTCCTTTTGCTTTACGGGCAACTGTGATGAAATCTCCTGGTTCAGCCTCAATATATTTACTTTCTGACCAATCTACAGCCACATCTTTAATAAATTGGAATGCATCTGGAAAACGGTTGTAGTTCTCTGGAGTATCAGCTGCCATTTGTAATGGGCTGTACATAGTAACGTATAATGCCAATTGATTTGCAATTGTGCTGTTTACATGCGATTTGTTATCAGGATTCATTTTGCTGATATCCATTTCGAAGATTCCAGGAGTATAATCCATTGGTCCACCAATTAAGCGTGTAAATGGTAAAACGGTAACGTGATTAGGTTTAGAACCTCCAAAAGCTTGGTATTCTGTTCCTCTTGCAGATTCGTTTCCGATTAAGTTAGGATATGTTCTCGCAATTCCTGTTGGACGAACTGCTTCGTGAGCATTTACCATAATTTTGTAATCAGCGGCTTTTTCGATAGCATATTGGTAGTGGTTCACGATCCATTGGTTGTAATGGTTTTCACCGCGAGGCAAAATATCTCCAACATAACCGCTTTTTACAGCATCGTATCCGTTATCGTTCATGAATTTATAAGCTGCATCCATGTGGCGCTCGTAGTTACGAACAGAACCTGAAGTTTCGTGGTGCATGATGATTTTTACCCCTTTAGATTTTGCATATTCGTGCAAACCTTTTACATCAAAATCAGGGTAAGGTGTTACGAAATCAAAAACGTAGTCTTTTGAGTGACCAAACCAGTCTTCCCAACCTTCGTTCCAACCTTCAACTAAAACTGCGTCAAAACCATTTGCTGCAGCAAAATCAATGTATTTTTTTACGTTAGCATTGTTTGCTCCGTGCGTACCATTTGGTTTTGCTTTAGAGAAATCAGAAACTCCCAGTTGTACTGTTGGAAAATCGTTTGTGTATGACCAAGAGCTTTTTCCTGTAATCATTTCCCACCAAACACCAATGTATTTTACTGGTTTAATCCAAGAAGTATTCTCGATTTTTGATGGATCATTTAAGTTATACGTCATTTTTGAAGCTAAGATTTCTCTCGCGTCGTCGCTTACCATAACCGTTCTCCAAGGCGAATGACTTGGTGCTTGCATGTATCCTTTATCTCCTTTTGCATCTGGCGTTAACCAAGAAGTGAAAGTCATGCTTTTATCATCAAGATTCAAGTGCATACAAGAATAGTTGATCAAAGCTGCTTCGTGTAAGTTGATGTATAAACCATCATTTGTTTTCATCATAAGAGCTGTTTGAACTCCTGTTGGTGAAAAGTTTTTTTGCGAAACATTTGCAGTATATGCTTTTTGAGATAAACCTCTAATTTCAGATAATTTAGATTTTGTATAATCGTATTCCTGAGTATCGTAATCTCCCGGAATCCAAAAAGCAGTGTGGTCGCCCGCCATTGCAAATTGAGATCTTTCTTCTTTGATTACGAAATAAGTAAGATTTTTTTGTGTTGGAAATTCATATCTAAATCCAAGTCCGTCATCAAATAAACGAAAACGAATTACGATTTGTCTTTCAGTTCCTTTTTGATTTAAAGTAACTGCCAACTCATTATAATGATTTCTAATTTTATCTACTTCGCCCCAAACTGGTTTCCAGGTTTCATCAAAAGTGGAAGTTTTAGAATCAACAACTGTAAAATCATTCAATAAAGATTTTTTATCATCTTTAAGTTCAAGACCTAATTTACTGGTTTTAATAACCTCTTTGTTCTTGTATTTCAGATTATAAGTTGGAGTTCCGTCGTTTTGAAGCGAAAATTCCATTACGAACTTGCCTTCGGGTGACTTTAATTGTTGCGCTTCTGCAATAGTGCTAAAAGCAAACAAGATTAAACTTGCGAAAAATAAGTTTTTCATGTTTTTTTAGTTTTTAAGGGTATTGTAATTTAATTAATTTGTACAAATTTACTTGCAATTATAGGATTTCCGTTTACCACAATTGTTAAATTTTGGTCACCATCTACAGTAAATGTCGTTTCGTTGTGATTTACAGATACTTTCAGAATTTGATTTCTAAAATTTATTTTAAAAGAGTAACCTTTCCATTCTTTTGGAATTTTTGGAGCAAAATGCAATTGATCATTTTTTACTCTCATTCCGCCAAAACCTTCTACAATACTCATCCATGTTCCGGCCATTGAAGTAATGTGACAACCTTCTTCAACTTCTTTGTTATAATCATCAAGATCAAGACGAGAAGTTCTTAAATAGAAAGTATATGCCATATCCATTTTGTCTAAATGAGCAGCCTGAATAGAGTGTACGCAAGGCGAAAGTGAACTTTCATGAACGGTAAATGATTCGTAAAATTCGAAGTTGCGTTTTAGTTCTTCTTTAGAAAAATGATCTTCAAAGAAATAGAAACATTGTAAAACGTCGGCTTGTTTGATATAAGGCGAACGTAAAACACGATCCCAAGACCATTTTTGATTAATTGGACGTTGTGATTTGTCCAGATCTTTTACAGGAACTAAATCTTTGTCTAAAAATCCGTCTTGTTGTAAGTAAACACCCAATGCTTCAGAAGTTGGGAAATACATATTATCTGCCACTTTTTTCCATTCCTGAATTTCAGCAGCAGCAAGATTTACTTTTTCTAAAATACGTTTGTGATCTGCAGGATATTCTGCAGCAACTTTATTAATTTGTTCCTCAGTATAATCAATACACCATTTTGCAATATAATTGGTATAGAAATTATTGTTGATGTTGTTTTCGTATTCGTTTGGACCTGTAACTCCAAGAATTACATATTGATTTTTATCTTTAGAGAAAGAAGCTCTTTGGTGCCAGAAACGTGCAATACCAATTAAAACTTCAAGACCTTTTTCAGGAATATAAGAGTAATCTCCGGTAAAACGGTTGTAGTTGAAAATGGCAAAAGCAATGGCACCATTTCTATGAATTTCTTCGTGTGTGATTTCCCATTCGTTATGGCATTCTTCGCCATTCATGGTCACCATTGGGTATAATGCAGCGCCATTTTTGAAACCTAAATTGTCTTTAGCATTTTCGATCGCTTTGTCTAATTGATTGAAACGATACGTTAATAAGTTTCTCGCAACTTGCTGATCTTTAGTTGCCATGTAAAACGGAATACAATAAGCCTCAGTATCCCAATAAGTAGATCCTCCGTATTTTTCTCCTGTAAAACCTTTTGGTCCAATATTCAAACGAGAATCTTTTCCTAAATAAGTTTGGTTCAATTGAAAGATATTGAAACGGATTCCCTGTTGTGCTTTTACATCGCCATCAATAGTAATATCTGACATTTCCCAGATTTTTGCCCAGGCATCAATTTGATTTTGAAGTAAAGCGTCGTATCCTAAATTAAGGGCAGATTTTATTACTTTTTCGGCTGCAGCCAAAGTATTATCGTGGTTTAAAGAAACGGTATATCCTCCAATTTTCTGGATAGATGAGGTTTGTCCTTTAGCAATAATAGTTCCGTAAGTAAACTGCACTTTATCTGATGTTGAATCGATTGTAGAAGGCGAAACATGAATGTTTTCGTCATTTGCCAAAATCGTATTGTGCATGAAAGTCGTAACTTTAAAATGCGTTTTAAATGTTTGAGCCGTTACAAAAGCTTCATTTGTACCTTTTTTTACTTCAAGTGGTTCCCAGAATTTTTCTTCCCAGTTGGCATCTTCATTGGTTACACCAGCATCGATATAAGGCTTGTAAACAATTTTTGCATCTTTGTTTAAAGGAGTAATATCGAATTTGATAACTCCAGCTTCATCCAAATCTAAAGAAAGAAAACGACGAATGTTTACGGCGATTTCGGTTCCGTTTTTTAAAATTGCTTCAAAAGAACGATTGTACCATCCTTCTTTCATATTCAATTCTCTACGGAAGTTTCTCACCTCAGTACAGCTATTCAAATCAAGATTTTCTTCGTTGATTTCAACGTCAATTCCAATCCAGTTTGGGGCATTTAATACTTTTGCAAAATATTTTGGGTACCCGTTTTTCCACCAGCCTACTTTGGTTTTATCAGGATAATAAATTCCGGCAATATAGCTTCCCTGAAAAGTTTCTCCAGAATAGGTTTCTTCAAAATTCGCACGTTGTCCCATAGCACCGTTCCCGATACTAAAAAGACTTTCAGACGATTTTACTCTTTCGGCATCAAATCCTTCTTCGATGATAGACCAGTTATCTGGTTTTATATAATCTTGATTCATTTTTTCTTTAATTAGATAATTCTTTAATTAGAAAATGGGTCAGTTGGGTAGTTAAATAATTACTTTTTTGGTCGATTTCTAATTGTTGATTGTTTTACTTTTTTGATTGATGATTTGTAACGATTTACGAGTTTGTTTCAATTTGATAATTCAGTTTTAATAAATTATCTCATTTTCTAATTGACACATTCTCTAATTGATTAATTTCCCGATAAAGCTTTCGTCTATTTCGGTAAAATCTTTAAAGATGTATTGGGCTTCATGTAAAATTGTTTTCTCACCAATTCCTACACTTACCATTTCTGCAATGTTTGCTGCCTGAATTCCGGCAACAGAATCTTCGAATACAATTGAATCTTTTGGATCAATATGTAATAATTGAGCTGCTTTCAGGAAAACTTCCGGATCTGGTTTGGCATTGGTAACGTCGTTTCCGTCAACAATAACATCAAAATACGAGATGATTCCGGTTTTCTCCAGAATTGGTCTTGCATTTTTACTGGCAGAACCTAAAGCGATTCCTTGATTTTTTTCTTTTAATAGTTGCAGAATTTTAAAAACTCCCGGAAGAATCTCGCTTTCGTCCATGTCAACCAAATAAGATAAATAATCTTCATTTTTTTGAATCAGCCATTTGTCTTTATCTTCCTGCGAAGCCTGAACATTTCCTAATCCAAGTATAATATCCAACGAACGAACTCTACTTACACCTTTTAGAAGCTCGTTGTCTTCATGTGTAAAATTTATGTTTAATGATTGGGCTATTTTCTGCCATGCTAAAAAGTGATATTTAGCGGTATCGACAATTACGCCGTCAAGGTCGAATATGAATGCTTTTTTGCTCATTATATTAGAAATTGTTCTTTATTATTTTTGAATAGTGTCGTCTACATCTTTTACTTTGTAGACTAAAAGGGCAGCGATTAAAAAGCTTACTCCGCTTGTAATTAAGGCGTAAATAGCATCACCGTTGTAAAGGTATTTTACAATTGGACCTCCAATAAGTGCATTTACAATTTGAGGGATAACAACGAAAAAATTGAAAATTCCCATGTAAACGCCCATTTTTTTAGGAGCAATAGATCCTGCAAGAATTGCATATGGCATTGCCAGAATACTAGCCCAGGCAACTCCAATTAAAATCATTGGTAATATAACCCAGTTTTCATCGGGCATAAAATAAATAGAGATTAATCCAATTCCTCCAATGATTAATGAAAGTGCGTGAGTTGATTTTCTTCCGATTTTTTTAGCGATATACGGAAGGAAAAACAGTGCGATAATAGCAGAAACTAAATTGTAAACTCCAAACAGAATTCCAACCCAGTCTCCTGCATCCTGATATTGCTGGCTTGAAGCGTCACTTAATGGTAATCCGTAAATGTGATGTGCAATGGCTGGAGTTGTAAAAACCCACATACCAAATAATCCAAACCACGAGAAAAATTGTACCCAACTAAGCTGACGCATTGTTGTTGGCATTTTCGCAAAGTCTGTAAAAATGTCTGTAAGTTTTGATTTTTCTTCAGTAGGAACATCTATTTCACTCTGAGGATCTTCAAACTTAGATAATTCTTCTGGTGAATATTCTTTAGTTGTAAACATCGTTACCAGAATAGAAGCTATTAAAACGGCAGCTCCAATGATAAAGGAAAGGGTCAGGTTCAAAGGCACACTTCCTGGAACTGTACTGTTTGAAACATGAAAATACTTTGTTAAAACATAGGGTAGTGCTGAACCAATTACGGCTCCAAAACCGATTAATGAAGTTTGAATACTAAAGCCTGCAGTACGCTGATCTGTTCTTAAATTATCACCAACTAAAGCGCGAAAAGGCTCCATGGCAATGTTGAAAGAAGCGTCCATGATCATTAACATTCCGGCTCCAACCCATAAGGCAGGTAATACTGAAATAAAAATATTAGCTTGGGGCATTAAAATTAAACCTACCGAAGCTAAAATAGCACCTACTAGAAAAAACGGCTTTCGTCTGCCAAATCGTCCCCAGGTTTTGTCGCTATAATGACCAATGATGGGCTGCACTATTAATCCCATAAGGGGAGCAATAATCCAGAACCATGATAATTCATGTACGTCGGCACCAAAAATTTGAAGAATTCTGCTGGCATTTGCATTCTGAAGTGCAAACCCCATTTGTATTCCCAAGAAACCGAAACTCATGTTCCAAATTTCCCAGAAACTTAATTTACGCTTTTCCATTATCGTAATTAAAAAATTAATTAGACGATAAGCGCTTTGCTTATCAAAACTTACTTATGGTTTCGAAGTAAAAGTAAAAGCTTTGAGCAGCCGTAAAAGTATTAATTATTTTTTTAATTCAAAGCATAAAAAAACCATAAATAATATTTATGGCTTTGGAATAGGTTGATTTTAAGAAAATTAGTCAGTAGATTCTCTTTGTATTAGGTGTGTTTCGATAACTTCTGTCGTGTAATTTTCGTTTTCTTCATCGTCGTCATCATGTTCAGCTTCGAGTCTTTCGATCAGCATTTTAGCTGCTTTATTACCCATTTTTTCGCCACTTTGACTTACGGTTGTAATGCTTGGAGTGGAGTATTTAGAAATAATTCCGTCAGTAAAAGCAATTACCGCAAGATCTTCAGGAACTTTAAGTCCCATTTTGTTGGCTGTTTTAATAATTGTTACGGCAAAAAGTTCATTTACAGCAAAAACGGCATCAAAAGCCCTGTCGTGTAAAAGTTGACTGATTGTTATTTCGCAAGTATCTACATCTTCAATTTTGATAATCAAATCTTCATTAAACGGTAATCCGTTGTCTAGAAGTGCTTTTTCGTAACCATCAGTTCTTAGTTTTCCAACACTTACATAATCAACAGTGGTAACCAGAGCAATTTTTTTTCTTCCGTTATCAATCAAACTCTGAACGGCTTCGTAGGCCGCAGCTTTATCATCAATAATAACTTTGTCACATAAAATATCATTGGTAACACGATCGAACATTACTACCGGCATTCCCTGATTGATGACTTCTGTAATGTGGTGAAAATCGCCTTTATATTGGGTTTCTTTAGAGAGAGACATGATAAAACCATCGATACTTCCGTTGGCTAACATTTCCATATTTAAGACTTCTTTATCGAAAGAATCATCAGATAAACATATGACAACACTATAGCCATTTTCGTTTGCGACCTGTTCGATTCCGTTGATTACCGTAGAGAAAAAATAATGTACAATTTCCGGAATGATAATACCAATACTTTTGGTTTTTCGGTTTTTTAGACTAAGGGCAATGTTGTTGGGTTTATAGTTGTAAAACTTCGCAAAAGCCTGAACTTTTAGACGTGTTTCTTCTCCTATTTCTAAGCTGTTTCTAAGTGATTTTGAAACAGTTGAAATAGAAACGTCGAGTTCCTTTGCAATCTGTTTTAGGGTTATTTTACGTTTCATAGGATTAGTTGAAAAAAATCTAATTATTAATAAAGGTATCTTTTATTTTTTGATTTGACATTTTTTGACTGAAAAGATTACAAAAAACAGAAAGTTTTCAACACTACCACGTTTTCGTAACTCAATAAAAAAGGTCTCTGGTCGAGCACGTTAATAAATTCATAATTTTGAGATTCGAAGTAAAATTAAAAACTTAACTAACAATCAAAAACTCAAACTAATTTAAACAAAAAGTATGAAAACAATTTACAAAAAGTTGTTATTTTTATTCCTACTGTTACCGTTTAGTGTACTAGCTCAAAGTACCTTGACAGGAACAGTTGCCGATCTGGCAACGGGGCAACCAATCCCGGGAGTAAACGTAAATGTACAAGGTGCTCCAGGCGGATCATCGACAGATTTTGACGGTAAATTTCAGTTATCTAATTTAAAAAATGGAGACAAAATTTTGGTTTCATTTATTGGATACAAAACGTCAACAATAGTATTTAGCGGTCAAAAAACTATATCGATTTCTTTAGAGGAAGATACCAATCAGCTTAAAGAAGTTGTGGTACAGGTAGGTTATGGTACTGTTAAGAAAAAAGATGCTACAGGTGCGGTGACAGTTTTGTCTGCCAATCAGCTTAATAAAGGACCGGTTGGTTCTGCAGATCAATTACTTGTAGGTAGAGCTTCAGGAGTTAGAATAACTACAGATGGTGGTATGCCAGATGCTAACCCAAACATTAGAATTAGAGGTGGAAGTTCATTATCAGGTAACAACAATCCGTTAATTATTATAGATGGTGTGCCAATTGATAATACCAATCCGGCGGGAATCTCTAACCCGTTAACATTGATTAACCCTAATGATATTGATTCGTTTACAATATTAAAAGATGCATCTGCTACAGCTATCTATGGTTCAAGAGCGTCTAATGGTGTTATCATTGTTACTACTAAAAGAGGTGTTAGCGGTGCTCCAAAATTTACTTTTTCATCTAATATAACTGTTGGTAAAGTAAATAATCCGGTTGATATGATGACAGGGCCTCAATTTACTTCTTTCATGCAAAAGTATCACCCTGATTACACTAATTTATTAGGTGTTCCTGATGGTACAGGTGCATTAGATAATCCTGCAACTCCTCAAATAGAAGGAAGAAAATTATACAATACAGACTGGCAGGATTTAATTTACAGAACATCATTCTCTAGTGATAATAACTTTAGTGCAAGAGCAAATTTATTTGGTAAAATTCCATTTAGAGCTTCTGTTGGTTATGCTAAAAATGAAGGTGTTGTAAGAACAAATGATCTTGAAAGATATACAGGATCTATTAAACTTTCACCGGTTTTATTAGATAATCATTTAAAAATTGATGTGAATGCTAAAGGTATTTCTGTTAAAAAGAATGCTATAGATGCTGATGCTGTTATTGGTAGTGCTTTAGGAATGGATCCTACTAAACCAGCTTATGCTGATCCTAATTCACCAAATAATATTTTTGGAGGATACTATCAGTTGCTTAATACTAATAAATCTATTAATGGAGCACAAAATCCATTGGCAATCTTGAATCAGAGATCTCGTCCAGAGGAAGTTCAGAAATTATTAGGAAACATTGAATTAGATTATAAAATGCCATTTTTCGAAGCTTTAAGAGCTGTTGTTAATGGTGGTATCGAAGCATCTAAATCAAAAATTAGAGAATCATATTCAGAGAATGCTCTTCAGACTTATCAATTAGACAACTCTGCCGGAACAACTCCTCCAACTTATGTGTTTAATCCAGGTTTAAATTATGCCGAAGATCAAACCGTTACAAATAAAACATTAGATGCTTATTTTGTATACAACAAAAGCTTAACAGGATTTGTAACAAGAGTAGATGCTCAGGCAGGTTATTCTTATCAAAACTTTAAAACTGATGGAACTAAGGAAAATTACAGATATAGTACTGTAAACGGTTTAAGAGAGTTAACTCCAAACCCAGCGAATAATGCTAATAACAGATACTATAACGAGAGAAACTTACAATCGTTTTTTGGAAGAGCAAATTTTGATTTAGTAGACAAATATTTATTTACGTTTACTTTAAGAGCAGATGGATCTTCTTTATTTAAAGAAGATAAAAGATGGGGTTATTTCCCTGCAGCGGGTGTTGCATGGAGAATGAAAGACGAATCATTCTTAAAAGATTCTAAAACCTTTAAAGACTTAAAATTAAGATTAGGTTACGGTATTACAGGACAACAAGATATAACAGGTGTTGCAGGTTCTTATCCTTACAGTGCATTATTTGCACCAACTGGTACCTCAAGTACTTATATTCCTGGAGTAAATGGTTATTATGCTAAACCTTATAACGAGGATTTAACATGGGAAAAAACAACTACCTATAACGTAGGTATTGATTTTGATCTTTTTGAAAAAAGTATTGTTACAGGTAGTATCGATGCGTATCAAAAATATACAAAAGATTTACTTTCTGTAGTTTCAGCAGCTCCTGGACAAGCTTTAACAAATGAGTTTGTTGCTAATGTTGGAGACATGAAAAATAAAGGTGTTGAAGGAAACTTAAATGTAAAAGTGATCAATAGTGATGATTTCAATTTAGCTGTAAATGGAAACATTGCTTATAATATTGGTAAAATTACAGATTTGAATAACAGAACGACAAACGTAGATAACGCATCGAACATTCCGGTAGGAACAGGACAAAAGATTGCTTACAATACAGTTGGTCAGCAACCTTATTCAGCTTGGGTATTTCAACAAGTTTATGATTCAAACAACAAACCGGTAGAAAATGCTTTTGTTGACAAAAACGGAGATGGTGTTATCGATGATGGTGACAGATATTATGTGGCTTTGAGACCAAACTGGACTTATGGTTTAGGATTAACAGCTTCGTACAAACAGTTTGATTTATCAACAACTTTCAATGGTCAAATAGGAGGGAAAGTATACAATGCAAGAAAACTTCAGTCTGGGTTTATTGATAAAGCATTGCCTGCAAATTCAACTAGTTTAACGAATGTGTTAAATACTGAATTTGATTTTCAAACTATAAACGGAAACGTTCCATTTTCTGATTATTACTTAGAAGATGCAAGCTTTTTACGTTGTCAGAACATAACTCTTGGATATAATTTTGACAAAGCAATTAAAGGTGCTACTTTAAGATTGTATGCTTCAGCTAATAATGTATTTATTGTAACCAATTATACAGGGGTTGATCCGGAGAATTTCAATGCAATTGATAATAATTTCTATCCAAGATCAAGAACTTTCAGTTTTGGTCTGAATTTAGACTTTTAATAAAAAAATATAAAGATGAATCAATTTAAATTTAAGATTATAGGAGCTGCTTTAGTTCTATTCTTATTCACTGCTTGTGTAGATGACTTAAATACAGAACCAAAAGTAGAATTGACTTTGGATAAGCTTTTAGAGCAGGATCCAAATGCGATAGACGGTTTAGTTTCTAAAATTTATGGAACTTTTGCTCTTTCAGGTCCTGACGGCCCAGGTACTTCAGATGTTACTACAAAAGATGCTGGAGAAGCGGCTTTTTTAAGAAGTATTATCAACTTACAAGATTTTTCTGCAGATGGTATGAAAAACCGTTGGGGAGATGATGGTTTAGATCAGTTGACTACAACAACTGGTTGGAATCCTGGTAATAAATTCTTTAGATATTTATACGATAGGGCTTATTACACGATATCTCAGTCAAGTAATTTAATTCAGATTTTAAAAACGACGAAAGTAGATGTTCCAAACAAAGAAAATCATATTGCAGAATTGCGTTTTTTAAGAGCATTGGCTTATTACTATCTTACAGATTGTTTTGGTAAAGGAGCTATTACAACCGAAGCTGATATTAATACAACGACTCCAAAAAAAGAATCTACAAGAAAAGAGCTTTTTGCCTTTTTAGAATCTGAATTAAAAGAAGTTGAAGGTACTATTACAGCAACAAAATCTTACGGTAAAGCAGATAAAAATGTAGTAAGAATGCTTTTAGCAAAATTATACCTAAATGCAGAAGTGTATACAGGAACTCAAAGATATGATGATGCTTTATTGTATTCTAAAAAAGTAATCGATGAAGGTGGTTATACTCTTGCGCCAAATTTTGGAAGTGTATTTTCAGGAGATAATAATACTTCGCCGGAAATCATCTACTTTTTAATTGCAGATGCTGTAGTAAGTCAGGGTTATGGTAATACAACTTATATCATTAACGGAAACCTTAGTACAGAAACAATGAACCCTAATAATTATGGTGCTATTGATGCCTGGACTGGTCACAGAGCTACTAAAGCATGGTACGGATTATTTAATAACGGAAACTTAGTTGATTCTCCGGATGACAGAGCAAAATTATTCTTTACTACAGGACATTCTTATGAAATGAATGATTATAAAAAATGGACTGACGGTTATCCTAGTGTAAAATTTACAAACAAAAACTTTGTAGGACCTACGAATGCAACAAGTTTTGCAAACACAGATTTTCCTTTGTTCAGATTGGCTGATGCTTACTTAATGTATGCTGAATGTGTTGTAAGAGGAGCAAGTGGAGGTTCTGCAGGATTAGCTTTAGAATATGTAAATAAAGTGAGAACAAGATCGCATGCGGGAGAAATAAATGCGGGAGAATTAAACCTTGATTTTATTTTGAAAGAAAGAGGAAGAGAATTAAATCTTGAAGGACACAGAAGACAGGATTTAATTCGATTTGGAAAATTTACCGGAGGATCTTACCTATGGCCTTGGAAAGGTGGAGTAAAAGATGGAGTTGCAATTCCTGAAACTTACAACTTGTACCCAATTCCTACAACTGCGTTACAGGCAAATCCACAGTTAACACAAAATCCAGGTTATTCATCTTAATACGAGAAATATGAAAAATATATTAAAACTAAGTGCATTTGCACTGTTGTTTATATCAGCTACAGCTTGTGATTCAGATGATGATCTAACTGTAGTAACGCCAACAAAAGCGGCTGTATTAGCAGTTCCTGCTGAAGGATCAGTTTATGTTCTTGATAAAGCAGAACCTAACAAAGTAGCGGCAACTTTTACATGGGATGCTGCGCAATATGCAGGTGAGTCAACACCGGTAACTTATCAGGTTGAAATGGCAAAATCAGGAACAGACTTCAAAGATGTGGTTGTTGTTTCTGTAACTACAACAAATAAAGTAGCCGTAACAAGCGGAGAACTTAATGCAGCAGCGGTAAATGCCGGATTAACAGCTTTTCAATCTCAAGATGCAGACATTCGTGTTAAATCGTATGTTGGTGCGCGAGGCATTGCTCAGTACTCAAATGTTATTAAACTAGCTATTACGTCATATTCTGCATGGGACAACTGGGGACTTATCGGTTCTGCAACTCCTAATGGATGGGATGATCCGGATACTAATTTAGAGTATGATTTAGCCACTAAAACATACTCGTACACTGGACCATTAAAAGTTGGAGATTACAAATTTAGACTTGACGATAAATGGGACACTAACTATGGTGATAATGGTAATGATTTAACATTAGAAGCCGGAGGTGCTAACATTCCAGTTACTGTTGCAGGAAACTATAAAATCATTGTTGATTTTGTTGCAAAAAAATACACCATTACAAAAAACTAACGTTTTGTGATAATTAAAAGAAAGGCTGTCTCTATGATAGCCTTTTTTTATAAATTAACTAACCAACCACATTATGAAAAAAACTTTACTATCAATATTTTTATTGATGGCAGTAGTTGCTTTTGCACAAAAACAAACGGCAACTTACTCCATTAATCCTTCAACTTTTGAAGATATTACACCCATTACCATTACTATTAATGGTACAAGTATTAATGAAAGTACCTGGGGAGTCACCGGGAATGCATTATATCTTTGGTCATGGTCTTATGATGTAAACGATACCACTCAACTGGATTCTCCTTCTAACGGATCCTGGACTGCATCAAATGAAGCCAGTAAGTTTACGTATAATTCAGCAACCGATACTTATACAAAAACATTTACACCATCGGTATATTTTTATAGAAACGGAATTGGAAAAATAGGTTTTCTTGTTAAAGCTAAAGACGGAACAGGGACTAAGCAATCACAGGATATTTTAGTCGAAGTTGGTTCTTTTCAGGTTTCATTGACTTCTCCGGTAGAAAATAGCGCTTCAATTATAGCATCGGGATCTAATTTTAATATAACTGCAACAAATACAAATGGTGCGGCAAGTTATTCTTTAAAAGCAAACGGAACCGTTATTAATACAAATACAAGTACCGCGAGCTATTCTTATTCTCATATTGGTGTTACAAATAATCAGAGTTATGAGCTGACTGTTACTCAGGCAGGAACTACAATTGTAAAGAAATTTTCGGTAATAGTAAATCCAAATACAGTTTCGCAGGCAATGCCGGCAGGATTGATTGACGGAATTAATTATAATTCGGCCGATGCGACAAAAGCAACTTTGGTCCTGGATGCACCTTTTAAGGATTTTGTTTACGTTGCCGGAAGTTTTAATAATTGGCAGCCTTCATCGGCGTATGCCATGAAAAAAGATCCTGTTTCCGGAAAATTTTGGTTAGAATTAAACGGATTAGTTTCTGGTGTAAATAATACCTATCAATATTGGGTGGTAAAAACGAACCCAATTGCAAACTCACCTTCTTTAGTAAAAACGGCTGATCCTTATTCAACTTTGGTGTTGTCTCCTTATGATGATCCTTTTATTCTTGCAGCTTCTTATCCAAATATGCCAGTTTATCCAGCAGGACAAAACTTTGAAGTTACAGTTCTTAAAACAGGACAAACGCCATACAACTGGCAAGTAACTAATTTCATAAAACCTGAGAAGGAAAAATTGGTAATTTATGAGGTTTTAGTTCGTGATTTTGACGCTGGTAAAAATTATCAGAGTTTAATAGATAAGATAGAATATTTTAAATCATTAAAAATAAACGCTATCGAATTAATGCCTGTAATGGAGTTTGAGGGCAATGAAAGCTGGGGTTATAATACGTCATTTCACATGGCTTTGGATAAATTTTATGGCACATCGGATAAATTAAAAGAATTAATTGATGTTTGTCATCAAAACGGAATTGCGGTTATTCTGGATGTTGCCTTAAATCATGCTTTTGGCAGAAATCCGATGGTCAGAATGTGGATGAACGATCCTGACGGTGATGGATTTGGTGCGCCAACAACCGAAAATCCTTATTTTAATACTGTTGCAAAACATACGTATAGTGTAGGAGAAGATTTTAATCACCAATCGGCGAGAACACAATATTATGTAGAACGTGTAATTAAACAATGGATTCAGGAATATAAAATTGATGGTTTCCGCTGGGATTTAACGAAGGGTTTTACACAAGCCTGTACTGCCTCAGATGAAGCTTGTACTAATGCTTATCACCAGGATAGAGTAGATGTACTAAAGAAGTATGCTGATTATTCCTGGAGTTTAGATCCGACACATTACACCATTTTTGAGCATTTAGGAACCGAAACCGAAGAAAAACAATGGGCAGATTATAAAATTACTGAAACGCCAAGTAAAGGAATTATGATGTGGGGGAAAATGACAAAAGAGTACAATCAATTGTCTATGGGATATGCGACTGAAACTAACATCTCGAAAATGTCGAGTGTAAATCGTGGGTTTGCGGCCAATCGTTTAATAGGTTATGCTGAAAGTCATGACGAAGAGCGTTTGATGTATAAAAATGTACAATATGGTGCTTCTGGTGGAACTTATAATGTGAAAAATTTAAATACAGCTTTGTCCAGAATGTCGGCAATTGGAGCAATTTCATTGTTAATTCCCGGGCCAAAAATGATTTGGCATTTTGGAGAATTAGGATGGGAGAGTTCTATTTTTACTTGTAATGATAATTCGGTTAATACAGATTCAGATGCTGCTCCGGGAGATTGTAAATTAGATACAAAACCACAGCCTCAATGGGTAAACAATTGGATAGGAAATTCAAATCGTAATAAAATTTATAACGATTGGGCTAAAATGATTACGCTTAAAAAAACGGAACCTGTATTTTTAGGAACTTCTACAATTCCAAATTCTAATTCATTAACGGTAAATATTAAAATAACCAATGCTGGTTTAGCTTCGACACAACTAAAAGATGTTTTGATTCTGGCCAATTTTGATGTTACGGCTCAAAATGTTGTAACAGGTTTTCCTTATGCAGGAACTTGGTATAATTTAATGGATAATACGACTATAAATGTCACGGATATAAACGCTCCAATAAATTTGCTTCCGGGAGAATATAGAATTTACGGTAACAAAACAGCAAATTTAGCAATCGAAGATTTTGAAAAAGAAAGTACTGTCAATTTATATCCAAATCCGGTTTTGGACTATTTTACTTTAAATACTGCTGTTGCCAAAGTTCAGGTTTATTCAATTTCCGGTCAGTTGGTTAAAAGTTTTGCTTCAAATGGGAATGTCGATTTTCAATTTGGCGTAAGCGAATTACAAACAGGTTTATATATTATAAAAGCCTCGGATGAAAGCGGTAAAACACAAGTGATGAAGTTTATAAAAAAATAAATATTTAAGATATATCTCTAACAGATTAAGATTTTGGTTTGGTTAGTAATGCAAAAGGGCTGTTCTATGTAATATAGACAGCCCTTTTCTAATGTAGTAATTTGTTGATTATTTTTCTTTGTTGTTGTATTCTCCAATTACGGCAAAATAACCAAAAGTTCCCAAGCCTAAAACAATAAGAGGAGTAAGAATAAAAAGGATAATAATTCCAAATACTAAGTCATCTTGTTGGTCTGAAAGGAGTTTGGGTAAGCCAAATTCGAAAATGCAAAAATATGCCGCTGCAATTGCCAGTATAATCCATAAAACACCTAAAATTTGTTTGATCGCATTCATAATGTATAATATTAAAGGTGATTTGTTTTGTTTTTATTATCGATATAAATCATTCCAATTACAAAGCAAATTGATGCTATAATAATAGGATACCAAAGTCCGTCGAGATAAAAATCAGGTTTTCCCGCGTATTTGGCATGTGTAACAAAATAAGTCGAAATAGCTGGGAGTAACCCCCCAAAAATACCATTACCCACATGGTAAGGCAAAGACATTGAAGTATATCTGATCTTAGTAGGAAACATTTCTACTAAAAAAGCTGCGATTGGACCATAAACCATTGTAACAAATAAAACCTGAATAAAAACTAAGAAAATTAATGTCCACTCGTCGCTCGAATTTATATTGATTGAAATATTGCTTTGAGATTCTTTTTTATCTGCAAAGTCTGTTTTCTTTTCGATATACGTAGTTCCGTCAGTATAGGTTTTTGAAATTGAAGTTATTGTGTCATTATTTTTTGTTGTTTCAATAGTTTGGCTGGTTTTTTCTACGATTTCAGTTTTATAGCTTACAGAAGTCGTATTGTACATCATCTTATAAATGGGTCTGTAGAATAAGATTGCCAAAAGCATTCCGCTCATCATAATATATTTTCGCCCTACTTTATCACTTAGCCATCCAAAGAAAATAAAAAATGGCGTACCTATTAATAATGCAATACCTAGTAATCCATCTACTTGTGAGGAATCGATATTCATTACCGTTTTCATAAAACTCATGGCATAAAACTGTCCCGTGTACCAGACAACACCTTGCCCCATTGTAGCGCCAAAAAGTGCCAGCAAAACAAATTTTAAATTATAACGGTTTCCAAAACTTTCCTTTAGTGGATTTGCACTCGTCGTTCCTTCTTTTTTCGCTTTGGCAAAAACCGGAGATTCATCCATATTTTTACGTATCAAATAGGAAACTCCTACCATTACAATAGAAACCCAAAACGGAACACGCCATCCCCAGGAATCAAAATCTGTAGGTGTAAGAATGTTTTTTGTAGCTAATATTACCATTAATGAAATAAATAAACCAACTGTTGCTGTGGTCTGAATCCAGGAAGTCCAATATCCTTTTTGTCCCACCGGAGCATGCTCAGCAACATAAGTGGCGGCTCCGCCATATTCTCCTCCAAGGGCTAATCCTTGTAATAATCGCAGAATTAAAACTAATAAAGGCGCCATAAAGCCAATGGTTTCATAACTCGGAATACAGCCTATTAAAAATGTAGATCCTCCCATTAATAATAAAGTAGCCATAAAAGTATATTTACGGCCAATAATATCTCCCAGTCTTCCGAAGAATAATGCCCCGAAAGGGCGCACTACAAATCCGGCTGCAAAAGTGGCCAAAGTGGATAAAAATGCTGCGGTAGGATTATCACTCGGAAAAAATTTTGTTGAAATTACGACGGCCAAACTTCCAAAAATATAGAAATCATACCATTCAATCATTGTTCCCATCGATGAGGCCGAAATTACTTTCCAGATGCCTTTTGTAGAAGTTTTGCTCATAAACTAATTTTGTGTACTTGGTAATAATTAAAAGTATTAAATATTTTTTCACGAATATAAAAGATAATTTTTTATTTAATTGATACTTTTTTAACAAATGGTTATTATTTGTTGATTTGACATTTATTCTGTAAATCAAAGCTTGTTGATTCGAAAAAAAATATAGTTTGAAGATCTGGCGAAGGCCTTTAAAAATAAAGAACTATTGCTTTTTTTAGGAAAGAAAACACTAGTTTTGCAGCTCAAATTTAAAACAGAAAATGGTTGTCGTATTTGAATAAATATTGACATTAAAAGGGAATTTGGTGTAAATCCGAAACTGTCCCGCAGCTGTAAGCTCATTAACTGAAACCCTTTAATACGTCACTTTTCATTTGAAAGGGAAGGCTGGGTGTAGGGAGCAAGTCAGAAGACCTGCCATTTTTATAGTAATAAATAGCTTTCGGGGATTGAAGCTTGAATTAAGAACAATACTTTCACATTGTGTGATATGGTATTGTCTGATTATTTTATTCTCGTAAGCCAAAAATGGATTTATGAGATTTTTTTTCTGCAAATATGATATCGTAAAAGCATTCTCCGGGATGTTCTTCTTCGCGGTATTTTCTTTTTCTCCTATAAAAAAATCATTAAAACATGTCGCTGTACAATTTATTGTGCTTTTGCAAAAGTTTATTTATGAGGCTTTTGCAAGGGTTAATTGTATTTCGATTTAAAAATTTAAGTAATATAATTTTAAATATTTAATAATGAAAAACCAATTTTTCTCCAAACCATTAATTGCAATTGCTTCTTTAGTAATGTTAACGGTTTCATGTAATAATGATGACGATTTTACAGCACCTCCGGTAATAAAAGGCGAACTACAATTAAAAGACACTTTAACTGTTGGGAAAACATTACAATTAAGCTCAAAATTAGCGGATAGAAAAAATGTTTCGTTTGAATGGGCTGTAGACGGAAAAGTAGTAGGATCTGATTCTGTTTATATTTTTAAACCGGAAACAAGAGGAGATTTTAAGCTTACAATGACAGCCAAAAATGATGGTGGAAAAGTAGCTCTTACTTACGATATTCATGCCTACGCAGCGTATGAAAATGGTTTCTTTATGGTTAATGAAGGATGGTTTGGTCACGGAACAGGAACTTTAGGATTTTATAGATATGATACAAAAGCTATAGAAGACAGTGTTTTTGTAAAAGTAAATCCGGATAAAGACTTAAAACCGGCAACTTCTACATTAGAATTTGGAACTATCATTAATAAAAAACTATTCTTAGTTTCTAAAGTTGGCGGACCAGTTGTCGTAGCTGATGCTTATTCGCTTAAAGAAGAAAAAAGAATCGCGGCCAAAGGCGGAAACGATTGGCGTGCAGTAGTAGGTGTTAACGAAAATCAGGCGTTGCTTACTTCTGGTAAAGGAATATTTAAGCTTAATCTTAATACGATGGAGCTGGACGGGCAAATCGATGGTGTTACAGGTCAGGTAGGAGATATTGTTAAGGCCAATGGTTATATTTTTGCATTGTCTGCCTCAAAAGGTGTTGTTGTTATTAATGCCGCGACATTGGTGGTAGAAAAAACTATTCCGGGTATTGTTTTAGGATTTGCTGTTACCGATGATAAAAAAGTATGGGCAGCAGGAGGTAAGAATCTTATAAGTATAGATTCGAATACACTTGAAGTAAAAGAAATTGCATTAGGTTTCCAGGCTTACGGAAGCTGGGGAGCATGGCATCCGGGATCTATAACGGCGGCTAAAAATGATATTTTTATTGCTAAAAACGGAAGCTTTAGCGGTGGTAAACAAATTTATAAGTACACAGGAACTCCAGAGTCATTGGCAACGCCGTTTATTACATTAACAAATTCAAATATCTTATACGGTGCAGGAATTGGTTATGACAGAAAGAAAAATGCTTTAGTAGTAAATACATTAAATGAAGGTTTTGGAGTGAATTTCTCTATCAATAACCTGTATATATTTAATGCCGATTCAGGAGTTAAAACAGCATCAGTAAACTATTCAGGATATTATTTCCCGGCAGTTTCTGTGTTTCACCAGTAATCTTTTTGTTTTTTAACCGTAAAGAGCGCTAAGATTTATGCAAAGGTTCGCAAAGTTATTTATGCTTTGCGAACCTTTTTTTGTGTGTATTATCAAGCATCCCGTGGTTGAAATCACGGGCTATATTAAAAAAATAAGAAGAATTAAGGATGTAGATTAATTTTTGAATTTTTTTAATACAATACAAACATAGCCAACGGTTTTAACCGTTGGGACACAATATTGGCAAGATTCATTGGATTCTTTGTCGCAAAGTTTACCATAAAGCTTTGCGAACTTTGTGTTTTTCTTACCGTAACGTTAAATAAAATCTTAGCGACCTTTGCGGTAAAAAAATAAATCAAGAAAGTATTAAAAACAAAAAACCCGAATATTGCTATTCGGGTTTTGGTGGTACCTCCAGGGATCGAACCAGGGACACATGGATTTTCAGTCCATTGCTCTACCATCTGAGCTAAGGTACCGTCTTGTGCTCAATGCGGGTGCAAATATAGGATCATTTTTCGTTTATCCAAAACATTTTTTTAAAAAAATCAATTCGTATCTTCGCATTGGTAAAGAAATAATTATGATTTTAACAATTGATGTGGGTAATACTCGAATTAAAGCTGCTGTTTTTGAGGAGAGTACTGTTCTTGAAAATTTTGTTTTTGAGAAAAATGAGCTGGAAGAAAATATTCAAAAAATTTTAAAAAAATTTTCAAACTGCACTGATTTGGTCGTTGCATCGGTCGGAAAAATCGAAAAAGAATCTTTTTCGGCATTCGAAAAAGATTTAAATGTTCATTTTTTAACTCACGAAGATGTTTTTCCTTTTGTAAATAAATATGCAACGCCAAAAACTCTAGGAATCGACCGAATGATTTTGGCTTCAGGAGCAACTTTGCAATTCCCAAAACAAAACAGGTTAGTTATTGATGCGGGAACTTGTATTACCTACGATTTTATCGACGAAAATGATAATTATTTAGGCGGAGCAATTTCTCCGGGCTTACGATTACGATACGAGGCATTGCACAACTACACCGCCAAGTTGCCTTTGCTGACTTTTGAAACACCTGAAAACTACATAGGAAACTCAACAAAACAGGCTATTCACTCCGGAGTTGTCAATGGCTTCGTCTATGAGATTGATGGTTTTATCGATGAATATCGGGCAAACTTTTCAAATTTTATAATAATTTTAACGGGAGGTGATGCAGTTTTTTTGGCTAAACGATTAAAAAATACCATATTTGCCAATTCAAATTTCCTTTTAGAAAGTTTGAACCAAACATTTCAATATAAAAATCGACAATGATTAAAAAAATTATAGTAAGCGCTTGTTTGCTTATCTCGTTCGTTTCATTTGCTCAACAGGGTGCATCTCCTTATTCTTTCTTCGGAATTGGTGATGTTAGATTTAAAGGAACTCTTGAAAATAGATCTATGGCAGGAGTTTCGGTAGAGCAGGATAGTATCCATTTGAATATTGAAAATCCGGCAAGTTATGCCAGTTTGAGACAAACTACTTTTACAGTTGGAGGAACTTTTGGAAGTGCAAAACTTAAAACAACTGACGAATCTGCAAAATCACAAAGATCTACCTTTGATTATTTAGCATTAGGAATCCCAATGGGAAAATTTGGTGCAGCGTTTGGTTTGGTTCCGGTAACTTCTGTTGATTATAGAATCTTAAATGACCAGACAAATGTAACTGACGGAACAAGTTCTCAGCTTCAGGGAAAAGGTGGAGTTAATAAAGTGTTTTTAGGTTTAGGATATAAAATTACACCTAAGTGGAATATTGGAGTTGATGCACAATATAATTTCGGAAAAATTACCACTACCTCTATAGAACTTGCTACAGGAGTTCAAAATGGTACAAGAGAAACTAATGCTGCTGAATTATCAGGTGTTAGTTTTAATGTTGGTACAATGTATCAAACAAAAATCGATAAAAAATTAAGTTTATTTACGAGTTTGGCTTATACGTTTGCTAGTACTTTAAATTCAAATAATACAAGAGCTATTGCGGTAGACGGAGATCCTGATCCTTATGAAGTTCCAGGGCAGGACAATAAATTAAAGTTACCAAACAAAATTACAATTGGTGCAGGTATTGGTCAGGCAAGAAAATGGTTAGTAGGTACAACAGTTGCTTTTCAGGGTAACGGAGAGCTTGCTAATTACTATAATGCAGGTAATAATGTGCGTTACGAAAAATATCAAAAATATGCAGTGGGTGGATATTTTATACCTAACTACGCTTCTTTTACAAGTTACTTAAAAAGAATTACCTACAGAGCTGGATTGAAATATGAAAAATTGGGTCTAATAGTGAATAACGAATCAATCAATGATGTCGGGATGTCTTTAGGAGCCGGAATTCCAATTGGTGGAGGAACTTTTTCAAATGTAAACGTTGGATTAGAGTTTGGTAAAAGAGGAACAACATCTGCAGCTTTAGTTCAGGAGAATTATTTCAACTTTAGTTTGAGTTTTTCTTTCAACGACAGATGGTTCGTGAAGAGTAAATTCAATTAAGGATAAAAATTGTATTTTTATAAGCTAGTACAATTTACTACATTTGGCAAATGAATTTACCAAAAAGATATATCATAGCGGCTGTCACAGTTTTTACTGTGACACTGTTTTTTGGATGCGAAAGTAATTTTAAAGAAGTTCAAAAAATCAACTTCTCAGAGTTTGTTCCGGGAAGTGATGCTGATACTGTAAATATAAAATATACAGATTCCGGACTTATAACCGGAGTTTTGAAAAGTCCTAAAATGTTAGATTATTCTAATTTGGATTTTCCGTTTACAGAATTTCCAATAGGAATTGACGTTACTTTATACGATAAAAAACAAAAGCGTACTTTTATAGTGTCCAATTATGCAGTTTCATACAAACTCACAGGCATAATAGATTTGCAGGGAAAGGTTAAGATTACTTCAGAAACCGGACAGATGCTGGAGACGGAGCAGTTGTATTTTGATCAGAAAAACGAATGGTTTTATACCGAAAGAAAATTTAAGCTTACAGATGCTAAAGGCGTTTCTTACGGTCAGGGAATCGATTTTAGTAAAGACTTTAAAGTGATTAATTCACAACGTGTTACGGGTGAATTTGAATCAGACGAAAAATTATAATTATGGGCATTTTAAAATACACACAGTATCTTTATTTATTAATTGCAGCTGCTTTCATTTATGATGGAGTTACAAAGCTAAATTCTCCTGGTGAAAATCCTTGGTTAAGCTTTATAATTGCAGGAGTGAGTGTTTTTATGTTTTTTTTCAGGAGAAAATATGCCAAGAAATTTGACGACCATTATAAAAAACAATAAAAAATGGAAATTAGTATTATAATACTATGTTTAATACTATCAGCCTTTTTTTCAGGAATGGAAATAGCTTTTATTTCTTCGAATAAAATTTATCTTGAAATCGAAAAAAAACAAGATAATTTTTTATCCCGAATCCTAACCAAACTCACAGAAAATCCTTCAAAATTTATTGCTGCGATGCTTATTGGAAACAATGTAGCACTGGTAGTATACGGTTTTTTTATGGGAGATTTAATTCTAAAATGTATCGACAATTTAGGGTTTCATTTTTCTAATCTGACCAGTTTATTGGTTCAGACCATAATCTCGACTTTTGTAGTTTTAATTACAGCAGAATTTTTCCCAAAAGTCTTTTTTCAGATTTATGCTAACTCGCTAATCAAATTTTTTGCGATTCCGGCTTATCTGTTTTATCGACTATTTTATTATATCTCTACTTTTTTTATCTGGATTTCGGATTTTGTATTGAGGAAATTTTTCAAAACAGAAGGCGATCAGGTTCAGTTGTATTTTAGTAAAATAGAATTGGGTAATTATATTACAGAGCAAATGAATTCTGTAGAAGACGATGAAGAAGTCGATTCGGAAATTCAGATTTTTCAGAACGCATTAGAATTTTCGGGTGTAAAAGCGCGTGATATTATGACACCTCGTACAGAAATAGTCGATATCGATTTATTTGACAGTATCGAGGACCTTAAGGCGTTGTTTATAGAAACAGGCTATTCTAAAATAGTAGTGAGTCAAAATTCGCTTGATGATATTGTGGGTTATGTGCATTCATTTGATTTGTTTAAAAAGCCTAAAACGATAAAATCAGTTTTGATGACCGTTGAGTTTGTTCCGGAAACTATTTTGATAAAAGATGCTTTGAATTTGTTGATTAAAAAACGAAAAAACGTAGCAGTTGTTTTAGATGAATATGGAGGAACTTCAGGTATAATTACTATTGAGGATATAGTCGAAGAGCTTTTTGGAGAAATTGAAGACGAACATGATTCTGAAGAAGAAGAACTGATCGAAAAAGAGTTGGGAGATGGTAAGTATTTGTTCTCTACAAGATTAGATGTTGAGTATCTTAATGAAGAATATAAGTTGAACATTCCTGAAGAAGATTCTTACGGAACATTAGGAGGCTTTATTGTGAATTTTACCAAAGAAATCCCTCAAAAGGGCGATGAAATCGTGATTGACAGCTATCATTTTGTGATTGAAGAGGCCACAAATAAGAAAATTGAATTGGTTAAATTGACAATAAAAGAGTGATTTTTTTAATTAATGAAAAAAATTGTGTAAAATAAAACGCTAGTTGTATTGTTATTAACTAGATAATTGTATTTTCGCAAACTGAATATAAAATTAACGATAATAAAAATGGCAGTTTTAGCAAAAATTAGACAGCGTTCCGCTTTATTGATAGGAGTTATTGCACTTGCATTATTTGCATTTATAATACAAGATCTATTCACTAGAGGAAGTTTCGGTCAAAGTTCAAAAGATGTAGGAAGCATCGATGGAAAAGATATTTCATTTGAAGACTTTAGAGTTAAAGTTAGTAATGTTGAAAAAAGTGGGCAAGGAATTACTTCCACTGAAGCTGCAAACAGAGTTTGGGATCAAGAAGTTTCAATCGCATTATTGTCTTCTCAGTTTGATAAGTTAGGATTAAGAGTAGGTGAAAAACACTTACTTGAAGTTTTAAAATCAGATCCAAACATTGGTAAAAACCCAATGTTCCTAAATGCTGCTGGTGCTTTTGATGTAGCGAAATTTAAAGAATACTTTAAAGCTAATCCTGAAGCAGCACAATATATTTCTGAAAAAGAAAAAGATGCTGAATTAAACGCAAAATTCCAAATCTACAGCACATTAGTAAAAGCAGGTCTTTATACTACTGTAAGCGAAGGAAAATTGAAATATGAAATGGAAGCTAACAAAGTAAACTTTGCTTATGCTGCTGCATTATATTCTTCAATTAAAGATAGCGAAGTAAAAATTTCTGATTCAGATATCGTAGATTATATGAAGAAAAACGAGAAAAAATTCAAAGCGGATGCAACTCGTGAAATTCAATACGTTTTAGTAGAAGACAAAGCTTCAAAAGAAGACGAAGCTGAAATCAAATCTAAAATTACTGCTTTATTAAACGGAAGAGTAGAATATAACGCAAAAACAGGTAAAAACGATACTTTACCAGGTTTTAGAAACGCAACTAATATTGCTGAATTTGTGAACTCAAATTCTGATGTTCCTTACGATTCTACTTATGTTCCTAAAAATGCTTTACCAGCTTTAGATGCTGATAAATTATTCAGCTTACCTGCAGGAGCAATCTACGGACCATACATTTACGGAAGATATTATGCTATCTCTAAATCTTTAGGATTTAAAGCTGGTGTTAACGCAAAAGCAAGTCATATCTTAATTGGTTACGAAGGATCTCAAACTCCAAACCAAAAAGAGAAAAGAACAAAAGAAGAAGCTAAAGCTAAAGCAGAAGAAATTCTTGCTCAGGTTCAGGCAAATCCAGATAGTTTCATGATGTTGGCTTTTACAAGTTCTGATGATTCATCTGCACAACAAGGTGGTGATTTAGGATATTTTGGTCCAAACCAAATGGTAAAACCATTCAATGATTTTGTATTCAGTAACGGAATTGGAAAAGTTGGTTTAGTTGAAACTCCTTTCGGTTTCCACATTATCAAAATTACTGATAAACAAGACGGAATTCGTTTAGCAACAATTGCTCAAAAAATTGAGCCATCTGAGGCTACTTCTGATAAAGTATTTACATTAGCAACTAAGTTCGAAATGGACGCTGCTAAGAAAGATTTTAATGCGACAGCAAAAGAGTTAGGTTTAAAAGTAGCTCCTCCTGTAACAGCAAAAGCTATGGATGAAGCGTTTGGTCCTTTAGGAAACCAACGTAACATCATCAGATGGGCTTATGACAAAGAAACTAGTGTTGGAGACGTAAAACGTTTTGAAATCGCTAATATTGGACACGTAATTGCTCAATACAAAAGCGAAAACAAATCAGGTTTAGTATCTGTAACAGTAGCAAGACCATACGTTGAGCCAATCTTGAAAAACAAGAAAAAAGCTGAACTTTTAAAAGCTAAAATGACAGGTTCTACTATCGAAGCTGTAGCTAAAAGTGCTGGTGTAGCAGTTCAACAAGCAACTAATGTTACTATGGATAATCCGGTTTTACCTGGTGGAGTTGGACAAGAGCCTAAAGTTGTTGGTAATGCATTTGCATTAACTGCAAATAAAATTTCTGCTCCAATTGAAGGAAATACAGGAGTATATGTTGTAAAAAATATTAGTACTATCAAAGCTCCAGCTCCGGCTAACCACGCTGAGTACGTTGCTAAAGTAAAAGCTCAAAGTGCATCTGATGCAAGCAGAATCTTACCTGCATTAAAAGCTAACGCTAAAATTGAAGATAACAGATTACAGTTTAATTACTAGTTTCTAGTAAATAAAAGGTTTACATATAAAAACCCGAAACGTTCTCATGAATGTTTCGGGTTTTTCTTTTGTTTTAATAACTCATGAAATTACTTTTTGTAATAATTATCATCGTATTTTCTTAAGTAATATAGGAATAGTAGAAATGTGATTAAAAAGTTTGTGATATTCAGAATATTACAGTTAATTTGTTCAGATTTTTACTTTACTTATAGAGAAGTTTTTAAATAATATTATAAAAGATAATGAGTACATATTTTAATAATCAAGCGTTTCATGTGTATGTTTAATTTGTTGAGAAAAAGGCCCAGAGTGTATTCTAAAATCGAAAATCACATTTTTGGAATAATCACAGAGCTTTTAAAACTAAGCAGTACTGACATCAATAGCGATGAGTTGGGAGGCAAATATTATTTGAGTAATGAAGAGCAGCATTTTAAAGTTACCATCATGAGTAATGATTATGTAATACGACTAACGAACACTCGTGATTCTGTTGCTGAAAAATATGATAAAGCTTTTGTTGAAGATGTTTTGAAAGCCGTGAAGGAAGAGAAACATCGCAGGATGGAAGTTGTGTATGATTCTATTAATAACAGTATAGAAAAAATGGCAGAACGTTTGCACAATACATTGATAGAGTCAAACGAACTGGAAACTCAAAAAGTTCGACATCTGGAGAAAACATCGTGAAATAAAAAAAAAGTAAACTGTTGAATTTACTTTTTTTATTTTGCATCGGTAATAGATTGTTGTTTTATTGCTGTAATATCATTTCATCATAAGATAGAATTGTCTCGTATCCTTTTGAACTAAAATAGGTTGTAGGATCTTCTTTTGAAATTGCCATTACAAAATCACCACCCCAGGCTCCAAGGCTTTTTACAACTCCACTAAAATCAGAAAAAGCAACTTCTTTAATAGTGCGTATTTCGAGAATATCGCTCATGTGAATTTCATGTTTTTCTACTGCAGCGGCAAATTCTTTTATTGTTTTTGCATTTAAGATCGTATCGGTGATTTTATTGTTATCGATGATATTATGCGCTAAATGTTGATTCTTATTGTTGTAATACGCATTAATCGCGGCCTTGCTATTTTGTTTTTTATTAAGATATACAAAATAGATGTTTTGGGTAAAATCAGGATTAAAATCAACCGTTTCTACAATAGGTAAATTCTGTTCCAGGCGGTACACGATAGGAGTATCATTTTGTGCGCAAGCAATGTCGTAACCGCTTCCGCCAAAACTATTTTTTAAGAGCGTAAAAGCATCAATATTGGTCCATTGGGCAATATTGTTTAGTAATGTAGAAGAAGTGCCCAGTCCCCATTTTTTAGGAAATGTAAGTTGGGTACTAATTTTATATCCTTCAGAATTATTTGTAAAATCTGGGTTTAAAAGATAGGCTTCGTGTAAAATCTGAATTAAAGTCGTTTTTACAGTTTCAATTTTTGCATCGACAGGATTTGTGATTTCAGAAAATGAAATAGTATCCTGATACCAGATGTTTTCATCAAAATCATAGCTTTCCCATTGAATTTCATGATTTGAACCGTTTTCTACAATTAAATTTTGTCCAAATTTTGTGGGTAATGCAAAAGCCCTGGCGCCATCTAAAACTAAATATTCGCCTGTAATCAGGAGTTTTCCGTTACTATAAAAAGTTGTTTTCATTCTGTATTTTTAAAATAAATTCCAATATTTTAAATTCCAAATTCCAATTAGCAATGGGATTTGGGATTTTATTCGAAAGCTGTAATATTTGGAATTTTTGTTTATTTTCTTATGGTTTCGATAAATTCTACAACGGCGCTATGAGATACGGCGTTTTTCTTAAAATGAGATTTAATTAAACGACGCTCGTCTTCGGTAGCTTCAAATTGATTGATGATGTTGTTTAGGTGCATTTTCATATGACCTTCCTGAATTCCGGTAGTCGTCAATGAACGCAATGCGGCAAAGTTTTGCGCCAAACCTGCAACGGCAACAATTTGCATTAATTCTTTTGCAGAAGGTTTTTCGAGTATGTCAAAACATAGTTTCACCAAAGGATGTAAAGAGGTTAATCCTCCTACGGTTCCTAATGCTAAAGGAAGTTCGAGCCAGAAAGTAAAAATTCCGTTCTCGATTTTAGCGTGGGATAAACTGGCGTATTGACCATTTTTTGAAGCGTATGCGTGAACTCCGGCTTCTACGGCTCTAAAATCATTTCCGGTTGCGAGAATTACCGCGTCAACTCCGTTCATGATTCCTTTATTATGGGTTACGGCTCTAAAGGGTTCGACTTCGGCAATTTGTACAGCTTGTAAAAAGCGCTCCGCAAATTCTTGCGGATTGGTGATGTGCTTTTCTGCTAAATCTTCGATAGGGCAGGAAACTTCGGCTCTAACAATGCAATTAGGAACATAATTAGATAAAATGCTCATCACAACTTTTAGGGTTTCATCTTCTGAAAAAAGATCAGAATCCTGAAATTCATCTTTTAAAGTCGTGGCAAATTGTTCCAGACAAGAGTTAATAAAATTGGCTCCCATGCTGTCTTTTGTCTCAAAAGTGGCGTGAAGCTGATAATAATTTTCTAATAAACTTCTTTTGTCTTTTAGTTTTATATCTAAAATTCCGCCGCCACGTTGTTGCATGTTTTTTGTAATGCTTTGTGTGTCAGAGAAAAATTTTGGTTTTATTTGATCAAAGAATGAATGTAGTTTTGCTGCGTCTCCGTTGAAAGTAAAATGTACCTGACCAATTTTTTCGGTATCAATTACAGTGGCTTTAAAACCACCTCGTGTTGACCAGTATTTTGCTGATTTTGATGCCGCTGCCACCACAGAACTCTCCTCAATTGCCATTGGAATCGTTTTGTATTGTCCGTTTATTAAAAAATTAGGAGCAACTCCAAGTGGAATATAAAGGTTTGTAATGGTGTTTTCGATAAATTCGTCATGCAATTGCTGCAGCTTCTCATCTGAATTTGTGTAATTTCTTATAATATTTAGAGCTTCTTCAGGGCTTAAAAAATAGGTATTGGCAATCCAGTTTATTTTTTCTTTTTTGGATAATTTAGAAAATCCGGCAACAGCGTTGTTCATTCTCAGTATTTTAAATAATAATGTTGCGGCAAAGATACCATTTTAAGAGTTTTGTTTGCAATGTATTTGAAATTTGAAAAGTACGCAAACGTTATTTTTTTTAACATTTAACAGTTGAAATGTGTATTATGTTCATTTTTTTTACTAAAATTGGGCTCTTTTTTATATTTAAAATAATTCTCAATGAATACGAGTAAAATTACTGTAATACTTTTATTTTTAGTGGCTACTGTTTTTGGCCAACAAAAAATTACTGTCGAAGATATTTATAGCGGAGCATTTCGGGCAAAAGGAATGGATGAGTTGCAATCCCTAAAGAATACAGACCAATATACAGTTTTAAATGTAGATCAGGCGAGTAGAAGCATGCAGATCGATTTGTATGACTTTGCGACGCTAAAAAAAGTATCGAACTTAATTGATACAAAAAATCATAAGGATCTTGCAGACGGAATTGACAGCTATACTTTTGATGCTTCTGAAAAAAAGATCTTAATTGCTTGTAATTTAAATAAAATCTTTCGTCACTCTTTTAGGGCAGATTATTTTTTATACGATATAACTACAAAATCACTTACCAAACTTTTTGATTTTCAGGTTCAGGAACCAACTTTTTCGCCTGACGGAACTAAAATCGCTTACGCAAAAGAAAACAACCTTTATGTATATGATGTAGCATCTAAAAAATCTACTGCAGTTACGACTGACGGAAAGAAAAATGCGATCATTAATGGTATTACGGATTGGGTTTACGAAGAAGAATTTGCATTTGTGCGGGCTTTTGACTGGAGTAAAGACAGTAAAAAACTAGCTTACATTCGTTTTGATGAAAGTCAGGTTCCGGAATTTTCGATGTCGATGTTTCATAAAGATTTATACCCAACAATCGAAACGTTTAAATATCCTAAAGCGGGAGAAAAAAATTCGGTAGTTTCATTACATATATATGATGCGGCCGGAAATAGTACTAAAAAAGTAGATCTTGCCAATTATAATGACTTTTATATTGCGAGATTACAATGGACAAATGATAACAACATATTATCGGCTCAGGTTTTAAACCGCCACCAGGATAATCTTGATTTGTTATTTGTTGACGGAACTACAGCTACTGCAAAAGTGGTTCTAAACGAAAAAGATAAAGCATATGTTGATGTTACAGACAATTTGACTTTCTTAAAAGATAATAGCTTCATTTGGACAAGCGAAAAAGACGGTTTTAATCATATCTATTTGTATGATAAAACAGGAAAACTTAAAAATCAGGTTACAAAAGGAAACTGGGAAGTAGTATCGTACTACGGTTTCGACGAAAAAAACAAAACTATTTTCTACCAATCTACAGAAAATGGTTCTATCAACAGAGATATCTACAGAATTGGTTTAGACGGAAAAAGTAAAGTACGTTTAACTTCTAAAGTTGGAACAAGCGCGGCGACTTTTAGTCCTAACTTCCAATTTTTTATCAATACATTCTCAAGTGCTTCTCAGCCGACGACTTATACTTTAAATGAGTCTAAAACAGGTAAAGAAATCCAGGTGATCGAAAACAATCAGGCTCTTGCAGCTAAATTGAAAGCGTATAATTTGCCAACAAAAGAATTCTTTGTTTTAAAAACAGCAAAAGGAAATGAATTGAATGCGTGGATTTTGAAACCTAAAGATTTTGATCCTTCTAAAAAATATCCTGTTTTCATGTACCAATATTCTGGTCCGGGATCTCAACAGGTAAATAATGACTGGAATAATTCTGATGATTACTGGTTCGCATCTCTTACGCAACAAGGTTATATCGTAGCTTGTATTGACGGAAGAGGAACTGGTTTTAAAGGTGCTGATTTCAAAAAAGTAACTCAAAAAGAATTAGGAAAATACGAAGTACAAGATCAAATTGATGCTGCTAAAGTAATTGGGACTTATCCTTATGTTGATGCGGCAAGAATTGGAATCTTTGGATGGAGTTATGGTGGATTTATGGCTTCAAACTGTATTTTTCAGGGGAATGACGTATTTAAAATGGCAATTGCAGTTGCTCCGGTAACAAACTGGCGTTTTTATGATTCTGTTTACACAGAAAGATACATGCAGACTCCACAGGAAAATGCAAGCGGATACGATCAAAACTCTCCTATAAATCACGTTTCTAAATTAAAAGGTAAGTTTTTATTGATTCACGGATCTGGTGATGACAACGTTCATGTACAGAACTCTATGCAAATGATGGAAGCGTTGATTCAGGCGAATAAACAATTTGATTCTCAGATATATCCGGACAAAAATCACGGTATTTATGGTGGAGCGACTCGAATTCAGCTTTATAATAAAATGACTAACTTTATCAAAGAAAATTTATAATATAAAACTTTAAACCTTAATCAAATAATAAATAATATGGGAGAAACTCAAGTAAAAACTGCGCATCCAAAAGGACTTTGGGTATTGTTTGGAACGGAGATGTGGGAGCGATTCAACTTTTATGGAATGCGAGCTTTATTAACTTTATTTCTTGTGAATTCATTATTGATGAAGGAAGAAGAAGCGTCTTTGATTTATGGAGGTTTCCTTGGACTTTGTTATTTGACACCAATGTTGGGAGGTTTTGTTGCGGATCGTTTTTTAGGTAACAGAAACTGTATTTTATTAGGCGGATTATTAATGGCAATTGGACAATTGTTATTGTTTACTAGTGGAAGTGTTTTTGAAGGTAACAGAGCTTTTGCTACTATCATCATGTATACTGCGTTAGGAGTTATTGTTTTTGGTAACGGATTCTTTAAGCCAAACATTTCTAGTATGGTGGGGAGTTTGTATCCTAAACAAGAAAAAACAAAATTAGATAGTGCTTTTACTATTTTCTATATGGGTATCAACATCGGAGCTTTTTTAGGTCAGTCAATCTGTCCTTTATTGGGAGATGTGAAAGATGCTGGCGGAATTAGAGATATTCATGCTTTTAGATGGGGATTCTTAGCGGCTTCTATCGCAATGTTGTTAGGAACTTTACTTTTTTACTTTTTAAAAAATAAATATGTAGTTTCTCCGGATGGAAAACCATTAGGAGGATTGCCTTCTAAAAATGAAGCTTCAGATTTTGAAGAAGGAGAAGCTCAAAAAGCCAACTTTTCTAATAAAGCGCTTACAATTGCAGGAATTGCATTTATCGCTTTAGGATTCTTTTTTCATTATGTAGTAGGGCAAAACTTAATTTATACACTGATTTATTCAAGCGGTTTATCATTAGCCGGATTAATTATTTCGGATACTTCTTTAACTAAAGTTGAAAGAGATAGAATTATTGTAATTTATATCGTTTCATTCTTTATTATTTTCTTCTGGGCGGCTTTTGAACAAGCTGGTTCATCATTAACTTTTATTGCAGATAACCAAACAGACAGAAACTTCTTTGGCTGGCAAATGCCTCCATCTATGGTTCAAATCTTTAACGGATTATTTGTGGTTATCTTGGCAGTCCCTTTCAGTATTCTTTGGGATACTTTAAGAGCTAAAGACAAAGAACCAATTTCTCCGGTAAAATTAGCGGTAGGTTTAGTGGTAATCTCTATTAGTTTCTTTATGATCGCTACTCAGGTTTCTTATATCGGAACTTCAGGATTATTATTAGTTAAATGGCTTATCTTATTGTATTTCTTAAATACATGTGCTGAATTATGTTTATCTCCAATTGGTTTATCATTGGTTGGTAAATTATCTCCAAAACGTTTTTCTTCTTTATTATATGGAGTTTTCTTCTTGTCAAATGCTTCTGGTTATGCTTTAGGAGGAACTTTAGGTTCTATCTTGCCTGCAACCGGAGATAAATTTGCAAAAGCAAAAGAATTAGGAATTGATCTTCAGGCAGTTTTAGACAATAAAGTTGTGCCAACAGCAGAGCAGGTAGCTTTGTTAGATCAACATCAAATTAGTGCTCATAACCACTTTTTTGCAGGATTCGAAATCCATAACTTATATGAATTTTTTATGGTATTTGTTGTTTTAACCGGTATCGCGGCAATTATTTTATTTGCTTTGACTCCATTCTTGAAAAAGATGATGCACGGTGTTCGATAAATAGTAATAATAATATATAAAAAATTACCTACAGGTTCAGACTTGTAGGTAATTTTAATTTTAAAGAGATACAGCTATGTGGAAAAAACACCCAAAAGCCCTTCCTTATTTGTTTTTATCTGAAATGTGGGAGCGTTTTGGTTATTATTTAATGATCGGAATTTTTACTTTATATCTAAAAGATGTAAAAGATGGTTTTGCAATGACAGAGAAAGAGGCTTCGGATCTTTACGGAACTTTTATCGCATTGGTTTTTTTAACTCCTTTTATTGGCGGACTTGTTGCTGACAGGTATTTAGGCTATAAAAAATCTATTGTTTTTGGCGGAATTTTAATGGGTATTGGGTACTTCTTAATGGGAGTACATGATATAACGGTACTTTATATTGCCATGACTTTGGTAATTGTGGGAAATGGGTTTTTTAAGCCGAATATTTCGACATTATTAGGAAGTTTTTATTCTAAAGAAGAGTATAAAGATAAAAAGGATGAAGGCTACAATATTTTCTACATGGGAATTAATGTTGGAGCGTTTATTTGTAATTTCTTTGGCGCTGCATTGCAGATTCTTTTAGGCTGGCATTGGGCTTTTATGGCTGCGGGTGTAGGTATGTTTATTGGCGTTATTGTGTTTTTATTAGGGACAAAACATTATGTAGGATACGACCAGAAAAAAGGAGTTCAGGAAGGTGATATGCCATTTTATAAAATTATCCTGTTTATTCTATTGCCTTCTTTTGTTTTTGGTGCCATTGGATGGTTGATCAAAGGAGTTGCTTCAGAAACTAATTTAGATAGTTATATTTTTGGTTCAGATAGTACAGATGCTTTTATTTTTGCCTGTATTCCGATTGTTTTCTTTTACGGATCACTTTATTTTAAAGCCAAAGTAGAAGACAAACGCCCGATTGGGGCTTTATTGGCTATTTTTGGAGTTGTAATTTTATTTTGGGCCGTATTTAAACTTAATGGCTCGGCGCTTACTACCTGGGCAGATCGTTATACTGACAGAGAAGTAGCGGGAACAGCAGGTCAGGTTGTTGGTAAATTAAAATTAGCGAAAGAAGTAGAATACAAAAAAGCAACCACTGAAGTTTATGATCAGCAGTTTCGTTTGCAAAAAGTAAATGGAGTTGTCGAAACAGAAGTAAATTACCCTTTATATTTTAGAAATGTTGCCCCTGAAAAATTGCCTGCAGAAGGAGCGAAAGTACACCTTTGGGCGACCAACTTAAGTCAGTCAATTAATCCGGCATGGGTTATTATATTAACACCTTTGGTTGTGGCATTTTTTTCTTTTTTACGAGCCAGAAAAAAAGAACCTTCAACACCTACGAAAATTGCTTTTGGTTTGTTAATTTCGGCCCTGTCAGTTTTGGTGATGGTTGCTGCAGTACAAATTGGCCATGACGGAGCAGAAAAAGTGAGTGCATGGTGGTTGGTAGCCAATTACGGAATCATAACAATTGGAGAATTATTTTTAAGTCCGATGGGATTATCGGTTGTGTCGAAATTGAGTCCTGTTAATATTACTTCGTTAATGATGGGCGGCTGGTTTTTGTCGACATCGATAGGAAATAAGTTAAGTGGAGTTTTGGCGAGTATGTGGGATACGTACGATAATAAAGCTAACTTTTTTTGGGTTAATTTTGCATTGTTAATGTTTGCAACTGTACTAATGTTTGCGTTAGTAAAGCAACTTAACAAGGTGATGAAAGAACGAGGAATCAATTAAATTATTTATAAATAAATGGAGCAGAAGATCACTTTAGAGGAAATTCAAAATTTTAAAGGCAATTACCCGAAACAATTGTGGTATTTGTTTTTTGTTGAAATGTGGGAGCGTTTTTGCTTTTACGGAATGCGTGGTGTTTTGGTTATTTTTATGGTAGATCAACTTTTTTTAAAAGAAGATCATGCTAGTGAGCAATATGGTGCTATTCAGGCTTTTGTATATGCTTTTACTTTTATTGGCGGTATTTTTGCCGATAAAGTTTTAGGGTTTAAAAAATCATTATTTTTTGGAGGAATCGTTATGATTCTGGGTAATCTTTTGATTGCTGTCGCGCCTCATGATATGTTTTATTATGGAATCGCATTCTCTATCATCGGAACTGGTTTTTTTAAGCCAAACGTTTCTTCGATGGTGGGAGAATTGTATCATGAAAACGATGGACGTAGAGATGCCGGTTATGGAATGTTTTATGCCGGAATAAATGTTGGGGGACTATTTGGTGGTGCCTTATGTGTTTATTTAGGAAAATACTATTCATGGCAGTTATGCTTTTTGTCAGCTGCAATTGTGATGTTTTTAGGATTGGTTACGTTTTTATTTACTAAAAAAAATCTGGGGCCAATTGGAGATTCTCCTTTATTGAATTTAGCGCCTGCTAAAAGAAGAATTCGTGAAATAGCAGTATATGCTTTGTCAATTTTAAGTTTGCCGTTTATTTTTATAATGGTAAAAAATACAGACTATACAGATTATTTCATGTATACAATTGGTACAGTTGCTGTTTTGTATTTTGTTTACGAACTGATTAAGTTGGGAGATGCTAAAATGCAAAAGAAATTATTTGCAGCTTTTCTGTTTGTATTTTTCTATTTCTTGTTCAACTCTATTTACGAGCAAAGTGGAGGATCTTTATCGCTTTTTGCAAAAGATAATCTAAATGATAAACTATTGTTTTTTACAATAGACCCTAATGTTGTCAATAACAGCTCGAATACATTTTTTGTAGTAGTATTAAGTCCGCTTATTGGTTTATTATGGATCTGGTTAGGGAAAAGAAAAATAGAACCTAATACTTTAATTAAATTCGGAATTGGATTTTTATTCCTTGCCGCTTCATTCTATATCTTCTATTTGACTAAGTTCTTTGCAGATTCTAAAGGAATTACTTCATTGAATGTGTTTACTTTTGCTTATTTAATAACGACAATTGGTGAGCTTTGCTTAGGGCCAATCGGAATGTCGATCATTACAAAATTGTCTCCAAAAAGACTGTTTGGAATGATGATGGGATTATGGTTTTTAGCAAGTGCTTTTGGTCAGTTGGCAGCAGGTAAACTAGGAGCAGAGATTTCGAGATCGAATACAGGAGATACTTTAGTTTCTAAATTACAATCGTATACAGAAGGATATTATCAACTGGCAATTTATTCACTTGTTGCAGGATTAATTTTATTGGCAATTTCGCCAATTATCAGGAAATTAATGCAAGAAGTAAAGTAGACGTATATATGGATTCTTTTTTTGTTTAAATTTGTGAAAAATTAAAATGACCATGAAAAAAATATTTTTAATAACCTTGTTTTTAGTTGGAGCATTTGCAGTGCAGGCGCAAGAATTAAAATGGTATACTGATGTAAGAGAAGCAATTACGGTTAGTAATAAAGAACAAAAACCAATGTTGATGTTTTTTACCGGAAGTGATTGGTGTGGTTGGTGTATTCGTTTACAGAATGAAGTTTTAAAAACACCTGAATTTACTAAATGGGCTAAAGATAATGTCGTTTTGGTTGAATTGGATTACCCAAGAAGAACACCGCAAACTCCTGAAATTAAAAATCAGAATAACGAATTGCAACAAGCTTTCGGGATTCAGGGATTTCCAACTATTTACTTTACAAGTGCTGAGGCAAAAGATGGTAAAGTAAATTTTAAAGGATTGGGACAAACCGGATATGTTGCCGGAGGGCCATCTGCCTGGTTAACAGTTGCTGAAGGAATTGTGCATCCAAAGAAATCTTAAAAAAAAAACATACTCAATAATAAGTATAGAAACTCCTTACGTTATCGTAAGGAGTTTTTTTGTTTAGTAAGAAAAGTTATTCATTTGTTTTGGTGTTTTTAAGGCTTTGATATTTTATTATGTGAAAAAAAACATATAATGTATTTTTTGTATTAATAAAAATTGGAAAATTAAAATAATATGTTAATTTCGTCATGCTATACTAACCAAAACCAATTAGAATATGACTAAAAAATTACTTATCCTACTATTTTTTTTAGGTTCATTTTTTCTGCAAGCACAAAATTTAGTTTGGAGAACAAACATGACTGATGCGATTGCCATAAGTAATGAGCTTAGAAGACCAATGCTGATTTTATTCACTGCCTCAGGTGTACCGGAAAATCTTCAGAACGAAATTTTTAAAACCCCAGATTTTGCAGTCTGGTCACGTGACAATGTCGTTCTTGTAAAACTTGATCTTTCAGACTCTACTATTGAGCAAAGTGATAAAGAGCAAAACATTAAATTAAAAAATGCATTTGGTGTGCAGGAATTACCTGAGGTATGTTTTGCAAGTGCTTCAATCCGAAAAAATAAAACAACATTTAGTGCTTTAGGAAAAATTGCCTACAAACCAGGTGGAGCAAAAGCATGGATAGCAGAATCTAATGCTATCTTGCATCCTAGTGAATGAATTAAATTTAAATTAAGTTTCTTAGTTTAATTTGTAGATTCCCTTTTCGTTTTTAAGCGAAAAGGGATATTTTTTTACCAGCTATTTCTACTGCAAATCAATTGTTTATTAATTATATGCCGTTGTTTTTTATTAAACCAATAAAAAAATAGTGATTTATTATCTATTGTTTATTTGTGTTGAATTTTGGTTAAATAAATTAATTTTTAATGTGATTTTAATATCATTGTTGTTAAATTAGTGAAATAAATATAATTTAAACGTGATCAGATATGAAGCAAAAATTACTTATTTTTTTATTTATTCTAGGGTTTTCTTTTTTGCATTCACAAAATTTAGCATGGAAAACAAACATGAATGATGCCCTTAAAATGTGCGATGAACAAAGAAAACCGCTTTTGATTTTTTTTACATCCGCAGGAATTTCTCCGGCGATTCAGAACGAAGTTTTTGCAACGAAAGATTTTTTAGATTGGTCAGAGAAGAATATTATTTTACTAAAACTCGATTTGTCGGATGCTTCTTTATCTGCCGAAGAAAGAGAACAAAATGTGAAGTTGAAAGAAGCATTAGGTATAGAGGAATTGCCTAAAGTTTGCATTGCTACGGCTTCTATTCGAAGAAATAAACCCACAATCAATAAGTTGGGCCTGCTGGAATACAATACAGGTGGAGCAAAAAAGTGGATCTCGGAAGTTAAAGCAATATTGAATGGAGATTAAATAAACTTCATTTTATTCTATTTTATAAAATCCTTTTTCGTTCGTGGCATGAAAAAGAATGTTGTTTTTGATGCAACTGGTTTTCCATGTTTTCTGAATGGCATAAGAATTCGAACCATCGGCAATGATTATTCTCGGGTGTAAGTCTTGTAACATACGATCTAAATTTATTTTAGGCGTCTGCGTAAGGATCAAAATATCTGGCTGAATTTTGGTGGGATAAATCCCTGAACTATCAATGACAAGAATTCTTTTCCCATTAAAAAATAACGTGTTTTCTATTTTCTTCCGGGATTGTAAACGGCTAAAATTTCCAACCAGGTAAGGAATTAGAACGTTGTTTTTAGAAAGTGTATCACTGGTGAAAATAGTGATGTCTTTTCCTGTGCGTTTAGAAATTAATGTATTTTTCTTTGTGTTGTAAACAATCATTTCCTCATTATTCTCGATTTCTCTTTTGGTATATAATACAGAAATCTGCAATAAAATTATGCTGGATAATAAAAACAACAATTTACTGTAATTGGGATTTTTACTCCAAATAATGGCTGAAATAATAAAGAGATAAAAAGTAATCAAATAATAAAAATTGAAGCTGATATCGCGTATTACAAACCATTCAAAAGAAGCTACAATATGAATCGTTTTGTTTAAAAGATAAATGCTTTTTTCGAAAATCTCAATAATGATTAATGGCGGAGAAGTGAAAATTGCCAGAATCATAACGATGATTCCTGCGATCATGATAAAAGATAAAATAGGAATGATAACAATATTGGTCACAAAAAATAATCCCGGAAATTGATGAAAATAATACAAACATAAAGGCAGAGTGCCAATTTGTGCAGCAAAAGAAACCGTTAACGCATTCCAGATGGTGACTTGAATTTTTCGCTTTGGAGTCCAGATTGTTTTTAATAACGGTTGTAACCAGACAATAAAAAATAAAGCAAGGTAACTTAGTTGAAAACCAACATCAAATAGAAAATAAGGTTCAAAAAGTAATATTAGCAACATCGAGACTAGCAAAGTATGATAGATACTTCCGCTTCGTCGTAAATGGTTTCCGATGGCTAAAAACGAAAACATAACAACAGATCTTAAAACAGAAGGAGATAAACCTGAAATTATTGCAAATGCGCCTAATGATACTAAAATTGAAATTAGTTTTACAAAAGAACCTTTTCGTGTATTTGGAATTGGTTTTAAAACAAAATTGATAAAAAGCATTATAAAACCAACATGCAATCCTGAAACCGAAAGTATGTGTGTAGCGCCGGAGTATTGATAATCCTGAATAATATCAGACGAAATTTCTTGTTGTTGCCCTAAAATAAGAGCCAGTGCAACATTCATTTCTTCTTTATTAAAATTAGCTTTTTCCAGATTGCGAACAATACGGGAATGCAAACGACCGGAATAATACCAAATGTCTTTTTTAGGAGTTTTATGAATATCAATTTCTGCTTTGTTAATATACACTTGTGCATAAATTTGCTTGTCTGCCAGATATTTACAGTAATCGAACTGATTGGGATTTTTATTTATGCCATTGGGTTGTAAAACCGTTTTTGCTTTTATAATATCTCCTATAATCAGACTTTTAAGACTGTCTTTTTGAATGTTGACAATGATTTTACCGAAATAATTTTTACCGCTGATGCTGTTGATTATTGCAGTAAATCGATCATTATAAGTATTGCTTTTAAGTTTTTCCCGTAAAGTAAAAGTTATGATTTCCGGAGTTTCAAATGCTTTTTTGCAATGAATATAATTTGATTTTTGAAGAGAATTGGTGTGAAGCAATAAGGCTAAAACACCAATGAAAAAAGAAATGAAATAAGTGTTTATTCCAAAAAGGGGAATGAATTTTTTATTTCTTCTAATCAAAAAATAGCAGATCGAAAATATAAGGAGACCAACAATAAAGCATGAAATAACAATATATATTGATGGTTGACAATAATAGCAAAACAAAATACTTAATAGAAACCAAATTGTAATTTTGGTTAACGGAAAATCTAATACTTTCATGGTTTAAAAGTATTAAATATTTTGTAAGAAAAAAGATATATTTTATTTAATTAAATTTACTCGACAATCCGGTTGATTTGTACAAATGAATTTTGGTAATAAGCTTCTTTGGTAGAAGAAATTATTACCCCTTTTGACGTTGACGAATGAACAAATTTGATTTCACTTGAATTTACTTCAGTAATGAGTCCAACGTGATTAATTTGTTTGCTTCGGTTGGTTTTAAAAAAGATCAAATCGCCCTTTTTAGCATCATTAAACTTAATAACTTTTCCAATTTTAGCCTGATCATAAGAACTTCTCGGCAGCGTAATATTTTCTGATTGAAATGTCGTAAAAACCAGTCCTGAACAGTCGTAACCACTTTTTGATGTACCGCCGGCTTTATAGCGTACACCAATATTATCAGTTGCTTTTTCAATCAAATGATTGACTACATACTTGTTTTCTGACTTCGATTCTTTTTTGCTCACAGTAGTTGATGTCGATTTACAAGAAGTAAAAAAGACAGCCAAAAGAGCTAAAAGGAGTATTTTTTTCAAACCAAAAATTTTAAATTATTTCAAATCAGCTACAATAAGTTTTGCTGTTTTTTTACTTGCGCCAACTCCGCCTAGTTTTTGCTCCAGAATATCATAATTCTTAAGTAGTTTTTCGCGGTAATTTGGTTCTAATAATTTTTGCAATTCTTCTTTAATGCGTTTGGTATTACAATCGCTCTGAATCAATTCTGTCACCACTTCCTGATCCATGATTAGATTAACAAGCGAAATGTATTTTAAAGTAATAATACGCTTTGCAATTTGATAGGAGATGGCACTTCCTTTATAGCAAACCACTTCCGGAACTTTAAAAAGAGCGGTTTCGAGCGTTGCAGTTCCTGATGTTACTAAAGCCGCAGTCGACGAACGCAATAGATCATACGTTTTGTTGGAAACGAATGCAATGTTTTTGTTTTTTATAAACTGCTGATAAAATTCATAATCCTGACTAGGAGCACCTGCAATTACAAATTCGTAATCCTGAAAATCATCCACCACACTAAGCATAACGCTCAGCATTTTGGTAATTTCCTGTTTACGGCTTCCTGGTAAAACGGCAATAATAGGTTTTTCGCCTAATTGGTGTTCTTTTCTAAAAGAAACTTCATCAAAAGCAGGCTGATTTTGTATAGCATCGATTAAAGGATGTCCAACAAAATCGACAGGAAAATGATGTTTGTCTTCGTAGAAACTTTTTTCAAACGGTAAAATAACAAACATTTTATCAACGTCCTGTTTGATCGCTTTGATTCGGTTTTCTTTCCACGCCCAGATTTGAGGAGAAATATAATAATGAGTTTTATAATTTAATGCTTTGGCCCATTTGGCAATACGCATATTAAAACCCGGATAATCAATAAAAATTAAAACATTAGGCTGGAATTCTAAGATGTCTTTTTTGCAAATTTTGATATTGTTTAAAATGGTTTTTAGATTAAAAATCACTTCAACAAAACCCATAAAAGCCAATTCACGATAGTGTTTTACTAAGGTTCCGCCTGCTTTTTGCATAAGGTCACCTCCCCAAAATCTAATATCGGCCTGAGGATCTTCTTCGTATAAAGCTTTCATTAAATTTGAACCGTGTAGATCTCCCGAGGCTTCACCTGCGATTATGTAGTATTTCATATGAATGGTATTGAAAGTGTGTTTTAAATTTAAAAACAACATTTTTTTTGCAAAGCAAAGATAAGATTTAAATAAATAAAGTAGAAATAGCCAGAACAATCACTGCCAAAACTACGCCTCTTGCTTTAAGTTCTTCATTTCTTTTTAATAAAATCCAAAAAACAGCAAGATCCAAAACCGTACCTATAGTGATTACTTTTCCTAAATAACCTTCTTTTTTTATGGTTTGAAGTCCTGTTGCAAAATCAAATTTGGTAAAGAAAGTAACAAACAAATAACTTCCCAGCAATGCCGTAAAAATTCCGATTACAAAACCTATAAGTAAGTCTTTTTTATTCATTTAGATTCCAGGTATTAAGTTGTTGCATAGAATGATGAGCCGTTAAATCAAACTGAACAGGAACTACAGAGATATAACCATTCTCTAAAGCCCATTCGTCAGTATCTTCTCCCTGATCTTCATTGGTAAATTTTCCGGTAAGCCAGTAATAATCTTTTCCAAAAGGAGTTTGTCGTTTGTCAAATTTCTGTGCATAATAGGCTTTTGCCTGACGACAAATTTTTATGCCCTTAATCTCGTTTTCTTTTAATTTTGGAAAATTAACGTTTAAAACGACACCTGGTGGCAATTTATTTTTGAGCGTTTCTAAAGCTATTTTTCTAACAAATGATTTTATTTGTTCAAAATCAGCATTCCAGTCAAAATCTAATAAAGAAAATCCGATTGCCTGAATTCCTTCTATTCCCGCTTCAACTGCAGCGCTCATGGTTCCTGAATAAATTACATTTATAGACGAATTTGTTCCGTGATTAATTCCGGAAACACATAAATCAGGTTTTCTTTTTAAAATTTCATTTACTGCCAGTTTCACACAATCAACAGGAGTTCCGGAGCAGCTATATTCTGTTACAGGATCTTCTTCTTTCGAAATTTTGTCGAGAAATAAAGTATTGTTTATTGTAATTGCATGACCCATTGCGCTTTGAGGCTTGTCTGGCGCTACTACGATAACTTCTCCAATAGTTTCCATAACGCTAATTAAAGCTCTAATTCCCGGCGCAAGAATTCCGTCATCATTGGTGACTAATATTAAAGGTTTTTCATTTTCCATGCTGTGGTTTTTATCTCGATTTATCAAAATTAAAGCTTGTAAAAGCAAATGTAGTAACTGATTTTGGTAGAATACTAACAAATGAGCAAAAATTATAAACTTAATTCAAGAAGACTTTTAAGGTTCAAACATTTTTATATCTTTAACAAAAAATTATAGCGAACTTGGCAAGTTGGCACAATTTTTACAGTTAACTTAGATTAAAAAATTTGATGAATGCTATTATTAAGTTTATGAAAAGAAATTATAAAATACTTATAGCCGTATTATGCTTGTCTTTAACCTTATTTGCTTTTAAAATTAATGCAGATAAGTCAGTTGATCCGGACCCGAACAGAGATAAAACACTTTTAGAATTATTGGCATTTGTTATCGAAAAAGGACACTATAGTCCGGCAGAAATAAATGATGAATTTTCTAAAGGAATTTTTAAAGATTACGTTGAGGCATTAGATCCTTCGAAAAGATTCTTTTTGCAATCTGATATTGATGAATTTAAACAATATGAGCTGCAATTAGACGATCAGTTTTTGAATAGAGATCTAACGTTTTTCAATCTTACTTATACAAGATTGATGAAACGTATGGAAGAAAGCAAAAAACGTTATAAAACTATTTTAGCACAGCCCTTCAACTATGATGTTGATGAGACTTTTAATGCTGATTACGATAAGTTGCCTTATGCAAAAAATGCAACAGAAATCAATGAAAGATGGAGAAAACAAATTAAGTTATCGACGCTTTCTTCTTTGGTAACAAAGCAAAAATTAGAAGAAGACAAAAAGAAAGAAGATCCTAATTATAAGGTGAAATCTTTTGAAACTTTAGAAAAAGAGACTCGAGATAGTTCTTTAAAATCTTTAGATGATAACTTTAGTTTGATTAAAGATTTGAATAAAGAAGATTGGTTTTCTGTATATGTAAACTCAATTATGGGTCGATTTGATCCGCATACAAGTTATTTTGCACCAGAAGAAAAAGATCGTTTTGATGTAAACATCAGCGGTAAATTAGAAGGTATTGGAGCGAGATTAACGAAGAAAAATGATTTTACTCAAATTGATGAATTAACTTCAGGAGGACCAGCCTGGAAAGGAAAACAATTGGAAGCCGGAGATTTAATTTTGAAAGTAGCACAAGGAAACGAAGAGCCTGTAGATGTTGTAGGGATGCGTTTAGACGATGTGGTGAAAAAAATTAAAGGTCATAAAGGTACTGAAGTAAAACTTACAGTTAAAAAAGTAGACGGAACAACTAAAGTTATTTCGATTATTAGAGATATTGTCGAAATTGAAGAAACCTATGCTAAATCTAGTATTGTAGAAAGAAATGGTTTAAAATATGGAGTAATCTATTTACCGAAATTTTATATCGATTTTGAAAATAAAGATGGTCGTGATGCCGGTAAAGATATCGCTCTTGAAGTGGAAAGACTGAAAAAAGAAGATATTAGCGGTATTGTGCTGGATGTTCGTGATGATGGTGGTGGATCTTTATCTACAGTGGTTGATATTGCTGGTTTATTTATTGAAGAAGGACCAATTGTTCAGGTGAAATCTGCAGGTAAAAAGAAAGAAGTTTTATACGATAAAGATAAAAAAATCGAGTGGGACGGACCGTTAGTAATTATGGTAAACAGTTTCTCAGCTTCGGCATCAGAGATTTTGGCTGCTGCAATTCAGGATTACAAACGTGGAGTTATCATTGGTAGTAAACAAACTTATGGTAAAGGAACTGTACAAAACGTTCTTGATTTGAACCAATTTGTTCGTAATGCAAACTATGGTGATTTAGGAGCTTTAAAAATTACAGGACAGAAGTTTTACAGAATTAACGGAGGTTCTACTCAGTTAGAAGGTGTTCATAGTGATGTTGTGATGCCAGATCGTTATGCTTATCTAAAAATGGGAGAACGTGATAATGAAAATGCTATGCCGTGGGATAAAATAGATCCAGCAGATTACAGCACATGGAAATCAAATGAGAATTTTACTAAAGCAATTGCCAATAGTAAAGACAGAATCGCTCAAAATGCTCAATTCAAATTAATTGAAGACAATGCGAAATGGATTGATGTTAAAAATAAAGAAAACACCTATAGCTTAAATATCAATAGTTTTAAAGCGACTCAGGAACAAGTAGAAAACGAGGGTAAGAAATACAAACCAATTTCAGATTATAAAAATGACTTGGTATTTAAATCGTTACCTTACGAAGAGCTTGAAATGAAAGCTGACGCAAGTTTAAAAGAAAAAAGAGATGCCTGGCATCAGGCTTTATCTAAAGATGTTTATGTTGAAGAAGCATTAAATGTTTTGGATGATTTGCAATCTAAAGGTAGTGTGGTAAAAGGATCAGTTTCTCCTAAAATGAAAAAGGATAAATTAGTAAAATCTTAATTCTTTAAAGAATTAATTTGTTAGAAAACGCTTCAGAAAATTTAAATTTCTGGAGCGTTTTTTTGTGCGGTTATATTGTATTTTTGTAAGAAGTGGCTTTTTGCTAAAGCTGAATTTTAGAAGAAAAATAAAAATAGTAAAGGAATGAAGAATTATATTGTTTTAGGTTTGATAGGCTTTATGTTATTGTCGTGTAAAAAAGAAATAGATAGCAATGGCGAATTACAGGAAGCACAAACGTCTTTTGTTTCTAATCAAAACAGTACAGATTCGTTATATACTTATGCTTATTTGCCAACTTCTACAACCAAGCAAATTGTAAAACATCAGTATTATACCCTATCCTATAATGAAAAGTTTGAGCAGGCAGAATGGGTTGCGTATGAACTGAAGAAAGAGTATTTGAAAAACGGGAATTATAAACGTCCTTATTTTATTGAAGATCCAAGTGTAACGACGGGTTCTGCAGATTGGAGAAATTATAAAAAATCCGGTTATGATAAAGGACATCTTTGCCCTGCCGGAGATATGGAATTTGATCAGAAAGCCTATAATGATACATTTTATACTTCGAATATCTCGCCACAGGATCACGCTTTTAATAGCGGAATCTGGAATCGTTTAGAACAAAAAACACGTTATTGGGCTGATAAATACAATGATATTTATGTAGTAACGGGAGGGATTTTGAAAGATTCGGATAAAAAAATAGGAACAGGAAAAGTAGCTGTTCCTAAATATTTTTATAAAATTATTTTAGCTAAAAAAGGCAAAGAACATAAAGCAATTGCTTTCTTGGTTCCTAATCAAGATAGTAATAAATCACTTTACGATTTTGTAGTGCCTATCGAAACTTTAGAAAAAATGACCGGAATTGATTTCTTCCCGAATTTAAAAAACCTAAAAAGCAGTAAAGATTTTTAGTTGCTAAAAGTAGATTTATAAATCTTAATCAAAAGTTTAAATGTGCCGTTAGGCACTAAAATATTGGTAGAAAACAGGAATAGAAATATTTAGCGTGCCGTAGGTACGCAATAGTTATCGTTTTGTTGCGTACCTACGGCACGCCAGGATCTTAGAGCTTAATTTTTTACCAATATTTAGTGCCTAACGGCACAAACTGTAGACCTTTAATTATAAATTGCTTTGAGTTTTCTTTGGATTAAACAATATAAAACTCATTATAGCCAAAATCCAGACGCCAATTCCCCCGTAAAGCAATATCATTTCGAAACCATGAGCCAATGCATCATGTAATATGGATTGGGATGAATCTAGTGTTGCTAATTGAGGAAAATCCTGATTAAGAGATGAGAAATTTCCAGCCGCAACTTTTTCTGAAATAGATTGTAATGTTTTTGAATCAATAGCTCCTGAAAAAGCATTGTTTAAATACGAGAGTATTCCTTGTACAAGAATAAAACCCATCAAAGCGATATTTATTGATAAAGTAATTAATCTGGCACTCATATCGATTCCCGAAGCCATACCTGACCGATTTGCAGGCACTGAGCTTGTAGTGGTGTTGGTAACTGGCGTATTGGTTAAACCTAACCCAATTCCTGCCAGTAAAGAGCCCGGAAGCATTGTGAGCCAGCTGGCGTGTTCTGCAATGCTGCCGTATCTCATAACGATAAAACCCAATCCTATAACAAATAACCCTAACGGAATTACAATTCCGGAGCGATATCGAACCGAAAGATATTCGGCAAAAGGCGGAATTACTAAAGTAGGAAGAGTATAAGCTAATAAAGAAAGCCCTACGGTTACAACATCGTATCCCAGACAACTTTGAAAATAAATAGGGAGATAAATGATGAAAGGCCAAAAGCTGAAATTCATACCAATAGATCCAAAAATGGCCCCTGAAAAATTACGTATTTTAAAAACCGAAAAATCAAACATGGGATAAGGATTGGTTTTTTCTACCCATAAAAACAATACAAAGCTTATTAATGTAACTGCTAAAATGCCCAAAGCTATTGGGCTTGTAAAACCAAGATCAGGTCCTTGCGTGATAAAATACGTTAATCCAAATACGGCGAAAGATAATGTAATCATTCCCCATAGATCTATTTTTTTAGCGTCAGCATCTTTAGATTCATCTACATAACCATAAACGAGAATTGCAGCAAGAACCGCAATAGGTACGTGTATTAAAAATACCCATTGCCAGGATAATATTGCGATAATAGAACCGCCTATTATGGGACCAAAACCCAATCCGACACCAAGAATAATTCCCCAGATACTAAAAGCCCTGCTGCGTTCTTTTCCTTCCTGAAATTGATGTGATAAAGTAGCTATCTGGCAAATTAGCATCGCGCCGCCGCTTACTCCCTGAAAAAAACGACTGATTACTAATAAAGCTACATTGTCTGCCAAACCGCAAACTAATGATGAGATACTAAATAAAATTAAGGTAATGATCAATATACGTTTTCGGCCGTAGCGGTCGGCCAGAGTTCCGGCTGCCATTAAAACTGTGGTACAGCCTATGGTATAAATATTCATGATCCATTGCATGTCTTTTAGATTTGCGTTTAGTACTTTTTCAAGTGTGGGAAGGATGACCGGAACACTCGAAATTTCAAGAGAGAACATCAAGGTTGCCAGGCAAATAGCGACTAAAGCGATGTTGTTTTTGGTAGAGGATAATTTTTGCTTCATTTTTAAATTATATTTTTAGCAAAAATAAACTGAGTATTGTTCTTTTATCAGTATAATTTAATGATAAAAAAGTACTTTTGTGGTATGAGAAAAGAAAACATGCATCAATCGGTAGAAGTGCTTTACAAAAAAGTAGATGAGTGCCCAATTGTAAATTCACAATTCAGTTTTTTTCAGATGGTTTATGTGATTTCAGGAAATGGATTTCTTCATATTAATGGGAACGCCATATCCTATCAGGCAGGCAATCTAATGCTACTGACACCAAATGATTATCATAACTTTGATATTATAAATACGACAGAGTTTTTATTGGTGAAAATTAATAGCGAATATGTAAAAGAATACAAATCAAAAAGTATCGATCATATAGGTTGTTTATTGCACTATGCAACACATTTATCCGGTTGTATTTTAAAGCAAAAAGCAGATGAATTTCTTGTAAAATCGATATCAGATTCGTTGATTCATGCGATAGCCAATAAGGATATTTACGATGAAGATTTAATTACTCATTATGTAAATGCTCTTATTGTAATTGCCGCCAGAAACATTGCGAAAATAAAACCAACAGGAGTAAAAGAAAGTGCAGATAAAAGAATCCTGGAGATCATTAATTATATTCAGGCTCATATTTTTTGTCCTCAAAAACTGAAAGCTTCGGCAGTAGCAAAGGAATTTGATATCTCTGATACGTATTTGGGAAGTTATTTTAAAAATCATTCCGGAGAAACGATTCAGTCTTTTATTTCAAATTATAAAATACGGCTGATAGAACATCGATTGCGTTTTAGCGATATGAGAATTAACGAAATTGTGGAAGAATTTGGTTTTTCAGACGAAAGTCATCTCAACAAATTCTTTAAGAAACATAAAGAGATCAGTCTTACTGCGTATAGAAAAGCTAAAGTTTTATCGAATTGATTTTGCTTTTTAGCTACATATTCAAGAAAGTTATTGTTGAGGGCTTTGACATAGAAGAGTCTTTAACTTGAATTGTCTATAAAGGAACGCGGATGACACAGATTTACAAAAGTAAAATCGCAGATTAAAAACGGATTTTAAAATAATCAAAAATAAAATCCGCTTAATCCGTGTTTTCGCTTTAGCGAATCCGTATGATCCGCGTTCCTTTGACAAAGGGTTAGATAGAATTAAAAAGATTATAAAGTTTTTTTACGCAGATCCTGCAGATTTAATTTTGAAATTAAATCACATAAAAAAGCCGAAGATTTCTCTTCGGCTTGGTTTTTTATTTCGTTTAAAACTTAGAAAGTTGTCAAAGCTTTTAATTCTGCAATAGTCTGAGTTGGATTTTCTGCTTTAAAAACAAAACTTCCGGCAACTAAAACATCAGCTCCGGCTTCTACTAATTGTTTAGCATTTTTACTTGTTACACCACCGTCGATTTCAATAATTGTCGAAGCGTTTTTACGAGTAATTAAATCTTTTAATTTTTTTACTTTATCATAAGTATTTTCAATAAATGATTGTCCTCCAAAACCAGGATTCACACTCATGATACAAACTAAATCAATATCATTAATAACATCTTCTAATAAGTCGATATTAGTATGAGGATTAATGGCAACTCCGGCTTTCATTCCTTCAGCTTTTATAGCTTGTAATGTTCTGTGTAGATGTGTACAAGCTTCATAATGAACTGTTAAGCCGTTAGCGCCTAAATCAGCGAAGGTTTTGATGTATCTATCCGGATCGATAATCATTAGGTGTACATCGATATATTTGTTTGCATGTCTTGAAATTGCTTCTAAAACTGGCATTCCAAAAGAAATATTCGGAACAAAAACGCCATCCATAATGTCAATATGAAACCAATCAGCCTGACTGTTGTTGATCATCTCGACATCACGTTGTAAATTGGCAAAATCAGCTGCAAGAACAGAAGGAGCAATAAGTGTATTCTTCATTTTGTGTAGTTGTGTGTTGTGTTATTTTTTGCAAAGATAGATTTTTTTATGATTTGCATTGAAATTTAACCGCAATCCCGATAGCTATCGGGAGCAAAGCATTTTTATTTTTTGCAATGTATAAAAAACGCAGAGTTCGCAAAGCTTTGTGTAGTTGGCATTTCTAAAAAAAAAAACTTATACAAACCCTTGCGAACTTTGCGTAAATCTTTGCTCCCGATAGCTATCGGGATTGCGGTTAAATAAAACTTTGTGGTTAAAAAAACACCATCCATCATAAAAATAAAAAACTCCGGTAATCAGCCGGAGTTTCAATCATCAATCAAAAAACGAACAGTCAATCAAACTGTTGTTTGCTTTAAAGTCCAATATAAGCACTTTCGTAATAAATTCCAAATCCCAATCAAATAATTGGAATTTGGAATTTAAAAATATTGGATTTATGTTTTAAATTATCCTAAGTAAGTTTTAAGGATTTTACTTCTTGAAGTATGTTTTAATCTGCGGATTGCTTTTTCTTTAATCTGACGAACACGCTCACGAGTTAAGTCGAAAGTTTCTCCAATTTCTTCTAAAGTCATTGGGTGTTGATCGCCAAGACCAAAATACAAACGAACAACATCTGCCTCTCTAGGAGTTAATGTTTCTAATGAACGCTCGATTTCAGTACGTAAAGATTCGTGAATCAACTCTCTGTCCGGGTTTGGAGATTCTCCAGAACGTAAAACGTCATAAAGGTTAGAATCTTCACCTTCAACAAGAGGTGCATCCATAGATAAGTGACGACCAGAGTTTTTCATAGACTCTTTTACGTCATTTACAGTCATGTCAAGTTCTTTTGCAATTTCTTCAGCAGAAGGCGGACGCTCGTTAGATTGCTCTAATAAAGCGTACATTTTGTTGATTTTATTGATAGAACCAATTTTGTTTAATGGTAAACGAACGATACGAGATTGTTCTGCCAAAGCCTGAAGGATCGATTGACGAATCCACCATACAGCGTAAGAGATGAATTTGAAACCACGAGTTTCATCAAAACGTTGAGCCGCTTTAATTAAACCTAAGTTTCCTTCATTAATTAAATCAGGAAGAGTTAATCCTTGATTTTGATATTGTTTAGCAACCGATACAACGAAACGTAGGTTGGCTTTTGTTAATTTTTCTAAAGCTCTTTGATCACCAGCCTTTATTCTTTGTGCTAATTCTACCTCTTCATCAGCGGTAATTAGGTCAACTTTTCCAATTTCTTGTAGGTATTTGTCTAACGATGCAGTTTCACGATTGGTTACCTGCTTGGTGATTTTAAGTTGTCTCATGTTTTTTGTCTCCTCAATTTTTAAGTGTACAAGTAGTTATACGTAAAGAGATGCAAAAAGGTTACAAAAAAATAAATTTTTATTTAAAATAAAAAAACACCCAGACTTAAAAGCTTAAGTGTGAAGTGTTTTTTGTTGAAAAAGGGGCAAGCTTTTTTTACTCAGATAAGTCATCATAGACATCTAACATATCATCGAATATTCTTTTTAATGATTTTATATATAATGGAAACGCAAAAATGAGGAGAATGTATTCTTTTCGAAATACAGTAACATCATCAAGGATTTCGTACAAACTTGGGATAATCAATGTTAAAGAAACAGCAATACCAACCCAAGGATTATTTTTTATTTTTTTTAGAATAGATAAAACTTTCATGTCTGGTTGTTTGGTTAGTGCGATTCTCATTTTATGGTGATACTATTTGGGGTTTCTTGAGCGTAAAAGTAATTTTGATTTTTTTGTTTGAAGTTAAAAATGTCATGAAAGCTATTTTTTGTGTCATGAAATTTTAGAAACCCCAAGCAGATTGGGATATTTCTTTCAAAGCATAAAAAAATCCTCTTTATTCAAGAGGATTTTTAATGTTGTTATTTTTTAGATGAAATTTTTTAAGACAAAATATTCATCTTTTTTATAAAGTCTTTATAAGTATCGCTCAGGTTTATTTTATGATCGCCTTTTAAAATGATAAGATTATCTGCCAGAATGATTTCTTCGATTTTATCTGTATTCACGATTGTGTTGCGATGCGTTTTTACGAATTTATTTTTATCAAGCAAATTACTGATTTTGGTCAGCGAGATCTGAATGACAAATTTTTCTTTTTCGGTAATAATATTACAATAGCGCTCTTCGACTTCTATGAAAAGAATCTCGTTTATGGCTACTTTTTTCAGTGAGTTTTTTTTCTTTATAAACAAGTAATCATTGCTCACAACGGTATCTTGTTCTTCGCTCATAAAAACATTCGTTTGAGCATAGAATTTCTCTACCGCCATTTCTATAGCGTAAAGAATTTCGAGTTCATTAAAAGGTTTCATCAAAAAACTAAAAGGCTTGGTAAGTTTGGCTCTTTCAAAAATTTGACGATCCTGAGAACTGGTTAAAAACACAAAGGGTTTAGAAGCGTTTGGAATTATATTAATAGATTCAGCAAAAGTAATTCCGTCTGGTTTTCCGTCCAGAAAAACGTCAATGATAACAATATCTGTCGTATTCTCGTAAAAAAGTTTTAATGCATCTGTAAAATTGGTGGCTACGCCTGTAATGGTATAATTGTTCTCGACCAGAACCTTAACAAGTGCATCACTTTGTTCAGGAGTGTCTTCTATGATTAAAACATTAATATTATCCATTGGTTCTTGTTTTTGGGAAACTCAATATCATTTTGGTCCCTTTGTTAATCTCACTTTCTATGGCTAAAGTTCCGCTGTTTTTCCTGATCATTTGTTTGCATAACTGTAAGCCTAAACCAGTTCCTATAATTTCAGAACCACTTTTTTTAGCCAAAAGTTCTCCTTCTTGCAGTAATTCTTTAATGGTGTTTTCGCTCATTCCAATTCCGTTATCTTCGATTATAAGATCGCAAAAATCAGGATTGGTTTCCTGAGTGTAAAAACTTATTTTGCCATTTTCATTAGAAAACTTAATCGCATTGTCTAATAAATTTCGAAGTACGATTTTTAAAGAATCAAGATCTACAAAAATAAAGATATTTTTCGAAACCGAATTTTCAAAAGTAATGGCTTTGTCGAGGAGTAAAGGTTTATAGTTATATTCGATTTGCTGTACAATAGAATATAAGTGAATAGATTCCTTGTGAAAATAAAGTTGTTTGGTTTGCAGCATTGCCCAATGCAGCAAATTATCTAATAAGCTATAAGCGCCATTGGCAATAGTGCTATTTTGGATGATAAGTTGGTGGAGCTCATCATAATTTTTAGTTTCGAGCGTGGCGGATAATTTAGCATTACTCGTTTTTAACGCATTTACAGACGATCTCAAATCATGACTTACAATAGAAAATAACTGATCTTTAGTAGCATTGAGTTCATCGAGTTTGTTTTTTTGCAGTAAAATAGTTTTTGCATTTTTTACTTTTTGACCGTACAAATAAACTCCTCCGGTTAAAATTAGTAGTAAGCCTATTGAAGCAAAAAACAAACTGTTACGTTGTGTATCTTTTAATTTGTTTTCAACTTCTAATACTTTAATTTGTTTTTGTTTTTGAGCAACTGCAAACTTTTTCTCAAAGTCAGCGACGGCCCAAATTTTATTTTGATTATTTAAGGAATCTTTCCATTGCTCTGATTCTTTTCTATAGACTAGAGCTTTTTTGTAATCAGCTCTGTTTTCTTCTACGACAGCCATGTTGAAGGCTGAGTTCTCTTTTAATTTGAAATCTTTTATGTTTTTAGATAATTTATAGGCTTTCTGAAAATAATAGATACCTTGTTCGTCTTTATATTGTTCATAATAAAAGTTTGCAATATTTATATAGGATCGAACTAAGCTTTTTGTGGCTTTTTTAGGATTTAAAAGAGTCTCTTTTTTTAAATAAGATTCTGCATTGTCAAATTTATTGAGATGCATATAACAAATTCCAATATTTGTATATAAATTGGCTATTTCATTTTCATCATTATGATTCAGTATTTCATTTTCGGATTTTAAAAAATAAACAATTGCTTTTTCAAAATTTTTTTCAAAATGAAATAAATGTCCAACATTGTAATCGACTAGATAATAGTATTGGAAAGATTTGTCTATTAAGCCAAATTCTACTAGTGCTTGTTTGTAAAGTCCTTTCTTCTTTAAGGAATAACCTCTAAAATAATGGCAATATTCTTTTGTCTCTAAATCAGAATCGAAATTCAATTGTTTCATTGAATAGACCAATGTGGAGTCCCATTCTTCTTTAAAAAAAAAAGATTGTGCTTTATTAAAATTAATTTCTTTTTTTAATGAACTTGCTTTTTTTTGAATAGCAATATCAAAATAATTCAAACTTTCCTGTGATAAAGCAATTGAAGTTAAGAAAAGAAAGAGTAAAAGAAAGTTGTGTTTTTTTTGAATCATTAATTGACATTTTATAAAATCACAAAAAAAAATGGATTGTATGAATGTTGTATGGATTAATCGTCATTAAATATTTGCCACAAAAAGATAGGGTTCTATAAAACGTGGCAAATATATAATAAGTTTAAGCTTATCTATGGATGAATTAATCTGCCGAACTTGTCTTTGTGCCTCTAGATAGTTTTGGATCGTCTCCTAGTCCACCACCTACAGTAGGAACTGTATATTGCAAGTAAGAGATCACTTCTGTTATATCTCCAACAGTATCAGAGGTGTAATCTGTTTCTACATAATAAACATCATAAGTATCCGGAGAGACTTTGTCCCATATATAGTCAAAGTAGATTGTGAAAGTACCATCTTTTTCTATTGCTGTATCCACTGTCGGTTTTTCTGATTCTACAGCATTGATATACAATGTAGCACAGATCTTTAAGGTTTTTACTCCTTTATTGTCATAAAAGTTTGCGGAAGCCAGAGGAGGAATAGGGAAAGTTAGATTTTGGGGATCTTTAAATTTAAAATCTTCACAGTTGATTTTTTTGTTTTGAACGACTTTTAATGTCATAATAGGGTTTTTAGGGTTAATACGTTTATTTTTGGTGGGTTAAAGTTATTTTTTTTCTTCGAATAAAGGATAAAATTAATGTGTTTTTTTTAGTTTAATTCCCGTTAAAAAATAAATAAGGGTTTATGTTGAATTTCAGGAAAATAAGAAACCCAAATTCTATTAAAGAATTTGGGTTTTTAAGTAAATCTTTAATCGAATCTGTTTTTAAAAAAGCAGATCGACTTGAGAGTTTATTTTTTCGATATAATAGTCAATCTTTCTAATGGCTCTGTTAAAGAATAAGTTTTGCTCTTTAATACCTGATTGTCCTAAAGGTTTTGAGCTACTAATTTGCTGTTTAAAAAACTGATGTACGTTTTTGCAACTATCATCATTGTCAGTGATAAAATAACCAAGTAAAGTATAAGGGACAAACATGGTTAATTTTTGGTCAGTTTCTATAAGCATGTTGTTGTTGAGTAAGATCAGTTCGTTGTAATAAATAGCAAAATTAGTATTGGGTTTGTTGCATTTTTCCTGTATTAGATTGATAATCCTTTTTAAATCTTTGCAAAGTGCATTGGCACTTTTTAAATCGAGCAAACCGGCTTCATGAAAATACAGAATTTGCTGTAGACTGCTGTTTATAGTAGTATCGTTCCAGATTTCGTTTACAAAAGTGTTTTCGTATGCTTTTTTTAGTTTTTGCATGAACTCGGTAAAGGATTCTTCGATAACAAAATTCTCAAAAGAAACTTTTTTCTGATTTGTATTTAAAAGATTCAGCCAGACAAAAGCTTTGAATTTAGACAGAATAGTTCCGTCCATAAAATAAAATAGCGGAATATCTTTTGCAGAATAGTAAAGTATGGTTTCGGGATGCTTTGTTAGTATTTCAACTTGTTCTGCCGAAGATTTAAAATACTGAAGCATATCTTTTAAAGTCTCGATTTCGATGGTTTTCTCGACAATGACTTTTTCTTTGTTAGAAAATAAATTATCCAAAGAAATATTGAAATGATGGGCAAGTTTTATTGCTTCATCTATAGAAAATTTGCTCTTTTGAGATATTCTGCGGTGCGAAGCGTCATAACTAATTTCTAAAATAGCCGCTATCTCATCTATTAAAGAAACTGACGGAGAAACTTTAAGTCTAATTGCTTTTAATAAGGATTCCTGGTATTTCATAATTTGTGATAATCACAAATATAGCAAATAGTTTTATTGATTTATGCAAATTCATATGTGATAATTGCAATAGGTTTGTCTTGTAATTTTAAAACTATAATTATGAAAACATCATTTTTAGTACTCTTATTATTTGTGTTTGGAGTAATACATGCTCAGGATACAATTAAAAGCCCGGTTATTGATTCTGTTAAACTGCATTCGCAAATTTTTAGTCTTTCTCCAATTTCTAAAAAAATAGACAAAGTAAACGGACTTGTTCTTGGAGTTGGCCATGTTGAAAATAAACATATAAGTTCTCAGGTAATTAACGGTGTAAATATAGAAGCAAATCCGGCACCGGCTGTTGGGGCATTAATGGGATTTATGTCTTTGATGTATCTGCCGGAAATTATTAAAAACAATAAAAGAACCCACTACGTTAGAAATAGTGAAGAGGATTATAAAATTAAAAACATGAGTTACACGCCCGAATTGAAATTGAATGGTTTGAATATTAGCTCTGGATGTTTTTTTACCACGACGAGTATGAACGGATTGAATATTTCGGCTGGAAATAAGTTTAAGGATTTTAATGGACTTTCGGTGACTGTTTTAGGAACGATTGCTGATCATCAAAACGGACTTTCGGTTGGTGTTTATAATGCTAATAATAATTTGAGTGGTTCAACGATTGGAGTCTACAACCAATCGTATCAGTTAAGTGGTTTGCATATCGGGGTTTTTAATCAAACGAGAATTAATAAAGGTTTACAGGTTGGAGTTTTTAATAAGTCGAACTCTAAGGGTTTTCAGTTAGGGATTTGGAATGTTAACAATAAAAGGTCAATGCCTTTTTTAAACTGGTAAAATCATGAAAAGAGTTCCTGTGTTGCTTATTGGTATTCGATTACTGTTGGGTTTCGTAATGATTTTTATTGCGAATAGTAATTTTGCCTACGTTAGGATGATTTTAGTGTCATTAATGATATTTGGATTGTTGACTGATATTTTTGATGGTATCATTGCCAGAAAGGTAGGTGTGTCGTCTGAAAAATTAAGAAGAATGGATAGTCAGGTCGATTTGGTTTTCTGGCTTTGCGTGGGCTGGTGTACGTGGTTATTAAATCCCGAAATAATAATTGAGCACCAATTTGCTATTATTTCAATTTTTGTAATGGAAGGACTAACGTACGTTTTTAGCATTTTAAAATTTGGAAAAGAAACATGTACACATGCGCTCTTGTCTAAATTATGGGGAGTGACTTTACTTATTGCATTTGTTTCGATGATAGGTTTTGGTCATGCAGGAATTCCTTTTTTTCTTGCAGTATTTTTTGGAGTAATAGGGCATATTGATGTGTATCTCATTATTTGCTTTTTACCAAAATGGACACATGACGTGCCTAGTTCTTATCATGCTTATTTAATTCGGGATGGAAAATCAATTAAGAGGCATAAATGGTTTAATGGATAAATTACCTAAGATTTGAAAGAGATCTAAAAACGAAAAACCCCAATTCAATTGAATTGGGGTTTTCTATGAATAAACCTTTAGTAAACTAAGATCTGATTACTCTTTTTTCTCCTCACGTGGAGGTCTTGGTAAAAGTGCTTTTCTTGACACTTTTTCTTTTCTTGTTTTAGGATCAAGTCCTAAATACTTAACCTGGAATACATCTCCCATGTTTACTACATCAGTAACGTTTTCTGTACGTTCCCAAGCTAGTTCAGATACGTGAAGCAATACTTCGTTTCCTGGTGCAGCAGTATATTCTACTACAGCTCCAAAATCAAGCATTTTAATTACTTTAACTTCGTAAGCTTCTCCCATTTGAGGTTTGAAAGTAATAGATTGGATTTTTGCCAATACTGCTTCAATTCCTGCAGGATCTGTACCTAAAATTTCGATAACACCTTGCTCATCAACTTCGTTGATTACAATAGTTGTTCCTGTAGCTTTTTGTAATTCCTGAATTACTTTTCCACCAGGTCCAATTAATGCTCCAATAAAGTTTCCAGGAATAGTTCTGGTGATGATTTTTGGAGAATGTGCTTTAACATCAGCTCTAGGAGCAGCGATAGTTTCAGTTAATTTTCCTAAAATGTGTAAACGTCCTTCACGTGCTTGCCCTAAAGCTTGCTCCATAATGTCGTAACGTAAACCATCAATCTTAATATCCATTTGACAAGCTGTAATACCGTCAGCAGTTCCTGTTACTTTAAAGTCCATATCTCCTAAGTGGTCTTCATCACCTAAAATATCTGACAATACAGCAAATTTCTCACCATCAGTAATCAATCCCATAGCAATTCCAGAAACTGGTTTTACCATTTGAACTCCAGCATCCATCAAAGCCATTGTTCCTGCACAAACCGTTGCCATAGAAGAAGAACCATTAGATTCTAAAACTTCAGAAACAATACGGATAGTATAAGGACAATCAGCAGGAATCATATTTTTTAATGCTCTTTGAGCTAAGTTACCGTGACCAACTTCTCTTCTTGAAGTTCCTCTTAGTGGTTTTGCTTCACCAGTAGAGAAAGGAGGGAAGTTATAGTGTAAGTAGAATTTCTCTTCACCTTGTTCAGATGGAGAATCGATTTGATTCGCTTCTCTTGAAGTTCCTAAAGTTACAGTAGCCAATGCCTGAGTTTCTCCACGTGTAAATAAAGATGAACCGTGAACTCTTGGTAAATAATCAGTTTCACACCAGATTGGTCTGATATCTGTAGTTTTTCTACCATCTAAACGTAAACCTAATTCTAATACTACATTACGAACAGCTTCTTTGTTTGTTTTGTAGAAATATTTAGAAACTAAATCTCCGTCAGCAGCTAATTCTTCTTCAGTAAATAAAGCTTTAACTTCTTCTTTTACTTCAGCAAATGCAGCAGATCTTTCGTGTTTAGCCGATCCAACTTTTGCAATAGCATAAATTTTATCGTAAGCTGCAGCTTTTACTTTTTTGTAAATTTCTTCGTTTTCTTTCTCACCTTCGTAAATACGAATTTCTTTTTTACCAAAAGCAGCTTGCAAACGTAATTGAGCCTGAATTTGAATTTTTATCGCTTCGTGAGCAAATTTGATAGCTTCTACCATTTCTGCTTCTGAAATTTCTTTCATCTCTCCTTCAACCATTGCAACTGAGTCCATAGAAGCACCAATCATCATGTCGATGTCAGATTTTGCTAAGTCTTCTCTGCTTGGGTTGATTACAAATTTACCGTCGATACGTGCAACACGTACTTCAGAGATTAAGTTGTAAAAAGGAATGTCTGAAACAGCTAATGCAGCAGATGCAGCTAAACCAGCTAAAGCATCAGGCATAACTTCTTCGTCATGAGACATTAATTGAATCATAACTTGTGTTTCAGCATGGTAATCGTCTGGGAAAAGCGGACGTAAAACACGGTCTACTAATCTCATTGTTAATACTTCGCTATCGCTTGGACGAGCTTCTCTCTTGAAGAAACCTCCTGGGAAACGACCAGCTGCTGCGAATTTTTCGCGGTAATCTACCGTTAATGGTAAGAAATCAACGCCTGGGTTAGAAGTGCGAGCTGAAACTGCTGTTGCAAGTATCATAGTGTCGCCCATTCTTACTACTACAGAACCATCAGCTTGTTTGGCTAAACGTCCTGTCTCGATTGTGATGCTTCTGCCATCACCTAAATCGATTTTTTCTACAAATAATTGTGGAATCATAATTTTTCCTTATTGGTTATACAATGGGTTTTAGTTGTGTTGTAGTTGTTGTGTGTGTAGTTGTTGTTAATCTAAAACCCAATGAAAAACCAAACTTTTTTTCTTATAAAATGCTTGTAATGTAAAAACAAAAAGAGGCACTCTCGCACCTCTTTTCTATATTGATTATTTTCTGATATTCAATACTTTGATAATCTCACGATATCTGTTGATCTCTTTCTTTTTCAAGTAATCCAGCAACGATCTTCTTTTACCTACTAGTAATACTAATGAACGCTCAGTGTTGTAATCATGACGATTTTTTTTCAAGTGCTCAGTTAAGTGACTAATTCTGTAAGTAAACAATGCGATTTGAGCTTCTGCTTTTCCAGTGTTTGTTGCTTCACCGTGTTGAGCGAAAATCTCTTCTTTTTTCTCTTTAGTTAAATACATTCCAATATTATTTAATGATTTTTATGTATGTCGTACATCTTTTGTAAGACGGTGCAAAATTAGAACTTTTTTTTGGAAAAACGAATTTTATTGATTGTTTTTTACAATTGTAATAGGTATTGAATAGCTTCCCTGTGCTGGTATGCCTCTTATTAGTCTCGGATTCCATTTTCCAGCACTTATTATTGTGGCTATTGCTCTTTCGTTTAAAACGGTACTAAGTCCTTTTAAAACTCTTAGTTCAGTCAGGGTTCCTTCTTTATTGATGATAAAATAGATATACATACTGCCGCATATATTGTTTTCAGGAAGATCCATATTTTGAGAGATGCTTCTATAAAAGGATTGCATGCCGGATTTTGGTACGGCTTCCTGAAATATAATTTTATAATGATGACCAATATTTAAAGAGTCAATACTTACTCCGGATATTAGTTTTCCGTTTTCATAATTCTCTGTAAATGTACATTGAGTCTCTATGCTTTTTCCTTTCCAGATTCCATAAGGAAGGCCGTTTTTTATTTTCCCGCTTTGTTCAACTTCTTCGTTTACTTCTTTAAGGTGGCCATTACCATTAATTACTGTTTGTTCTTTTTCTGGATTCCAAAAACTATTTACTTTAAAAAGCACTTCATCCTTTTTTCTAAAATATTCAAGTTCAGATTTTGAATTTCCATCTTCATACCAATTAAACTCTTTTCCTGTTTTTTTTGTTTTTGAATAACTTACTGCTGATTCTTTATTGCCATTTTCATAGTAGTAGACAAAAGGGCCTTCTTCTTTAAGAATGTCCCTGTCAGATGATGTGCCAATCATCTGTAATTTTTGTGATTTGTAGTAATCCTTAACTGTATAAGTTTTTTTATTACTAGAAAAATACTCTTTTATTACTCTTATATATTTATAGTTTTCGTCTGTTGTTTCTACAGAGTTAGAATCCAGATAAATAACTTTGTCTAAAGTAGCGTCAGTTTGAGAATATAATTTTGTTGAAATAATACAGAAAAAGAAAACGCGTAAAATTAGTTTCATAAAGAATTAAAAGTAAAGTTACGCGAATGTATTATTTTTAGTACAATTTAGCAACTTCCTGATTTACAAATTCTAAAAAACGTTCGTCAGCTTCAGTAAAGGGATCTATAACATGGCTGTCAATATCAATCTGACCAATATTCTGACCGTTTACAAATAAAGGAACTACGATTTCAGATTTTACAATAAAGCTACAAGCGATATAATTGTCTTGTGCGGCAACATCCGGCACCACAAAATTGGCGTTGCTTTCGGCAACTTGTCCGCAGATTCCTTTTCCAAACGGAATCACAGTATGATCGGTTTCTGCTCCTACATAAGGACCTAAATGCAAAGTTTTGGCTTCATGATTGGCGAAATAAAAACCAACCCAGTTATAGTACTCTACATTTGCATTCAATAGTTGGCAGATAGCCAATAATTTTTCGTCTCTAACTAATTTTGTATCAGCTACAATAGCGCTTATTTTTGGTTCTAATTCCTGAAATGTCATAATCTTAAAATTTTATACAAAAGTATTTAAAGCTAATCTCAAAAAATACATAAATTTGAAAAAAAATTCTGTTGAAAAAATACCTCATTCAATTTAAGCCCTTCCTTATATTTATAAGCACTTTTTTTGCTGCCTATATTGTACTTACATTAGTTTATAAATTGTATCTCGATACTTTTGATGTAAATGATGTCGACGGAATAACCAATATAGTAGGTAAAAATGTAGCGCAATTAATGAATGTGTTTCATTGCGATATTAAAATTTATAAAAGTATTACCGATTCCTGGTTAGAGGTTTGGTACAATAAGCATTATAGTGTGCGAATTGTTGAGGGATGTAATGCTGTAAGTGTTATAATCCTGTTTATTTCTTTTGTGCTTGCTTTTTCAGGAAAACTAAAAACAACCTTGCTTTATATTTTGTTCGGTATTTTGTTCATATATATTCTAAATGTTGTTCGAATCGCTCTTTTGATTGTGTTGTTGTTTTACTTTCCTAAGTACAATCATTTTTTACACGGTACTTTTTTTCCGCTCATTATTTATGGTTCTGTTTTTATCTTATGGATTGTATGGGTAAATAAATTTTCTAAATATGCTAAGTAAGCTGCTTCAACATAAAGGCAAAATTATAACTGCAATCTTTATTATAGTATGTTTTGGTGTTATAAGAGCTTTTGAGGGGAAATTGTTTTATGATCCTTTCTTAGCTTATTTCGAATCTGATTTTAAAGATGCGCCTTTTCCCTCAATAGATTCTTTTAGGCTTTTTGGCGGATTATTATTTCGTTATCTACTCAATACTCTTTTGTCCTTACTTCTTATTTATACCTTATTTCAGGAGGTTGAAATACTGAAGTTTAGCGCGATTTTGTATGTTTTTTTTCTAATATTGCTTTTAGGGATGTTTTTTGTAATTATTAATTATTTTAAGGATTGGAGCTGGCTTCTTTTTTATGTCAGAAGATTTATTATTCAGCCCATTTTTGTCTTGCTGTTTATACCTGCATTTTACTATCAGCAGCAAAATCTTAAAAAATAACATTTCATTAGATATTTTTTTAACTCTTTTTTGGTAGTTTTGCATCATGAATTTAAAAAAGTGCACAGGATTATTTTTAGCGTTCCTATTGTTGGTTTCCAACATTGGGTTTGCTTTTGATGTGCATTATTGTGGTGGCGAGATAGCTTCTGTTTCATTAAACACTTCTGTTACTGCATCTCCTGAAAAGAAATGTTGTGGAGAGTCTGAAAAGAAATCTTCTTGTTGTAAAGACAAAGTAGTTCATTTTGAGAAAAAGTCTGACAATGCCACTATTAAGTTTTTCTTTTTTCAATTTGCTTTTCCGGCTGTAATTCAGGAATTCAAACCAGTTGCTTTTGTATCAATTCCAAATTTCAAAAGCAATAAAATCATTTCGTATTATTCTGATGCGAATGCGCCCCCCTTATTTAAGCTGTATAGCCAATATATTTTTTATTCCTGATTTTAATGTTTAGAATCAAGCCTTTTATGGTTTGTACTATGCTGTTTTTTTATTTAGAAAATTTTCTACAAAACAGCTTTTTCTAATTACATTAAAATCTTTTTTTATGAAAAAAAATATCATGCTTTTGGGTATGATTTTACTTTCTGTTGCTGCATTTTCACAAGAAGATCTGGACGAAGTAAAAATTACCAAAAAGCAAAAAGGGATTAAAAAATCTTATACCCTTACTTCCAATACAAGTGTTATTACTAGTAAAGAATTACTAAAAGCGGCTTGTTGTAATCTCGCCGAAAGTTTCGAGACAAATCCATCAATAGATGTCAATTTTTCTGATGCCTTAACAGGAACCAAGCAAATAAAAATGCTGGGGCTGACCAGTCCGTATTTGTTAATTACTGAAGAAAATATTCCTTCGGTTCGTGGAGCTTCTCAGGCTTACGGATTGTCATTTACGCCCGGAACCTGGATCGAAAGTGTTCAGATTACCAAAGGAGCCGGAAGTGTTATAAATGGCTATGAAAGTATTTCGGGTCAGATTAATACAGAACTTTTGAAACCTTTAAATGACATTCCGTTCTTTTTAAACGTATACGGTTCTACCGATGCGCGTTTTGAAGTAAATACTCATTTTAATAAAAAGTTGTCTGATAAATGGGCTACAAGTTTGTTTGTGCACGGAAATGCCCGTGTAGCGAAAAACGACATGAACGACGACGGGTTTCTGGATAATCCGCTTGGGAAACAAATCAATGTTTTAAATCGTTATCAATATTATAATCCTGAAAGTGGTTTGGTTAGTTTTATCAATTTTAGATATATGAATGATAAAAAACAAACCGGAGAAGTTGATTTTGATAAAGACAGAGATCGCGGAACAACAAATCATTGGGGTTCAGAAATTAATACAGAACGTTTTGATGTTTCTACCAAGATTGGTTACGTTTTTAAAGATATGCCATATCAAAGTATAGGTTTTCAGAATGCTTTCAATAGTCATAATCAAAACTCTTATTTTGGATTGAATTTGTATGACATTAAGCAGAATAGTTTTTATTCGAATTTAATTTTCAATTCGATTATCAACAACACGATGCATAAGTTCTCGACGGGTTTAAATTTTACTTATGATCAGTATCAGGAATTCGTGAATGTAAACGACTATAGTAGAATTGATAATTCGGTAGGAGCGTTCTTTGAATATACGTATGATAATGCCGATAATTTTAGTTTAATCTTAGGAGGTAGAGTAGATAATCATAATCGTTTGGGCTTTTTTGTAACGCCTCGTTTGCATATGAGATACAATCCTTGGAAAGATGGAGTAATTCGTTTTTCTGCAGGTAGAGGAAAACGTTCGGCAAATATTTTTGCAGAGAACCAACAACTTTTTGCTAGTTCAAGAACGTTTGAGATTTTAGATACAAACGGAAAGATTTATGGTTTGAATCCTGAAATTGCATGGAATTACGGAGTGAGTTTTTCTCAGAAATTCAAACTTTTTAATAAAAATGCCGAAGCCGGATTTGATTTCTATCGTACCGATTTTCAAAATCAGGCCGTTGTAGATTTGATGCAAAGCCCGCAAGAAGTTTCTTTTTATAATTTAAGAGGAAGTTCTTTTGCAAATAGCTTTCAGTTTGAATTTAATTATGAGTTAATTCATAATCTTAACCTTAGAACGGCATACAAATATTATGACATTCAGACAGATTATTTAACAGGTACTTTTCAACGTCCATTACAGGCCAAACACCGTTTTTTGGGAAATTTAGAATATGAAACCAACTTAAATAATGGTAAACAATGGAAGTTTGATTATACATTTAACTGGTCAGGAAAACAGCAATTGCCTTATACGGCATCAAATCCTGTAGAAGATCAGTTTCCTGATTTCTCGCCTTCGTATGCTGTTATGAATGTTCAGGTAACAAGAGTTATTTCTCCGGTTTTAGAAGTATATGTTGGAGGAGAAAATATAGGAAACTATAAACAACAAAAAGCAATTTTAGGTGCCGAAAACCCATTTGGTCCTAACTTTGATGCATCTATTGCGTATGCGCCAATTTTTGGGCAAATGTATTACGCAGGATTACGATTTAAAATAAAATAAAAATTCAGTTTCAAAAATCAATTTTAATAACAATAAATAATAAACAATATGAAAAATATAATTTTAATTGCATTAGTATCTTTTTTAGGATTTTCAGCGCAGGCGCAAACTAAGAAAAACAAGAATTTAAAATACACTACAGAAGTAAACGGTAATTGTGAGCAATGTAAAAAACGAATCGAAAAAGCAGCTTTTGCGGTTCCTGGCGTAAAGTCAGCAACTTGGGATATTGGTTCACACCAGCTTGCTGTAATTTTAAATGAAGAAAAGTCATCTCCTGAAGATTTGAATAAAGCTATTGCCAAAGTAGGGCATGATACTAAGGATGTTAAGGCAACAGATACTGATTATGAAAATTTACATTCTTGCTGCAAGTATGTAAGAGAATAATTATCTTACGAGCCCAAGTGTAAACTTGGGCTTTTTAATAGTTAATTTATCTTTAAAATATAGCAATTTATTGGTGTTGAAGCAAATTATTGTTAATTTCACGAACTTATAAATATAACCAAACGCATTTATGAATAATTTTGATTGGACTCAACTAATTAACCCTGAATTTTATATCACATTAAGTATTGGCGGTGTCCAAATTGGTTTATTTATTGTTTTGTTTATCGTTTTTGCTGAAACAGGACTTTTTGCAGGTTTCTTCCTTCCGGGAGACAGTTTACTTTTTTTGGCGGGTATTTACAGCCGCGACCTGATGCTAAATGTGGTTGATATTCCGGCAGACTTTATAAATGTATTTGTGCTTTCTACTCTTGTTGCCATAATGGGGGTTTTAGGAAACATGACAGGCTATTGGTTTGGAGCCAAAAGCGGTTATTATTTGTTTAAAAAAGAAGACTCATTCTGGTTTAAGAAAAAATATCTTTTACAATCTAAAGACTTCTTCGAAAAGTATGGAGGAAAAGCTATTATTTATGCACGTTTCCTTCCAATTTTCAGAACATTTGCACCAATCATTGCAGGTATAGTTTCTATGGATAAAAAGAAATTCATGTTTTATAATATTCTGAGTTCTTTTCTATGGTCGTTTATCCTGATTTTCGCAGGACATTATCTATACGGAGTGTTCTTAAAACAAGGAATCGATTTAAAACACCATATTGAATATATTATTATTATCATCGTAATAATCTCTACTTTCCCGGTTTTAGTAAAGCTTTTAAAGAAAAGACCAAGCGAAAAGATATAATTAACATACACATAAAAAAGTCCGAAGTTTTAAACTTCGGACTTTTTTTATGCTTGAAATTCTGTATGATTTTTAAACGTCGAGAATGATAAGTTTATATTGTCATTCGTTACCTAAATCTGAAGCTTTGGGCTTAGTTGTATGTTGGTTAAAATTATCCTTTAAATGAGATTCTCGTGCTTTTAAAAGCAATGACAGCATTGAATATTAGAAACAACTCAACTTAAAATAATGAAGAGTTTTGTTTTAAAATGTAACTTTTCTAAAGTTTGGAATTTGGAATTTTCAACCTTGGAATTTATCCCAAAAGCCTACCATTCATTTACCTTATTCGCATCCATTTTTAAGAAGATAAACAGCAAAATAGTGAATCCCCAAAGTCCGGAACCTCCATAAGAAAAGAAAGGAAGAGGAACTCCAATAGTTGGAAAAATCCCGATAACCATTGCAATGTTTACAAAAAAGTGAGTGAATAAAATTCCGGCAACACAATAGCCATAAACTCTGCTGAATTTTGTTTTTTGTCTTTCGGCTAAATAAATTACTCTTAATAATAAACCAACAAAAAGCGCAATAACTACTATTGATCCTGCAAAACCCCATTCTTCACCAACGGTTGTAAAAATGTAATCGGTATGTTGCTCAGGAACGAATCCTCCTTTGGTTTGAGTTCCTTCTAAGAAACCTTTTCCAATCCAGCCTCCTGATCCAATCGCAATTTCTGATTGGTTGGTGTTGTATCCAATACCTTTCATGTCGACAGTTTTACCTAATAAGATATTAAAACGGTCACGGTGGTGTTGCTTAAAAATATGGTCGAAAACATAATCTACAGACAATACAAAAGCCGAAATTACAGCCAATAAAATACCGCTTAAAAGAATGTTTCTGTCGACAGCCCTGCCTTTAAAATGGATAATAATTAATACTCCTAAAGCAATTAAAATAACAGCGTAAGGTTCTAAGACAAGCGTTAAAACGAATAATAAAATAGTGATGAAACCAGTCCATACGTACCATGAAGGCAATCCTTCTCTGTACAGAACAACAATAAAAATACTGTAAATTAAAGCACTTCCAGGATCGGGTTGAGGTAGAATTAATAATACAGGAAGAAAAACAATAGCCAAAGCCTGAACTTGCCTGTTTACGTCCTTTAGATTAATTTGTGTATCACTTAAATATTTTGCTAATGCTAATGATGTAGCGGCTTTTGCAAACTCAGAAGGCTGAATAGTAAAACTTCCAATCGCATACCAGCATCTTTGACCAGCAATCGTTTTTCCAAAAAGGAATAAACCTGCTAGTGATAATAATGAAACACCAAAAATGATACTGGCGTATTTTTCATAAAACTTTCCATCAACAAAAAGTACGATAAAAATCAAAGGAATGGTGCAGCCAATAAAAATTAACTGTTTTTGATAGGTTCCGTCGGTAGATAATAATGACGAGGAATAAATGTTTAGCCATCCCAATATTACCAACGCAGTGTAAATAAAAACACTTATCCAGTCAATGTTATTTTTTATACTTTGGTTTTTCATTTGAAATAATTGTATTAATTTTCTTGGGTGGTGTCTAAAGGTACTTTTTTAACTTCTACTTTTGGCAGCTTTGCTATTTTTGCTCTCATAACCGAGTCTTTCGGAGTAGATTCAATAGCGCTCGCTGCAGTCGGTCCTCCTAATTTTGCATATTCACTTACAAGACTTTTGTTTAATACCCGAATTTCTAAATCAGTTCTTGTGATTTTTTTTCTTAAGTATTTTTCGATCATTAAACTAGCAATTGGTCCTGCAACTGTTGCTCCAAAACCTCCATTTTCAATCATAATCGCAATAGCAATTTTAGGGTTGTCTTTTGGGGCAAAAGCAACAAATATAGAGTGGTCTTTAAGCTGAGTTCTTTTTCCGTTAATTTTGGCAAAGTTTTCTGCTGTACCTGTTTTTCCGCAAATATCAATCCCATTTACCCTAAGTGAAGCAGCTGTACCTTTGTTGTAAACATCAAATAAACCACTTATGACCGGTGGGAAATATTTTTGATCAATTGTAGTTACGTGTTTTGTTGTAAATTTAGAATCGATTTTTTTGCCTTCAATTTTCTTAATGATGTGAGGCGTATAATAATAACCTTGATTCGCAACAGTTGCCATCATATTTGCTAATTGAATAGGAGTCATCAAAACCTCACCCTGACCAATAGCATTGGATACAATTGTTGAACTTCTCCAGCCTCCGTTAGGATAGATTTTTTTATAGGTCTTAGAAGTTGGAATATTTCCTCTTTTACCTGTTGGTAAATCATAACCCATAAATTGTCCTAATCCAAAACTTTTTACGTGATCACTCCAAACGTCAACTGCCTTGCCCGGATCTTTATATTTGTTAATGGTTAACATATACGCCTGACCAAAGTAAGTGTTACAGGAAAGATAAATTCCGTTATGTAATTGATGAGGTCCAAAACCGTGACATTTCATAAAACGTCCACCACCATAACTAAATCCGTGGTGACACATAAAAGTCGTTTGTTCATTAATAACACCTTCTTGTAATGCAACTAAACCTGTTAAGATTTTAAAAGGTGAACCAGGAGGATATTCTGCCAGAAGGCCTCTGTCATATAATGGTTTTGCAATCGAATCGTGATATAAAAGCGTGTAATTTTTAGATCTTTGTCTTCCCACCAAAATACCAGGATCATAAGAAGGGGCGGTAACTAATGCCAAAATTTCACCTGTTTTAGGCTCAAGGGCAACAATTCCACCTCTTTTATTGATCATTAATTCTTCACCATATTTTTGAAGTTCAGCATCAATAGTCAGATTAATGTCTTCTCCGGCAACAGCGATAGTGTCGTATTTGCCTTCTTTATAAGAACCAATTTCTCTATTGTATTTGTCTTTCTGGATGTATTTTACACCTTTTATACCGCGTAAAACTTCTTCGTAGCTTTCTTCAACACCTTGTCTTCCAATTAAGTCGCCACTATTGTAATAAGGGTTTTTAGCAATTAATTTTTCATTTACCTGTAAAATAGAGCCAAAAATATTGGCGCCATAATCTACTTCATAATCACGAAGAGAACGTTTCTGGAAATAGAAACCTTCATACTTTCTGATTTTTTCCTGAAAAGCAGCAAATTCATTTTTGTTTAATTGCGGTAAAAATACAGAAGGAAGCCTTGGGCTGTATACTCTGGCTTTTGCAATTCTCCTGTCGTAGTCTTCTTTAGTAATATTTAATAATGTGCAAAATTCGCTAACGTTAAGATCTTCTTTAATCTCTCTCGGGATTACCATGATGTCATAAGAAGCCTGATTCGCAACTAATAACTTTCCATTTCGGTCATAAATATAGCCTCTTTCAGGATAGTCATACTGCTTCTTGATTGCATTATTTTCTGATTTTAATTTAAAAGAATCGTCTATAATTTGCAAATAAAATACCCTCATCACTAGCAAAGATGCTGCAACGATAATTAAAGAGGGCAGCAGAATTTTTCTCATCGTTTATTGGGCTTAATAAGGTAAATTATTATAATTGAGGTAATTATTGTGAATATTGAGCTAAATAATGTTCGGAGTAAAATGTCCCAAATGAATTTAAATTGAAATGCTTCTAGTACGAATAATACAATGTGATGTAATAGAACAGATACTAAAATAAATGAAAACCTTTCAGGTGTTAATGAATCATTTAGTTTAATAGTTTGATATTCGTAACTCAGTCCAAATGAGAATTTAAAAATATAAGGTCTGTAGTAGGCAAGGATAACGCAGGCTGTTGCATGAATTCCGCCTGAATTACAAAACATATCCATTGTGAGTCCTAGTAAAAAGCTAGAGAAAATTAAACCTGCTCTGTTGCTGTTTACCGGATACAAAATAATATATAGGATGTATGGGAAGGGACTTATGTACCCTAAAAAATTCATATTATTGAAAATAACAATCTGAATTGCTAGTAACATAATAAATCGAAAAATATTGCCTAATACAGCGCTATTCATTTTTCTCCTTTTTTTCTAAATTAATAAGTTCTTCTCTGTCCTTACTTTTGATAATGTAAACGTGTCCTAGGTTTGTCATGTCGTTAAATAGTTTAACGTTTATGACATAATAACTGGTACCTGTTTTAACGTATATTTTGTCGACTGTACCAATGTTGATTCCTTCCGGAAAAATTACAGATTGACCACCGGTAACAATTGTATCTCCTTTTCTGATAGAAGCTAATCTAGGTACATCTTCTAACTGAACAAATCCTGTGCTTTTTCCGCTCCATGTCAACGAACCAAAGTGGTTTGATTTTTTCAATTTAGCGTTAATATGCGATTTCATATTCAAAATACTTACTACTGTTGAATATCTTGGTGAAGTATTATCAATTACGCCAATAATTCCTAAACTGTTGATAACACCCATATCAGGTTTAACTCCGTCATTTGATCCGGAATTTAAGGTGATATAGTTCTCGTGCGTATTGTATGAATTGTGAATTACTTTTGAAACAATGATATCTGCAGGTTTGATTCCTTTTACGTTATTCGCTAAAGGTACTTTTGTAGTATCAGTATCTTCTTTATTGAATAGAAGACTTTTTAATCTTGCGTTTTCAAGTACAAGCTCGTCATTTTCAGTTCTTAAATTCAAATACTCATTAATATGATTGATTTTTTCATAAACGCCTCCGCTTAAAAAATTAGCCGAGCTGATTACTCTGCTTCTATGAAAAGAATGCGCTTGAATTGTGAGAGCCAACGAAATGCCTAAAAGCAGCAAAAACAGCAATCGATTACTGTTTCTTATAATAAAATTAAAAATTTGCTGCATTTCTTGTTTGGTTATTTTGTTTCAGGATATGCTATTAAGTTTCAAATTTTATAAGAGTCAAATTCAATTAATTTAACTCTTATAAAATATATTTATTATTGGTTGAATCTTATTTAATTAAGATGCTTTTAAATTTTGCAATGTTTTTAAGAGCCATTCCGGTTCCACGAACTACAGCTCTTAACGGGTCTTCTGCAATATAAACAGGTAAATCTGTTTTTTGCGAAATACGTTTGTCAAGACCTCTTAACATAGATCCACCACCAGCTAAATAAATACCAGTGTTGTAGATATCTGCAGCTAATTCAGGAGGAGTTTGAGATAATGTTTCCATTACCGCATCTTCAATACGCTGAATCGATTTGTCTAATGCTTTTGCAATTTCTCTATAAGAAACATCAACTTGTTTAGGTTTACCGGTAAGTAAATCTCTACCCTGAACAGACATATCTTCTGGCGGACCATCTAAATCTTCGATAGCAGCTCCAATTTGAATTTTTATTTTTTCAGCAGTACTTTCTCCCACAAAAAGGTTGTGTTGAGTACGCATATAATAAACGATATCATTTGTAAAAACGTCACCTGCAATTTTAACAGATTTGTCGCATACAATACCGCCTAATGCAATAACTGCAATTTCTGTAGTACCACCTCCGATATCAACAATCATGTTTCCTTTAGGTTGCATAATATCGATACCAATACCAATTGCTGCTGCCATCGGCTCATGAATTAGGTAAACTTCTTTTCCGTTCACTCTTTCACAAGATTCTTTTACAGCTCGCATCTCAACTTCAGTAATACCAGACGGAATACATACTACCATTCTTAAGGCTGGAGTAAACATTCTTTTTTTCAATGCAGGAATACTTTTGATGAACATGTTGATCATCTTTTCCGAAGCATCAAAGTCAGCAATAACACCGTCCTTCAAAGGCCTTATGGTTTTGATATTTTCATGCGTTTTACCTTGCATCATATTGGCTTCTTTACCAACAGCAATGATTTTGCCTGATATTCTGTCACGTGCAACGATTGACGGACTATCAATAACAACTTTATCATTATGTATGATTAAAGTGTTTGCGGTACCAAGGTCTATCGCAATATCCTCGGTCATGAAATCAAAAAATCCCATAAGTTTTTTAGGGGTTTAAAATGTTATAAATTATTTTGAACAAAGTTAAACAAATTAATGTTTAAAATGACGTGTTCCTGTAAATACCATTGCAAGATTATTTTCGTTGCAATAATTTATGCTTAATTCGTCTTTTATTGAACCTCCAGGCTGAATTACAGCTGTTATTCCTGCTTTTTTAGCTAATTCTACACAATCCGGAAATGGGAAAAATGCATCACTTGCCATAGAAGCACCGGTTAAATCAAATCCAAAAGCTTTAGCTTTATCTACAGCTTGAACCAAAGCATCAACTCTTGATGTCTGGCCAGTACCTGAAGAAATTAATGTTCCGTTTTTTGCAAAAACAATCGTATTTGATTTTGTGTTTTTACAAATTTTTGAAGCAAATATTAAGTCTTCTATTTCCTGAGCGGTTGGCTCAGTAATGGTAACGGTTTTTAAATGCTCTTTAGTATCTGTAATATTATTTCTGTCCTGAATTAACAAACCATTAAGACATGTTCTTACTTGTCTTGAAGGTAATTCAACTTCATTTTGAACTAATATAATTCTGTTTTTCTTTTCTTGTAAAACGGCAATTGCATCATCATCATAACTTGGAGCAATTACTACCTCACAGAATAATTTATTGATTTCCTGTGCTGTAGCTAAATCAATTTTAGTATTTGCAATCAAAACTCCACCAAAAGCAGATGTTGGGTCGCAAGCTAAAGCCGCTAAATAAGCTTCGCTAATTGTTTTTCTTGAAGCTAAACCACAAGCATTGTTATGTTTTAAAATAGCAAACGTTGGTCCGTCAGTTTTAAACTCATTGATTAAGTTTACAGCCGCATCAACATCTAATAAATTATTGTATGATAATTCTTTACCGTGAACTTTTTTGAACATCCCATCAAAATCTCCAAAAAAGAAACCTTTTTGATGAGGATTTTCTCCATATCTTAAAACCTGACCATCTGCAATGCTTTCTTTGTAGATTGTTTCGTCAGTATTAAAATAATTAAAAATTGCACCATCATAATGAGATGAAACGTGAAACGCTTTTGTAGCAAGTAATCTTCTATTTTCAAGAGTTGTTGCTCCGTTTTGCTCAGTAATTAAATCCAAAAGCAAGCTGTATTCGTTAACCGAAGCTACAATAACAGTGTCTTTGAAATTTTTTGCACCGGCACGGATCAATGAAATTCCACCAATATCAATTTTTTCAATAATATCCTGTTCGCTTGCACCTGAAGCAACCGTTTTTTCAAATGGATACAAATCAACAATAACCAGATCAATCTGAGGAATGTCAAACTCCTTCATTTGTTGAACATCGCTTTCGTTATCCTGACGGTTTAAAATTCCTCCAAAAATTTTCGGGTGTAAAGTTTTTACTCTTCCACCAAGAATTTCAGGGAATGAAGTAATATCTTCAACAGGAACTACAGGAATTCCAAGATTTTTTATAAAATCTTCAGTTCCTCCAGTCGAATAAAGTGTTACGTTTTGCTCGTGTAATTTTCTAACGATTGGCTCAAGTCCATCCTTAGAAAAAACAGATATTAATGCTGATTGTATTGTTTTAGTTGTGCTCATTGTGTAGTTATGATTTTTCAGACTGCAAAAGTAGTTTTTTTATATATTAATTTAAAGAAAATTAGTGTAACATTATGCTAAAAAAATCTACTGATGAGTAAGTTAACTTTTATTAGGATTTTGATTTTAATTTATTGAATTTTACTTTCATGAAAAATACACGTATATGCTGGTTTATCTAAGGTTATTAAAAGAAAGTTTCCGCTTTGCTATAAACGCTTTGAGGAATAATAAATTGCGTACCTTATTATCACTCTTAGGTGTTACTATTGGTATTTTTTCGATTATTGCGGTATTGGCAGCGGTAGATTCTTTAGACAGAAAGATTTCAAAAGATTTAAGCAGTTTAGATAAGAATACGATTTATTTGATGAAATATTGCTTCGGGCCTTCTGAAATTCCACAATGGAAAAGAGAGCAATTCCCAAATGTAAAATACGACGAATATATAAGTTTAAAAAATTCACTTAATAATACAGATCAGGTCGCTTACCAGCTTTTTGTAAAACATGAAACTTTAAAATACGATTCAAAAACCGTTAGTGATGTTAATATAGTTCCTTCTTCCAGCGAAATGGTCGATATCGAAGGGTTGAGTTTTGATAAAGGAAGATTTTATACTGAATCCGAATCAAATTCAGGAAGCGCCGTTATCGTTCTGGGTTATGATATAGCCGAAGGACTTTTTGGGACCAGCGATCCTATTGGAAAAAATATTCGTTTATACGGACAGCGTTTTACCGTAATTGGCGTAATTAAAAAACAAGGTGCTGGTTTTTTTGGCGATAGTAATGATACATCAGTTTATTTACCAACCAATTTTTTACGTCGAATGTATGGTGACAGTGATGCAATGACTCCGGTTATTGTTTTGAAGCCTGTTAAAGGAGTAGATATGGAGGCTTATAAAGCCGAAGTTGCACAGAAATTACGTGCTATTCGCGGAATGAAAGCAGGGGAGTCTGATAATTTCTTTATTAATGTACTTTCGGGTTTTACTGATTTTGTAGATGGAATTCTGGGAAGTTTAAGATTTGGAGGAATATTTATAAGTTTCTTTTCGTTCTTAGTAGGAGGTTTTGGTGTAGCAAATATTATGTTTGTTTCGGTAAAAGAGCGAACAAATTTAATTGGTATCCAAAAATCGTTAGGAGCAAAAAATCGATTTATATTATTTCAGTTTTTATTTGAAGCTGTTATACTTTGTTTGATAGGCGGAATGATTGGTTTGCTGATTGTTTGGCTGATGTCGATACTCTTAACTAATTTATTAGATTTTGAATTTGTTCTAAGTTTCTGGAATATCATTATCGGAGCTGGATTATCAATTTTGGTGGGTGTAATTTCAGGAATTCTTCCGGCAATTTCAGCAGCAAAATTAGATCCGGTCGAAGCGATTAGAACCGGAATGTAAAACTAATCCTAAATAAAAAGAACCATTGCAACTTCAATTTTTACTTTGATGTTGAATTTTATTGTAATTTTAATAGCTTAATTCAAAAAAAACAATAAAATGATACCAGTAAAAGCTTATGCAGCCTATGATGCTGAAAATCCGTTAAAACCTTATACTTTTGAAAGAAAAGAAGTTGGTGCTCATCAGGTTCAGATAGAAATTTTATATAGTGGCGTATGCCATTCAGATATTCATACCGCAAAAGGCGATTGGGGACCTGTTGATTATCCTTTAGTTCCCGGACATGAAATTGTAGGCCGAATTGTTGCCGTTGGTAGCGAAGTCTCTAAGTTTAAAGTTGGAGAATTAGCCGGTGTAGGTTGTTTTGTTGATTCTTGCAGAGTTTGCCCTAGTTGCAAGTCAGGCGAGGAGCAATTTTGTGACGAAGGAATGACAGGAACTTATAATAGTGTAGAAAGAGGAACTAATATTCCAACTCGTGGAGGATATTCGACTAGTATCATTGTTGATGAAAGCTATACGCTTCATGTTTCTGAAAAATTGGATATAAAAGGAGTTGCGCCATTATTATGTGCCGGAATTACAACTTATTCTCCATTACGATATCTAAAAGTAGGTAAAGGTCATAAAGTTGGAGTCTTGGGTCTTGGCGGTTTAGGACATATGGCGGTAAAATTTGCCGTTTCATTTGGCGCCGAAGTTACGATGTTGAGTCATTCTCCTTCAAAAGAAGCCGATGCTAAAAAATTAGGAGCGCACAAATTTGCTTTAACTTCAGATCCTGCAACAATGGAATCTCTTGCGAATAGTTTCGATTTTATATTGAATACAGTTTCAGCAAAACACGATCATAATGCTTATTTGAATTTATTAACGACAAACGGAACTATGATTGTAGTTGGTGCTCCACCGGCGCCGGCAGAAATCCCTGTTTTTACTCTAATCATGAAGAGAAGAAGTATTATAGGAAGTTTGATTGGAGGAATAAAAGAAACTCAGGAAATGCTGGATTACTGTGCTGAACACAATATTACTTCAGATGTTGAAATTATCGATATGGCGTATATTAATGAAGCTTACGATCGTATGAATAGAAGTGATGTAAAATATCGTTTTGTAATTGATATGGCTTCTCTTAAGTAGCTAAGGTTCTAAGATGCTAAGTCTCTAAGTTTTTTGTGTTGAGTTTTATTTGGCTTTAGCTAAATAATTTCAACTTACTTTTTAAGAAAATATATGGTATTAAAAAAATCCTGAGAAATATTTTTCTCGGGATTTTTTTTTAGTTCTTATTTCGAAACTTAATTTTGCTTCGATCCCATTTAATGGAATCAGAGTAATAGTAATCACTATTGGTTTTGTATTTTAAAACAGTGTCTTCTTCTTGGGTGGTTCTTCTGATTTGATATGTTTGCAATTGGTTTTTATTTATAAACTTGAAAAAAGAAGTGTTTTTTATAGTATCATTTTGAGAAGCAATAATTAATATTTGTCTGTTTTTCTCTTTGTCTAAAATGTTTTCTGATAAAAAATCATTTAAACATGTTTTAGGGATTTTAACAATGTCTTTTGGTTGAAGATCAAGAAAATGAGGGAGTGTGTCTTTTTCACTGCCATAACTACAAAATTCAAGGAAATATCTTTTTTGATAAAAATAAAAATTTCCCTTTTTGTCAATTACTAATTGGTTCTCGGCATAGAAGCCTTTTCTTGGAGGAAGGGCAAATCTGTCAGTGTGTTTTTTTATGGAATCGTAATATTTTTCAAGTTTTTCATCTTCATAAGAGATAATGTAAGATTTGTTTTTCTCAACAATCTTCTCGTCTTTTTTAGTACAATTCAAAAAGAGTAAACAAATTAAAAAACCAATAAAAAGTCTTGTCATAGAAGATGGATTTAAAATAAAGATATAAAAAAATCCCATTTGCCGGAGCAATGGGATTTTTTATATTTTTAGAAGTTTAAAACTATCTAATAGGATTGTTTTGAATCAAATCGATATACAAATTAATTTTGTCTTTCAATTCTTTTCTTGGCGTGATAAAGTCTAAGAAACCGTGTTCTAATAAGAACTCAGCAGTTTGAAAACCTTCTGGTAAATCTTTTCCTGTAGTATCGCGAACAACACGAGGACCAGCGAAACCAATTAAAGCTCCAGGCTCAGAAATATTAATATCTCCTAACATTGCATATGATGCAGTTGTTCCTCCGGTAGTTGGATCTGTACAGAGCGAAATGTATGGTAATTTAGCTTCAGCTAACTGAGCTAATTTTACTGATGTTTTGGCTAATTGCATTAGCGAATAAGCAGCTTCCATCATACGAGCTCCACCTGATTTAGAAATCATTACAAAAGGTAATTTGTTTTTGATCGCATGATCAATACCTCTGGCAATTTTTTCTCCAACAACAGCTCCCATAGATCCACCAATAAAGGCAAAATCCATACAGCAGATAACAAGTTCTTTTCCTTTAGATTTTCCCACTCCGGTACGCACAGCGTCTTTTAAGTGAGTTTTCTCCATTACATCTTTCAATCTTTCTGCATATTTTTTTGTATCCACAAAATGCAGAGGATCTTTTGATGTCATGTTTTTATCTAATTCAACAAATTCATTATTGTCGAATAAAATTTCAAAATAGGTTGCGCTTCCAATTCTAACATGAAAATCATCTTCAGGACTAACAAATAAGTTTCTGGCTAATTCGTCAGCATCAATAATTTTTCCAGTAGGAGATTTGTACCACAATCCTTTAGGAACGTCCATTTTATCTTCGGTCGCAGTCGTAATCCCTTTTTCTTGTCTTTTAAACCAAGCCATTTTTTTAATTTTAGAATGTAGATTTTAAATTTTAGATTTTTCAATCTGATTCAAAATTTAGATTTCAGGCTTTTTTAGAAGTCTGAAATCTAAAATCAGAAGTCTAAAATTTAAAGTGTATTTACGTTATTCAAGTCAGCAAAAGCTTGCTCAAGTCTTGTATTGAATGTCACTTCGCTTTCACGTACCCATCTTCTTGGGTCATAGTATTTTTTGTTAGGAACATCAGCACCTTCTGGGTTACCAATTTGAGTTTTTAAATAGTCAATGTTTTTAACCATATAATCACGAATTCCTTCAGTATATGCAAATTGTAAATCTGTATCAATGTTCATTTTGATAACTCCGTATCCAATAGCTTCTCTAATTTCTTCAAGTGTAGAACCTGAACCTCCGTGGAAAACGAAATCTACCGGGTTAGCACCAGTTTTGAATTTGTCTTGTACGAAATCCTGAGAATTTTTTAAGATTTTTGGAGTTAATTTTACGTTTCCTGGTTTGTAAACACCGTGAACGTTTCCAAAAGCAGCTGCAATTGTAAATTTAGGGCTAATTTTAGATAATTCTTCGTAAGCGTAAGCTACTTCTTCTGGTTGAGTGTATAATTTAGAACTGTCAACATCCGAATTGTCAACACCATCTTCTTCACCACCTGTAATACCAAGTTCGATTTCTAATGTCATTCCCATTTTACTCATTCTAGCCAAGTATTCTTTACAGATCTCGATGTTTTCTTCGATTGGCTCTTCAGACAAATCGATCATATGAGAACTGAATAATGGTTTTCCTGTTTCTGCAAAATGTTTTTCAGAAGCATCTAATAAACCATCAATCCAAGGTAATAATTTTTTTGCACAGTGGTCAGTGTGTAAGATTACGGTAGCTCCGTAAGCTTCTGCCAAAGTATGAATGTGTTTTGCTCCGGCGATTCCTCCAGCGATTGCTGATTTCTCGTTAGCGTTAGATAATCCTTTTCCAGCGTTAAATTGTGCTCCTCCGTTTGAAAATTGAATAATAACTGGCGCATTTAGTTTCGCTGCAGTTTCAAGAACTCCATTGATTGTGCTAGACCCAGTAACGTTTACTGCTGGTAAAGCAAAACCTTTTTCTTTTGCATAATTAAAAATTTCCTGTACTTGATCTCCTGTAGCTACTCCGGGTTTAATATTGTGTGCCATTGTAATTTTTTTTAGTTGTTTTTAGTTTTTAGGTTGCAAAAATAAGAATTAATTAGCATTAGAAAGGATAATTTATCCCAAAATTTAAAACCGAATGGCCAAAATTGTATTCTTTGAACCAACGGTCTCCCTTCTCATGCGCCGGATTATAAGTCTTAAAGCCTAAATCTAAACGAATAACAAAAAAGCTTAAATCGTAACGTAAACCAAATCCTGATCCTAAAGCAATTTCAGCTAAATCGTTTACGTTGTTAAATTTTGCCTTTTCGTCGATGACATTATCGAGCACATTCCAGATATTTCCGGCATCTGCGAAGATCGCTCCCTTCACATCTCCAAAAACTTTAAAACGAAATTCTGCGCTCAATGCAATCTTCATATTCGCCTCATTAAAATCGTTCGCAGCGTTCGTGCTTCCCGGACCCAAAGAGTAAGGTTGCCATGCGCGGTTATCATTTGAACCTCCTGAATAATAACTTCGGGAGAACGGAATGTAATCTGAATTACCAAACGGAATGGCTATCCCGAAAAAGCTTCTTACGGCCAATACTTTTTCTTTTCCAAAATCCCAGTGTTTGATATAATCAAATTCGGTTTTAATATATTCTGAATATTCTAAGTTAAATATTTCGTAGTTGCCTCGCGAATTTTCAGGCAGTTTTGCAATGCTTGAAATAGCAGATAATAAAGTACCGGCAGATTCTATTTTGGTTTTAAACTGATAAAAGGTGTTATCAGCAAGATCCTTTTTAGTGGTTTTAGTAAACGTATAACTTGTTGCTAAAATAAAGTCATTTTCTGTCAAACGAATTCTTCTTTCTTCTATGCTTTGTACGTCTTTATATTCGGCATCTCCTGGTCTTAATACAGTTTGGTCGGCTAATACTTCTTTCGTAAAATTATTTGCTCCATCAGGTATTGTTAAGTTTCCATCATTGTCAACATTGCTTGGTACAGTATTATAAGTTCCTGCAATATTATTTAATTCATTATATGAAGAAGTATAAACCCTGAAGTAATTACTTGGATTTAAATTACGCACAAATTGTGCATTAAGCAATTCAAGTTTTGCGGTGTTATTTCGTTTTGGAGACCAATTGTAGGCAATACCTCCCGTAAAATTTTCTTTATCTAAACCAATATTCCGTTGTTTAGAGAAACCTGCAGCAATACTTGTAGAAGGAATCATCCTTTTTGGAATAATTTTCTCTGTTCCAAAAGGCAATAGAATCCTAGGGAAGTTCAGTTTTAAATCAAGACCATATTCAGATACGTTAAAGAAATTATCATTAGGATTGGCCATGTCTTTTGACGAACCCACATTTAAACGCGCCGAAATTTCAAGTGTTTCAGCTCTGTTAAATACATTTCTAATCGTTTCAGAAATACTTGCTCCAATACCAAAATCCTGAATATTAGAGTGGGTTACGTCAAGCGAAGCTCCAAAACTATATTTCTTTCTTGGTGTTAGATAAACATTTGCAATTAAAGATTGTGCTGTTGAGTCGCGTTTGTCGACTTCGTATTGAATTGAAGGATAATTAAAGATTTTTAAGTTGTTTAAATACCTTGAAGAAAGTGTTGTTCTGGTATCAGAAAAAACTCCTCCTTTATTGATGAAAACGGCATCAGTAATAGCGCGAGGTTTGTATTTTAATTTTTTGTGACTGTACAAATTAAAGTTGTTGTACGTCGTACTGTCTGTTATTTTTGTTTTTGCATTTGCAGCAGAATAATCTGTGTAAATGTTAACATCGCTTATTTTGTATAATTTAAAAGGTTCTGTTCTGCTTGAATCTCTTTCTTGAATATTGTTGTTGTTAACAATTAGAGTTACGTCAGCTTTATTTTTTTTGCCAATGGTGTCAATATCAAAAGTAACATAAGTAGGCTGAAAGAAATAAGCTCCGTGATTTCTAAAGTAGGTAGTAAGACGATTTTTTTCATCTTCAAAATCAGCAGTTTTATATTGTTTTCCCGATTTTAAAAATGAAGGTTCATTATTGGTTCTGTATAAAGAATCCAGAGCCGGAGTCTTGATATTGGTTTTAATCGTATCTAAAGTATAGGCCGGACCAGTTGTAATAAGATAATTTATTTTGGCTTTTTTTCTGGCAACACTATCAATACTATAATCTGTTGCTACATTAAAATAACCATTATTAAAGTAATAGAATTTTAAACGTAAAAGAGATTTTTTTGTTTTTGCCGTATCAATAACAACAGGAGGTTCTCCTGTATTTCTAAGGAATTCATGGATACCTTTATAAAGAAAAGATTGTCCAAGACGATCTACTTGCTTTGCTGATAATATTTTTGCCTGACGTTCGTATAAGCCAGGATGATTCTTAAATTTTGCCTGATAAGTAGAATCCGGATTTAAGTTGGCTAAGTTGTATAAGTTTAGACGTAAACGATACCCAAGCAAAGTACCATTTGGTTTTTGATACATCTGATTAGACGCTATTTCATCGTTCGTAGCCTTTCCGTTTACGAGAATTGTGTTTTTTACAAGAAGGTTTTTTCCATCTGGAACTCTTTTTACAGCATTACAACCGCAAATAAATGTTGCTATTAGAATAAATGCTGTTATTTTTGTGGAATTCTTTTTCAAGTGTTCTTAAATATTTAATTCAAAAGTACATTATTTTATGGTTAGTAAAAACCAAATAAAACTTATATCAAGTTTACATCAAAAAAAGCAACGTTTTGCAAATCAATTATTTTTCGCCGAAGGAGTAAAAGTAATTCAAGAATTGTTGTTATCCAATTTTGAATTAGAGCATTTATATACGACTCTAAATGATTTTGAAGAAGTTCATTCTTCAAAACGTACGCTTATTTATGAGCAGGAACTTAAAAAAATTAGTGCCTTATCAACTCCAAATTCATGTTTGGCGGTTTTTAAAATTCCATCAGAAAATAAAATAACCAGTTCGGGTTTGATTTTAGCTCTCGACGATATTCGTGATCCCGGAAATTTAGGAACGATTTTACGTCTGTGTGACTGGTTTGGTATCAAACAAATTATTTGTTCTAAAGAAACTGTCGATATTTATAATCCAAAAGTAGTTCAGGCAACTATGGGGTCTATTGCCAGAGTAAATGTGAATTATGTTGATTTGAAAACTTTTATTACTGAAGCTAATATTCCTGTTTTTGGAACTTTTATGGATGGCGAAAACATTTATCAATCTAATTTACCTCAAAGCGGAATCATTATTATGGGTAATGAGGCGAATGGGATTTCATCAGAAATTGAAAAAATAATTACAAGCCGACTCACAATTCCTAGATTTGGAGAGCTGCAAAAAACCGAAAGTTTAAACGTAGCTACTGCAACAGCAATTATTCTTAGTGAGTTTAAACGAAATAGTTAAGAATTTGTTTTAATGAAAAGTAAAATTAATTAAAATAGCTCTTGACTTCATAGAATCGATATTATCGGTCCATGGGCTAGGTCCTTTTGCTGGATTGTCATGAATTAATTCATTCGTAATACCAAACATACCTCTGATGGAAGGAGAGAAGATGAAGTATTCAGAGAAGAAATCAATTCCAAAACCTACTTCGTAAGCTGCGGTCCATTGTTTTGTTCTAAACTTTCCTTCAAAGTTATCGTCTTTAGATTTTGCGTTGCTGGATAAATTTAGCGTTGTAGACATTCCTCCTACTAAATAAGGGCGAATGTTTCCGGTACGCATAGACGAAAACTTTAATAATAAAGGAAAGTGAATATAAGTACTGTTTACTTCTCTTAAATAATCTTTCTCTAAAGGTTGATTTGGATAATACAAATCACGCTTAGTATAATACAAACCTGGCTCAAAACGCAGGTTAATGTATTCCTGTAATCTTAAATCGGCTACAACACCTACATTAAAACCAGTAGTCTTTTTTACCTGAATATCCGGACCGGGAGTTTTGTAGTCAAATTTAAAATCGAAACTATTAAAACCTAAATAATATCCAAAATACAAGCGTTGTTTTTGCCAGTTTTCAAGATTTATAATGGGATCCTTGCTGAACATGCTTTTAGCAAATTGAGAGTATCCGTTTGTCGTTAAGACTAATAAAAGTAAGACTACAGTTTTTTTCATACTATTTTTTAGATGCAGAATAAATGGTGGCAACCCCAAAAGTTTGAGGCATAGCTACAACATCTATAAACCCAATTTTTCTCAAAATATTGTTTAACGCTTCACCGTAAGGAAAAGCAGCAGCAGATTCAGACAAATAACCATAAGCAGAATTGTCTTTAGAAAACAATTTTCCAATAATAGGAAGTATGTTTTTGCTGTAAAATTTATAACCTTGTTTATAAGGTGTTTTGTCCGGAACAGAAGTTTCAAGAATTACAAAAACGCCATTAGGTTTTAAAACTCTTAAAATTTCAGCAAATCCTTTTTCTAAATGCTCAAAATTTCGCACTCCAAAACCCACCGTTATAGCATCAAAATAATTGTCCTCAAAAGGTATTTTTTCAGAATCTCCCAAAACCATATCAATTAAATTCGATAATCCTTTTTCTGCGATTTTCTTTTTTCCAACTTCCAGCATTCCGGCAGAAATATCAAGACCAATAATTTTTTCTGCATTTGTTTGTGCCATTAAAATAGCCAAATCACCAGTTCCTGTAGCAATATCAAGAATGACTTTTGGTTTTTTATCCGAAACTATTTTTAATACTTTCTTTCTCCACTTAATATCGATTCCAAATGAAATTACGCGATTTAAATTGTCGTAGTTCCCTGAGATGTTATCAAACATTTGGGCAACTTGCTCTTTTTTACCTAAAGAAGAGTCTTTATATGGGGTTATTTTTTCAGACATTTTTTTTATTTACGCAAATATAATACAATCTGACTTAACTGTAATTGAGTTTTTGAAATTGTAAATTAATTGTTTTAGCAGGAGGCTTTTAATTGTTGATGGATGCCGGATTTTTGACCATCACCAAAAGTGGGTATTTTGAAAAAATCACTAAAAGTGGGTATTGTGGGACATAGATTTTATGGCCAACTTTGCTTCAGTTAAAAAGATAAAATTTTAATGATTGATTGAATTAATGACTTGAATCAAATGAATATTTTTTTCGCCTTGGTAATTTCATTTGTTCTTGTAAGTAGCTTTGAAAGTATTGTTCTTGGGGCCAATACTCTTTTTAAAGCGCGAAATACGTTCTTAGGATTAAATTTGTTTTTGGAAATTTTAATTTTCTTGCCTTTAATATCTTAGTGGTATTTGTTATTAAAGGCACTTTGAGATTCGTTCTCATTTAACATTAAATGTTATTCAGTTATTCAAATGTTTCTTAACATTTGTGATTTTTTTTCCAAAGCTATTACTCGAATGAGTCAGATTTAAAAATCAATCGTTTTAAAAAACATCCTTCACAAGAGGATGTTTTTTTTTGTTTTATTATTTTCTAATGTATGTTTCGTAAGTGTAGTCAAAAAGATGTTTTTCATCTTTAAAATTTTCTTCAGATTCTACAAGCTGCCACTCACTTTTATTAATTTTTGGAAAAAAAGCATCCGCTTCAAAAGTATGGTGAACTTTGGTTATTTCTATAATATCAGTATAAGGTAAGGCTAGATTGTAAATTTCGCCTCCGCCAATAATATACGAATCTTCGTTTTCAGGACAGGCAGCAATGGCTTTTTCGATGCTATCTACTACAATACAGCCTTCCGGATGATAATCTTTCTGGCGTGTTATTACAATATGAACTCTGTTTGGAAGTGGTTTCGGGAAGCTTTCAAAAGTTTTTCTTCCCATAATAATATGATGATTCGTTGTAAGCGATTTGAATCTTTTAAAATCATTTGGTAAATGCCAAACTAATTCATTGTCTTTTCCAAGTGCGTTATTTTCGGCAACAGCCGCTATCATTATAATCATAGCAATCTAGTAACTAAATTTTATTTTCGGTATCCTCAATTATTCTGGATTCTAATTGACTAATTCTTTTTTGTTGTAAACCAACAAGTCTGTCAATTTGTTCTCTTTCCCATTTTTTATTCATGAACCTGTCTGTGATGTATACCTTTATAAAATGCAAAATAAAGATAAAGAACCATATCGTAATTCCCCAAACACACCAGTTTTGTTCTGTGTTAGCGCCAAAACCGAAAAATCTGTTGGCAATAAATAAAAATAAACTTCCCAGTAAAAAAAGCACAAAATGAAAGTATAGAATCTTCTTTTGTCTAAGTCTTCTTCTGGCATATTCGTATTGTTCGTGCACTTCTTTTTCCATAAGATATAAATGAGGTTATAAAGTTAAAATTTATTTTCTAATGACCGTATTTAGATGCTGGAATATTTCTCCTTAAATGCGCTGAGAGTTTGAAATCCAAAATTTTAAGCAGATTTAATTATTAAATAGGTAAAAAAATATTCGGTTTTTGATATTATCATAAATCGGTTGTGAAGGTATCGAAAATTCATCTGAATTTGTGTAATTTAGTCTATGAATCTAAAAACTAAATAGTTATGTCTTTAAAGAAACAATTTATTAAAACGAAGCCGGTAGTTAAAGTTACATTTTCTATAGATGCTAAAGACGCAAGTTCGGCAGCGGTTGTTGGCGATTTTAACAACTGGAATGTTGAGGAAGGAACTTTGAGTAAGTTGAAAAATGGCACTTTTAAGGCCACTTACGACTTGGTTAAAGATGCAATTTACGAGTTTAAGTACGTAATTGACGGAAGTTATGTAAATGATCCTGAAGCAGATTCTTATAAATGGAATGATTTTGCAGGAAGTGAAAATAGTGTGTTAGTAGTATAAAAAGACAGTATAAAAAAATCCGCTTAAATTTTTAAGCGGATTTTTTTATAATTTATACAGCAACACTTCCTTTTATTCCCGCATGCGGTTCGTAATCTACAAGTGTAAAGTCATTATAATCAAAATCAAAAATGTTTTTAATCTCTGGGTTTAAGATCATTTTTGGTAATGGTTTTGGCTCACGTGTTAATTGCAATTCTAATTGCTCGAAGTGATTGTTGTAAATGTGCGCATCTCCAAACGTATGGATGAATTCGCCATATTCTAAATCACAAACCTGTGCAATCATCATCGTTAATAACGCGTAAGATGCAATATTAAAAGGTACTCCTAAAAAGATATCAGCACTTCGCTGGTACAACTGGCAGGATAATTTTCCTTTTGTTTCTCCTTTTTCAGGATCAGGACTACTTACATAAAACTGAAAAAAGGCATGGCAAGGAGGTAAGGCTGCTTTATTATTTGCAACATTTTCTTCAAATGACTTTTTTGTATCCGGCAATACTGAAGGATTCCAAGCCGAAACTAACATTCTTCGGCTATTTGGATTTGTTTTTAGTTCTGTAATTAATTCAGAAATCTGATCAATTTCTTCGCTATTCCAATTACGCCATTGATGTCCGTAAACAGGACCTAAATCTCCATTAGAATCTGCCCAGGCATCCCAGATTTTTACTCCGTTTTCCTGAAGATATTTTATATTCGTATCACCTTTTAAGAACCAAAGCAGTTCATAAATGATCGATTTTAAGTGTAATTTTTTGGTTGTAACCATTGGGAAACCTTCACTTAAATCAAAACGCATCTGGTAACCAAAAACACTTTTGGTTCCTGTTCCTGTTCTGTCTCCTTTTTGATTACCGTTTTCTAAAACGTGTTTTACCAAGTCTAAATATTGTTTCATTTTTTGTTTATTCGGTTATTCGTTCAATTGTTTAATCGATTTAACGAATAAACAAACCAACGATTAAACAATGATTTATCTTTTAGAGATTTCGTCTCTGATTTTTGCGGCTTTTTCATAGTCTTCCTGCGAAACAGCCTGATCTAAAAGTTCATTTAATTCCTGTAAACTATGTTTTGCGTAAACATCTCCGGATTGATTGCTTTCTTCTTCATGGCCAAAAGTTTCCGGATTAGAAAGTACATCATCAATTTCCTGAGAACCCTGATCAGTTTCTGCAGTATTCGATTTTAAATAGATACCAGCTTTGTCTAAAATATTTTTATAAGTAAAAATCGGAGCGTTGAAACGTAAAGCCAATGCAATTGCATCAGATGTTCTGGCGTCGATAATTTCTTCGATTTTATCTCTTTCGCAAATTAAGCTCGAATAAAAAACGCCATCTACAAGTTTGTGAATAATGACTTGTTTTACGACAATATCGAATCTCTCAGCGAAGTTTTTGAATAAATCGTGCGTTAATGGGCGAGGAGGTTTTATTTCTTTTTCTAAGGCAATAGCAATTGACTGGGCTTCAAAAGCGCCAATAACTATTGGTAATTTTCGTTCGCCATCAACTTCGTTCAAAATTAAGGCATAAGCGCCATTTTGAGTTTGACTGTATGAAATTCCTTTTATGGATAATTTTACTAGACTCATATATGTGGGTAAAAAAGGGCAATTATTGCCTCATTTTAAGACTTTTTTTGATTGAAAAATAAAGGTGCAATTTTAATCAAAAAATATGGAACAAAAAAGCCACCTAAAACAAAGATACGATTATCTTGTTTTTAGGCAGCTATATTTTTATAGAGAATTTTTAAATTAAGAATGTTGCGCTTTAAAAGCTTTTAATTTCTCAATTAATTCAGGAACAATTGTAAAGGCATCTCCAACAATTCCGTAATCAGCAACTTTAAAGAAAGGAGCCTCAGGATCGTTATTGATTACTAATTTTACTTTTGATGAGTTAATACCCGCAATATGCTGGATTGCACCAGAGATTCCTATTGCAATATATAAGTTTGTTGCAACTGGTTTTCCTGTTTGTCCAACGTGCTCGCTGTGAGGTCTCCATCCTAAATCAGAAACAGGTTTAGAACATGCTGTTGCAGCACCTAAAACAGCTGCTAAATCTTCAACTAATCCCCAGTTTTCCGGGCCTTTTAATCCACGTCCACCAGAAACTACGATATCAGCATCAGCAATAGATACTTTTCCGCTTACTTTTTCTACAGATTCTACTTTTACACCAAAATCATTGTCTCCAATTGATGGATTAAAATCTTCTTCAGTTGCAGATCCTGCACTTTCGAAAATTCCGTAAGAGTTTTTAGCTAAGCCAAGAACTTTTACATCAGTATTGATTTCTGTAATATTGAAAGCTTTGTTTGAGAAAGCATTTCTTTTTACCTGAAAAGGTGAAGTGCTAACCGGTAATCCAACAACATTTGATGCGAAACCGGCATTTAAAGCCACGGCAACTAATGAAGAAAGATAGATACTGTCTGTAGTCGAAGAAAGTAAAACTACTTTTGTTCCTTCTTTTTCAGCAGCTTGTTTGATAACATCGGCGTAAGCCTTAGCGGTAAAACCAGCTAATTTATCGTTAGTTACTTTTAATACTTTGTCTACTCCGTATTTAGATAATTCGCTTACATCGCTAATGTTAACTGTTAAAGCGGTTACGGTTGTACCTAGAGTTTCTGCTACTTTTTTAGCGTAAGAAGCTAATTCAAAAGCAACTTTTTTAAATTTTCCTTCTGCAGATTCTGCGTATATTAATATTGACATAATAATTTTAGATTTTAGATTTTAGATTTCAGATTATTTAAAACTGAACACTTAAAACTGATTACTGAATACTAGATTACTAGATTACTTTTGCTTCGTTGTGTAATAAATTGATTAACTCATCTAAATTATCAGGAGAAACTAATTTTACTGCTGATTTTGGAGCTGGTTTTTCAAATTTCACCGCTTTTGTATTTACAGGAGCATCAACCGGCTCAAGAATAGTAAGTGCTTTTGTTCTTGCAGTCATGATACCTCTCATGTTAGGGATACGCAAGTCTTTTTCTTCAACAAGACCTTTTTGACCGCCAATGATTAATGGTAAAGTTGTGCTTACAGTTTCTTTTCCACCATCGATTTCACGAACCGCTTTTACATTGCTTCCATCAACGGTAATAGCTGTACAAGAGTTTAAAAAGTTAGAACCTAAAATTCCTGCAATCATTCCAGGAACCATTCCACCATTATAGTCAAGAGATTCTTTTCCTGCAATTACAAGATCATAACCTCCGTTTTTAATTACTTCAGCCAATTGTTTTGCAACAAAAAAACCATCAGTTGGGTTAGCATTTACGCGAATAGCTTCGTTTGCACCAATTGCTAAAGCTTTACGCAAAGTTGGTTCAGTATCAGGTCCTCCAACATTTACTACAGTTACAGTAGCGCCTTGTTGTTCCTGAAACCAAATGGCACGTGTCAAACCAAACTCGTCATTAGGATTAATTACATATTGAACACCATTGGTATCGAATTCTGAGTCACCATTGGAGAAGTTGATTTTTGAAGTAGTATCAGGCACGTGGCTGATGCAAACTAATATTTTCATAAGTATATATTTTATATTTATAATATGCTTTTACAAATTTAGAAATTAAAATCGGAATAAAATACTATGCATGCATAATATTATTTAAAAACTATTACGATTTCGCAGATTCTGAAATTTAGAAGCTGTTTTGCTATGTCTAAAAATAAATAATTCATTCATTTCTGTTGATTCTTAGGAATTTTGCAAATCAGGCAATCCGCTCAAGTGTTAAAGTTTAGGCCAAATTATACTAGTTTTCGGATTCTTACGTTCTAGTGAAAGAATTTGATAAAATAAAAATCAAACAAAAAGAGTTGAGTTTGTATGATAAGCACTTTATGACTGAAATAATCTTAATTATATCGATTTCGTAAATGTCACAATAAAATTTAAAAAGTTAAAAGCGCAAGGTATAAGGAAGATCATGTGATTTTAAATCTAATTTATGCTTTTAAGTTATTTAAAATATTTATTTTTGCTCTTCAGAAAATTCAACATACAATATAAATATGAGAACAATACAATTTAGAGAGGCCATTTGCGAAGCGATGAGCGAAGAAATGCGTCACGATGAATCCATATATTTAATGGGCGAAGAAGTTGCAGAATACAACGGAGCATACAAAGCTTCAAAAGGAATGCTTGCTGAGTTTGGCGAAAAAAGAGTAATCGATACTCCAATTGCTGAGCTTGGTTTTACAGGAATAGCAGTAGGATCAGCTATGAACGGTTGTCGTCCTATTGTAGAGTACATGACTTTCAACTTCTGTTTAGTAGGTATTGATCAAATTATAAATAATGCTGCTAAAATGCGTCAAATGACAGGTGGACAATTTAATGTGCCTATCGTTTTCCGCGGACCAACTGCTTCTGCAGGTCAATTAGGAGCAACTCACTCACAAGCTTTAGAAAACTGGTTTGCAAATACTCCAGGTCTTAAAGTGGTTGTACCATCAACTCCTTACGATGCAAAAGGACTTTTAAAAGCTGCGATTCGTGATAATGACCCGGTAATCTTTATGGAGTCTGAGCAAATGTATGGTGACAAAGGTGAAGTGCCAGACGGAGAATACACAATTCCATTAGGAGTTGCTGATATTAAACGTGAAGGAACAGATGTTACTATCGTTTCTTTTGGTAAAATCATCAAAGAAGCTTTTATCGCTGCTGACGAATTAGCTAAAGAAGGTATTTCTTGCGAAATTATCGACTTAAGAACAGTTCGCCCGATGGATAAAGACGCGATCTTAAAATCTGTTAAAAAAACAAATCGTTTAGTAATTCTTGAAGAGGCTTGGCCATTCGCTAGTATTTCTTCTGAAATTACTTATATCGTTCAAGAGCAAGCTTTCGACTTCCTTGATGCGCCAATTCAACGTATTACAACAGCAGATACTCCTGCACCGTATTCTCCGGTATTATTAAAAGACTGGTTACCAAATGCAGGTGATGTAGTAAAAGCAGTTAAAAAAGTGTTATACAAATAATACACATTTAAAATACTCACAAAACTTCATCATTCATAGTTAATTGATGAAGTTTTTTTTTGCCCAGATGATGAAAAGAATAATTTTACTCAGCCTATTTTTTGTATTCGCATTTGCGACGATTGCTACTGCACAAACTAAAGTGAGCGGAATTGTTTTGGACAAGTCTAATCAGCCAATACCTTTTGCCAATGTTGTTTTTAAAGGTTCAAATACCGGAATTGTTTCTAACGAAGACGGTCGTTTTTATCTCGAATCGCCAACAACTTACACTGCTTTATTGGTAAGTTCTGCAGGATTCTCAGATAGAGAAGTTTCATTAGACAAAGCGGTAAATTATGATTTTAAAATAGTTTTAAGCGAAGCTGAGGCATTAAATGAAGTAGTAATTTTTACCGGAAAAACATCTAAAAAAAATAACCCGGCATTAGACATATTGAGAAAAATTTGGGAGCGAAAACGTAAAAACGGTTTGTACCAATTCAATCAATACCAAATGCAAAAGTACGAGAAGGTTGAGTTTGATATGAACACAATCGATAGTGCTTTTATGAAAAACAAACTCTTTAAAGGAATGGAGTTTGTCTTTAAACATGTTGACACATCTGATGTTACGGGAAAAACCTACCTTCCAATTTTTATCAACGAATCAGTTTATGATGTTTACGGAGATAACAAATTAAAGAAAGTAAAAGAGAACATTACAGGAAATAAAATGTCAGGTTTTAATGGAAACCAACAAATTCTTTCATTTGTAAAAGACCTTTATTCAGATTACAATATCTACGACAATCACCTTAAGTTTTTCGATAAAAGTTTTACAAGTCCGCTTTCAAGAACCGGAATTGACGTTTATAACTATGTTTTAAAAGACAGTGCTTTTATTGATAAAAAATGGTGTTATAACATTGTTTTCTATCCAAGACGTAAAAACGAGTTAACCTTCAAAGGAGACTTTTGGGTAAACGATTCTACTTTTGCGATCAAGAAAATTAATATGGGTGTTACCAAAAGTGCCAATATTAACTGGGTAAAAGATATTTATATCGAGCAGGAATTCGAGGTAGAAAACGATTCTGTTTTTCTGTTAACCCGCGACTACATGATGTCGGATTTTGCTTTAAATAAAAAAGAAAAATCAAAAGGTGTTTACGGAAAACGAACAACGCTCTATCGTAATCATAAATTTAATATCCAGAAACCAGAGAAGTTTTATAAAGAAGAAGTCAATTACATAGACAATGCTGTTTATGAACGACCGCCTGAATTTTGGGAAGAAAATCGTTTCGAGAAATTAAATAAAGACGAAGCCGGTATTTACAAAATGCTGGATACGCTGCAAACCGTCAAGCGATTTAAGCAATTATATAGTCTTGTATCGATCTTGGGTAGTGGTTATGTTGAGTTTAAAAACTTCGATTTTGGGCCTATATTCTCAACTTTCGGTTATAATGAAGTCGAAGGATTAAGACTTAGAGCAGGAGGAAGAACCTATTTCGGTCCAAACGATCCATGGCGTATACAAGCTTATACCGCATACGGTTTTGATGATAATAAATTCAAATACGGAGTTTCAGGAAAATGGATGCTTGACAAGAAAAAGCGAATCATTATTTCCGGAGGAAACAGGCGTGACATCGAGCAAATTGGTGCCAGCTTAACCACAACAAATGATATTTTAGGACGAAGTTTCGCGTCATCAGCCTTATTTACAACAGGAAGCAACGGAAAACTAACCAATATTAATCTGAGCAACGTTTCGATCGAAATGGAACCCTTAAAGAACTTTGTTGTTCAGGCAGGTGTTTCCTACAGGACATTAGAATCTGCTTCGCCAACCTTTAGTCTCGATTATTATACAACGCTTCCAACCGACGCAAATCCTGCCGGAGTAATACAAAGCGCAGTAAAACAATTCGAAGCCAATGTTCAGTTTGAGCTTATGCCAAATCGTAAAACTATTGGTTTTGGTGTAGAGCGTAGTCTTGTAGACAGCCCGTTTAGCCATTTCTTTGTTAACTTCAGTTACGGACTAAAAGGAGTGATGCAAAGTGATTTCGCTTACGAAAAAATACAATTATTCTACAAACAACCTATTATAATTGGACCATTAGGAAGATCAAACATCATCCTTGAAACCGGAAAAACCTTTGGTACAATTCCGTTAGGATTAATGAGTGTTATTCCTGGAAACCAGACTTATTTTACAATCGAAAATACGTTTAGTAACCTGAATTTCTACGAATTTATTACAGATCAGTATACCACTTTACAATGGAATCATGATTTTGGAGGAAGATTATTTGCCAGAATTCCATTTATGAGAAAACTAAACTGGAGAGAATTTGTTGGAGTAAAAGGAGTTTACGGAACAATTTCAGATGCAAACAGAGCGATCAATGCTTCGGGATTACCGTATAATGCGCCAGAAAATGTATATTGGGAATACAACGCCGGGATAGGAAATATCTTCAAAGTATTCCGTATCGATTTCTCCTGGAGAGGAAGTTATTTAAACACTCCAGATGCTAATAAATTTGCAGTAAAAGGATCTTTCGGATTCTATTTTTAAGATAATTAGAGTGAAATAATCTCGCAAAGACGCCAAGTCGCTAAGTTTTTATTACTAGCAACTTGGCGTTTTTTATTTTTTAAACTTGGATTGTTTTATGCTGATTCTACAGATTTAAGCAGATTCAAAAAAAAAATCAGCGTTGATCGGTTTAAATCTGCAAAATCAACATGCAAAAAACTTAGCGTCTCTGCGTCTTTGCGAGATTATTTTTTAATTTTAGGAGCTATTCCCGCTATCCGTTCCAATCTTTTGTGCCGAACCCCGGCACAAAAGGATTTCCACTTCTATCGGGGCTAAAAATCACGTCATGAAAGAAGCTATCGATTTTCTATCCACAAAAAATCCTGTATTTCAGGAAATCATCGACAAATACGGATTACCGCCAATCCCCAAACGTCCGCAAGGTTTTGAAACATTGGTGTTGTTAATTCTCGAACAACAAGTTTCTATAGATTCGGCGAAAGCCACCTTCTTAAAAATAAAAGCTTACACAACTTGCAATCCTGAAACAATGGCTATGTTGTCAGATGAAGAGTTTCGTGTTTTAGGTGTAAGCCGCCAAAAAACAAAATACATCAAAATATTAGCCGATGCCGTTTTAAACAAAGAATTAGATATAGAAAGTTTAGCTGTAAAATCAGCAAAACAAGTTCGGGAAGAACTCATTAAACTAAAAGGAATTGGAAATTGGACTATTGATATTTACTTAATGTTTTGTCTTCAGGAGCCGGATTTAATTCCGTTAGGCGATATTGCAGTCGTTAATACTATCAAAGAATTATTGAATATTCACGACAAAAACGAAATGGAAATTCATGCTCAGCAATGGAGTCCGTATCGATCTTATGCGACATATTTGCTGTGGCATTATTACTTAAATAAGCGAAACAGGAAAATTACATATTAACTGTCTGTTATTTAAAAGAAAAGTAGGCATATTAATGAAGTTTTTTATTGTAAAAAAGGATTGTTTAGTTACTTTTGCAATCGAAATTATAGAAAAAATAAAAAACGAAAATGACCGCAGACAAATTAACAACTTTCGATGTTTTAATCGAAATACCACGTGGAAGTAGAAATAAATACGAGTACGATTTTGAAATCAAAAGAATGCGTTTCGACAGAATGTTATTCTCTTCAATGATGTACCCGGCAGATTACGGATTTATTCCTGAAACTTTAGCACTTGATGGAGATCCTCTTGATGTATTAGTTTTAATCAATGAGCCAACTTTTCCTGGTTGTGTGATAGAAGTAAAACCAATTGGAGTTTTCCATATGGCAGATGATAAAGGACCAGACGAAAAAATTATCTGTGTACCGGTTTCAGATCCAATCTGGAATTCATTAAACGATCTTTCAGATATTAACGGTCACTTATTAAAAGAAATCGAGCACTTCTTCCAGGTTTACAAAGACCTTGAAAACAAACAAGTAGATGTAGAAGGTTGGGGAGATGTAAACGAAGCATTTGCAATTATTGCTGAGTGTACAAAGCGTTTTGATGATATTGAAAATAAACCAGAGGGATTATTTAGTATTAAATAATTTTTACCCTATTCTATTATAAAAAAAGCAATACTGCCGTCAGGAGTATTGCTTTTTTGTTTAAATTCGTTTTACATAGTTTATTGAATATTAACCAATAACCATTATAATATTATGAACGAATTTATGATTTACTTGCCAATTGTTATGGCAATTATAGGATTACTCTTCATGGCAATAAAAAGGACTTGGGTCCTAAAACAAGATGCTGGCGATGGCAAGATGAAAGAGATCTCAGATTACATCTACGAAGGCGCATTAGCATTTTTAAAAGCAGAATACCGATTACTAACCTTCTTCGTAATTGGTGCCAGTATAGTTTTAGCCGGAATTTCTTTTATTGTTCCTACAACACATATATTAATAGTAGTGGCATTTATTTTTGGAGCATTTTTCTCGGCTTTGGCTGGAAATATGGGAATGAAGATAGCTACTAAAACAAATGTTAGAACCACTCAGGCTGCCCGAACAAGTTTACCACAAGCATTAAAAGTTTCTTTTGCCGGTGGTACCGTAATGGGATTGGGCGTTGCAGGTTTGGCTGTTTTAGGTCTGACAGGATTTTTTATTGTTTTCTTTCAAATATTTATGAATGGGGTTTGGACTTCATCTGAAGATATGACTAAGGTTTTAGAAACTTTAGCAGGATTCTCTTTAGGTGCAGAATCAATCGCTTTGTTTGCCAGAGTTGGTGGCGGAATCTACACAAAAGCGGCTGATGTTGGTGCCGATTTAGTAGGTAAGGTAGAAGCCGGAATTCCGGAAGATGATCCGCGTAATCCTGCTACAATTGCTGATAACGTAGGGGATAATGTTGGAGACGTTGCAGGAATGGGAGCTGATTTATTTGGTTCGTATGTAGCAACTGTTCTGGCAGCAATGGTTTTAGGAAATTACGTGATCAAAGATATGGGCGGAAACATCCAGGATATTTTTGGCGGAATTGGACCAATTTTACTACCAATGGCAATTGCAGGTTTCGGTATCTTATTCTCGATTATCGGAACGACATTAGTAAAAATATCGGATGACAATGCAAAAGAAGCACAAGTACAAAAAGCATTAAATATAGGAAACTGGGTATCGATTGTGTTAACCGCAATTGCCTGTTTCTTCTTAGTAAAATACATGTTGCCGGAAACAATGCAAATGAGCTTTTTTGGCGAAGGCGCTAAAGACATCTCATCAATGCGAGTTTTTTATGCAACTTTGGTTGGTTTAGTAGTGGGTGGAGCTATTTCATCAGTTACGGAATATTATACAGGATTAGGTACAAAACCTGTTATGGCAATTGTACAAAAATCATCTACAGGAGCAGGAACAAACGTTATTGCAGGATTGGCAACGGGAATGATCTCTACTTTTCCGACGGTAATTTTGTTTGCAGCAGCAATCTGGATTTCTTATGCATTAGCAGGTTTTTACGGAGTAGCTTTAGCTGCTTCAGCGATGATGGCAACTACAGCTATGCAATTAGCCATCGATGCTTTTGGACCAATCTCTGACAACGCTGGAGGAATTGCCGAAATGAGCGAATTACCTAAAGAAGTTCGTACCAGAACCGATATTTTAGATTCAGTAGGAAATACAACCGCAGCAACCGGAAAAGGATTTGCAATTGCTTCTGCTGCATTGACTTCATTAGCATTATTTGCAGCTTACGTAACCTTTACAGGAATCGACGGAATTAATATTTTTAAAGCACCAGTTTTAGCCATGCTATTTGTGGGTGGAATGATTCCCGTAGTTTTCTCGGCTTTAGCCATGAATTCTGTTGGAAAAGCCGCTATGGATATGGTTTATGAAGTACGTCGTCAATTCAAGGAAATTCCTGGAATTATGGAAGGAACCGGAAAACCTGAATACGGAAAATGTGTTGAGATTTCTACCAAAGCCGCTTTACGCGAAATGATGTTGCCTGGAATCCTGACAATTGGTTTCCCGATTGCGATTGTACTTTTAGGAAAATTGGTTTACGCAGATAACAATCAGTTAATTGCTGAAATGTTAGGAGGATATATGGCTGGAGTTACCGTTTCTGGTGTACTTTGGGCAGTTTTTCAAAACAATGCCGGAGGTGCCTGGGACAATGCTAAAAAATCTTTTGAAGCAGGAGTTCTAATCAACGGAGAAATGACATACAAAGGTTCTGATGCACACAAAGCTGCCGTAACCGGAGATACAGTTGGAGATCCGTTTAAAGATACTTCAGGACCATCAATGAATATCCTTATCAAATTAACCTGTTTAATAGGATTGGTAATTGCACCAATTTTAGGAGAAGGACATGCCAATGCAGGTTTAGTAGCAAAAGGTTCATGTTGTGCTAAAACAGAGATGCATGCAGGTATTTCTAAATGCGGCGACATGTCTGGAATGACAAAAGAAGAATGTATTAAAATGTGTAAAGAAAAAGGCTGCACGGCTGAAGAAACAGCGAAATGTTTAGCTCATTTTGATACCACTGGAAAATACCAAAAAACAGATTGTTTTGATACTAGTAAATATGATAAAACGTCAGTTCGTGTTGATTTAAGAAATGAAAACGGCAAAGCTGTCGGAACTGTAACAAAAACTGCAAATGGTAAAACAACCACCGAAGTTTACGAAGGAACAGAAGAAGAAGTTGAAGCAAAAATTAGTACAGCTACTGCTAAATAAAACAACTTTGTCAAAGTTTTAAACTTTGACAAAGTTTCTTAAAAATAAAAATGCCTCTAAATAATTTAGAGGCATTTTTTTTGATTTTAGAATTTATAGGAATAAATAGATGAGCTCGTTAAATTAATTTTTTTGTAATCTTCTTTTTGATATAATGTACTATGATTTTCTGGAGGTCTATTTTTGGGTATTCCTGAAATTGCAATTAGTAGATACCAAGCTGCTATAGTGAGTAAAGAAAGAATTATAGTTGAAACAAAATTTATCAATGCAATCAGCCAGTTTGTTTTATTAAAAGATTTTGGATTTTTGGAAAGGACATACCATTGAAAGCAAAAATTCATGAATAAAAGCAAGGGGAGGATGGGGTAAAAATTACTGAGTTTCTTGTGGATCATTAAATCTCCAATAAAGAATATAATCATATTTTTGTCGATCATTAAAGCTCCAATAAAAAATATGCTCACATTTATAAAGAGCCCCCTAAGTATGATTTTTATTTTAAGCATGACTTTATAAAGATTAGAATCAATCTGCAAAAGTAGCCTTTTATTTGTTAATTTGTAAAATAAGGCATTTTGTCAAAAATAGATTAAGTACAAAAATATCATGATAAAGAGTAATTGATTTATATATTATTTTAGCTTTAGAAAACAAAAATGCCTCTAAAATTATTTAGAGGCATTTTTTATTCGTGTAAATTCGTGTTTCTAAAACAACCCGTTCAATTCAGCATCAATTCTGTTAATGATGTTTCCTAAATCTTCAGGATTATCAACGAAATTTATATTATCAACATCAATAATTAATAGTTTTCCTTTAGTATACGTTTGTACCCAGGCTTCGTATCTTTCGTTCAAACGGCTTAAATAATCGATCGAAATAGAATTTTCGTAATCACGTCCGCGTTTATGAATTTGTCCAACAAGATTAGGAATAGAACTTCTTAGGTAAATTAATAAATCCGGTGCTTTTACCAATGATTCCATCAATTCAAAAAGTGAAGTATAATTTTCGAAATCGCGACTTGTCATTAATCCCATCGAATATAAGTTGGGAGCAAAGATATGTGCGTCTTCATAAATCGTTCTGTCCTGAACAATTTTCTTCCCGCTTTCGCGGATTTGCAATACCTGACGGAAACGGCTATTTAGGAAATAAATCTGCAAATTAAACGACCAGCGTTCCATCTGATGGTAAAAATCATCTAAATACGGATTATCAACTACATCTTCATAATGAGGTTCCCATTTGAAATGTTTGGCTAATAATTTAGTTAAAGTTGTTTTTCCTGCTCCTATATTTCCTGCTATTGCTATGTGCATTACGGTGTTACGATTTTATAATTTGTTATTTCTTTAGCTGTAAAAATAGATAAAATTTGGTCTTTGTAGTAGAATTTGTCAAACGATTTTTCTAAAATTTCAATTTCAGAAAATGCATTCGAATTTGTACTTGTAATGTCTTTAAAATACAACAAATTAGCTTTACTAAAAAGATATTGGTGATTATTGATTATTTCGATGGTATCAAAATCAGCTACTTTTCCTAAAGCAGTTGTTTTTCCAAAAATATCACAAGAAAACCAATTGTTTTTTTTATCGATCCAGTAAAAAGTATTAAAGTCTGTTTGGTAATATTTTATGGTTTCTATCAATGGAGTAGAAACGGTTTTATATTCATTTTTCAAATAATCAAAAAGGCTTATTTGTTGGTTTAACGCGTTAAAAATCCATAATTGATTTTGTGTAGACATCCCGATCGCCGAAACAACAATAGGCGTATTGTTGAGAGAAAAATTAATCTCTGTCACTTTATTCAGCTGATTGTCTAATAAAACTACGCTATTAAAATCTTCATAAAATAAAACAATCTTAAGCGGATTTTGTAAATCGACTTTGTTAATTTTTCCCAGCGATACATTTTTATACTCAAATACTTCTTTGTCTTTGGTTTTACTAAAAACATTGTTTTTAATCTGATAAGAATATCCAAAAGAATCATAACCTGAAAATTCATCAGCAATTATTGAAAAATGAGAAACTGAAGAAGCTTTTATTTTTTGATTTTGCGAAAAAACAGCAGTAAGGGAACCGGCAATAAAAAGAAGATTTAAAAAAAAGTGTGCCGTTTTACTCATGATATTGGTTTTCTAAAGAGCCAAATTACAAAAAACCTTTATAGAAATTAGTTAATTAAGAGACATTTACCGCTTAAATTCTATTATGCTGTAATAGTCTAAGTTATAGTCGGTTTTGTCTATATTTTAATGGTATTGATATATTTAACTTTCTGTATTTTAAAATAAATAATACATTTGAGTAGTAAGTTGTATCAGGCTTAATCAATTTTAAAGAAAACACAATGAAAAAAGTATTTTACTATATGTCTTTCTTATTTGCTTTTACGCAAATGCAGGCTCAAAAAGATTTTCAGGGAATGGCCGTTTACGAGTCAAAAACACAAGCGCCAAAGTTTGAAGGCATGAGAGGCAATCGTGACATTACCCCGGAAATGCAAAAAAGTATGGAAGAGCGAATGAAAAAAATGCTGGAAAAAACCTTTATTCTGAATTTTGATAAATCGGCTTCTATTTATAAAGAAGAAGAAAAATTGGAAAGTCCGGGGCAACAAGGAGGTTTTCGCGTTATGGTGAGTTCGATGATGGGAGGCGGTGGCACTTTCTATAAAGATGTAAAAACAAAATCATATACTGTTGATAAAGAATTTATGGGCAAGGAATTTCTTGTTGTGGATTCGTTACCAAAGTTAAATTGGAAATTAGAGCAGGAAACCAAACAAATTGGCGGATACAATTGCTACAAAGCAACTGCAGTAAAAGAACCGAGTAAAACCGATTTTAGAAACTTTAGGCCTAAAAAAACTGATGACAAAAAGGATGAAGCCAAAAAGACTTCCGGCGAAACTAAAACCAATTTTTCGGATAATTTTGAGTTGCCAAAAGAAGTTGTAGTAACGGCCTGGTATACGCCGGAAATTCCTGTAAACCAAGGTCCGGAGAATTATTGGGGACTTCCGGGTTTAATTTTAGAAATAAATGACGGATCGACTACAATTTTATGTTCTAAAGTTGTGTTGAATGCAAAAGATAAAGTAGATATCAAACCTTCTAAAAAAGGAAAAGTAGTAACTCAGAAAGATTATGACGAAACTGTAGTTAAAAAAATGGAAGAATTTAGAGATATGAATGGCGGGCGTGCAAGATCTGCTGCTCCTGTTATGATGGGAAGATAAAACGCATGATCTCAAAAAAATATTTATTCTAATCATTTTCTTAATGAACAAAACTCTTTTTATACTCGCCTTTTTATTTACTTCTATATGTTTTTCGCAAAGTGTTCGTTTTGATGGTTTTATTCAGGATGAGCAAAAAAATCCGTTAGAAATGGCCAATATAATGGCTATTAATGTTGCCACAAAAGCAATGGATTCTTACGGAATTACCAATGACAAAGGAAAGTTTCAGCTTACATTAAAGCCAAATACTTCTTATTCTATCAAAGTAAGTTATCTGGGAATGAAGTCGAAAGAGATTTCAATTGCAACGCAAAGTGCCAATATTGCCCAGAATATTGTAATGGATGATGCCGGAATCGAACTTCAGGGCGTTGAGATTGTGCGTGAAATGCCGGTTTCTATAAAAGGCGATACCATTGTATACAATGCTGATTCATTTAAATCAGGAACCGAGAAAAAGCTGGAAGATGTACTGAAAAAATTGCCGGGAGTGGAGGTAAATGCCGATGGTGAGATTGAAGTGGAGGGTAAAAAAGTGAGTAAACTAATGGTTGAAGGCAAAGATTTTTTTGATGGAGATACCAAACTTGGTGTTAAAAATATTCCGGCCGATGCCATTGATAAAATTCAGGTATTAAGAAATTATAATGAAGTTGGAGCCTTAAAAGGTTTAGGGAATGATCAGGATAATGTGGCAATGAATATTAAACTGAAAGAAGGTAAAAAGAACTTTTGGTTTGGAGATGTAACTGCCGGAACTGGAGTTGGTGAACTTGACAGCCGCTATATTATTAATCCTAAATTATTTTATTACAGTCCCAAGTACAGCATTAATGTAATTACCAATTTTAATAATATTGGAGAATTACCGTTGACAGCACAAGATTATTTTAAGTTCACAGGCGGATTTAAAAATATGATGCAAAAAGGCGGAAGTAATTTTAATATTTCATCGAATGATTTAGGAATTTCGATTTTGAGAAACAATCGCGCGAAAGAAATTGAAACGAAATTTGGAGCGACAAACTTTGCTTATTCCGTTACAAAAAAATGGAACATTAGTGGTTTTGCCATATTATCTACATCAAAAACTGATCTTGAAACGAAATCTCAAACGACAATTTTAGATTCTGGAGATGAACAAAAAAGAGAAGAAGAAACGCATCAAAAAAATAATCTAGGGCTTTTTAAACTGAGTTCTATATATAAACCCAATGATAAATTTCAGTTTGATTATGACATCTTAACGAAGTTGTCGAAACAAAATGAAGATACTGATTTGTTGCGTGAATCGGTGGTGAATAAAGTTTCAACTTTAGAAACAATCCTGACCAATAAAAAACAAGATCCAACATCTATAAAACAGGATTTGAGTTTGTACTACACGCAAAGCGATAAAAATATTTTTGCTTTTGAAATGCAGCATCTGTATCAGGACGAAAACCCATTTTATAACGCCAATCTACGCACACAACCTTTTGATTTAGCAGGTTATACTTCGGGACAGCAAAGAAATGACCTGAATCAGGATCGATTTGTAAAAACGAATAAATTAGATGCCAAACTGGATTACTATTATATGGTGACGCCAAAAAGCAACATCAATATTACACTTGGTAATACATTTTCGTATCAGGATTTTAATTCCCATATTTTTCAAATGTTGGATAACGGAGACAGAAATGATTTAGATGATCCTCAAAACAATAATAAAGTCAATTATAATTTTAATGATGTATTTCTGGGATTTCATTATAAAATTCTGGCAGGAAAATTTACTTTGACTCCGGGGGTTAGTGTGCATTCTTATAATATGAAAAACACACAATTAGGAACTGATTATTCTCAAAATTTCGTAAAAATATTGCCTGATTTTTTCGCTTTATATCAAATCAAAAAATCGGAAAGTTTGACGTATAATTTCTCCTTAACGAATGATTTTACAGATATTAATCAGTTAGCTGCAGGTTATGTTTTGTCTGATTACAGTAGTTTGTTCCGCGGAAATCGTCTCTTAGAAAATGCTACTTCGCAAGTGCATTCGTTGCGTTATTTTAAATACAACATGTTCAATTTTGAAAACATTTTTGCCAATGCAACTTATACTAAAAAAGTAGATGCGATTAAAACCAGTGCAGATTTTACAGGAATCAACCAATCATCATCGCCTTATAATTCTAATTTGGCCGATGAAACTTTTACCGGAATGGGAAATTACGGACGTTCTTTTTTAAAGAATTATAAAGCATCTGTAAACGCGACTTTCAATTGGTCTAAATTTAATAATATTCAGAATAATGAATTAGCGACTACAGAAAGTTTTAGTCAAAGTTATACCGTAAAAGCTTCAACAAATTATAAAAACTTACCCAATATTGAGTTTGGTTATAATGCTTTGATAAACAAATACAGCGGCTCAACTTATTATACAGACAAGCCTTTTGCAAGACTAGATTATTATTTCCTGGATAGTTTTTCGTTTGTGTCAGAATATGAATTTTACCATTATTACAATGGCAATAAAACAGTCGATAACGAATATGATTTTTTAAGCGCCAGTTTAATTTATCAAAAAAAGGATAGCAAATGGGAGTACAAAATTTCGGCAACGAACTTGTTAAATACAAAATATCTTAATGATGACAGCTTCTCGCAGTTTTCTACAAGAGTGTCACAATACACGGTACAACCCCGTTACATCATATTTTCGATGAAATATAATTTATAGTATTTTAATTACATTATCTTATTTTTTTGATACTCTTTTTAAATAAGAAAGAAATATCTTTGTTTGAAATAGTAACAACTAAAATTTTAAGCATGCGTAATTTTATATGGAGTTTCTTCGCTTTCTTTTGTTTAATATCAGCCTCATTTTCTCAAACAAAAAATATCGAAAAAGGATCTTATTTGTCTACTAACAAAGGGCAGAAGATCAAGTTGAATTTATTAGAAAACAATAAATATGAATTGGTTTTTTATTCAGGTAATTATGAGATTAAAGGCGATTCATTATTGTTTACCCCGGAGGTAAAATCAGAAAGTGCTTTTGAGGTGGCTTTTAAAAATGATGCTAAAGCAAAAAAAATTAAAGTTAAGTTTTTAGATCCTTCATATTTTTCCTTTTATGTAGGTACTCAAAACGGGAAAGACGAAGTACAATATCAAAGATTGACTGATATAAGAGATAAAGTAAATCCTGATGGTGATAAAATAGATGTTGATTTTGAAATTGATCGTGCAGATTATTTGTACTTAGTGTATGAAGAATATACTGGTGAAGGTAAAATTTCAAAATTTGCGCTACCCAAAGACGTTTCAGAAATCACTATTAAATATCAATTAGATGTTATGGGAGATTTAAACATTAGCGGTTTTTTTGATCCCAAAACAAATGAATTGATGATTTCTGAAAATTCAGGAAAAAATCCATTGGTTTTTCGTAATGCTAAAGAAACTCAGACAGAAAAAATAGCAAAAGTAATTCCGGTAGAAAAGAAGATAGTTCCAAATTGGACCTATCCGGGAAAAGAGGCTTTGGTAAGTGAAGATTTTGGATTAGCAAGTGATTCTACGGCGGTAGCAGTTGAATCTTATACGCCAACATTTGACTTTAAATTAAAAATTGAAAACAATCTTAAAAATGCTCTTTCATCCAATAAAAATGCAAAGAATAAATTTTTAGTAATTGTTGCTGATAGCAAAAATCCTTCGGCGAAAGCTGATTTTGATACTTTTATAAAAGATCAGGAAACTCAAATGAGTTATACGATGTACGACTCGTACCATCCGGAGTATGATTTGTATAATTATTACCTGACTACTGCCGATGATAAAAAATGGCTGAAAACGAATAAAATTACAGATGCTCCAAGTATCGTTATTCTGAATAATAATGGGGATGTTTTAGCTACTGCAAAATCTAGTTTGAAGGACAAGCAATACCTCTTTAATTATTATGACGGGCTTTATAAAAAATTACAAAGAGCAGATGGATTATTAGATTTTAATAAAACATTAAAAAATAAAAAAGCTACTGATGCTGATTTGATTCAGGCTTTTAATAAAGTTGCAATTTTGGAGATACCGTATGATTACGACACAGATTATACCGTAACAACTGATGATAATGCTGCCGAATTTAAATTTGCCACTACAACATTAGACAAAAAAGAAATTGCTCAAATTTGGAAAAAGTTGATAGAAGCGCATCAAAAAGACACAAATCCTAATATGTTTTTGGCAGAAACGATTGTGAGAGAAATTAAAAATCAGGGATTCTCGAAACAGTTTTTTAAAGAAGATAAAGTTTTAAATGATACTGATTTTCTGGCAATAGATTATTTGATAAAACATTATGATGCCATTGATGCGGCACGTGTAGCATTTAATGAAAAAGAAGGAGAGTTGCATGTAATAGGAAATTTAATTACTGAGATTGCAACGGCTTTACAGCAAAACAACTATATTTCTGATAGCATTACTACGGCGGTAAAAGATGATAGCAAAACGATTTCGGTTTACAAAAAATTAATTGCCGCAGGAAAAGGAAATTTTGAATGCTACCAAAATTACTTTACTTATTTGGCTGAGGTACAAGACAAAGGCGGATCGAATACCAATTATTTAAAAGAGTTTACGACTTATTTTAATGCTAATCTTGCTACAGATAACGGAAGTGTTATCGAAAAACTGGATACAATGTTTACTTCGATGGATGCGAACTCTGAATATTCGTATAATGGATGGAATGCCTTTAAAGAATACCACTCGAACTTGTGCAATGATGCTGCATGGACCGTAGTTTCAAAACCGGGTAATACTGGTTTTATAAAGTCAGCCATTACGTGGTCAGAATATAGTTTGATAATCAGTAAAAACAATACCTATTATTTAGATACTCTGGCACAGTTGTATTATAAAGACGGACAGAAAGAAAAAGCGATTGAAACACAAACTCTCGCCGTTAAATATTTAACGGATTATGTAGAAGAAGAAACCGCTACAGATATTCGTGAAACCTTAGCTAAAATGCAAAACGGAACGTACTAATTATAAAAAAATAATAGTAAGAAAGCCTGATAATTGTAAAATTATCAGGCTTTCTTATTTGTAATAATTTAGCTATAAATAATTTGAAAACATCTTTTAATCAGATATATTTGTAGGAATTACATGTATTTTTTTAAAAAAAATAGTTATGCGGAATTATGTGTTGTTGTGGTTGGTTTTTTTGTTGGTAAGTACTTCTTCATTTGCTCAGCAAGAGACTTTAAAAAGTAAATCCTATTATTCGGTTGATAATTTAGGACGAAGAATGAAATTTAATTTATTGGATAATAATAAGTTCGAATTAGTACTTTCTTATGGAGATTATGAAGTAACAAACGATTCGTTATTGTTTAAAAACAAAGATGGAGATAAATCTGTTTTTGAAGTTCAATATATAAAAAACGCCAAAATTAAGCAAGATAAAATTAAGGTTAGTTTTGAGGAATATAGTTCATTATATGGTATTTATATTGGTGCACAAAATGGTACAGATTCGATTCATTATCAAAAAGTATCAGATTTAACAGGATATGATGGAAATGGTGATTTTAATGAAAGTTTTGAAATGAATCGTACTCAATATTTATATTTCGTAAACGAAGGATTCGATTATGAGCCAAAACAAATATTTAAGTACGAAATACCAAATGCGATAACAGAACTAAAAGTAAAGGTGAACTATGTATTGCCTAATATAGCGATCAAAGGTTATTTGGACAGGAAAAGAAACGAACTGTCAATTGGTGCAGCAGATGATAATATGACTGTTTTTCATAGCGAAGAACCTATTGTTGATTCAGGTAAATCAATAATTCCGCCTTTAGAAAGAAAACAAGTTTTAAGTTGGACTTATCCCGGAAAAGAAGATACAGATGTTGCCTCTCCTGAAGAAAATGATGATTTACCAAAGACTGATTTTAAACTCAATATTGCAGCATCATTACCTAAAGCTTTACAACAGACAAAAGCTGACGGGAATAAATTTTTAGTAGTATATGCTGACCCAAAAAATACAGAAGCAAAAGCTGAGTTTGATGCTTTAATAGAAAAACAGGAACGCTACATAGGTTATATTTCTAATACTTATGATCCTCAATACGATCTTTATAATTTTTGTTTAGCATCAAAAGAAGATGAAAGCTGGCTGAAGAAGAATAAAATGACAGATTCACCTATGCTAATGGTTTTAGATGCAAACGGAACTATTTTAGCATGGGCAAATTCAAATTTATCTCCCGATAAAATAGATAAGTTTATGTATTATGATTCTTTTAATGGTAAGCTGAAAAGAACTTTTTTAAAGAATAATTTTGCCCAAATAATAAATGATAAAAACTCAAAAGATGCTAAATTGGTAAAAGCATTTCATGAGGTTTCGGCATTGGGAGCTTTGGGCGATTACGATTATGAATATAGTGAGGAAGACGGGAGTAAAGACGATTTTAAGTTTATTAAATTCAATTTAGATAAAAAGAAAGCACGACAAGTCTGGAAAAAGATAATAGAAGCACATCAAAAAGACACCAGTCCGGATATGTTACTTGTTCAGGCTATTTTTCAGGAAATAAAAAATGTTGGGTATACAAAACAAGTATATTTAGAAGATAAAATTTTAGACGAAGTCGATTTTAAATCTATAGATTATCTACTAAAACATTACGATGCAATTGATGCAGAACGAGCAGCATTAAATGATCAGGAAAACAATTTAATAAAAATAGGAAATATAAGTACGGAGATTTCAAACGCATTACAAAATGCAACTTCTACGTATAATGAAGACGGTAGCTATACCAAATCTGATCCAAAAAAAATAAAAGATACCTACGAGAAAATTTTATTGATTGATAAAGCAAATTTTCAATTTTATGCCAGTTACTTTAGCAGCCTGGCTGATTGGGCAGAAAAAACAAAGAGCAATAATGAGCGTATTAAAGAATTTGAAAAGTACTTCGATAAATATTTAGTAAACAAAGAAAACATTATTCAGAATTTAGATAAAATATACGATAATGGTTTTGATGCTAATGCTTTATATTATTATGATTGGAAAGAGTTTAAAAATTATCATGCTAATTTGTTCAACGAAATATCATGGGCAGCTGTACTAGATTCAAAAAATCAGTCTTACATAAAGAAAGCTATAAATTGGTCGGAGTGCAGTTTGACATTAAACAAAAGCAATCCTTTTTATTTAGATACTCTGGCACAACTGTATTATAAAGACGGACAGAAAGAAAAAGCAGTCGAAACACAAACGCTCGCAGTAAAACATTTAAAAGATGAAGCTATGGAAGATACAACAGCAAATGACATAAAAGAAACATTGAGCAAAATGCAAAACGGAACGTACTAAGTTCTGTCTTCAATTTCAAAATAAAAACCCGACAAAGTTGAAAATCTTGTCGGGTTCTTTTTTATTTTTTAATGCCAATCATCACTTTAATATGATAATTGCTTATGATTTTCTTTTCTTTTTCGATTTTACCATTTACACTAATATAGTTTAATGTAATCGTATATTTTGAATTTTCGATCTTTTGTATGACATTTTCATTTGTGTTATTGTTTCTTCTAAAGACAGAATTCTTAGTAACAAAATCATTTATTTTTAAAGGAATAATGTCTTGATTAATTTGTAAATCCAGACCATAATCTGTATTTTTTGATTTTATGCTATATGCTTTTCCGTCTATCGAAGTACACTTATCGCAATTAAAATCAGTATTATTAGAGAGCGTAAATAAAAAATCTTGTCCGTGAATGTTTTCTACTGTATTATCATCATTTCCATAAAAATAATAATAGAAAGAGCCATCGTCGTCATTTTTTCGATCATATGGAGATCGGTATTCAAATCCTAAGCTTTTCATGATTTCATAATAACTAGGAGATTTTTGTTTTTTAAGAAGCGCTTCCAGTTTGTTTTTAGCATAAGGAACCATGCTTTCTACACCATAATTATTTTCTAAAAAAGAAACGATACTGCTTAAATCCTGTTCTTGCTCAAAAGTCAATTTTTGATTTGATTTTTGCATGTAAGATTCAAATCGTGATAACTGACTGTGTTTTGAAATGTAATTAGCACCTTGTGGGCCAGCAATAGAAAACAATCCGGCCAAACACATACTTATAGGAATGAATTTTATTTTTGGATGTTTTGAAATCAGAAAATACCCCACAACAATACTCAGCCATATTGATAATAAAAGAACATAATAACGCTCATGAGTAAAACCGTAAAGATTGATTCGGTATAAAATTGCCCAAAAAAGTAATCCCAATAATGGAATCAAAAGAAAATAAAACCAACGATTGAATGTTCTCATCCATAAATTATTGGTTTCGGTCGCAATAGGATGAACCAATAAAAAAGACAGAATCCCGAAAATGGCAAATACCAAAACAAGGTAGGAAACCCAGCCAACCGGCAAAGAAAGTGTTACTAATATTTTGGCTTCATAACATATTAGGATAACCAAATAAAGGCTTATTAAGGGTAATAAAACATACTGAGTAAAGTTTTTAAGTCCTTTTGGGTAATTTAAAACCAATGGATTCTCGCTGTTATTGGTTTCCGGAACTCCGTTTAAAAAGAAAGTCGTATTAAAAACTCCGGCGATAATAAAAAAGATATGAAGATAAATATGATTGTAAAATTCAACCTTAAATAATTTATCAATTGCTAATATGGCTAATGCTAAACCAGAATAGAGTACAATACTATAGAGTGCTGAGGTTAAAATTCGGAGAAAAAGCTGCTTGTTGAATTCCCAAAATTCATCCTGGTTATAAGTTCTTGGCAAAAATCCTGCAAACGAAACCAGTAAATGCAAAGCAATATTAAGCACTAAAAATTGCTGCATTTCTATTTCTGTAATGCGTTCATGAAAATTAAAAACAAAGAGTACGATCAAGCTGCCAAGTACAATACTGGTAATATAACGTAGAATATTACTCTTTTTTGCCGCAATAAAAAATAAGCTAACCGAAAGAAATAAAACCAAACACAAAGAACTACTCATTAAAGCTTTTTGATAAAACTCTTGTTTAGGATCATTGTAGTCTAACTCGTTAAGAACAATAGCAAATACAGTTCCTGCGATCGAAGTTATAATTTCTAACGGAAATCTGAGAACTGTTTTTAATGTTGCGTTTAGAACGTTTTGTAGCGAAGGAAGTCTGCTCATATTTTAATCAGTTATTTTGTATAAAGTAAGCTAAATTGTAAGGGATAACCAAATAAAAATAATAATGCAAAAAAAATATTCCTGTCATTTTATTGATTTAGCATTTCAGTACGATTTCGAACAGAAACTGACATTTTTCTCTCTATAAATTATTAAGTTTGGAATACTAAATTAAAACGTATGAAAAATAAAATGATGCTCGTTTTGATTGCTTACGGAGGAGTCGTTTTCTCACAGGCAATTAAGAAACCGCTAGTTTCAGCAATTACAGATAAAGATCTAAAAACAGATATGTACCAGATGGCTGGTGATCATTTTAATGGTCGTGAAGCAGGAACTCTGGATGAACTGAAAGTATCGATGTGGCTGGCGAATAAAGCGAAAGAAGCAGGAATGGCTCCGGCTGGTGATGATGGAACTTATTTTCAGTTTTTTGATATGTACAGGCATCAGGTGACTCCAAATACAAAATTTAAAATTGGATCAAAAGAATATAAATTGTGGAAAGATGTTCTCGTAGCAGAAACCACAAATATTAAAGTAGATGCGCCATTAGTATATTTAGGTGCTGCAACTAAAGAAGAAATTGAAAAAGCAGACATCAAAGGAAAAGCGGTTGTTATATTAGCTTCTAAAGAAGGAATTGCAGATGATATCTCTTTATTCGAAAGACGTTATCCTGGTCTTGTTCGAAATAAATACTATGATCTTGTAGTAAAAAAAGGAGCGTCGGCACTTATTATGGTGGCAGATCAATTGGCAGAAGAAAGCTGGTCTCAGGTCGAGCCACAAATGACAAGAGGTGTTTATGGTATCGAAGGTGTTCGTGACAGAATTGGTTCAACAATGCCAGTTTTTTGGGTACACAATGATCAATTGGCTTATCTGAAAACGACTAAAGATATTTTGTCTACAGAAGTAGTTTCTGAAACTTACAAATATCCATCTGTAAACGTAGTTGGAACAATTGCAGGAACAGATCCTAAATTAAAAAATGAATACGTGCTTTTTAGCGGACACCAGGATCATGACGGCGTAAGACAAAAATACGGTCAGGATTCTATTTATAACGGAGCTGATGATAATGCGAGTACTTGTGTGGCAATGCTGGCTATTGCAAGAGCGTATAAAAAACAACCCGGAAAAAGAACTTCTTTGTTTGTATTTCACGGAGCAGAAGAACGTGGTTTATTAGGATCAAGATGGTATGCATCGCACCCAACAGTTCCGGAAAAAGACATTGTTGCTGTTTTAAACGGAGATATGATTGGTAGAAATAATGTAAATCAGGCCGCTCTTTTAGGTTCGAGTTCTCCTCACGAAAACTCATCAGATTTGGTTGCAATTGCTAAAAAAGCCAACGATGAAGGTCCGAAATTTGATTTAGACAAACTTTGGGACAGACCAGAACATCCGGAATATTTTTACTTCCGTTCTGATCATTTGCCTTATGCAAAAAGAGGAATTCCATCTGTTTTCTATACCAGTGTTTTACATAGTCAATACCATACACCAATGGATGAATCTGAAAACATTGATTTCGTAAAATTGCATAAAATGACCGAATGGATGTACCGCACCGGCTGGATTTTATCTAACGATGCTTCTCGTCCTAAAACATTACCTAATGTACAATTAGAGCGATAAATTCGTTTTATTGGTATTGAAATTTAGACGCGGATAAAACGGATTCGCTACCGCGAAAACGCAGATAAAAACAGATTTTTTCTTTCTTTATTTTCTGCTTTAGGCAGGATATAAATAAAAAATCCGTTTTTATCCGCGACTTTACGAAGTAAATCCGTTTCATCCGTGTTCAAATAAACACACAGATTTCAAAATCCATTAAAAATAAAAGAGGCTGTCTAAATAAATAGACAGCCTCTTTATGTATGTAGATATTTCAGATTGAATTACAATCCAAATTCAGCTTTTACTTTGTCTACGAAATCAAGTTTCTCCCAGGTAAATAATTCAACAGTAACTGTTTTTGCATTTCCTCCCGGAGCAGAAAAAGTTTTAGTTACCACTTCTGGTTTACGTCCCATGTGTCCGTAAGCAGCAGTTTCGCTGTAGATTGGGTTTCTTAATTTCAAACGTTGCTCAATAAAGTAAGGACGCATATCAAAGATAGCTTCTACTTTTTTAGCGATTTCACCGTTAGTTAAGTTTACTTTAGAAGTTCCGTAAGTATCAATAAAGATTCCCATTGGTTCAGCAACTCCAATTGCATAAGAAACCTGTACTAAGATTTCGTCAGCAACACCTGCAGCTACTAAGTTTTTAGCGATATGACGTGTAGCATAAGCAGCACTTCTGTCAACTTTACTCGGATCTTTTCCAGAGAATGCACCACCACCGTGAGCACCTTTTCCACCGTAAGTATCAACAATGATTTTTCTTCCTGTTAAACCAGTATCTCCGTGAGGTCCTCCAATAACGAATTTTCCTGTTGGGTTAATATGATAGTTAATTTTATCATTGAATAAATGCGCGTGTTCCGGATTTTTAGCAATGATTCTTGGAATCAAAATTTCGATGATATCTTTTTTGATTTTAGCCAGCATAGTAGCCTCTTCATCAAAATCATCGTGTTGAGTCGAGATAACAATCGCATCAATACGAGTTGGTTTGTTATCGTCGCTATATTCTAAAGTTACCTGCGATTTTGCATCAGGACGTAAATAAGTGATTTCGTTATTTTCACGTCTTAAAATTGCTAATTCCTGCAATAATTTATGAGATAAATCAAGTGCCAATGGCATGTAGTTTTCAGTTTCGTTAGTTGCGTAACCAAACATCATTCCCTGGTCTCCTGCACCTTGCTCTTCTGGCTTAGCTCTGTCAACCCCTTGATTAATATCTGCAGATTGCTCATGAATTGCTGAAAGAATTCCACAAGAATTTGCTTCAAACATATACTCGCTTTTTGTATATCCAATTTTACGGATTACATCACGGGCAATTTGCTGCACATCAAGATAAGTATTCGATTTTACTTCACCAGCTAAAATTACCTGACCTGTAGTAACAAGAGTTTCGCAAGCTACTTTTGAGTCAGCATCAAATGCCAAAAAGTTATCAATTAATGCATCCGAAATTTGATCTGCAACTTTGTCTGGATGCCCTTCACTAACAGATTCTGACGTAAATAAATAAGCCATAATAATTTATTAAATTAAAATTAAGTGAGGAAAAAAATTGCTTAAAAAGGGCTAAAGGAGATAGTCTGCTTTAGCATTTTTTAATGCCGAAATTTATCTTTCAGCATTCATAACGAACCGTTTCATTATGAAGAGGTTGCAATCAGTTCAAATTTTTCCTCCGTATTCGGGTGCAAAAGTACAAAACCATTTTGATTTGCAAATTAAAGTTCAACTTTTTTTATTTTTTATAGCAGAAATTTAACAGTAATATACTAATTTGATAGGGTAATAGAAAATATTTCAGTTTTTGTTTGGCTGATTAAAAAATAGTTTGCAAATTTGCCTCACGAAAATTAAAGAAAATGAAATTTACAGTTTGCAATATGATGTCTTGTAAGATGCCGGAGTTATCCGCAGAGACGCTATTGTAATTTTTTTTCAAAAATATAAATAGAAACCTCTGCAGATTGCAGAGGTTTTTTTTTGTCTCGATAAAAATAACTGCAAATACTTTTTAAGCCAAAACCACTAAATTAATCTTAAAAGCAATGAAAAAAAATGTACTAATCGTTTTAGGTCTGCTCACGTTTTCAGGTGTTTATGCTCAGGAAAATAAAAAAGAACAAGATAGCCTGAAAAATAATGAGTTATCTGAAGTAACAATAGTAGGATCGAGGAGTAAAAACAGAGTAAAAACTGATGTCCCTGTTCCTGTAGATGTTTTTAATATTTCTGACATTACAAAAGGTTCGCCACAAACAAGCGTTACCCAGATCTTAAATTACGTTGCCCCTTCTTTTACCAGTAATGCGACTTCTACTGCAGATGCTACAGATCACGTCGATCCTGCACAATTAAGAGGTTTAGGTCCGGATCAGGTTTTAATATTAGTAAATGGTAAACGCAGACATTCAAGCGCATTAGTAAATATCAACGGATCTCCGGGAAGAGGATCTGTAGGAACAGATTTAAATGCAATTCCATCATTCGCTATTGAAAGAATCGAAGTTTTACGTGACGGTGCAGCTGCTCAATACGGTTCAGATGCTATCGCCGGAGTAATTAATATTGTATTAAAAAAGAATGCTAACTTTATTTCGGGAGGTATTCAATATGGTACCAATTTATCTTCAGGATCTAATAATTTTAAAGGTGGAGCTGATGGACAAACCGTACAGGCAGATTTAAACTACGGAACGTCTTTAGGTAAAGAAGGAAGTTTCCTGAACATTACCGGAAGCGCCGTAACCAGACAGGCAACAAGCAGAGCTGGAATTAGAAACGGTACTATTTTTAATGCTTACAATGCAATAGAAAACAGAGCTGCTCAAAATGGAGTTGCTATCAATTCATTGTTTAGCAATATTAATAACACGCCAAATACGTCGCAAATTCTTAGCACATTGCAGCAATATGCTCCACAAGTAAGTTATTTTACGCCGGCACAACAAACCGCAATTTCTTCTGCAACAACACTTACGCAAATGCAAAATGCTTTAAATTTTGATGTTACTAATAATGAAATTGCTTACAGAGGTCAGGAAAGAAGCGATTATAATATGAGTGTTGGTCAGTCAGAATTGGCATCGGGACAACTATATTATAATACAAAATATCCTTTGTCTGATATTACATCTTTGTATTCTTTTGGGGGACTTTCGTATAGAAATGGTAAATCTTATGCTTTTAACAGATTGCCAAATGCTTCCGGTGCTTTCACGCAAGTGTATCAAAACGGATTTTTACCAGAAATAGAATCGTCTATACTAGATGCTTCTGCAGCGCTTGGTGTTACGACAAATATATTAGGTTTTGATACCGATTTAAGTACAAATTTGGGAACAAACTCTTTTCAATACGATGTAAACAATACTATTAATGCGACTTTGGGAGTAAATTCTCCTTCTAGTTTTGATGCTGGTAAAGTTTCATTTTTACAAAGTACCACCAATTTAGATTTCAGTAAAAAGTTAGATGTTCTGGAAGGATTAAACGTTGCTTTTGGTGGAGAATTCAGATATGAAAACTATCAGATAAAAGCTGGGGAAGAAGCTTCTTACGGATTGTATGATGTAAATGGAGCTTTAGTTTCCGGAATTCTGCCAAGTAATTCACCATTGATCGTAACAGATTTTTATGGTAATAAGCGCGGAGCAGGAGCACAGGGATTCTCAGGATTTCAGCCTTCTGATGCTAAAGAAAAAGACAGAAAAAGTGGTGCAGCTTATCTTGATTTAGAATTGAATGTTACTAAAAACTGGCTTTTAAACGGTGCCGCTCGTTATGAAAATTATTCAGATTTTGGAAGTACAGTAATCTTTAAACTGGCTTCTCTTTTAAAACTGAACGATAATATTAATTGGAGAATTTCCGGACAAACAGGTTTTAGAGCGCCATCATTACAACAAAAATATTTTGAATCAAGTTCTACTCAGTTCATCAACGGTGCACCTTATCAGGTAGGTTATTTTACAAATGATTCTCAGGCAGCTAAAAGTATTGGAGTTGAAAGTTTAAAACCTGAAAAATCTAAAAGTATCAGTACAGGATTTACATTCAAAATTCCTGAAGCCAATATTACAATTGCAACAGATGCTTATTTTACAAGAATCGACGACAGAGTAGTTTTAACAGGACAATATGCAAGACCAACAGATGCTCAGATCACGGCGGCAACATCACAACAGCAAAAAGATGCATTGACTTTGTTTCAACAGGCATTTGATTTAAAAGGTGTAGAAAGAGCATCGTTCTGGACTAACGGGATTGACTCTGAAACAAAAGGTATAGATGTGGTGATTTCTCAAAAATACGATGTAATCCAGGACTTTACTATTAGAAACGATTTTGCTTTAAGTTATAATACCACCAAAAGAGTAGGGAAATTGAATGTTCCTCAATCTATTATTGATGCAGGTGGAGATCCTTATGTGTATTCATTTTTTCCGGAATCAAGCAGAGTTTATTTAGAAGAGGCAATTCCTAAATTGAAAGCAAATTTAATGACAACATTTAGTATCAAAAAACTGGATATTTATTTAAGAAACAGCTATTTCGGAAAAGTAACTGATCCGGGAGCAACAGATGTAAATCTTGACGGATCGTCTTCTGTTTATGAGCACCCTGAATACAGCGCTAAAATTGTTACCGATTTATCTTTAGGATATCAAATCAATGAGAAATTCAGATTTACAATTGGTCTTAATAATATAGGAGATGTTTATCCGGACAGAAACAATCCTGCAACTCCGGCCTTTACGAATACAACGCCAACATTGTCTCCTGCGCCAAGCACAGATTTAACAAACGCAAATCAGTTTGCTTATTCAAGAGCGGTATCACAATTTGGATTGAACGGAAGATTTGGTTTTGCCAGATTAAGTTTTAAGTTCTAAGAATATAAGATTGGCCACAGATTAAACGGATCAAACGGATTTGCACAGATTTTTTTAATCATTAAATTTTAAGACAATAGAAGAGAATATAAAGAACCTGTGTAAATCGGTTCAAATCCGCAAAACCCGCGGGCTATTTTTTTTACCGCTGAATACCAGTATTTACAGGGCTTCGAAAAAAATAATGTTAAATATCAATTTTTAATTTGGTAGATCTAAAAATACTTTATATATTTACTCTATCGAATTAGTCGAGTTTAAAATAAGAGATTAATTTTTAAATAAAATAAAAATGAAAACAATAGCGAAAAATATGATGATATGTTGTGAGATGATGCAAATGTGCATCCCAATTCGCTGTTGCCAAAAGTGAAAGATAAAATCTTTGTTATAGTTAGAACTATAAGCCCTTTTGGTAGCCATCCTAAAGGGCTTTTTTTTTATTTCAACACTTTTAAAATTTAAATTATGAAAACGCTAAACTCAATCGCAGTAGAATATTTATTAAGAAACGATTCTCAAAATAATACCAATAATAAATCTGAAGACATTACAAGAGAAGTGGCAAGATTAAATGCAGAGCAGGCTGTAATAAGAAGTCAAAAATCATTATTGCTTTTAATGTATAATATTGAAGAAGAAGGAGACGATTTTTTTATTCAATAAAATACCAATTTCAAAGAAACAATTTCAATAACAATATATATAGTATTAACAATACCTAAAAAATTAAGATCATGAGCACACAAAAATTCGCTACAAACGCACTACACGCAGGACACGATGTTACTAAAAATGCAGGGACCAGAGCAGTGCCAATTTACCAGACATCATCATATGTATTTAACGATTCAGATCATGCTGCCAATTTATTTGGTCTTGCCGAAGCCGGATTTATCTATACACGATTAAACAACCCGACAAACGATATTTTAGAACAACGTCTTGCAGCGCTTGAGGGCGGAATTGGAGCTGTAGTTACAGCGTCTGGAGCATCGGCAATTTCTACAGCTTTATTGACATTGCTAAAAGCGGGCGATCATATTGTTGCTTCGAATAGTTTATACGGAGGAACTTATAATTTGCTAAATGTAACTTTACCTCGTCTAGGAATTACAACCACTTTTGTAGATCCTTCTCAACCGGAAAATTTCACAAAAGCGGCCAAAGAAAATACAAGAGCCTTTTTTGTAGAATCTCTGGGAAATCCAAAATTAGATGTACTAGATCTGAAAGGAATTTCGGCGGAAGCCAAAAACTTTAAGGTACCTTTTATTGTAGACAATACGGTTGCTACTCCTTATTTATTAAACCCAATTGAATATGGAGCAGATATCGTAATTCACTCTTTAACTAAATATATTTCAGGAAACGGAACTTCATTAGGAGGCGTTATCATCGATGCAGGAAAATTTGACTGGTCGAACGGAAAATTTCCTGAATTCACAGAACCTTCTGCAGGATATCACGGATTAGTGTATCACGAAGCTTTAGGAAATGCAGCTTTCATAGCAAAAGCAAGAATCGAAGGTTTGCGTGATTTTGGTGCCGCTTTGAGTCCGTTTAATGCTTTCCAGATCATTCAGGGATTAGAAACATTACCAATCCGAATCAAGAAACATAGCGAAAATGCTTTGGCTTTAGCCTCTTGGTTAGAAAAGCAAGAAGAAGTGGTTTGGGTAAATTATCCAGGTCTTAAAAACAATAAGTATTATGATTTGGCACAACAATATTTGCCAAAAGGACAAAGTGGTGTAATTACTTTTGGACTAAAAGGTGGTTTTGATGCCGCTAAAAAAGTGGTAGATCAAACTAAATTGTTCTCTCTTTTAGCCAATATTGGTGATACAAAATCATTAATCATTCATCCGGCAAGTACTACACACCAACAATTGTCTGATGCTGACCAACTAGAAACGGGAGTTTCAAAAGATTTAGTCCGACTTTCTGTCGGAATTGAAGATATCGAGGATTTAATAGCTGATTTGCAGGCTGCTTTCGCAAGCGTTACCCAATCGCAATACAGTATTAATAAAAATTAGGTTTTTTTGTTTTTTGTTTGAAAAATTGCCTTTAGTAGCGTGAGTTCTGCTAGAGGTGATTTTTTATAAAAAACTATCTATATAAAAGTTTTTTCACCATATAAGTGATATAAGTTCATTTTAGTAGAGACGCACAGCAGTGCGTCTAAATCATATAGTTTGATAATATTAAATGAACTTATATCACTTATATGGTTTAATTAACCCCCAATAAATTAAAAATTATGTCAAAGCTTAAAATAAATATCATCCTTTTTGGAATTGGAAATATCGGAAGTACTTTGATCAATCAGATAATCGAAAGTCAGGAGTTTTTTCTTGAAAGTAAAAATATCGATTTTCATTTTCCAATTATAACAAATTCAACCGTAGCATTTTTTGAGAAAGAAGGCGTTGGATATGCCTGGGAAACCAATTTTCTAGAATTGGCAGTTCCGTTTAAAGTGCAGGATATTATCGAATTTGCGAAAGAAAATGAGTTTGAAAATCTAATTGCCGTTGATGCCACAGCAAGCGATGAGCTCATTCATCATTATAATACTTTGATCGAAAACGGATTTAATATTGTAGCGGTAAATAAAAAAGCCAATACACTGCCAATTGATCTGTATAAAGAGATTAGGGCCAATCTTAAAAAATACGACAAAGAATTTCTGTATGAAACATCAGTAGATACTGGTTTTCCGGTCTTGCAAACCTTAAGAGATTTGTATTATTCGGGTGAAAAAATCACAAAAATACGAGGTGTTTTCTCTGATAATCTAAGTTATGTTTTTAACCGTTTTGCGACCGAAGATGCTACTTTTTCGTCTCTTTTAAAAGATGCCAGTTTACTCGGATTGATGCGATCGACTTTTAAAGAAGATTTGTCCGGAAATGATACTGCCAGAAAACTACTGATTTTGACGAGAGAGATCGGGAAAGATTTCGATTTCTCGGATATAAAAATTAATTCTCTTATTACAGAACAACATCTGGAAAAAAACGGAATTCTTAATAAAGATGCGATCGATAAATCGTTTAAAATTGCCAAAATAGCCCAGGCAGATAATCATGTACTGAGATATGTAGGTGAATTTGATTTACAGAAAAATACCTTAGAAGTCAAATTAGTTTCAGAACCAGTTTGGTCCGCCATAGGTCAGCTAAAAGGATCAGATACCATTTTTGAAATTTATACACAATCTTACGCAGATGTTCCAATAGCAATTCAAAGTGCTTCGGCATGTAAACAGGCAATCTCGAGAGGGATAATAACTGACATTTTAAAGGTAGCCGAAAAAATTAAAAATAAAGAAGCAGTTTGGCTGTAAGTGGTTTCGAATAGTAGTTAGTTGTTCTTTGATATATTGAAACAGGAAAGTTCATTACGTTTATTTTTGTAGGTTTTAACGTTCAATTTTTAATATCTTAAATTTGTAAGATGTTTTTTAACGTTAAAATGGTGTTTTTTAACGTTTTTTAAGATTAATTTGCTGATCCTCACTTGCGTAATTGAAAAAATATTCGCACATTTGTAATACCTCAAAATTACCAGAAAATAAATTTAGTATTCTGAATAATAGTTATGTCGATCGGGACAAAAGTTAAAGCAACTTTATTTCTTATTGATTAAAAAAGAAGAATAAAGTAAAAATATTTCGGCAGTTTCCGGGAAGCTTATTAAAATAAAACAAATGCAAGAATTTTTTAAAATAGCAATTAAATCACAGATGAATAAATCCCTACAGATGAACAAGATGTTTAATGTCGCACGTATTTGTGTACAAGTCTGTTGATACTAAAAGTATATATAAGTTGTAAAAAACTTAAACCCTTTTGGTATTTTAATCAAAAGGGTTTTTTTATTCCATTTGGTTGCCATAACAAAAAATTAAACAAACGATAAAGATTATAAAACGCAAACTAACATAAACTTAAATATCATGAGCACAATCAACTACCTAAGAAAAAAACTTTTCAGAAGCAAAATCGAAAGAAATAATCCTCCGCCAGTTAACGAATTGATCCATCCAAGTTTCGGAATAACTGAGACTGATAAAAAAGCGGAGAAAAAAGAACCAAATTCATTATTGTTTTTGATGTATTCAAAAGAAAATGAAACTCTTTTCATCTAACTTGAAAAGCACTCATAAATTAGGGTAATACCTGCTTAAATTTACTGGGCAAATTGTTCGGTAATTTTTTGCGTACAATAGTTTCTGATTGAATTATGTTTAAGAAATTGAGGAATCAGTTTCGATAAAATTTGTTAGTTTAAGAAATAAGTAGTTAATTTGCACCGTTAAGTTCAAATACGTATTGAAATGTTATAAAGAAAGGACGAGGGATTAGACCCGATGAATCCTTAGCAACCCTTCGTTAAATCGAAGAAGGTGCTGCATTCTACCACGCCCAAACGTGGAAAGATAACAACAAGAATTTTCTAGTTTCACTCTAGTACTTTCTTTCTAATATTTCCACATACAAATCAAAATTAAAAAGATTTGAAATTGGAAAATATACCAAGTCCCATTATAATTCAAGATTTCATCACAGAAAGTGGTGCATCATACCCATTATTGCCATTAAGCTTTACACTTTTTGGTTTGCCATTGCATAGCGCGCCTATAGTTTTGGTTAATCATGCTTTAACCGGAAACGCTCAGGTTACCGGAGAAAATGGCTGGTGGAATGACTTAATTGGCGACGAAAAAACAATCGACACCAACAAATATACCATATTGGCATTCGACGTTCCTGGAAACGGGAATGATTCTTTTATCATCGAAAACTATCAGGATTTTACAACAAGAGATATTGCCCGAATTTTTATTAAAGGTTTAGAGGCATTAAATATTGTCCAGGTACACACCATTATTGGTGGTTCTGTAGGTGGAGGAATTGCATGGGAAATTCTTGCATTAGAACCAAACATTACTCAAAACCTGATACCTATTGCAACCGACTGGAAATCGACAGACTGGATGATTGCAAATTGCTACCTGCAAGAGCAAATCCTGAACAATTCTTCAAAACCTATAGAAGATGCCAGAATTCATGCTATGTTGTGTTATCGCTCTCCTGAATCATTCAAAGAAAAATTTCAAAGAACAATCAATAACGAACTTTCTATTTTTAATATAGAAAGCTGGTTGGCGCATCACGGCCAAAAACTACAAAAGAGATACCAATTGGCATCATATAAACTGATGAACCAATTGCTTAAAACCATAGATATTACCAGAAATAGTGAGGATTTCGAAACTTTATTGTCCAGAACAAATGCAGCGATTTATATTATCGGAATCAATTCAGATTTGTTTTTTACACCAAAAGAAAATCGGGAAACTTATCAGGTATTAAAAAAGTTCAAAGACAATGTTTTTTACAGCGAAATAGATTCGGTTCACGGACATGACGCTTTTTTAATCGAGTACAAACAATTAGATCATTTACTTGCCGACATTTTTAAGGCAGAAACAATAGAAAAATAAAATGAAAATATTAAAATTTGGAGGTAAATCGTTATCAAACGGAGAAGGACTTAACAAAGTAGTTTCAATCATTTCTGATAAAGTAAATCAAGGAGAACAAATTGCTGTTGTCGTTTCGGCTCGCGGAAATGCTACAGATGAATTAGAATATATTTTAAAACTTGCTGCAAAAAACGGGAATTACAAACCATTATTTGAGAATTTTAAAACTTATCAAGTTTCAGATTATCCGCAGGTAGATTTATCTGAAGAATTTAATATTTTAGAAAAGCTTTTTGAAGGCGTTAGCTTAATTGGAGATTACAGCAACAAAATCAAAGATCAGATTTTATCTAAAGGCGAATTGCTTTCGGCTAAATTATTAACGTCTATTTTAAAAGAAAAAGGCGTTCCTGCTAATTTTGTCGATTCGAGAGATTTATTAAAAACCGATTCTAAATTTGGTGATGCACAACCATTAGAGCAACTTTCGAAGAAAAACGTTATCAATTATTTTAAAGAACATAATGGTTCAACCGTAAATATTGTGACCGGTTTTATTGGTTCAAATAACAATAACGACACCACAACTTTAGGAAGAAACGGAAGTAATTATACAGCATCATTAATTGCTAATTACCTAAATGCTGAAGAATTACAAAACTTCACGCACGTTGACGGAATTTATACAGCAAATCCGGATCTGGTTGCCGATGCTAAAAAAATCGAATTTTTATCGTTTAATGAAGCAAATGAATTGGCCAATTTTGGTGCTACAATTTTGCACGCAAAAACCATAATTCCTCTATTAGAAAAAAATATTCCACTACGTATTTTAAATACATTCAATCATGAAAACCGCGGAACTTTAATCACTTCAGATTCGGCAAAAGAAGGAATCAAAACACTTTCTGTTTTAGAAAATGTATCGTTAGTTAATCTTGAAGGACGCGGATTATTAGGGAAAGCCGGAGTCGATGCCCGAATTTTTAAAGTAATGGGCGATCACAATATTAGTGTAAGCATCATTTCGCAAGGTTCTTCAGAAAGAGGAATTGGGCTTGTTGTCGCGACAGAAAAAGCAACAACTGCAATGGTCGAATTAGAGAAAGAATTTGAGAATGATTTTTATTCTAAAGATGTAAACCAAATAACGGTTACGGATAATGTTTCGGTAATTTCGATCATTGGTCAGGATTTAAGTACTTTTCATAAACCTTACACCGCTTTAATTAAAAATAAAATAGTTCCAATACTGTTTAACAACACCGTTACGGGTAAAAACGTGAGTTTGGTGGTTAAAAAAGCAGAACTAAACAAAGCCTTAAACGTAATTCACGGAGAGATTTTTGGAGTTTCTAAGAAAATCAACATTGCGATTTTTGGTCACGGATTAGTAGGCGGAACTTTAATCAATCAAATCCTGGAATCTGCAGCAGCAATCGAAAAACGTAAAGACATTAAACTGAATGTTTTTGCAATTGCGAATTCGAAGAAATTACTTTTAAATAAAAACGGAGTAACTGCTGACTGGAAAAATGATATTCAAAAAGACGGATTAGAGTATACTATAAACGATGTAATTGAGTATGCCAATCAGCATCATTTAGAAAACCTAATAGCGATCGATAATACGGCAAGTGCTGCTTTTGTAGAAAATTATATTACGCTTGCAGAAGGCAGCTTTGATTTGATTTCTTCGAATAAAGTAGCGAATACGTTAAGCTATGGTTTTTATAAAGAATTAAGAAAAGCTCTGGCCGAAAACCAAAAGAATTATTTGTACGAAACCAATGTTGGTGCAGGTTTACCATTAATTGATACGATAAAATTATTGCACCTTTCTGGTGAAAATATCACAAAAATAAAAGGAGTTTTCTCAGGAACATTGAGTTATTTATTCAATAATTTCTCTGCAAAAGATGCTCCGTTTAGTCAGATTTTGCAAGAAGCAATCGATAACGGATATACAGAACCAGATCCGCGTGAAGATTTATGCGGAAATGACGTAGGAAGAAAATTATTGATTCTGGCAAGAGAATTAGACCTTCAGAATGAATTTGAAGAAATCTCAATTCAAAATCTAATTCCGGAACATTTACGCGAAGGAAATGTTTCTGATTTCCTGACAAAACTAAAAGAATTCGACCCAATTTATGATAAAATAAAAGCAGATCAAAAGCCAAATCACGTATTAAGATACATTGGTGAGTTGTCTGGAGATTTGCAAAATGATAAAGGGATTCTGGAAGTAAAATTAGTTTCAGTACCTTCTGATACTGCTTTAGGAGGATTAAAAGGATCTGATTCTTTCTTCGAAATTTATACAGAATCTTACGGAGATCGCCCAATCGTAATTCAGGGAGCCGGTGCAGGTTCTGCAGTAACGGCAAGAGGGGTTTTTGGAGATATCTTGAGATTATCTGATAAAGGGTAATTTGATTTTAGATTTTAGAGGGTAGATTTTAGATTTATTGTATTGAGTATAGTTTGTCATTTCGAGGAACGAGAAATCACACACGAAACTCCACAACAAAAAGGCCCAATCTTTGTCGACAATCTAATGCGATTTCTCCTTACGTCGAAATGACAAGATTGCGAATAATAAAACAACAAACAACAATAAAAAACAACACTAGAATGAAAGTAACCTTAAACAGAGTAAACGACGCGTTTCATTTTAAACTTAAAAATGAACGTGGGCATGTAGTTGATGTTGATAGCAGAGCCGAATTTGGCGGAAGCGATTTAGGTGCAAGTCCGATGGAATTAGTTTTGATGGGAGTTGCAGGATGCAGCGCTATTGATATGATTTCGATATTAAAAAAACAACGTCAGGAAATAACAGCATTTAATGCTGAGGTAGAAGGAGAACGCGTAAAAGTTGGAGAAGCAACACCATTTAAAGTAATCAATGTGGTTTTTTACTTAGAAGGAGACATCAATCCTGAAAAAGCAAAAAAAGCGGCACAGCTTTCTTTCGAGAAATACTGCTCCGTTTCTAAAACGGTTGAACCAACAGCTACGATCAATTACAAAGTTGTATTGAACAACGAAGCATTATAAAATTAGAAAATGAGTCAATTTGAGAATTAGAAAATTTTTAGATTGGCTACAAAGATTCACTTGTTTAAGTTTAAGATGAAGATTTTGCTCGTCGAGTAACCTGAAACTTTAGACCTGAAACAAAAAAACAAAAAAAATGAACGAACAAGAATTTGGCTTTGAAACTCTAGCCATACGTACACATTTAGAAAAAACACAATTTCAGGAACATTCAACACCTTTGTTTTTATCTTCAAGTTTTGTATTTGAAGACGCAGAGGACATGAGAGCTTCTTTTACAGAAGAAAAAGTCCGCAATATTTATTCTCGTTTTAGCAATCCAAATACAACAGAATTTGTTGACAAAGTTTGTGCGATGGAAGGTGCCGAAGCCGGTTATGCTTTTGCAACCGGAATGGCTGCAATATATTCTACGTTTGCCGCATTGTTAGAATCAGGAGATCATATTGTTTCTGCAGGAAGTGTTTTTGGATCAACTCACGCGTTGTTCATGACTTATTTTCCAAAATGGAAAATCGAAACTTCTTATTTTGATATCAATAAACCCGAAACAATAGAAAGTTTTATTAAACCAAATACTAAGATTCTATATGCTGAAACACCTACAAATCCTGGTGTTGATGTAATTGATTTAGAATTATTAGGCGCAATTGCAAAAAAGCACAATTTGATTTTAATAATCGATAACTGTTTCGCTACACCATATATTCAGCAGCCTATTAAATACGGTGCGCATTTAGTAATTCATTCTGCAACAAAATTAATAGACGGTCAGGGTCGTGTTTTAGGAGGAGTTGTAGTAGGAGAAGGAGAATTAATTCGTCAGATTTACCTGTTTTCAAGAAATACAGGACCGGCAATGTCGCCATTTAATGCGTGGGTTTTATCGAAAAGTTTAGAAACTTTGGCAGTTCGTGTTGATAAACATTGCGAAAATGCTTTAAAAGTAGCTGAATTTTTAGAAAGCCATCCAAATGTAAAAACCGTAAAGTATCCATTTTTGAAATCTCATCCAAAATATGAAATTGCCAAAAAACAAATGCTTTTAGGGGGTAATATTATTGCAATAGAAATTGAAGGTGGTCTTGAAGCAGGAAGAAAATTCCTGGACAAGATTAAATTATGTTCTCTTTCGGCAAATATTGGCGATGTAAAAACAATTGTAACACATCCGGCTTCTACGACGCACAGTAAATTGTCTGAAGAAGATCAATTAGCAGTAGGAATTACTCAAGGTTTGGTACGTGTTTCTGTAGGTTTAGAAACAGTAGCAGATGTTATTGCTGATTTAAAGCAAGCGCTGGATTAAATAATTTTAGATTTTAGATTAAAATAAGAATGACGATTTTTGACTGTAATTTTTTTACTGTTAAAAATCGTTTTTTATTTTATATTTGTTACGTTAAAAGTATATTTTTGACAGTAACGAAATTAAAATAATAATAAATTTTAAACTTGACCCGCACATGAGTAATTCTACTTACGTTTTAGATGATAAATTATTAGCTTCTACTGGAACACGTTTCTTAAATTACGTTTTAGATCTTGTTTTCTTTTTAATCACCTTGATGGCATTTGGTATCCTGATTGGTATCTTATCAAGCTTATTTGGTTTAACTTCGGTTGTTCAATCCTTACAAGAGTTAGGTGATTTAGGATGGAACATTATTGTGATAATCTTTTCGATAATTTATTACACAGTAATGGAAGGATTATTTGGAAGATCGATTGCGAAATTTATTACAGGAACTGTCGTTGTCGATGAAAATGGAGAAAGGCCTAGTTTTGGAACTATTTTTAAAAAGAAGTTTGTGTCGTTTAATTCCTTTTGATGCATTTAGTTTTTTAGGGAATTCAAGAGGATGGCATGATTCAATTTCAGATACCTTTGTTGTAAGTAAAAAAGCATTAGAAAAAGAAGTGAAATCATTTCATGAATTCAATTTAATTGGTGTTCAAGAAGCAGATTAATTAAACTATACTAATTTAGTAGAACTTACTTTTTCATTGTGTTATTTTTCTCATTCAAAAAGCTTATTTTTGTTGCAGAAAAATATGAAGTTTGTAATTTTAGGAATAAATCTAAAATTTACATTCTACAATCTAAAATATATATAAGTGCTTTCAAAGAAAACAAAATACGGAATTAAGGCTTTAACTTATTTAGCTAGACGTGAAAATAATGAACCTGTACAAATTGCCGAAATTGCTAAAAGTGAACATATTTCGATAAAATTCCTGGAAAGTATTTTGTTATTACTTAGAAATTCTGGTTTCCTTGGCGCTAAAAAAGGAAAAGGCGGAGGTTATTATCTGATAAAAGATCCAAAAGATATCAGTATGGCCAAAGTATACCGAATCCTTGAAGGTCCAATTGCATTACTGCCTTGTGCGAGTCATAATTTTTATGAAAGATGCGACGATTGTGATGACGAAACTACTTGTGCAGCAAGACGTTTAATGATGGAAGTTAGAGATAATACACTTAAAATATTAGAAAGTAATTCCCTGGCAGATATTGCATTTTAAGAGAAAATTTTAAACCATATAAGTTATATAAGTTCATTTTAGACTTTGCCGCATAGCTTAATTAAATGAACTTATATCACTTATATGGTGAAAGAAAACTGTTTTAAAAAATCAGTTTGTATCCTGCCAGAAAAAGCATTACAGCGATAGCATTTCTAAGTAATGTGTCAGGAATTTTTCCGCTTAACATACTTCCAATAAAAATTCCGGGAAGCGATCCTAATAATAGCTGGCCTAGTAAAACTAAGTCAAGATTTCCCATTGAGGCATGACCAATTCCGGCAACAAGCGTTAACGGAACGGCGTGAGCAATCTCAGTTCCTACCAAGCGAGGTGTTGGCAAAAGCGGATATAGAAAGAATAAAGTTACCGTGCCTAAGGCTCCGGCACCAATAGAAGTTAAAGTTACAGTCGCTCCAAGTAAAACCCCAATCCCAATAGTCAGCATGTTTTGAGTATGACTTTCGCTGTGAAATTTATCTCCGGCGTGTTTTTGAGAATATCTTAAAAGCTTCTTTTTGAATAAAATCGCAATTGAAGTAAAAAGCAATGCCCAGCCTAAGCTGTATTTTATAACCGAATTTATAGTCGAAATATCGGTTTTGATGCTGTTTAATATCCATAAAGTCAATAAGGCTGCAGGAACACTTCCTAAAGTAAGCCATCCTGTTATCTTCCAGTTGATATTTCCTTTTTTATGATGCACAAATACACCTCCCATTTTGGTAAATGCAGCATACAATAAATCGGTTCCAACTGCTGTCGTTGGTGGAATTCCAAAATACAATAAAATCGGAGTCATTAAGGAGCCTCCACCCACCCCTGTTAATCCTACTACAAACCCTACTAATAAACCGGCAATTACAAGACCTATTTGAAAATCCATGAAAAAATATTTGCCGTAAAAATAAGAACAATTTTATAATAATCCGATAGATGTGGTAGACTTTAAAATACTATATTTGCAAACGAATATCTTTGATAGTTTATTTGGTTGTAATACAGGGCTATACGATTTTTAACTTAACAAGCCAATTTGTTATATTATTTTAAGTTGCCCGATTCTTAATCAAAAGAGAATTAGAGTTGTAAAAAAATTAAATAATGTTTTGATATTTAGAAATAAGTACTAATTTTGCATAGTAATCTATTAACCCGATAGGGTAATAGATTTAGCAGCTCAAAACCAAGCCACTGAGTATGGAAAAAGAATTAAAAATTGCTAATTATGATGTTAGATCTGATGCATCGATAAAAGAAAAGTTGTGGGTTGTGATTCCCGTGGTTTTGTTAATAGGTTTGTTATCCACGTTGATATACAAGCATCATGCTGAATTTTCGATAGAAGGATTAGTTTCCGGATTTGATTCAGATTTTTTAATGTTTTTTGCTATTGGAGCTTTTGCTCAGTTAGTAGATGGGACATTAGGAATGGGGTACGGAGCAACTTCGACTTCATTTTTACTGGCTTACGGAGTTCCGCCGGTAATTAGCAGTACAGGAGTTCACGTTGCAGAAATGTTTACTACCGGAGCGTCGGCAATTTCGCATCATAAATTCGGAAATATTAATAAAAAGCTGGTAAAGCATTTATTAATTCCGGGAGTTTTAGGTTCTGTTATAGGAGCTTATTTATTGTCTGATGTAATTAGCGGAGATGTTATAAAACCATTTATAGCGGTTTACATGATTCTCTTAGCGGTTATTATCATCAGAAAAGCATTAGCTAAAACCATCGTTAAAAAGAAAACAAAAAAGCTTGGCTATTTAGCGACTTTTGGAGGTTTTATGGATGCTGTTGGCGGAGGGGGCTGGGGCCCAATCGTAACGTCGACATTATTAGGACGAGGCAGAAATCCAAGATATACAATTGGTTCTGTAAATGCAGCTGAATTTGCGATTTCGTTTGCAAGCGGAATTACTTTCATGCTTTTTGGAGGAATTCACGGCTGGCAGGTTATTATAGGTTTAATTTTAGGAGGAGTAATTGCAGCACCATTAGGAGCTTATTTGGTAAATAAAATCAAAAGAAAACCAATGATGGTTGCAGTTGGAATTTTAATTATATTATTGAGTTTAAAAACATTATCTAAATTATTGTAATAAGTTTTTTAGAAAGGGAAAGAAAGAGATTATGAGTGCGACGATTATACAATCATTATTAGATAAAACAAAAGATTTTTCGCTGGAAGAAACGTTGGTTTTTTTAGCAAATGAATATCCGGAAAAAGTAATTTTTTCGACTTCTTTTGGTCAGGAAGATCAGGTAATTACAGATTTTATTGCAAAAAGTAATACTGATATTACCATTTTTACCTTAGACACCGGTAGATTATTTCAGGAAACTTATGATGTTTTTCATAAAACATTAAAAAAATACAAAAAACCAATCGAAGTATACTTTCCGGAAGCAGCGGCAGTAGAAAGTTTACTACAACAAAAAGGGCCAAACAGCTTTTATGATTCGGTAGAAAACAGAAAAGAGTGCTGTTTTATTCGAAAAGTAGTTCCGTTACGAAAAGCTTTGGTAGGAAACTCAGTTTGGATTACCGGTTTAAGAGCCGAACAATCTGAGAATAGAAATGATCTGCAATTGTTTGAATACGATGGAGGTTTCGAAATTATAAAGTTCAACCCTTTATTAAAATGGACTTTAGAAGAAGTAGAAGCGTATCTGTCAGAAAATAATGTTCCTCAAAATGCCTTACACAAACAAGGTTTCGTAAGTATAGGATGTGCGCCATGCACAAGAGCAATTTTCCCTGGTGAAGATATTAGAGCTGGAAGATGGTGGTGGGAATCAAGCCATAAAGAATGTGGTTTGCATAGTGCTAAAAAAGAATAGAAGAAGCAAGAGAATAGAATAAAGAATATAGATTTAAAGTTCCAGAGGAACGATCCATATTGTAGCGCCGGATTTTAATCCGGGGGATTTATAAGATTGCAATGGATTTCGACACGATGGAGATTGAAGAAGATAACGTCTCGAACCAACGAATTGAAATCCGTTGAAAAAACAAAAACAAAAAACACAGAATAACGATAGTATTACAGGTTTTAGATTAAACTCACAACGATCTTAAAATTGGAAAACTATCAAGCATTAAACAAAATATCAAATGAGTTCAAGTTCAGTATTAAAAACAAACGCTTTAGAGAGTGAAGCGATATACATTTTCAGAGAAGTAATTTCACAATTTGACAAACCTGTTTTACTTTTTTCTGGAGGAAAAGATTCTATAACATTAGTGCGTTTGGCACAAAAAGCATTTTTTCCTGCTAAAATTCCGTTTCCTCTTTTGCACGTTGATACAGGACACAATTTTCCTGAAACAATTGCTTTCAGAGATAAATTGGTAGAAGAATTAGGATTAGAATTAATCGTTCGTAATGTTCAGGATGCTATTGATGAAGGAAAAGTGGTTGAAGAAACTGGGAAATATTCTAGTAGAAACAGCTTACAGACCACAACACTTTTAGATGCAATCGAAGAATTTAAATTTGATGCTTGTATTGGTGGAGCACGTCGTGATGAAGAAAAAGCAAGAGCTAAAGAACGTATTTTTTCGGTTCGTGATGATTTCGGTCAATGGGACGAAAAAAATCAAAGACCTGAGTTATTTGATATTTTGAATGGAAAAATAGAAAACGGACAAAACGTTCGTGTTTTCCCAATTTCAAACTGGACAGAATTAGATGTTTGGAGTTATATCGAAAAAGAACACATCGAGATTCCATCAATCTATTTTTCACATAAAAGAAAAGTTTTTTTGAGAGACGGTTTAATCTGGTCGCATTCTCCTTATGTGTATCAGGAAGAAGACGAGCAAATCGAAGAAAGAATTGTTCGTTTCAGAACCGTTGGAGATATGAGTTGTACAGCCGCTGTTGAATCTTATGCAGCAACAATCCAGGAAGTAGTAGGAGAAATTAGAGAATCTACTATTTCTGAAAGAGGAGCCAGAATCGATGACAAACGTTCTGAAGCCGCAATGGAGAAAAGAAAACAACAAGGATACTTTTAATAATTATGAGTTGTGAATTATAAATGCAATTCAGAATTAATTAAAAGTTAGAATCAAAAAAACAAAAACATACAGATTTATAAGTTTCGAAAGAACGTGAAGCTTTAAACCTGAAACAATATAGTAAGAATGGAAGTTTTAAAAATAGCAACAGCAGGAAGTGTAGATGATGGAAAAAGTACTTTGATCGGGAGATTATTGTACGACACAAAATCATTGACGACTGACAAAATAGAAGCAATCGAAAAAAGCAGCAGACAAAAAGGATATGATTATCTTGATTTTTCATTAGCAACTGATGGTTTAGTGGCCGAAAGAGAACAAGGAATCACGATTGATGTTGCGCATATTTATTTTTCGACTGCAAAGAAAAGTTACATTATTGCCGATACTCCGGGTCACGTAGAATATACAAGAAACATGGTTACAGGAGCTTCGACTTCTCAGGTTTCTATTATTTTAATTGATGCGAGAAAAGGAGTTATTGAGCAGACTTATCGTCACTTTTTTATCAATAATTTATTGAGAGTAAAAGAGGTAATTGTAGCTATTAACAAAATGGACTTAGTAGATTATTCTGAAGAAGTTTTCAATAAAATCAAAGCAGATTTTCAGGCATTAAACGCAAAAAGTACTTTTAAGGAACAAAACGTAAGTTATATTCCGTTAAGTGCAATCAATGGCGGAAACGTGGTGGATCAATCAGAAAATATGCCTTGGTATACAGGTCAGACTGTTTTACAACATTTAGAAGGATTAGATGCCGAAGATGTTTTTGAAGCAGGAAAAGCACGTTTTCCGGTTCAGACCGTTATTCGTCCTAAAACAGAAGAGTACCACGATTTTAGAGGATACGCAGGAAAATTATACGGAAACTCAATTAAAGTTGGAGATGCCGTTACGGTTTTACCTTCTTTAACAGAATCTAAAGTTTCTAAAATTCACTTTTTCGACAAACAATTTGATGAAGCCGTTGCAGGTTCTTCGATTACAATCGAATTAGAAAATGATATCAATGTAACAAGAGGCGATATGATTGTAAAATCATCTGAACTTCCAAAAATTGAAAAAGAAATCAGTACAACAGTTTGTTGGATGGACAGTAAAAAGCTGGTTGCAGGAACAAAATATATTGTACAACACAATACAAATTCAGTTTTAGCCAAAGTAGAAAGTATTAAAAATACTATCTCGACAGACTATTCAGGAACAAAAGAAGCATCGCAATTAGCGATAAACGAAATAGGAGAAGTAAGCATCAAATTAAGTAAACCATTATATTTTGATGCCTATAATGATAATAAATCAAACGGCGCTTTTATCTTAATTGATACAGCAACCAATACCACCGCGGGAGTTGGATTTATTAGATAAAATGCGATAGACTTAGCCTTGAGCACAAAATAAGAAAGTTAAAGTTAGCTATAGCTAAAAGCCAAAAGCAAAAAGAAAATGGAAAGTTTTAGAACAGAAATAGAAAATCCGATTGTTCAGAAAGAGATCATCGATTTAGAAAAAAAGATTCACTTATTCCGTGGAGGAAAAATTGATGATGAGCGTTTTCGTAGTCTTCGTTTAGCACGCGGAATTTATGGGCAACGTCAGGAAGGCGTTCAAATGATTCGTATCAAGTTGCCTTACGGTAAAGTTACGAGCGAACAATTGGTACGTATTACTAAAGTTTCTGATGAATATTCTACAGGACGTTTGCATATTACAACACGTCAGGACATTCAGATTCACTATGTAAGTTTAGACAGAACTCCAGAACTTTGGGCAAATTTGGCTAAAGACGATGTTACCTTGCGTGAAGCTTGTGGAAACACCGTTAGAAATATTACAGGAAGCGAATTAGCAGGTGTAGATGTAAACGAACCATTTGATGTTTCGCCTTATGCACACGCTTTGTTTCAATACTTATTAAGAAACCCGATTTGTCAGGAAATGGGACGTAAATTCAAAATTTCGTTTTCATCTTCAGACGAAGATACAGCCTTGAGCTATTTACACGATTTAGGATTTATCCCTAAAATTGTTGATGGTGTTCGTGGTTTCAAAATCATGTTAGGAGGAGGTTTAGGATCTCAGCCGGCACATGCAGAATTGCTTACGGAATTCGTTCCGGCAAATCAAATCATTCCAACGGCAGAAGGTGTGATTCGTATATTTGACCGATACGGAGAACGTGCAAAAAGAATGAAAGCCCGTATGAAATTTTTAATCAAAGAAATGGGAAGAGATGTTTTCCTTGATTTGGTTGAAAAAGAGAAAAAAGCAATCGCTTTCGAAACTTACGAAATCGACACAACAGCTTTTGACGGACCAATTCCGGAACCTTTATTAGAAGTGCCGCAAGTTACAATCGAAGATACCAAAGCATATGAAGCCTGGAAAAAATCGAATGTAATTGCACAAAAACAAGAAGGTTATTATGCTATTGGGATCAAAGTTTTATTAGGAGATTTTTATACTGATAAAGCCAGATTATTAGCTGATTTAATTAAAAATTACGCAGCAAACGAACTACGTTTTTCATTGCGTCAAAATATTGTAATACGTCACGTAAAAGAGGAGAATTTACCTTTCTTTTATCAGGAATTAGCCAAACTGAATTTTGTTCATTTAGGATATAATTCTACAGCAGATATTACGGCATGTCCGGGTACAGATACTTGTAATTTGGGGATTGCAAGTAGTACCGGTATTGCAGAAGAATTAGAAAAAGTTTTAAATGCAGAATATCCTCAGTATTTAAACAATCAGGAAATTGAGATTAAAATTTCGGGTTGTATGAATGCTTGCGGGCAACATAATATGTCGGCAATTGGTTTTCAGGGAATGTCGATCAATTCAGGAAAATTAGTAGCTCCGGCTTTACAGGTTTTATTAGGCGGAGGAAGATTAGGAAACGGATCAGGACGTTTTGCTGATAAAGTAATTAAAATTCCAAGCCGAAGAGGACCAGATGCATTGCGTACTATCTTAAATGATTTTGATGCGAATGCAAACGGAGAAAAATTCCTTAATTATTACGATCTAAAAGGAGAGAAATATTTCTATGAAATTTTAAAACCTTTTGCAGATGTAACCAATTTAACCGAAGCTGATTTCGTAGACTGGGGTAATGCAGACAACTATGTAAAAGCAGTTGGAGTAGGAGAATGTGCCGGAGTTGTAATTGATTTAGTAGCTACATTATTATTAGAAGCCAAAGATAAATTGACGTTTGCTCAGGAATCATTCGACGAAGGAAAATGGTCAGATGCTATTTATCATGCTTATGCAGGATTTGTAAATGGTGCAAAAGCATTGTTGCTTTCAGAAAACGAAAAAACAAATAATCACGCAGGAATTGTAGACTTATTTGATACTGTTTTCATCGCAACATCTAAAATAGAATTGCCAACAACATTTAGAGAATTAGTATATCAAATCAATCAAAATGAGCCTTCAGAAGCATTTGCAAAAGCATATATTCAACAAGGAATTTCATTTTTTGATACTATCGAAAAATACAGAGCTCAAGAATTAGCAAATGCTTAATATCAAACCAAAAGTAACTTTAGTTGGCGCAGGTCCCGGCGATCCGGATTTGCTTACGCTCAAAGCTGTAAAAGCACTAGCTGAAGCAAATGTGGTTTTGTATGATGCCTTAGCCAATGATGAGATCTTAGCACACGCACCTAAAAATGCCATCAAAATTTTTGTTGGAAAAAAGATAGGAAATCACGCCTATACCCAAGATCAAATCAATCAGTTGATTGTTGATAATGCTTTAACGTACGGAAATGTAGTGCGCTTAAAAGGTGGAGATCCGTTTATTTTTGGACGCGGAAGCGAAGAAATAGAATTTGTAGAAAGCTTCGGAATTGAAACTTTTGTAATTCCCGGAATCTCTTCAGTTGTTGCTGTTCCTGCAAGTCAGGGAATTTCGATAACTAAAAGAGGTGTTTCAGAAAGTTTTTGGGCGATTACCGGAACAACTTCTGACAGAAAATTATCTTCGGATGTAGCTTTGGCGGCGCAATCTTCTGCAACAGTAGTTATTTTGATGGGAATGCACAAATTGCCTCAGATTATCGATTTGTTTCAAAAAGAAGGTAAAGGAAATCTACCCGTAGCGATCATTCAAAACGGAACAACTTCTGATGAAAAAGTAGGAGTTGGAACAGTAGATTCGATTCTGAATATTGTAAAAGAAAAAGAATTGAGTTCACCAGCCATTATTGTTTTAGGAGAAGTGGTTCGCGAAAGCAATAAACTAAAAGGATTTTACGAAGAATTTCTATCAAAAGAAATCACAAGATAAAGTTCCGAAGGAACAATTGATATTGTATCGTCGGGTTTTAACCCGATGTACGCATGACAATAACGGAGTTGATCAACCCAATGTTGCCAAAGAAAAATGTTCCATCAGGAACATCTCATTGGTAAATCATCTAATTTTGTTTAGATGAAATTAAATTAAAATGGAACAAAACGAATTATATCCAATATTCTTAAAACTTCATAATTTGAACGTTTTGATTGTTGGAGGAGGAAATGTAGGATTAGAAAAGCTTTCTTTTTTACTAAAGTCGAGTCCTAATGCAAATGTTGAGGTGGTAGCGCCAAATTTCCATTTAGAAATAAAGGTTTTGGCAGAGAAACATCCTTCGGTTACATTAACAAAATCGAAGTTTAAAAAGAAAATGCTCAAAAAACGCCATATGGTTATTGCCTGTACCGATGATTTAAAAGTCAATAAAAAGGTATACGACTTATCCCGAAAGCGTTATTTGATTTGCAATATTGCCGATACGCCAGATTTATGCGATTACTATTTAGGCGGAATCGTAACAAAAGGAAATGTGAAAATTGCGATTTCAACTAACGGGAAATCACCAACAACCGCCAAAAGGTTACGGGAATTTTTCGAAGAAGTTATCCCCGAGGATATCAATAAAATGGTCGAAAACCTCAATGAATACAGGAAAACTTTGAAAGGTAATTTTGAAGACAAGGTTAGAAGAATGAACGAGATTACCGATTCATTGAAAAATAAAGGATAAGAAAAGAGGTTCCGAAGGAACGATTTATATTGTAGCGTCGTCCCGAGGCTTCGGGATAACCCGATGGATGAACGAGATTACCGCTTCATTAAAAAATAAAGAGTAAAAAATTTAGCAAGGAAATCAATGATAAAAATCATTTGACATTAGAATATATTATTCGTTTCTTTGTATTATTAAGAATGATTATAAACAACAACATAATGATTAAAACAGATATACTTATAATTGGAGCAGGACCAACAGGTTTATTTGCCGTTTTCGAGGCAGGATTACTAAAATTAAAATGTCATATCCTAGATGCTTTGCCACAAGCAGGAGGACAACTTTCTGAATTATATCCTAAAAAACCTATTTATGATATTCCTGGTTTCCCGGAAGTTTTAGCAGGAGATTTAATTGATAACTTACAAGAACAAATTAAACAATTTGAGCCAGGTTATACATTAGGAGAACGTGCTGAAACGATCGAAAAACAAGAAGACGGAAGTTTTATCGTAACCTCAAATAAAGGAACTAAATTTCACGCGCCGGTTATTGCTATCGCAGGAGGTTTAGGAAGTTTTGAGCCTCGTAAACCACTTATCGAAGATATCGAGTTTTATGAAGATAAAGGAGTAAAATACTTCATCAAAAATCCTGAAAAATTCAGAGACAAAAGAGTTGTAATTGCAGGAGGAGGAGATTCAGCATTAGACTGGAGTATCTTCTTGGCAAATGTAGCTTCAGAAGTAACATTAATTCACCGTAGAAACGAATTTAGAGGAGCTCTTGATTCAGTAGAAAAAGTACAGGAATTAAAAACTGCCGGAAAAATTAAATTAATTACACCAGCAGAAGTTATCGGAATCAATGGTGCTGAGCATGTTGAATCATTAGATATCGAAGAAAACGGAGCGCACCGTAAAATCGAAACAGATTTCTTTATCCCACTTTTCGGATTAACACCAAAATTAGGTCCAATTGGAGACTGGGGATTAGAAATCGAGAAAAATGCCATTAAAGTAAACAATGCATTAGATTACCAAACTAATATTCCGGGAATCTTCGCTATTGGAGACGTTAATACATACCCTGGAAAATTAAAATTAATCCTTTGTGGTTTCCACGAAGCAACTTTAATGTGTCAGGCAGCATACCAAATCATCAATCCAGGTAAAAAATACGTATTGAAATATACAACAGTTTCTGGTGTAGACGGTTTCGACGGAACTCGTAAAGAAGCTCCAAAAGCAGTTGTTAAGGCGATTGTTTAATTTGAGGTTCTGAGTTGCTAAGCGACTAAGATACTAAGATTTTTATATATAAAGCCCAAACCATTATGGTTTGGGCTTTTTTTATTCACTATTATTAAGAATCCCAGAGGGATGATATATTTATAGAATAGCATAATTGAGTTTTTAAATAGAGCCCCAGCGGGGTGAAATATTATGTTCAAAACATGATCCCTATGTCGCTCCGCTGGAGCTTTATTTTGTGGGGATAATTTTTTTATAAATATTACGCTCCGCTGGAGCTTTTAATATAAGTAAAATATTAAACTTATAAACTCAGTATCTTAGAATCTTAGTCTCTCAGCTCCTTAAAAAAAACAAACTTAGACCCTCAGAATCTTAGCCACTTAGAAACTTTAAAAAACACTTGCAATTGTTCAGGTTATGTCTTTACTTTGCACTGTTCTTAAAATTACTGAAAGTTATCACGAAAGGCGGAGGGAAAAGACCCAATGAAACCTTAGCAACCCTTTATCATAAAGAAGGTGCTACATTCTACTTTATACTAACCATAGTATTTAAGATAGATAACACAAATACATAAAAGTATTTCTCAAAACTCTTCCTGACAACTTACAATATAATTTTACCGAATTCACTTTGGTATCATGAGCGAATCATTGGCGCATTTTTGCCATCAATCGTTCCCGCTTTTCGTTGCAATCTTTTACTTTTTAAAGAAAAAAGCAAAAGGATTTCCACTTCAATCGGGGCTAATGAGCCAACAAAGTGAATTTTTGGAATTAATGTGAATCAAAATCGTATTAAAACCGACAGGTTTTTAAAACGGAAATTATAATTAAATAAAAACTTAGCAACTTAGAACCTTAGTGTCTTAGCAGCTAAAAGTCAAAAGATATGTCAATAACAATTCAGGAAGCAATAAAAAAAAATATCCTAATCCTTGATGGAGCAATGGGAACCATGTTGCAGCGCTATAATTTCTCCGAAGAAGATTTTCGCGGAGAGCGTTTCAAAGATTTCCCGCATCCATTAAAAGGAAACAACGATTTACTATCCATAACACAACCACAAGCGATCCGCGATGTCCACGCCGCTTATTACGAAGCTGGCGCAGACATCGTAGAAACCAACACTTTTTCAGGAACGACAATCGGTATGGCCGATTACTTCCTGGAAGATTTGGTTTACGAACTAAACTACGAATCGGCTAAAATCGCAAGAGAAGTAGCAGACGAATTTACAGCCAAAAATCCGGACAAACCACGTTTTGTAGCCGGTTCAATTGGCCCGACAAACCGTACGGCAAGTATGTCACCAGATGTAAACGATCCGGGTTACAGAGCGGTAACATTTGATGATTTACGTATTGCTTACAAACAACAAGTAGAAGCCTTAATGGATGGAGGTTGCGATTTACTTTTGGTAGAAACCATCTTCGATACCTTAAACGCAAAAGCGGCACTTTTTGCTATTGAAGAAGTAAAGGACGAACGTAATCTTGATATCCCTATCATGGTTTCAGGAACAATTACCGATGCTTCAGGAAGAACACTTTCAGGACAAACAGTAGAAGCGTTTTTGATTTCGGTATCACATATTCCATTATTGAGTGTAGGATTCAATTGCGCTCTTGGAGCTGATTTATTGAAACCATACTTGAAAACATTAGCACAACATACAAGTTTTAATGTTTCGGCGCATCCAAATGCTGGTTTGCCAAACGCATTCGGACAATACGATGAAACACCAGAACAAACTCAGGCATTCATCAAAGAATATTTAGACGATAATTTAATCAATATTATTGGTGGTTGTTGCGGAACAACTCCAGATCATATTCGATTAATTGCTGAAGTGGCGAAGGATTATAAGCCGAGAGTGGCGCCAGTATTGGTGTAAAAATTTATATAAAGAAAATATAGTTGTCCTTGAAGAATTAATATGAAATTAAAATATTTAGGTTTATTGGTCTTTCTTTCAATTTTACTTACGCAATGTGCTTCGTCAGCAAGCATTGAAGGGATGACGGTTAAAAATTATAAAGCAGAAAAAAAAATTGGAGATAAAATTTACATAAAATCTGTTACAGGCGGAAAAAAAACAAATCCATTATGGACGTCTAAGATTTCTAATGAAAATTTTGAAGAGGCATTTAAAAAGTCTGTTATTGAATCTGAAATATTTTCGAAAATAGATTCGATTACAAATGATGACGACTGGGTTCTTGAAATTAATTTAATCTCTGTAGATCAACCTTTTTTTGGTACGACTTTTACGGTCAAAACTACAATAGAGTATAAGTTTTATTACAAAAATGAATTAAAGTTTAGTAAGAATATTAAACAATCGGGTAGCGCTAAAATTTCAGATGCACTTATTGGGGTAAAAAGGTTACGATTAGCCAATGAAGTTTCGGCAAAAAATAATATAAATGAGTTACTTCGATCATTAAACGAAATCGCTTTGAATATTACAGCTAGCGCAAGCATCTCACCGGTGCCTGCAAAATAAAGGTTTTACGGAGGATTCGAAAAACATGTTTTTATTGATTAAGAGTTTAATTGGAAATAAATGTTTCGTAGGAACAACAGATTGGTAGCAACGGAATTTATTCCGTTGAAATTGAAACCGAATGTCGCGTGAGGGATAGAAGCGGCTAGCCCACAGCCTGACGAAGGAAGTGCGAGGACTAATAGCGGATAGCCCGACCCGGAGGGACACGCCCAAAATAAGATTAAAGATTACAGGTTTAAACGCCTAAAAAAATATAGAATAAAAAAACTTAGAACCTAAGCAACTTAGGAGCTTAGTAACTTAGAAAAGAAATGACAGAAAATAGAAGAGACCTTGTATTAGCAGGATTAGAACCGTTGATTATTACGCCTACTAGTGTTTTTGTAAACATTGGCGAGCGTACAAATGTTACAGGTTCAAGAAAATTCCTTCGCCTGATCAAGGAAGAGAAGTATGACGAGGCACTTGATATTGCAAGACAACAAGTAGAAGGAGGAGCACAAATCATCGATATTAATATGGATGAGGGAATGCTTGATGGGGTTCAGGCAATGACTAAATTTTTGAATTTAATTGCATCAGAACCCGACATCTCGAGAGTGCCGATTATGATCGATAGTTCGAAATGGGAAATCATTGAAGCAGGTCTAAAAGTAGTACAAGGAAAAAGTGTTGTAAACTCGATTTCGTTGAAAGAAGGAGAAGAAGCCTTTATTCACCATGCCAAATTAATCAAACGTTACGGAGCTGCAGCGATTATTATGGCTTTTGATGAAGTTGGTCAGGCGGATAATTATGATCGAAGAGTTGAGATTTGTCAGCGTTCGTATGATATTTTGGTTAATAAAGTTGGTTTTCCTCCACAGGATATTATTTTCGATTTGAATATTTTTCCCGTTGCAACCGGAATGGAAGAACATCGCTTAAATGCTTTGGACTTTTTTAGAGGTACAAAATGGGTTCGTGAAAACTTGCCGCACGCACATATTAGCGGTGGTGTAAGTAACGTTTCATTCTCTTTTAGAGGAAACGATACGGTTCGTGAAGCGATGCACTCGGTGTTTTTATACCATGCGATCAAGAATGGAATGACAATGGGAATTGTAAATCCGGAGATGCTTTCGATTTATGATGACATCCCAAAGGATTTATTAGAACACGTTGAAGATGTAATTCTTGACCGACGTGACGACGCAACAGAAAGACTTTTGGATTTTGCTGAGAACGTAAAAGGTGAAGTAAAAAGTGATGAAAAAGCGATTCAGGAATGGCGTTTAGGAACGGTTCAGGAACGTATTACGCACTCATTGGTAAAAGGAGTTGACGCTTTTATTGAAGAAGATGTTGAAGAAGCGCGTCTTGCCGCAACAAAACCTATTGAAGTTATCGAAATTAATTTGATGACGGGAATGAATGTTGTTGGAGATTTATTCGGGAGCGGAAAAATGTTCTTGCCTCAGGTAGTAAAATCGGCACGTGTAATGAAAAAAGCCGTTGCGTATTTATTGCCTTATATCGAAGCAAGTAAACAAGCGGGAGACAAACAAGGAAACGGAAAAATATTGATGGCAACCGTAAAAGGTGACGTTCACGATATTGGTAAAAATATTGTTTCGGTGGTTTTGGCGTGTAATAACTATGAGATTGTAGATCTTGGTGTTATGGTGCCTCCAGAAAAAATTATTGCTGCGGCGATTGAACATAATGTCGACATTATTGGTTTAAGCGGACTGATTACACCTTCGCTTGATGAAATGGTGTATTTGGCTAAAGAATTAGACAAACAAGGAATTAAAATCCCTATTATGATTGGTGGAGCAACAACTTCGCGCGCACATACAGCCGTGAAAATCGCTCCGCAATACAGGGAAACTGTAATTCACGTAAACGATGCTTCGAGAGCCGTTACCGTGGCAGGAAACCTGTTAGATCATAACCGAAAAATATATGCGGCGGATATTCGTGCAGAATATGATTCTTTTAGAGAAACATTCTTAAATCGTTCAAGAGATAAAAATTTCCTGTCGATTGAAGATGCCCGAAGAAATAAATTTCCGTTAGATTGGTCTGAATATACTCCAACAAAACCAAAAATAATTGGGAAACAAATCGTTGAAGTTGAATTAGATGTTTTGGTTCCGTATATAGACTGGACGCCATTTTTTCAGACTTGGGAATTGTACGGAAAATATCCTGCAATTTTAACGGATGAGGTTGTGGGTAAAGAAGCGACTTCGGTTTTTGCTGACGCTCAGGCGATGCTGAAAGTAATTTTGGCAGAGAAAAAACTAAAAGCAAAAGGTATTTACGGAATTTTTCCTGCGAATCAGGTGGATGATGACGATATTGAATTGCGTGATGAAAACGGAAAAGTTTTAGAGAAATTCTTAACGCTTCGTCAGCAATCACAAAAAACGAAAGGCGCTCCAAACATTGCTTTAGCCGATTTTATTTTGCCAAAAGATTCAGGAATTACAGATTATATAGGGGCTTTTTGTGTAACCACAGGTTTTGGTGTAGACGAATGGGCGGCTGAATTTGAAAAAGATCTTGACGATTATAATTCGATCATGGTTAAAGCTTTAGCCGATCGTTTTGCTGAGGCTTTCGCCGAATATCTTCACGAAAAAGTTCGTAAAGAATTCTGGGGTTATGATATCGAAGAATCTTTAACCAACGAAGAATTGATTAAAGAAAATTATAAAGGAATTCGTCCTGCGCCAGGATATCCTGCATGTCCGGATCACCTGGAGAAACCAACCATCTGGAAACTTTTAAATGTAGCCGAAGAAATTGGAGTAACCTTGACGGAAAGTATGGCAATGTGGCCGGCTTCATCGGTTTCTGGATATTACTTCGGAAACCCAAAAAGCAGGTATTTCGGACTCGGAAAAATAAAAGAAGATCAGGTGGTAGATTACGCCAAACGACGTAATGTACCAACAGATTACGCGATGAAATGGTTAAACCCTAATATAGCAGACTAGAATACTTGATGGTTTTTGGTTGATAGATTACTATAGAAGAACCAATAACTGTCAACCATCAACAAACAACTAATAAAAATGGAATACAGTAAATTGGAAGTTTGGATTGAAGCGCGGAAGTTGGTGAATTTATTGTATGACTCTTCTAAACTGTTTCCAAAGGAAGAATTATTTGGATTGACAAATCAGATGAGAAGAGCGGCAATCTCAATTCCTTCAAATATAGCGGAAGGTTGTGGGCGTCAAACATCAAAAGACACAATACACTTTCTTCATATTTCAAGAGGATCATTATATGAATTAGAAACACAATTTTATTTAGCATTAGATCAAAAATACATTGATGAGAATACATTTAATATTGTGTTAGCACAGATTCAAACTTGTAAAAAGTTATTAAACGGTTTTATTAACTACTATAAAAAATTAATATAGTTGAAGTTGTACTTGTTGAGTTCGATAAGAACCATCAACCATCAACCAAAAACTATCAACTAAAAAAGAATGAAAGTAACAGAACATATAGAAAACGCCAAAGGAAATACATTATTCTCATTTGAAATTATTCCGCCTCAAAAGGGGAAAAGCATTCAGGAATTATACGATAATATCGATCCGTTGATGGAGTTTAAACCACCATTTATTGATGTAACGACTTCTCGTGAAGAGTATATTTATATTGATAAAGGCAACGGACTTTTAGACAAAAAGTTAACTCGTATGCGTCCGGGAACGCTTGGAATTTGCGCTTCTATAAAACATAAATACAACGTAGATACCGTTCCTCACGTACTTTGCGGAGGATTTACAAAAGAAGAAACCGAATATCTTTTGGTAGATTGTAACTATTTAGGAATCGACAATGTGATGGCTTTGCGTGGTGATGCCATGAAAGACGAGCAATATTTTATGCCAAAAGCAGGAGGAAACGATTACGCCATTGATTTGGTGAAACAAATTAGTTTACTTAATCAGGGTAAATACCTTCATGAAGTAATGGATGCTGACAACAGAGCCAATTTCTGTATTGGAGTTGCTGGTTATCCGGAGAAACATTTAGAATCTCCATCATTGCAATCAGACTTAAAAAGACTAAAAGAAAAAGTAGATGCCGGAGCTGATTATGTGGTAACACAGATGTTTTTCGACAACTCAAAATATTTCAAGTTTGTAGAAAAAGCCAGAGAAATAGGAATCACAATTCCTATTATTCCTGGAATCAAACCTATTGCCGTTCAAAGACATTTACAGGTTTTGCCACAAATTTTCCGTATCGATTTGCCTGAAGATTTAATTCATGCCGTAGATCAATGCAAGAGTAATGCTGAAATCAGACAAATAGGTATCGAATGGGCAATTCAGCAATCATTAGAATTAAAAGCGGCCGGAGTTCCTGTTTTACATTATTACTCAATGGGGAAATCAGAGAATATTCGCCAGATTGCGAGCCATCTTTTTTAATGTCATTGCGAGGAACGAAGCAATCTCATGTTGCTTATCTTTTGTACTTTTGATAGTGCGGTTGCTTCGTTCCCCGCAATGACAAGCAAGGCTTGGAATTTGGATTTTTAAATTTGGAATTTAATTTTTACCATTATGAAACAAGAAGAATTACAAGCAATAGCTTCTCAGTTAAAACATCCCAAGGGAGAAAAAGGGATCGAAATGGGTAACATGATGAATGAAACTAACATCAACATGACACATCATTCGATTCAAAATCTACATATAACAGCAGGAAATACAATTCTTGAACTAGGTCATGGAAACGCAGGACATGTAGCATTTATATTCGAACAAGCTGAAAATATTAAATACTACGGACTCGAAATGTCTGAATTAATGTTTCAGGAAGCGCGCCAGATCAACAGGAATTTTGTTTCGCAAAAACAAGCCTTCTTTTCGATTTATGACGGAGATACAATTCCGTTTCAGGAAGCTTCTTTCGATAAAATTTTTACAGTAAACACGATCTATTTCTGGCAGGAACCTGAAAAATTGCTTTCAGAAATTTATAGGGTTTTAAAGCCAAAGGGAATATTATGTATCACTTTTGCCGAAGAAAGTTTCATGAAACAACTTCCTTTTACCCAATTCGAGTTTGAGCTATACAGCACTGAAAAAGCCGAAGAATTAATAGCAAAATCGGAATTCAAAATCATCAATAAAGAGACTTTAACAGAGAAAGTAAAAAGCAAAACCGGAGAATTGGTCGACAGGGCTTTTACAACTATGGTATTAGAGAAATAATGGTTAGCGAATTCATGACGTAAACTCTTTATTTTGTAGCGTTAGGTACTAAATGTTGGTAGAAATCATGAATTAAAATAGATTTGGCGTGCCGTAGGTACGCAACAAACCGATATCTATGCGTACCTACGGCACGCCGACACATTTCGAATTTACGATCAATCTCCAATATTTAGTGCCTGACGACACATTTAATTCGCATAAATTAAAAAATCATTTGAAATCCTTTTAATCAGTGGCATAAAAAAATAGTTTCAGCACTCTTTTTTTGACTAATTTAATTGATTTTTATTTCACGTTTCTATTTCCAAATTATAATACGATTAAACCATGGAGATTAAAAAAATCAATTTTCTAAAAAGTTACAGCAGCGTTTTATTACTTCTGGGAGGAATTATAATTGGAAGTATCTTCGGTTTAGTTTTTAAAGAAAAAGTCGCCGTTATAAAACCTGTTGGAGATATATTTCTGAACTTGCTTTTTACAGCCATTATTCCGCTTGTCTTTTTTACGATTACTTCTTCTATTGCCAATCTGGAAAAAACAGAAAAACTAGGAAGATTATTTGTAATCATGATCGCGGTTTTTTTAGGAACACTTCTTATTTCGGCTATTGTCATGATTATAGCCGTTTATCTTTTTCCTATTCATGAAAATATTATAATTACCAAAGTTCCTTTAGAGAATATTCAATCCGGAAGTGTGGGTGATCAGATTGCGCAATTGCTTACAACCAATGATTTTTATGAGTTATTATCTCGAAAAAGCATGTTGGCGCTCATTATCTTTTCATTTTTAATAGGATTTGCCACTTTGCAATCAGGAGAAAAAGGAAATGCTTTCAAGAGTTTTCTGGATTCAGGAAACGAAGTAATGAAACAGCTTTTAACGATGATTATGAAATTGGCTCCAATAGGTTTAGGAGCTTATTTTGCCTATCAGGTTAGTTATTATGGTCCGCAATTATTTGGTGTTTATGCCAAACCGTTAGGTGTTTATTATCTGGCTTGTATTTTTTACTTTTTTGTATTTTTTAGTTTGTATGCTTTAGTGGCTGGAGGAAAAAGAGCTTTTGTTGTTTTCTGGACTAATAATATCACGCCTTCATTAACAGCGATAGGAACCTGCAGCAGTATTGCAACAATTCCGGCAAACCTCGATGCCGCTGAAAAAATGGGCATCCCTAAGCACGTCAGAAATTTAGTTATTCCGTTGGGAGCACCTTTGCACAAAGATGGTTCGAGTATGTCGTCTATTTTAAAAATAACCTTTCTTTTTGCGATGTTTGGTAAAGATTTTACTTCACCATCTACGATACTTTTAGCATTAGGAATTACCATAATTGTATCGATTGTCGAAGGCGGAATCCCGAACGGAGGTTATATAGGAGAAATTCTGGCCATTACCGTTTACGGTTTTCCAATGGAACAAGCTTTGCCGGTTGCCATGATCCTAGGTACTCTCGTTGATCCTATTGCTACTTTATTAAATGCCAACGGCGACGTAATTTCTTCTATGATGGTCTCGCGGTTTTCTGAAAAAACCAAGTGGTAATTTTTTTTCAACAATAAATAAAAAATCAGTGTTAATCAGCTTAATCAGTGTTATTTGTGGGCAATGTCTACAACGGCACTTTTGTACAAGCATTTAAAAACTATAGAATGAATGCAATACTTCAACATGATCTCAATGATCTCGAAAATATACTAAATCAGGCCAAACATCAAAGTTTAGATTTTCTGAACGATCTGGAGAATATTCCAACTTCAACTAACAATACAATTGATCCAACGCGACATTTAGATGAAGAAGGATTAGGATCATTGGCGGCGCTAAAAGAATTTAAAGAACGATTGGCTCCATTGATGGTCGCTTCGCCCGGGCCAAGGTATTTAGGTTTCGTAACCGGTGGTTCAACTCCGGCTTCGATTGTGGGAGATTGGTTAGCATCAGTTTATGATCAAAATACGCAGGCAATAAAAGCGCAGGGAGGAGTTTCGGCTTTAATAGAATTTGAAACCATCAATTTGTTGTTGCAATTATTAGACTTGCCAAAATCTTTTTTAGGTGGTTTTGTAACAGGAGCAACCATGTCAAATTTTACTTGTTTGGGTGTTGCCAGACAATGGTTTGGAGCACAATCAGGAAAAGATTTTGCAAAGACCGGAATAACTGAAACAATCAATATTCTTACTGCAACGCCACATTCATCTTCAATAAAAACATTGGCGATGTTAGGAATTGGAAGTAATAATTACACCACAATTAAAACCATTGAAGGTAATCGTGAAGCTGTTGATATTGATGATTTAGAAAAAAACATTCAAAATTTAAACGGCAAACCTTTTATCCTGATTTCGAGCGCAGGAACCGTAAACACAGCTGATTTTGATGATTTTATAGCCATTTCAAAACTAAAAGAAAAATACCATTTCTGGTGGCATATTGATGCTGCTTTTGGAGGTTTTGCGTCCGTTTCAGAAAAATTTAAACATCTTGTAAACGGTTGGGAAGGTGCTGATAGTATTACTATTGATTGCCATAAATGGCTAAATGTACCCTACGAAAGTGCTTTTTACCTGATTAAAGAAAAACATGTACATCTTCAAATAGAAACTTTTCAGAATTCGAACGCGCCCTATTTAGGGAATCCGTTAGAGAACTTTAATTATCTGAATGTATTACCCGAAAATTCTCGTCGTTTAAGAGCTTTGCCTGTTTGGTTTTCGCTAATAGCTTATGGGAAAGAAGGATTTGCAGATATTATAGAAAAAAGTACAGCCTTAGCATTACATTTTGCAAATGAACTTATTGAAGATGATAGGTTTGAACTTTTGGCGCCCATTCGTCTTAATAATGTCTGTTTTACTTTAAAAGGAGATCACAATCAGGATAAAGTAAGTCAGTTTTTAAGCCTTTTAAATGATAAAGGAAAAGTGTTTATGACACCAACAGTATATCAAAACCGAAAAGGAATAAGAGCTTCTTTTGTAAATTGGCGCACCTCTGAAACTGATATAAAAATAATAATTGAAGAACTAAAAGAAACGATTTTAGATCTGGAAATATAAAATAAACCTAATTTTTAAAAGCCCGCTTATGTTGTAAGCGGGCTTTTTTTATTGTATTTATCTTTTTTTTAATGAAGTTGAGCTTTGCGATTTAACTTTTTGCACATTAAAAATTAAGCAAATATTAAGTTAAACCTAATTATATTTTAAGAAATCAATTGTTTTTTTATTGATTTCTCTATTTGAAAGTTAATCATTGAGTTTATTTAGAATAATTAAAAATAA